>MAAY01000087.1:31101-41462 GCA_002162795.1 Rhodobacterales bacterium 56_14_T64
GCAAAAACAATTACCTGCGGGTTCGCGATCACAGGACGTCCAGTGCCACGCCAGCCGCCATACCAGATCGCCAGATCCTCAAGCCGCGCCAATGCACCAGGCGGTTTGGTCAATTGGCTGTTACGCTCGGCTGCGGCGGCTTGCGCTGCCGGGTCGACGATGGGCGCCTGCGACAGCAAAGAACGGAAGTGGTCAAGATCGGTCAGCTCTGGCAGCATGAAAAGCCTCGTTGCATCAAAGGGTGGGACACGGGTAAAGCGGTGGAGACTGTTTAACCGCTGCACATCATACCGCAAGTCCCGCAAGAGGCCCGCAAATGCAAAAAAACGACATCATTCGGGATATTGGTCTGGCACTGGTGCTGTTGACCCGGCTGCCACTGCCGACACTACCCAAGGCCTGGTTCCAGCATCAGGCTCAAGCCGCTTGGGCTTTCCCGTTGGCCGGGCTGGCCATCGCCCTGCCCGCCTGCGGCGCCGCAGCACTTGCCTTATGGCTGGGCTTTTCTGCCAGTATTGCTGCTGGGCTGATGCTGGCGGTACAAATCTTGCTGACCGGAGCCATGCACGAAGACGGGCTGGCAGATACAGCTGATGGGTTCTGGGGCGGTTTCACCCCCGAACGTCGGCTGGAAATAATGAAAGACAGTCAGATCGGCACCTACGGCGTGCTGGCGCTGATCCTGACCGTCGGTCTGCGATGGCTCGCCTTGGCCGCACTGATATCTCAGGTGGGAGTTTGGCCGATGCTGGCAGTGGCAACCCTCAGCCGAGTAACAATGCCAATACTGATGGTGACGCTGCCCAACGCCCGCAGCGCCGGATTATCACATTCGGTAGGCCGCCCCAGCACTGCAGCCCTGACCATTGGTCTGGGGTTGGCTCTGCTGTTCTCACTACTGCTGATCGGCAGCACAACATTCGCCGTTCTTGCCGTTATGGCACTGACAACCTTTGGCGTTGCCCTTTTGGCCCGCGCCAAGATCGGCGGCCAAACCGGTGATGTGTTGGGCGCCAGCCAGCAAATCGCGGAACTCACCGGGCTATTGATACTGCTGGTTGTCTAGAAACGCCCTCATCTGGCAAATAATTTCCGCGATTGAAGTGGTCGTACAAAAGAAAAGAGCCGCACCAGACGGTGCGGCTCTTTAAAGATAATGTAACGACAGATCAGGCTGCAGCAGCGGGAGCGCGAGAGGCCAGCACGTCGCCAACCTGTTTCGCGGCCAGGATCTCGTCTCCACCAGCAACGGCAGCCACTTCACGGGTCAACCGCTCCAAGGCTGCTTCGTACAGCTGACGTTCGGAATAGCTCTGCTCGCGCTGATCGTCGGTGCGGTGCAGATCGCGGACCACCTCGGCAATGGCGATCAGATCGCCCGAGTTGATCTTCTGTTCGTATTCCTGAGCGCGGCGCGACCACATGGCGCGTTTGACCTTGGCTTTGCCCTTCAGCGTCTTCATCGCGTGTGCGATCACATCAGGCGAGCTGAGCGAGCGCATCCCAACTTCAACGGCTTTATTGGTCGGGACCCGAAGCGTCATCTTGTCCTTTTCAAAGGTGATCACGAACATCTCCAGCGAAAAGCCGGCCACTTCCTGCTCCTCAACCGAGATGATTTGCCCAACGCCATGGGCCGGGTAGACCACAAACTCGTTCGGGCGGAAGTCCAGCTTCTTCGATTTACTCATTCAGGTCTTTCCTTGCTGTCTACTGGCCACAAAGGCCAAAAGCCGGGCCATAACCAAGCACACATTCCCATCAGGTCAGATGGGCGACCTGTATATAGGAATGATGGCGTAGCTAAACCACCCAGATGTGCGCACCAAGTGGCACGCGATCGGAGTGGGGACCGGTCGGTGAGTATGTTTGTTCCAATAGTATATCACAAAACACGCGCCAGCAAAAGCCAAGCTACATCAAAGGATGGTAAAACTTGTAACTTTAGCGCAGTAGCGAGTCTTCTGAAGGATCGCCGCGGGCAATATTTGGCGAATCATCCGGCAGCGGGAATGGCCGACATTAGCCGCCTTCACCCGGCGCTTCCGAGAAATACTTCTCTAGCTTACCGGTTTCGCCATCTTTATCCTCGGCCCCCGGCATTGGGTCTTTCTTAGAGATGATGACCGGCCAGACTTCGGCATACTTGCGATTGAATTCGACCCATTTGTCCATGTCTGGTTCAGTATCGGGGCGAATTGCGTCCGCCGGACACTCTGGCTCGCATACGCCACAATCAATACATTCATCGGGGTGGATAACCAGAAAGTTCTCGCCTTCATAGAAACAATCCACCGGGCAAACCTCGACGCAGTCGGTGTATTTGCAGGCGATGCAGTTGTCCGTAACGATGTAGGTCATAGGCCGTGTCCAGTATTTATCATGACGCCTAGCTAAATCAGAGCCCGCGCTACTTCAAGATGTCAAAACACATCCCTCTGGCGACTAAGGTCAAGCTCCCGGCGTTCCTTCTTACCGGGTCGGCCTTTTCCCTCAAAGCGTGGATTGCGTGGAACATCCTCCCGCTTTTCACTCATATTAAAGTACAAGGCCTGAGCCTCAGGCGCGGGTCCTCGCCGCACACCAATTGCGTCTATGCGCACCACCCGAACCTGTCGGCCCTGGGGGAAAGTCAGCACATCCCCCGGCGTCACCAACTGTGCCGGTTTTTGGATTTTGTTGCTGTTGAGACGGACATGACCCGCACTGACCTGTTTGGCCGACAGGCTGCGGGTCTTGAAGAACCGCGCCTGCCACAACCATTTGTCAATCCGGATCTTGTCCGCCGCTTCAGACATCAGCTCACTTGCCCTGCTTCAACCCCATCAGCGCTGCTGCAAAGGGATTGTCGGGATCGATCTTCTTCTCCGGCTTTGGAGGCCGCGAAGAGAAGGTCTTGGCGCCTTGCTGAGGGCGACCACCCTTTTTGCCACCCGGACCACCTTTGCCCTGCGGTTTGCCACCACGGGGCTTGTTGCCCTGCGGCTTGCTGCTACGACCTGCACCAGCACCGGCGTTTTGCTCACGGCGCTGGCCACGTTGACCGCCGCTCTGACGCGTACGACCCCAAGTGAAGGTAAAGAACTGCTCCATCTCGGGTGCAGTCTCTGGTGTTTCCTCAGACACAACCCCGTCAGCTGCAACAGGTTCTGCCGCGTCAGTGCTGTCATCCGTGGTTGGCTCTTCAACCGCAACAACCACTTCGGGAGCTTCGGCTGCCGCCTCGGTGCTTGCGGTGGCCTCGGCTGGCGCGGCAGTTTCATCCGCTGCAGCTTGCTCAGCAACAGGGTCTGTCACGGTCACGTCCGGCCCGCTTTCCTTAGCGACCTCTGGCTTGGGCTCGGCTGATGCCTTGACCTTCACCCGCTCGCCTTTTTCAGCCTTGTAACCAAGGCCGCTCATCAGGTCAGCGAACTGTTCCAGCGTCATGCCGGTAATCGACAGCATGTCTGCCTTGGCTTCAAAGCCACCGCGGCTGTCTTCACCGCGCAGCATATCAGCCAGGCGCTCCAGCATGTCGATGCGGATGGACCGAGTACCGGCGGCGCGATAGCCACACATGGTGTCGTAGCCCTTGGGCGCATCAGCATCGGCAGGCACAGTGACCAGCCCCGGCGGTGGAGCCTCGGGGAATTCTTGCAACCCCTGCACCAGCGACCACAGCACCAGACGCAGGCGCGTTGGGGCAGGCTTCAGCAGCAATGGCATGAAGATAGTAAACTGACCAAAGCGGATGCCGTGCTTGCGCAGTGCCCCACGTGAGTCTTGGTCCAGATCTTTGACCTCTTGCGCCACATCGGCGCGTGGTAGAATGCCCAGCGATTCGGCCATGCGGAAAGCAAAGCCCCGCGCCAGGCCGGTCAGCTCTTCGTCCTTTTGCAGGGCGATCAGCGGCTCGAACAGCGCAGCAACCTTGCGGCTGATGAAATGCTGCAAGCGGCGTTCGACCTTTTGGGCGACGTCCTCACCGGCAGCCTCGTCCACAAACACTGTGATGGTTGGGGTCAGAGCATCCGCGCCGGCAGTCAGTTTGCCAACCGCATGTTCGCCCCACATCAATCCACCCTGTTCGGTGAAATCTATCTCGGTATCGGGTGCATTGTAGAAGCGGTCTGCGCGCAGATGGAACTGCGGCGCCAAAGCCTGCATCGAGGCCGTTTTCAAGGTTTTCGCCTCGGCCCCCTGCGCACTTTTGTCCGGTGAGAACCGGAACCCTTCAAGCCGACCAACGAATTCGCCTTCGATGGTCACATCACCCTTGTCATTCACTTCGGCCAAGAGGGCCTCCTTCTGTTTGAGCCGGCGCAAAAGCACGGATGTGCGCCGATCCACAAATCTCTGAGTCAAACGTTCGTGCAACGCGTCCGACAATCTGTCTTCTACAGCGCGAGTTGCGCCACGCCAATGGCTTTCGTCACGAACCCAGCCTTTCCTTTGTGCGACATAAGTCCACGTGCGGATAAAGGCCAACCGCTTGGACAAAGTATCGATATTGCCGTCGGTGCGGTCAATCAACTTTATCTGCCGCGCCAACCAATCGTCCGGTACCACATTTCGTTCAACCAAATGGTCAAAAATCAGCCCCAGCAGGTTGGCATGTTCCGCGTGTGAAACCCCACGGAAATCAGGGATTCGGCACACGTCCCAAAGCAATTTCACTCTTGGGCCTGACCCGGCGCGGGCCGCAATCAAGGGATCCAGAGACAACATTTTCAGGGTCCGCAGATCATCCGCTTCACGCGCCTTGGTCAGGTGTTCACCAACCGGGCTGACCTCTAATGAGCGGATAAGCGCTTCCGGTGTGCCAAATTGCAGATCTGCCGAGCGCCAGTTCAGCTTTTTTATCGGCGTGAACTGGTGATCCATGATCGCTGCAGCAACATGATCGTCCAGCGGCCGCGCATCCCCAGTGACGCCAAAACTGCCATGACTCATGCCGCGCCCTGCCCGGCCCGCAATCTGCGCCAGTTCATTTGGCTCCAAAGGGCGCATCCGCTGGCCGTCAAACTTGCTAACCGATGAAAACGCCACGTGGTCAATATCCAGGTTCAGCCCCATGCCGATGGCATCAGTGGCCACCAGGTAATCGACCTCACCATTCTGGTACATTTCAACCTGAGCGTTGCGGGTGCGAGGGGACAAAGCCCCCATAACAACCGCTGCTCCGCCCTTTTGACGGCGAATCAGTTCGGCGATTGCATAGACATTATCTACAGAAAACCCGACGATAGCGCTGCGTGGCGGCATCCGGCTGATCTTTTTGGAGCCGCCGTAAACCAGCTGAGACATCCGTTCGCGGTGCATAAACTGCGCCTCGGGCACCAATGCCGAAATCGGCCCGCGCATGGTGTCCGAACCCAGAAACAAGGTCTCGTGCAGACCACGGGCGCGCAACAACCGGTTGGTGAACACATGACCACGCTCTGGATCCGCGCAGAGTTGGATTTCGTCGATGGCCAGAAAGTCACAGCCCATGCCCTCGGGCATCGCCTCGACCGTGCAGACCCAGTATTTGGCGCGCGGCGGTACGATGCGTTCTTCGCCCGTCAGCAGTGCCACCACCGAGGGGCCGCGAATCGCAACAATCTTGTCATAGACCTCGCGTGCCAACAGCCGTAGCGGCAGCCCGATCACCCCAGTGCGGTGACCCAGCATACGTTCAATAGCGTAATGGGTTTTGCCAGTGTTGGTCGGGCCAAGGACGGCCACAACCCGAGATGCGCTAGTCATTGCGTCAGCCCTATTTACAGTTCTTTGCCCACAACCGCAGACCTTAATCTATCCAAGGCATTGGATACGTCCTCGTGGTGGGGATGTATAGCCTGCGCACGCAGGTAGGCCTGATAAGCGGTGTCGGGGTCACGGAAATGTTCGAACACATTGCCCAGCGCAAAAATTGCATTGTAATCGTTCGGGTTCAAAAACAGCGCCCGCTCCAGATCCGCCACTGCCGGGCCATAACGCGCCGTCAGGAAATAGACCCGTGCGCGCTGGAACCAGCCATAGGCGAAATCTGGCGCATGATCGGTCAAGGCGGTCAGATGTTCCACAGCCTCGGCAAGCGCGCCGCGTTCAATTGCATCTGTACCACGTTTCAACAGTAAATCCATCGAAGCTGAGCCGCTTTTGCTCCACAACGTCTGCAATTGACGGTCCAAACCGCGAAACTCGGATGATTCTGCGCCAGCCAGAGCCGACAACAGCGCAGATTCGTCCGTAGAATCCTGCGCATTCGCAGGAAATGGTATGAAATACGTGACTGTCAGCAGGGTTGCCGCCACGATAGCTTTGAGGTTCAGAGTGTTTGTGATCATGATACCCGTCAGTGTAACGAGGCATGCCACGATTTCCAGTGCTGACGGACGATCCGTCACACAGACGTGTTGGCCATAGTTTGAAGATAAGGACACCAGATGAGCGATATACTTGCCAAAGCGGCAGAAGCGCTGAACGAAAAACTGACCAGCGGAGAGTTTGACGCCTCGGCAAAATTTGAAATCTCCGATCTTGGTGCCATTGTGATTGATGCCGAAGGCGCCCGGGTCAGCGATGACGAGGCAGACGTAACGCTGTCGGCCGATGCTGAAACGTTTGAGGAAATCCTCAGCGGCGAGATGAACCCCACAAGCGCCTTTATGTCCGGCAAGCTGACCATTGACGGCGACATGGGCACTGCGATGAAACTGGCGGCGGTGCTGGCCTGATGGATGCGCGCCCAATAGACCTGCAGCCCGCTCCGTTTTTTGCCGATATCGCCAAAGGACCGGAGGGTGGCCAGGCCCATTGGGTAAAGACAAGCGATGGCCTGCGCATTCGCGTGGGCCATTGGCAGACCGAAACTGCGACAAAGGGTACGGTTTTTCTGTTTCCGGGGCGCACTGAATACATCGAAAAATACGGTCCTGCAGCAGCGGAGCTGACCGCACGGGGTTATACCACCGTTGCCATCGACTGGCGAGGTCAGGGACTGGCCGACCGAATGCTCTCTGAACGCAGACTAGGGCATATCGATCATTTCCCAGATTTTCAGAAAGACGTCGCAGCGGTTTTGGACCTGGCAGAGCGGCTGGCCCTGCCCAAACCATACTTCATGAACGGTCATTCGATGGGCGGTGCCATCGGACTGCGAGCGCTGATCGAGGGGTTCCCGGTCAAGGCCTGTACATTTACGGGTCCTATGTGGAACATCCATATTGCCCCCGCGATGCGGCCACTGGGCAAATTGATGGGTAAGATTGGCCCTGCCATTGGGCTTGGCGGGTTTCTGGTGCCGACCATGGGCTTGGACAACTATGCCTTAGCCAACCCTTTTGAAGGCAACACGCTCACCAACGACCGTGAAGCCTACCAATTTATGCGCGACCAAATGATCGCTCAACCTGATCTCGTTCTTGGCGGCCCCACCATCGGGTGGCTGGGCGAAGGGCTGAAAGATTGCGCAATACTGGCTGCAATGGACTCGCCTGCACTCCCCTGCATTACCTTTTTGGGAACACAGGAACAAATCGTGGATTGTCCCGCTGTACATGACCGCATGAACCGTTGGCCCGGTGGGGAATTGGTCATGCTGGAAGGTGTGCAACATGAGGTCATGATGGAACCTCAGGACGTGCGCACCCGCGTTTTTGACAGCATGTGCAGCCTGTTTAATCAGTATTGCTAACCTAAGAGCGGACCTTACTCCGTCCACAGTCCAACAGTAACAAATCCAAGCGGTTCCTACCGCTTGTGATCCCCCATCGCGGCGCTTAGATGTTTTGCAAACGCAAGACATAGAGGTGCACCATGTTCCAACTCCCCTTCCCCGTTCGCGACGCCAATGCCGCCTCTGGTTCTGATCAATTCGGCAACCTGCCGGAATGGGATCTCAGCGATCTCTACACCGGCGAAGACGCACCCGAACTGAAACGTGATCTGGAGTGGCTGGAGCAGGAATGTGCCTCCTTTGCCAGTGACTATGAGGGTAAGCTGGCGGATCTCGACGCCGAGGGCCTGCTGGCCTGCGTGCTGCGCAATGAGAAAATCAACGGCATCGCTGGCCGCATCATGTCTTATGCAGGCCTGCGCTATTACCAGATCACCACAGATGCCGACCGCGCCAAGTTCATGTCGGACATGCAGGAATCCATCACAGTCTTCACCACCCCACTGGTGTTCTTCACGCTGGAGATCAACCGCATCGACGATGCCCAACTGGCCGCTTTGTTTGACGCCAACACCGATCTGGCCCGTTACAAACCTGTGTTCGATCGCATCCGTGCGATGAAACCTTATCAGCTGTCTGACGAGCTAGAGAAATTCCTGCATGATCTGGGTGTGGTTGGCGACGCCTGGGAACGTCTGTTCGATGAAACCATCGCCGGCCTGACCTTTACCATCGACGGCGAAGAGCTGAACATCGAAGGCACTCTGAATTTCCTGACCGAACAGGACCGCAGCAAGCGCGAAGCCGCCAGCCGCGAGCTGGCCCGCGTGTTTCAGGACAACATCAAAACCTTTGCACGTGTCCATAACACACAGGCCAAAGAAAAAGAGATCGTTGACCGTTGGCGTGGCATGCCCAGTGCGCAAACGGGCCGCCACCTCTCTAACGATGTCGAACCCGAAGTGGTCGAGGCCCTGCGCAGCGCAGTGGTTGCCGCCTACCCCAAGCTGTCGCACCGCTACTACAACCTGAAACGCAAATGGCTGGGACTGGACCGGATGCAGGTCTGGGACCGCAACGCGCCGCTGCCGATGGAGGACACCCGCACTGTCAGCTGGGAAGAGGCCGAAAAGACCGTGATGGAGGCCTATACCGCCTTTGATCCCCGCATGGGTGAGCTGACCGCACCGTTCTTCTCCAAGGGCTGGATCGATGCGGGCGTAAAACCTGGCAAGGCCCCCGGCGCCTTTGCGCACCCGACCGTTACCGAAGTGCACCCCTATGTGATGCTGAACTATCTGGGCAAACCCCGCGACGTGATGACCCTGGCACACGAGCTGGGCCACGGCGTGCACCAAGTGCTGGCCGCAGATCAGGGCGAGATGCTGTCGTCGACCCCACTGACCCTGGCAGAAACCGCCAGCGTTTTTGGTGAAATGCTCACCTTCCGCAAGATGCTGGACAAGGCCGAGACCAAAGAGCAGCGCAAAATCCTGCTGGCGGGCAAGGTCGAGGACATGATCAACACCGTGGTGCGCCAGATCGCGTTTTACGACTTTGAATGCAAACTACACGCCGCCCGCGCTGACGGAGAACTGACCCCAGACGACATCAACGCGCTGTGGATGTCGGTGCAGGCCGAATCCTTGGGCGACTGCTTTGACTTCATGGACGGGTATGAAACCTTCTGGGCCTATATCCCGCATTTCGTCCACTCACCCTTCTACGTCTATGCCTATGCCTTCGGCGACGGCTTGGTGAACGCGCTCTACTCGGTCTATGCCGACGGCGACGAAGGCTTCGAGGACAAGTATTTCGAGATGCTGAAAGCCGGTGGATCGAAGCACCACAAGGAGCTGTTGGCCCCGTTTGGACTGGACGCAAGCGATCCCAAATTCTGGGACAAGGGTCTGTCGATGATCTCAGGATTTATTGATGAGCTGGAAGCGATGGAAGATTAAGAAATCCCCTTTTAGCAATATTCTGGCTGGCTTCGACCTTTTACTCGGCCAGCCAGAATAATGCATAGAAGGTTACAAAACCATTGGGCTTGACTGAGCTTCTTATTCGGATTTCTCCATCCACGTTTCGATCAAAAACATGTCCATCGAGCCTGCCAGATTAACCGCCAAAGCTGCATGTCGCGCCGTAGGTTTTACCGGCCTTCGCCCCATTGCGTGCGCATCACCCATTTTGTTCCGCAAGCCGCCGATATTTTCAACAACAGTATGACATCCGCCAAGTATCTTCTTGAAGACCTCCTCACTGTGTTGCGATGGGGCCAAGTTCAGAAACTTGGAGGTGGCAGAGTAAAGCTTCGGCAGATCCCACTTCTCGAATCCGCTTTCGCCCACATCCTCTAGTATGTGCTTGCACACTTCCTCAAGCAGTGTACGCGCAGACGTGATTGCACCCTGGGGGTCATTTGTTCGCCGTTTCAAAGCCTTAGCCCAAGCAGATTGCACGCCTTCTGCATTATACATCGAAAGCACAACGCTCACATCTTGATCAGACGGGACTGTGCTCCTTTCTTCCAAGTGATCCAGAAGTTCCTCAAAAGCCTCGGTAACGTGATTGCCCCGGATTGCATATGCTCCACCGCCTGAGTGGACCGACTTGAGGTATGCCCACAAACTACCGCCATCGCGACAGGTTCGAACAAATTTCGGCAGCAATGGCTTCAAAATCGGGTCTGAAACAAACTCGGAGCGAATTT
>MAAY01000072.1 GCA_002162795.1 Rhodobacterales bacterium 56_14_T64
CCGATATCGGCAACCTTGCCCGCCTCGAACCCTTCGCCGATCAGATCATCCAGGGCCCGCAGACAGCCCAGCGTGGTACCGTGGTGGCCGGTGCCAAAGGCCATTGCCGCCTCGATCAGCAGCGGGATCTTGTCACCGGGCAGCTTGTCGGCGTCATGGCTGCCATAGACAAAGAACCGCCCCGCCTCGACCGGAGCCAACTCGCGGCGCACATGCGCCACCCAGTCGGTGTCTGGCAGTTCGGAAACGGCAAACGGCCTGGCATTGTGCAGGGTCGCCAGCAGTGCCAGCCCGGCCTCGTCGGGCGCTTCGGTGAAATAGCCACCTACCTCCCAAAGCCCGGATGCATCTTCGAGATCGAGGACGCCAACGCCCGTGGGTTCAGGCAGCAACCGCTCCATCGCCTCGCCCAGCGCTTCGGCGGCGGCTCGTCCGGATAGGGTGGTGAGGGCGGTAAAGGTGGGCATCGTATACTCCTGAAACTGATCAGATGCGCCTAGGCTGGCTGGGCCGAGAGGTCAAGCAAACAAGAGATGTAACCGATCACCAGTGCCGTTACTCCGCCGGCGCAGGCATCGCATATTTGCTCAGCACCGTCTCGTTGCCCGGTTCAGGATGGCGCGGCACCAGCAGCGACAACCCCAGCGAGGTCAACGCCATCAGCGATGCCAATCCAAACACCGCCGCCGGAGACACCATCCACAGCAGCCCAAGCAGCACCGGCAGGAACACCGCCGCGATATGGTTGATGGTAAAAGCCACCGCCGCTGTCGGAGCGATATCCGCCGGATCGGCAATCTTCTGGAAATAGGTCTTCAGCGCCAGCGCCAGCCCAAACAGGATATTGTCGATCACATATAACACCGAGGCAAACAACACGCCCCAGCCGAACCAGTAGATGCCACCATAGGCCATGAACACCAGCGTCAGCCCGACATATTCCCAGATCAGCGTGCGGCGTTCACCAAAATGCCCGACGGCCTTGCCCAGGAACGGCGCAACCAGCATCTTGACCACCAGATTGACCAGATACAGCCCGGTCAGCTCGTGCACATCAAAGCCAAATTTTTCGACCATCATAAAACCGGCAAAGACCATAAAGATCTGCCGCCGCGCACCAGCCATGAACTGCAGCGCGTAATACAGCCAATAGCGCTTGCGCAGCACCATGGTTTTGTTTTGCGGCGTCGGCGATTCAAACTGCGGGTAGGCAAACAGCGCAAATAGCGCCAGCCCGGCGGTGGTGAAGCCCGCACACATGAACACGATGTTATAGCTCAGGTTCAGCGTCTCCCACATCAGCACGATCAGGATAAACACCACCAGCGTCACCGCTGATCCCATCCCCAGCAACCAGCCCAGAATTTGAGGCGCGCGGTCCTTGGGCAACCACTGCAACTGCAGCGACTGATTCACCGTCTCGTAATAGTGAAAGCCAAGCGAGCTGAGAAAGGTCAGCGTCAGGATGCCGGTCAGGCTGGGGAACCAGGCGGTAAAGGCCGTCGCCACGCCAAGCAGCGCCAGCGACACCATGCCCAGCACCTGCTCGCGCACAAACAGGATGATGGCAATTACCCCGATGGCAAAAAAGCCCGGGATCTCGCGCACTGTGTGCAACAAGCCAATATCCGAGCCATCAAACCCCGCGGCCTCGATGACAAAATTGTTCAGCAGCGCATACCAGGTGAAAAACGCAATCGGCATCGCGGCCGACATCAGGAACAACAAGGTCATCGGACGGCGCCAAAACGGCAGGTGCGATGAATCGGCAAGGAGGAATGGTTTGAACATCCCTCGCTCATACGCCTGAAACGGAGCATGCGGTAGAGCCAACAAGCGGATGCACATCTGATCTGCATCAATGCAGGTCTGAGCACTAACCAATACACATCGCAATATGTGAATTGATTGGAGTATTTCATGGACCTGATCACCCTGGTTGAGCGTATCGGCGAAGCCCCTACCGCTGCCCTGTTCGGGCTGCTCACCGGACTGGTGTTTGGCGTCTCCGCCCAGCGATCAAAGTTTTGTCTGCGGGCTGCCACAGTCGAATTCGCCCGAGGCCGCCTGCAAGACAGCATTGCAGTCTGGCTCCTGACCTTCTCGACCGCGCTGGTTTGGGTTCAAGGCGCACAGATGCTGGGGCTGATGGATGCCTCCAGCGCCCGGATGATGGCGGTCCCCGGCAGCTGGTCAGGTGCTATGATCGGCGGGCTGGTGTTTGGCATCGGCATGGTGCTGGCCCGAGGTTGCTCGGGGCGCCTTCTGGTGCTCGCCGCCACTGGCAACCTGCGCTCGGTGGTGTCAGGGCTGATCTTTGCCGTTGTGGCGCAGATGAGCCTGTCCGGCATTCTGTCGCCGCTGCGCAGCCAACTGGCCGGGCTCTGGATCACCGATGGGGGCCGCAACGTGGATCTGTTGGCCGCCACCGGGTTGCCGCATTATTCCGGCTTGCTGATCGGCGCTGCAATTGCGGTTCTGGCCTTGACCCTTGCCCGACGTAACCGGATCGGCGCCTCTCGTTTGATCTTTGCCTCTGGCGTCGGATTTGCCGTGGCTCTGGGCTGGGTGCTGACCTATGCGCTAAGCCAAGTGGCCTTTGACCCAGTGCAGGTCGAAAGCGCCACCTTCACTGGTCCCTCGGCCAACACGCTGATGTTCTTTCTAGAGCACGGCTCAGTGCTGGAATTTGACATCGGCCTGGTGCCCGGTGTGTTCATCGGCGCCTTGGTCGCGGCTTCGCTGGGGGACGAGTTGAAATTTCAGGCCTTTGACGACGCCCCCACCATGCGCAAAGCAATGACCGGAGCTGCGCTGATGGGGTTCGGCGGTATGCTGGCCGGCGGTTGCGCCGTCGGTGCTGGCGTCACTGGTGGGTCGGTGTTTGTTGGAACCGCCTGGCTTGCCCTGTTTTGCATGTGGATTAGCGCAATGGTGACGGACTGGCTGGTGGATCAGCGTGGCGCAGTGAGTATTTAAGGCAAAAAGAAACTTCAAAGCAGTGAACCCACTTGTGTTTCTTTTTGCTAAAAATACTCAAAATCCAACGTTCACAACGAGCACCTTGTGGTCAAAAGAAATTCTGCGGATCAATGTCCACATTCAGCCGCAGATCTCCCTTCAACCGACAAGGCGCAATCCAGCGCGAGATTGCCTTTTGCAACGGCACGTCCTTGGCAGCCTTAATCAACAAGCGCACCCGATGGCGGCCGCGAATACGGGCGATGGGGGCTGGTGCCGGGCCATAGACCTGCGCGCCGATGGCGCGCAGCGGACCATCATTGCGGGCCAGTGCATTGCCCAGATCAAACACCTGCGCCAGATCAGGCCCTGACAGGATAATCCCTGCCATACGGCCGTATGGCGGCACTCCTGCGGCCTGACGCTCTGCCGCTTCGGCCTTCCAGAAGCCTTCTTCATCGCCCGACAAAATGGCGCGGATCACCGGGTGCTCGGGCTGGAAACTCTGCAACAGGGCCTCTCCCGGCTTCTCGGCCCGGCCTGCCCGGCCTGCCACCTGCCGCATCAGCTGAAAGGTGCGCTCGGCGGCGCGCAGGTCTGATCCCTGCAGTCCCAGATCCGCATCGATCACTCCAACCAGGGTCAGCAGCGGAAAGTTGTGCCCCTTGGCCACCAGCTGGGTGCCTAAGATTATATCCGCCTCGCCCTTGACGATCTCCGATATCCGCTCTTTCAACGCACGCGCCGAACCAAACAAATCTGAGCTGAGCACGGCAATCCGCGCATCGGGAAAAACGCTTGCGGCTTCTTCGCCCAACCGCTCGATGCCGGGGCCAACCGGGGCCATCTTGCCCTCGACCTCGCAGGACGGACAGACGGTGGGCAGTGGCTTGGTCTCGCCACACTGGTGGCACATCAGACGGTTCTGGAACCGGTGTTCGACCATGCGCGCATCGCAATGATCGCAGGCTACCTGATTGCCGCAGGCCCGACAGATGGTCACTGGCGCAAAGCCGCGTCGGTTCAGGAACAACAGCGACTGCTCGCCGCGTTCCAGCCGTTTGCCCATGGCCGTGCGCAGGCTGGGCGAGATCCAGGTCGCCGACGCCAGCTTTTCGGTGCGCATATCGATGGACCGCATTTCCGGCAGCACTGCCGCACCATAGCGCGCGGCCAGATCAAGGCGGCGGTATTTGCCCGCTTCGGCATTGACCCAGCTTTCCAAGGACGGCGTGGCCGAAGCCAGCACCACCTGCGCCGAGCACATATTCGCCCGCAGCACCGACATGTCGCGGGCGTTATACAACACGCCCTCTTCTTGCTTGTACGACGTGTCGTGTTCCTCATCGACAATGATCAGGCCCAGATTTTGGAACGGCAAAAACAGCGAGGAACGCGCGCCGATCACCAGTTGCGCATTGCCCTGCCCCACCATCCGCCAAACCCGGCGGCGTTCGGTCATCGTCGCGCCGGAATGCCACTCTGCTGGGGTGGCGCCAAAGCGCGCCTCGACACGGGTCAGAAACTCGGCGGTCAGAGCAATCTCGGGCAGCAGTACCAGCGCCTGCCGACCCGCACGCAGACAGGCCGCGACAGCCTCAAGATAGACCTCCGTCTTACCCGATCCGGTCACCCCCTTCAGCAGGGTGGTGCCGTAGGCGCCGCTTTGCACCGCCTCTGCCAAAGTTGCGGCGGCCTCGGCTTGATCCTCGTTCAGGGTCTTGCCCGGCATGTCCGGATCCAGATGCGGATAAGGCAGATCGCGCGGTGCCTCTTCCTCGCGCAGCACACCCTGCTTCACCAAGCCTTTGATCACCGAAGGCGTAACCCCAGCCAGATCCGCCAATTCTTTGGGAGTGAAGGCCAGCCCAGCGTATTCGTCCAGTGCCGCCAGCACCCGCCCCCGCGCATAGGTCATCCGCTCGGGCTCAGACGCACCACGGCGCAGGATCTTGCGCATCGACACTGGGTCCGACAAGCCCGGCGCCCGCGTCGCCAGTCGCAGCATCGCAGACAGCGGCGTCAGGGTGTAATCAGCAGCCCGGCTCAGAAACTGGCGCATCTCGTCGCGCATCGGGGCCACGTCCAGCACCCGGTTCACTGATCGCAGCTTGGCCGAATCAAAATCGCCCTGCCCCGGCCCCCAGATCACCCCTAAAACTTTTCGCGGCCCCAATGGCACTTCGACATAGGCGCCACGAAAACAGCCGCCCTCAGGGGCGCGGTAATCCAGAACCCGATCAAGCGGTTGCGTGGTCAGAACCCCGACCCGCTCGCCTGCATGAAAAAACTCCTGTGCGCTCACGCCAATGCCTTTCTGCCTCAGGGGTTTTTAATGCCTCGCTATTGCGTTAAAGGCTAGCGCAAACCTAAACCGCTGCAGTAATGGTTAGCGCAAACAACTGCCAACCCATCCAAAGGATCCTTCACATGAAGTTTTTCGTAGACACCGCCGAGATCGACGCCATTGCCGAGCTGAACGATCTGGGCATGGTTGACGGTGTGACCACCAACCCATCGCTGATCAAGAAATCCGGCCGTGACATCATCGAAGTCACCAAAGAGATCTGTGCACTGGTCGATGGCCCGGTATCCGCCGAAGTCACCGCCATTGACGCCAAAACCATGATCGCCGAAGGCCGCAAGCTGCTTGAGATCGCCGATAACATCACTGTCAAAGTACCGCTGACATGGGACGGCTTGCAAGCTTGTAAGGCCCTCACCGACGACGGCCACAAGGTCAACGTCACCCTGTGCTTCTCAGCCAATCAGGCGCTGTTGGCCGCCAAAGCTGGTGCGACCTTCATCTCGCCTTTCATCGGTCGTTTGGATGACATCAACCTGGACGGCATGGAGCTGATCGAAGACATCCGCACCATCTATGACAACTACGGTTTCGACACCGAGATCCTGGCTGCGTCAATCCGCTCGGCGAACCACGTTCTGGACTGTGCCCGCCTCGGCGCCGACGTGATCACTGCACCGCCTGCCGTGATCAAGGCCCTGGTCAACCACCCACTGACCGACAAAGGTCTGGCAGCATTCCTGGCAGATATCAAAGCGGCAGACATCAAAATCCTGTAAGCGATATCTCAATTGAACATACAAAGGAGGCACCAGTTGGCGCCTCCTTTGTATGGTGTGCACATAGGCCTAGATACGCCGCTAGCGGTCGAGCACCCACTGGGCAAGGCGTCTTAGGCCAACGCCTGTCCGGAATTCGAATTCTTCATACTGAAAGCGCCGCGCGGTGACTCCATAGCGGCTTAGGCCAGCTTGCAGCGCTCTACGCAATGAAACTGGACCACAGAATGAAACTGTGACTTGCGCCAAATTGGTGTCGGTTGATTGCGTGATCACCTCTGCCGACAACCGCTGCCCTTCGGTAGAAACGATCATGTGCAGATGAAGGTTAGGCTTTGCCTGCGCAATCTGCTCCAACTCGGCCAGATGTGGGGCGTCGGTGCGTGACTTTACACAGTAGAAGAGATCAATCTGTTCGGCATCAGCAGAAAGAGCGTCAGCCCAGGCCAGAAACGGGGTAATGCCAATGCCAGCTGCGATCCAAATTTCACGCCTTTTGGCAGACAGCTTAAACTTGCCAAAGGGCCCCTGAATGCGCACCCCTTGGCCGGTTGCGACCGTTTTTGCCAAACCAGTGGTAAAATCACCAAGGCCTTTGACCGTTACTCGAAGCGATCCGTCACTACCGATTTTAGAGAAACTAAATGGGTGGGGTTCAGAGTTGACAGAACCAACGAAGCGAAGCACGCCAAATTGACCCGGTTTCGCGCTGATCTGTTTGGTATCCGGGGTCATCGTAATGGCCAAAGCCCCACCTGTTTGTTCCAGCTTTGTAATTTCGTAATTCCGCGAAGGGCGCATATCTTCGGGCAGCAACATCCAAATATAGGCCGCAAGCCCGGCAGCGCAAAAGACGCCTGTATACAGTCCCGCAGGGTCTCCAATCGCAAAGGGCTTCAGGATGAATACAAAATGGAACACACCTGCGGCAAACATAGCCCCCATGGCTTTGTGGGTCCATTTCCACAGATGATAGGGAATGAAAGTCGCGATCGAGATTACCACCAGGATCAAAAGCCCATAAAGGCTGAGCTCTCCCAAAGTTTCCGCAAACTCGGTCAAAACTGTTTCTCGACCAAGTCCACGCATTTCTGCGTCTACCGTATCGTGCACTAGAATGGCGACCATCGCTGAGATACCGGCCCATTTGTGCAGAACGTAGACACGGTCCAGGCCACCAAAAATTGCCTCAACCCCGGGAAGGCGGGTCGACAAAATTTGCCCCCATGCCATCAAGATAAGTGCTGCTAGGCCAAGATACTGAGAGAAAAGAGCTATTTGATCGGCCACATTTGGTAGAGAGCAAAGTTGATAAGCGGGGAAAAGTGTCGTGATGACGATCAGTAATAGTCCAAAGAGAGGCATCGAAAGTCCTTATTGAGCCGAAGATTTAGTGGCCACGTCATTATCCATCAACTCCCCCCATGCCAAGTATCGATACCTTCCAGCCGCTGAATTTAACTTCAATTTCCTATAGTCTTCGCGTCTGAGCAGATTGACTGGATACCATCACGGTCCCACCGGTGCAGGCCCTTCGTCCAGCAACCTTGATACGAGGCAATGTTTTTCCCGCACTGCGCAAAAACCCGCGCCTGCGCAAATTTTCCCCACTTTTCGTTAAATCTCGTGTTATACACTGCGCCAAACCCACCAGAGGTCAAAATATGAGCAGCAGCAGCCCCGTCCTAGAAGAATCCCTGCGTCAAGCGATTGTCGCCAAGCCCGATGCGGTGCTTGACGATCAAACGGCCATGAACGCGTTGGTCTCGGCCAACGAGCGTGCAATGGGGGCCAATATCGTTGATCTGCGTGGCATCGCCATGGAGCGGATGGAGGCGCGGCTGGATCGGCTGGAAGACACCCATCGATCGGTGATTGCTGCCGCCTATGACAATCTGGCGGGCACCAATCAGATCCACCGGGCTGTGCTGTCGCTGATGGATCCGACCAATTTTGAGGGTTTCCTGAAAAATCTGCGCGGTGATCTGGCGGAAATCCTGCGACTGGATGCAGTCACACTGGTGCTGGAAACTGTGCAGGATGACCAAAACCCAGCCGTCAAACGCATGGGCGAAGTGCTCAACATCGTCGAGCCCGGCTTTATCGACGACTACATCAGCCAGGGTCGCGGTGGCATGATCCGCCCCGTCACCCTACGCCAAATTCAGGGTGCCTCGTCGCAGCTCTTTGGTGACAAAGCCGACTGGATCCGCTCCGAGGCCTGTCTGAAACTGGACTTCGGAAATGGCCGCCTGCCCGGATTGCTGGTGATGGGCGCCGAGGATCCGCACCAGTTCACCCCGCAGCATGGCACCGACTTGCTGACCTTCTTTAGTGGCGTGTTTGAACGGTCGATGCGTCACTGGCTATCGTGAGCCTGATCTCGCCAGCCTGTCGCGATGCGCTGCAACATTGGCTGGCCAGCCAAAAGGCCCTGAACGGCTCGGCCGACAATACCCTGACCGCCTATCGCGGCGACGTGGGCGAGTTCCTCTCGTTCATGACACTGCATTTTGCCGCGCCGCAAGGATTGGGCGCACTGCAGACCATCACCACCGCCGACATGCGCGCCTGGATGGCAAAGACCCGCAACTCCGGCACCGGTGCGCGATCTCTTGCTCGCAAACTGTCGGCGGTGAAAAGCTTCTACCGTTGGCTGGCTGAACGCGAAGGCTTTGAGCCGACCTCAGTCCTGATGGCTCGCGCCCCCAAGTTTCAAAAGAAACTGCCCCGCCCTCTGGCTGCCGAAGCCGCCAAGGCGGTGTTGGACACAGTCGAGCATCAATCCAACTCGGATTGGGTGGCCGCGCGCGACGTTGCCGTTGTCACGCTTTTGTATGGTTGCGGCCTTCGGATATCCGAGGCGCTGGGGTTGCTCGGCAAAGACGCTCCCATCGCAGCCGTGTTGCGGATCACCGGTAAGGGTGGCAAGGAACGTATCGTTCCGGTCATCAGAGCCGCCCGAGACGCCGTCGACCGCTACCTGACGCTTTGCCCCCACCCACAAGAAGAAGATTTGCCACTGTTTCGCGGCGTACGTGGTGGCGCGTTGAACCCGCGACTGATCCAGGGCGTGATGGCCAAGACCCGCGCCCAACTAGGCCTGCCTGCCACCGCCACTCCGCATGCGTTGCGCCACAGCTTTGCAACACATCTTCTTGAGGCCGGCGGCGATCTACGCACAATTCAAGAGCTGCTGGGACATGCCTCGCTGTCAACAACCCAGGCCTATACCGCCGTCGACACCGCGCATTTGATGGAAGTCTACAACCGCACCCACCCCAAGGCCTGACCGCGTCACGGGCTTGTGTACCATCGTGCACTGTGGATCATCCGGAAACCTGTAGATTTGTGAAACCAAGCTGGTGATAGCAAAACGACAGGAGCCAACACCATGAACCCTCTCTTGAAACTTGCGGCAGTCCTATCCGTCGCCCTGGTCGCCAACACTGCCGCACAGGCGCAGGATTGTCAGGTTTCGACCACCGAACCGTTTGATCTGACCGAGGCTGATATCGCCAGCATCTACGACTGCATCGGCGACCGGATGGTCGATGCTTACTCTCAGGGCGGCGATATGGTGGCCAAGAACTACCGCAACTGGACCATTACCGGCACCCGGCACGGCGTGGCCGGTGCACATGGCAACCGCTTGCTGCTGACTTACGCCAATGACATTGCCGCCGAACAGTATCTAAAGTTCGCCGAAGAAGGCGTGGTGATGCCGGTCGGCTCGCGACTGGCCAAGGAAAGCATCAATATCAATAAAAAGAAAAACGCCGCTGTGGTTGGCCCGTTGTTCATCATGACCAAGCTGGAAGCTGGGGCCGCCAATGAGACCAATGACTGGCTCTATAGTGGCATACAACCCAACGGCAAACCTTTGAAATTCAAGCAATCGTTCTGTCATGACTGCCACCAAGGCTGGGAAGATCAGGATTTCCTTGCCTATCCGCTGGAAGAAGTCCGCGTTAGTAACTGATAGTCTCTCGCGACCTTGCCTGCCCCCGAGACAAGTTCGCGAGGCAGTACAATTCCAGGTTACTTTTTCGCAACTTAGCAACCTGAGGTTAAACATTTTCGGGTGTCTTGGCCCTGTATTATTCCAGAAAGGATGCCAAGATGACTATTTCCGCTACCACATCTCTCGCCAACAACACGCCCCCTGCTGCCGCCAACCAGCCCATCGCGCTAAAAGATCAGTTAGGTCAGCTCGACTTTAGTCAGGTATTGAAAGAGCTCGACCTTGATGGCGATGGCCAGATCTCGGACCAGGAATTTGATTTCTACCGCGCCGGCAA
Source organism: Rhodobacterales bacterium 56_14_T64 (assembly GCA_002162795.1). GTDB lineage: Bacteria > Pseudomonadota > Alphaproteobacteria > Rhodobacterales > Rhodobacteraceae > Parasedimentitalea. Next base: position 10,347 of record MAAY01000072.1, read on the forward strand.
GGCCGCACGTGGAGAATTCGTTCCGGCAGATGGTCCGGATGGCCAGGCCACTGGACGTAAAGCTGCCAGTGATATGACCGAAACCCTGTTTCACAAAGCGATGGAAAAACGCATCTCAGCTAGCTGAGCACTTGCAGCCTGAGGGGAAATTCGGCATCACGGTTTAATGACTCCTCAGATCCGCGCCCTTTGTGTTCATCTTTTCACCGCCACCGGCGCCGTTTTGGCGATGTTGGCGATGCTTGCTGCTGTTGAACAAGAGTGGAGCCTGATGTTCCTTTGGCTGGTGGTGGCCTTTGCCGTTGACGGCATTGATGGACCATTGGCGCGGCGGTTTGACGTCAAAACCTATGCGCCTGAATTCGACGGGGTGCTGCTGGATCTGATCATCGACTACCTGACTTATGTGTTCATCCCCGCCTTTGCTCTGTTTAACTCAGGCCTGATGGCAGGCTGGACCGGCTGGTTTGCAATCATCGTCATCACCTTTGCCAGCGCGATGTATTTTGCCGACACCCGGATGAAGACCAAGGACAACTCGTTTTCCGGCTTTCCCGGCTGCTTTAACATGCTGGTGTTGGTGATTTTTGCACTGCAACCCAGCCACTGGACCAGCCTGGCGCTGGTCACCGTGCTATCCGTTGCGATGTTCCTGCCACTAAAGTTCGTGCATCCGGTCCGTACCGAGCGCTGGCGCTTGGTCACGCTGCCAATGGCGCTGGCCTGGACCTTCTTTGCCGGTTGGGCCGCTTGGGTGGATTTCCATCCGCAAAGCTGGGCGCATTGGGGGCTGGTTGTGACCTCACTCTATTTGCTGTTTGTGGGCGTTGTTCAGCAGGTCGTTCCGGTTCAGTCTAAAGCTGGGAACAGCTGAGAAGATAGCGACACCCGTAGTGGCGCAACTTGGGCCGTAAGGCGTAGCCGCACGGCCCGCGCCTGACCTTCCCCGTCAAACCAAAGGTTTGCCTTCGGCAAAACGGATAGGCACTTCGCACCTCCCCAAGGTCAAGCACGGGCCTCTGTATTTCTCGGCTGGCCCAGCCTAGATCCGCGTCAGCACCACACCGCCAACAATCAGCACGGTCGCCACCGCCTTGGCGCGATCAAACCGCTCGCGAAACACCACCACGCCAATCAGCACCGCAAACAGGATCGAGGTCTCTCGCAGCGCTGTCACCAGTGCAATTGGCGCCTGTGTCATCGCCCAGACCGCAATCCAATACGCCCCCAGCGAAGCCCCACCGGCCATACATCCGCGCAACCAGACCCGACGCCGTGCCGCCAGCACAGATGGCCCTCGTCGCCACAGCGCCCAGGACCCAAAGATCACCCCGTCGATCAAGAACATCCAAGCGACAAATACCGTGGCATCGCCTGCCACCCGCGCGCCCAACCCGTCGATCAGCGAATAACAGGCCGTCATCAGCGCCGAGGCAATGGCAAAACGCAGCATATGCCGGCTCTCGCCATTGCTGAACACGCCGCGAGCCATAGCAATGATACCAGTGCCCAGCGCAGCAATCCCAAGGTATTCGAGCGTCGACAATTCATCGGCCAAGTAGAACACCCCGACCAGTGCCACCAGCATCGGCGCCAACCCGCGGGCAATCGGATAAACCCGGCTCAGATCGCCGTGCTCATACGCCGAGCTCAGAAAAAATTTGTACAGCGAATGCACCACCCCAGACGCCAACAACCACAGCCAGACCTGGCCCTGAGGCAACGGCAGGACAAGGGTCATCAACAGCCCCATCGCCCCCTGCGAGGTGGACAGGATGAACATCGCCTGAAACTTGTCGCCACCGGTCTTGACCAGCGCGTTCCAGCCCGCGTGCAAAAAGGCGGCAAATAATACCGCCAGAAAAATCGTCGCGTTCATGCAGCCCTCAAATCAGTAATCCGCCAGCGCCTTCATGCTTTAGCAGCGCCACCTTGGTCTCGACCCCGCCAGCGCCCGAGAACCCGCCCAGACCATTGGCCCCCAGCACCCGGTGGCACGGGATGATCACCGGGATAGGATTGGCGCCGCAGGCATTGCCAACAGGCTGCGCTGCTCCGCCCAACTCGCGCGCGATATCGCCGTAAGTGCGGGTCTCGCCAAACGGAATCGCAAACATGGCGTCACACACGCGCCGTTGAAAATCGGACCCATCCACCTGCAGTGGCAGATCAAAGACCTGCAATTCCCCGGCAAAATAAGCCCGCAACTGATCCAGCGCCACATCCAGCAATGCAGATCGCGCAGTCCCATCCGCAGACCAGTCCAGCCGCACAATAGCGCCATCGCGCTCTTCAACTGAGAGCAAACCAACGGGAGTTTTGAGCGAGGCTACGGGCATGGGCGCACCCTCATTCATTCCAACAGCCTGCGCAAGGGCGCGCCGACATTAATACATTTACTAACGCCCTCAAGAGCCGCGCCAACAGGTACGGGCTTCCGGGTCGAACGCGCGTTAACCTTTATTAAGATTACGTCCCAGTTTGGCTAAAATTCGCGTAAAACATATGAAGGATTTGAAACCAAAGGTGCAGCAAATGATCTCGGCAGTCTCCAGCAACATCCAAACTTACACGCCCATTCAGCAGGCTGCCAAAGCTGCGATTATTCAGGTCGAAACTGTTATCGCCACGGGAAAAAGCAATCAGATTGACCGTGATGTCGCTGCGTCCAAAGCTATCGAATATGCGCGCCAAAAATTCCTGCAGACGCAATACGTTGGACCGGCCCGTGCCTCTGCCCGCCTGGCTGCACAGGGAAATGAACGCCCGCAAGATCTACCGGGGCAGCAGATTGGGTCTGCTCGCACCCTGGCCCGTGATATCGCTCTGGGCAAAACCGACCCGCAGGACCAGCTGCCACAGAACGCTGGACCAGCCCGCAAAGCGGCGCGCCTTGAGGCCCTGAATATCGATCCAACAGGCGTCAAAAACATTCAGTCATCCTATCAGGATCTGCGCTCGGGCTGCCACGCAGGCCCGAAGCCTGTCAGCATCATCACCGCAGAGCTGCAGTACCGTCAGATCCTAAATATCGTAGTGTAAGACCCAAAACACCCTGACAGGATCGGGGAGGAATTAATAACAAACGCCGCCCTTCCCCATCAACGGGAAGGGCAGCGCATAAGACTTCTGAAAAGTAGGCGCTACTGGATTAGCCCAGCGCGTCGTTACAACGGCCGCAGACATCGCCGTGACTATGCTGGCCAACATCCGGCAGGATCTTCCAGCAACGCTGACATTTCTCGCCCTCCGCCTTTTCAAACACCACCGAAATACCGTCATACTCGGGCATACGGAAGGCTTCGGCCGGAGCAGGATCACTACTCAGGACAACCCCGGATGTGATGAACAGATCGTCCAGCGGCACGGTGCGCAGGATTGCCACGACCTCTGGGTCTTCGACGTGCACCACCGGTGCCGCCTCAAGACTGGAGCCGATCACCTTGTCCTGACGTTGCAGCTCCAGGGCCGCAGTGGTCACCCGGCGCACCCGACGCACCTTAGCCATGGCCTCGGCCAGTGGTTCGTCCAGCCAATCTGCCGGCGTATGTGGGAAATCGGTCAGGTGAACCGAACTGTCGTCACCGGGGTAACGCTCCAGCCAGACCTCTTCCATGGTGAACACCAGAATTGGCGCCAGCCAGCTGGTGAGACGGTGGAACAGCAGGTCCAGCACCGTGCGTGCGGCACGGGCGTTCAACGTGTCGCCATCGCAATACAGCGCGTCCTTGCGAACGTCGAAGTAAAAGGACGACAGATCGAGGGTAGCAAAGTTAAACACCGCTGAAAGCACGCCCTGGAAATCATACGATTGATAGCCACTGCGTACCTGATGATCCAGTTCAGCCATCCGGTGCAGCACCCAGCGCTCTAACCGGGGCATGTCTTCAGGCGCAACCTTTTGATCTTCCGTGAACCCGTCCAACGACCCCAGCATATAGCGCATAGTATTGCGCAAGCGGCGATAGCTGTCGGCGGTGCCTTTCAGAATTTCCGGCCCGATGCGCTGGTCGGTGGTGTAATCGGTCTGCGCCACCCAGAGACGCAGGATATCGGCGCCGTATTGCTTGATCACCGTTTCCGGCACGATGGTGTTACCCAGCGATTTGGACATCTTCATGCCCTTGGAGTCCAACGTGAACCCGTGGGTCACCACATTACGATACGGCGCGCGACCCAGAGTGCCACAGGCCTGCAACAGCGACGAGTGGAACCAACCGCGGTGCTGGTCGGTGCCTTCCATATAAACATCAGCGATGCCATCTTTGGTGCCGTCTTCGCGGTCGCGCAACACGAATGCGTGGGTCGAGCCTGAGTCGAACCAGACGTCGAGCACGTCGAACACCTGCTCCCATTCATCCGCATTGTAATCGTCACCAAGGAAGCGTTCCTTGGCACCGTCCATATACCAGGCATCAGCGCCTTCGGCCTCGAACGCCGCAACAACGCGGGCATTCACGGCGTCGTCACGCAACAGGAAACCGGGATCGGTTGGCAGCAGACCCTTTTTGACAAAGCAGGTCAGCGGCACGCCCCAGGCGCGTTGGCGCGACAGCACCCAATCGGGACGGCTTTCGATCATTGAATACAACCGGTTGCGGCCCTTTTGCGGGGTCCATTTCACCAGCTCGTCAATCGAGGTCAGCGCCCGGTCGCGGATGGTTTTACCGTGAGTGTCCTGCCCGTCACCGATTTCACGATCCACCGCAGCAAACCACTGCGGCGTATTGCGATAGATGATCGGAGCCTTGGAACGCCACGAATGCGGATAGCTGTGTTTGATCTTGCCCCGCGCCATCAAGCCGCCGACCTCGACCAGCTTGTCGATGATCTTCTTGTTGGCATCACCCTCGCCGCCTTTGCGGTTCAGGATGTAACTGCCCCCAAAGAACGGCAGATCCGCGCGGAAGCCACCGTCGTCCAGCACGTTATAGGTGATGACCTGCTCCAGCATGCCCAGATCACGGTAGAGTTCGAATTCTTCCATACCGTGCGAGGGCGCGCAGTGCACAAAACCCGTGCCTTCGGTGTCAGTGACAAAGTCAGCCGCACGGAAATCGCGGATATCGTCCCATTCGCCGTTGCCACCTTCGGCGCCGTGGAGCGGGTGTTTCAGGCTGATGCCTTCCAACTCTTCTGACTGAACATCGCGCAGGCGGGTGTATTGATCCTCGGACAGACGCGCGCGCTTCATCACGTCAGCGGCTAGATTATCAGCAAGCAAGTATTTGTCGCCAACCGCAACCCAAGATTCCTCGGGCGTCCCGGTGACTTCGTACAGGCCATAGGCAATGTCCTGACCAAAGACGACGGCCTTGTTCGATGGGATTGTCCATGGAGTTGTGGTCCAAATGACAACGTAGGCACCGAGCAAATCACCAATTGTTTTCCCGGGGATAGCTTCTGAAAAGCCCACTTCATCCACGGCGAACTTCACCCAAATGGTGTGGCTCTCTTTGTCGTGGTATTCCACCTCGGCCTCGGCCAGCGCGGTTTTTTCAACCGGCGACCACATTACAGGTTTCGAGCCTTGATACAGCGTGCCGTTCATCAGGAATTTCTGGAATTCCGCCGCGATCACCGCCTCGGCGTGATAGGCCATGGTCAGGTATGGGTCATCCCAATTGCCAGTGATGCCCAGACGTTTGAACTCTTCACGCTGGATATCCACCCAGCCCTCGGCAAACTTGCGGCATTCCTGACGGAAGTCGATGATATCGACGTCGTCCTTGTTCTTGCCCTTTTTGCGGTACTTTTCCTCGATCTTCCACTCGATCGGCAGACCGTGACAATCCCAGCCCGGCACGTAACGCGCGTCATAGCCCATCATCTGGTGCGAGCGCACGATCATGTCTTTGATGGTCTTGTTCAGCGCGTGACCGATGTGCAAATGCCCGTTGGCATAGGGAGGACCATCGTGCAGCGTGAACGGCTCACGGCCCTCTTTCTCGCGCAGGCGGTCGTAAACGCCAATCTTGGCCCAGCGCTCCAGCCATTGCGGCTCGCGCTTGGGCAGGCCAGCGCGCATGGGGAAATCGGTCTTGGGAAGGTTCAGCGTGGATTTATAGTCTGGGGCTTCGGGCGTGTCGGCGCACATGGCGGGCGTCCTTTGGATGGTCTGTTCTGGAATATCAAAAAGCGGTCGGTGCGAGGGATCAAACACCTTTGCCCGGCGTCTCATCGATCAGAGAGCCGGGGATATAATTCGAATAATGATGGCCGCACGATGGGTCATAGCGGCGTTATAGGCTGCGCAGACGCCAGTATGAAGCGGTTTTTTGCCCGGTACCGCCGGGCAGCGCCCATAGGCTCCGCCTGTTCGTTCCTGAAATGATCCCCCGGATCATTTCCTAGACGGATCTCACTCCCCACGGGAAGGCGCTTTGCACCTCCCCAAGGTCAGGTGCTGCCCAATTTTTCATGTCTAATTCGCAGTGAAGTACGGCCTGCTCAGGCCTCTCTCGCCAGCCGCTCTTCAAGCACCTCGAACGGCACGCCCGGTTCATCCTTGGCTCCACGGATCACCAGCGAAGTCTTAACCGAGGCCACATTCGGCGTGGTCAGCAACCCACCGGTCAGGAAACTCTGAAAGGTGCTCAGATCCGGGGCGACACATTTCAGAATGAAATCCACCTCGCCGTTCAGCATGTGACACTCGCGCACCAGTGGCCAGTTGCGGCATTTCTCTTCAAAGGCGCTCAGCTCGACCTCGGCCTGGCTTTCCAACCCGACCATGGCAAACACCTGCACCTCGAATCCCAATTCGCGCGCATTCACATCGGCATGATACCCTTGAATATACCCGGATTCTTCCAGTGTCCGCACCCGACGCAGGCAGGGAGGAGCCGAAATACCCACGCGTTTGGCCAGCTCGACATTGGTCATGCGCCCATCTGCTTGCAGCTCTGACAGGATCTTGCGATCGATCGAGTCCAGGCGTGTCGTGACCATGTTCAGCTCTCCGTTAAATTTGCGTTTCTTATAGCAGCAGCCGCAGAGCACGCAATTATATTTCACGTTAGCGCAATAATCTTTGCTGACCGGCAACCCAGCGACATTCGCGCACCCGCGTCATTTCGAGGGGTTTAAGCCGCCCTGCCGGATCGCTATATGGGTGCCAACCGGCGGCTTACCCGCCTTGCTGCTAAATTTGGGGATACTTCGATGACTGAGACGCGCCACACCAAGGTTCTGATCATTGGCTCAGGGCCTGCGGGTTATACCGCCGGCGTCTACGCCAGCCGCGCCATGCTGGAGCCCATTCTGGTGCAGGGCATCGAGCCCGGCGGCCAGTTGACCACCACCACCGAAGTCGAGAACTATCCCGGCTACACCGAGGTGCAAGGCCCGGACCTGATGATCAAGATGCAGGATCACGCGCAAGCGATGGGCTGCGAGATCATCGGTGACATCATCACCGAACTGGACACCAGCAAACGCCCGTTCACCGCCAAAAGTGACAGTGGCACCATCTACACGGCTGATGCCGTCATTCTGGCCACCGGTGCGCGCGCCAAATGGCTGGGGATGGAGAGCGAAGAAAAGTTCAAAGGTTTTGGCGTCTCGGCCTGTGCCACCTGTGACGGATTCTTTTATCGTGGTGATGAGATCGTGGTTATTGGTGGCGGCAATACGGCCGTCGAGGAAGCCCTGTTCCTGACTAAATTTGCCTCCAAGGTGACGCTGATCCACCGCCGCGACGAGTTGCGCGCCGAGAAGATCCTGATCGACCGGCTGATGAAGAACGACAAGATCGTGCCGCTGTGGTTCAACACTCTGGTAGAGGTTGTCGGCACCGAAAACCCACTGGGCGTCGAAGGCGTCGTTACCAAAAACGTCAAAACCGGCGAGATCACCGAGATCCCATGTAAGGGCGTGTTTGTCGCCATCGGCCATGCCCCAGCCAGCGAGCTGGTCGCGGATTCGCTGGAAACTCACTCTGGCGGTTATGTCGTGACCGAACCGGGCACCACCAAAACCAGCATTCCCGGCGTGTTTGCCGCTGGTGATCTGACCGACCACATCTATCGCCAGGCTGTGACCTCGGCTGGTATGGGCTGCATGGCAGCGCTGGATGCAGAAAAGTTCCTGGCTGAACAAGACGGCTGACACCAGACCTAAGAAATCAAGGACAGCGCCTTCCCGTGGGAACGGTCAGGCGCTGTCCGGTCTGTTGAGCAAGCAGTTCACACAGCTTGACCGATCCCTGGCCAAGCCGCACAGTCATCCCATGACGGCACCCTATCAGGATACAGACAGGTGAGCGACCTGTGGCGCGGCGATTGGGCCACGCGAACCCGGATCATCACCGGGCTGATCCTGTTCACTTTTTCCTTTTTCCATTTCCTCAACCTCGGCCTCGGTCTGTTCTCGGACGAGGCCATCGACTGGGGACAAGACACTCGGCAGGTGATCACCCGCAACGTGCTGGGAGAAACGATCATTCTGGCGGCGCTGCTGACCCATGCGGGCCTGGCAATTGCCAAGCTTGCGGCCCGGCGCACCCTGCGCATGCCCGCCTGGGAGGCCACTCAGGTCGTTTTAGGCCTATCCATCCCACTCTTGCTGATCAAACACATTGTCCACACACGGGTGGCGCATGAGGTTTTTGGGGTCAATGACGAATACGGCTATATCACTGTATTGCTGTGGGACACAGTGGATGGTGCCTGGCAGTCGGTACTGCTGTTGATCGTCTGGACACATGGCTGCATGGGGCTGCATTTCTGGTTGCGCGCCACAGCTTGGTGGCGACGCTGGTTCCCGGTTCTGGTTGGCTTTGCCATGCTGCTGCCCGGCTTTGCCCTGTCCGGCTTCCTGACCCAAGGCCGCCGGATGCTCTTGCTGTTTCAGGACGACGAGACCCGCTGGGACCTGATGGAGGATTATCACTGGCCGGATCGCGACACCTTTACCACTCTCATCACGATAGCCGATTATCTACTCTACGCATTTTGGGTGATCCTGGCGCTGGCCACTTTGTTCTACGCAACTCGCAGGATTCTAAACTGGCGTAAATCGGTACGGATCCGATACACCAATGGCCCCGAGATCTCGGCCACCAAGGGGCTAACATTGCTGGAAATATCACGGGTTCACGGGGTTCCACACACCGCGTTATGTGGCGGTCGCGGTCGCTGCACCACTTGCCGAGTGATCATCGAGCAGGGTGGCGACCGATTGCATCCGCCCAGCGCCGCCGAAGCGCACAGCCTGGCGGCGGTCAAAGCCCCCGCTAACGCCCGGCTGGCTTGCCAAATCCAGCCAAGCCATCCGCTGACCGTATTGCGGGTGTTCCGCCCCGATGGCCGTCGCGACCGCGCCCATGCCAGCCAGGGCGAGGAACGACGGTTGGCAATCCTGTTCCTCGACATGCGCGGATTTACCGCCCGCACCACCGGCCAGTTGCCTTACGACGTGGTATTCCTGCTGAACCGGTTCTTTGACGCCATTGTTCCCGGCATCATTGGCGCCAATGGCACGGTGGACAAGTATTTGGGCGACGGGCTGCTGGCGGTGTTTGAAACCGAGGATGAAAAGTCTTCGGCGCGGGCCGCATTGAAAGCCGCCGAAAATATCAGCACAGCCCTGTCCGAGTTCAACACAAAACTGGTCGAAGAGGGTGGCGCCCCCGTGGCCATCGGAATCGGTCTTCATCTCGGGGATTTGGTTCTGGGGGAAATCGGCGCTGCTGGCAACGCTCCTCGCACTCTGATCGGGGATAGCGTCAACACGGCCAGCCGACTGGAAAGCCAAACCAAGGAACTAGGTGTGGAACTGCTGATCTCTGCCAGCCTATTGCAGGCAGCAGGCCACGCCACGGACTGCCTGCCGCTATGCGTACTTCAACTCAGGGGCGTTTCAGAACCATTGGCAGCCCTGCCAGTAAAACAGGCGACCGCCCTGCCCCGCATCCTGGCCTCGGAACAGAGTTAGGCTGGCCCCACCTTATCCAAAACAAATGTTCCTCCGATCTGAAACGACCCGCGAAATATGCCCTAATGGCCAAGCTTCAGGGGAATAATTGCCAGCCGACCATCCCTATTGCAGCAATGCCACACGGCAGAAAACCGCCAATTCGATCCAATTTTTGCTTTGATTCCACATCGGGCTATGCAATGCGTTCACGCGTGAACACACATTGATCAAGCCGAGCCTATGTCGATAGACCTCAATCCTACCACGACCGAAGAGGATCTTCTCTTCCGCCTTTTGCGCCAGCTGGATCTGGCGCCTGAAGCGTCACAACGCGCCACTGCGGCTGCGCTGGGTATTTCGCTGGGAAAATTGAACACTCAACTTCGCACTGCGGCCGCGCTGGAACTCATTTCCATTAGCGACAGACCCGGCCCCGACAAGCGGCAGCGCTATACCTATACGCTGACCCGCCGCGGGGCCTCTGAAAAATTACGTCTTACCGATCAATTTCTTGCTCGCAAACTTACCGAATACAACACGCTGCACGCCGAACTGACCGGCACCGCCAGCGGACTTCCTCATATCAAGCACAGGACACATCCAATGCAGAACAACTTGGCACCAATCCCCGAGCTGTATGTCTCATACGACTCCGCCCAGAAATTGAAAATCGAAGCGGGTAACCTCAAAAGCCACGATCTGACTCCGCGCCAAATCTGTGATTTGGAGCTGCTGATGAACGGTGGTTTCAACCCACTGAAAGGTTTCCTGTCCGAGGAAGACTATAACGGTGTTGTTGAAAACATGCGTCTGGCAGATGGCCAGCTGTGGCCAATGCCCATCAACCTTGATGTCTCAGAAGACTTCGCAGCGTCATTGGAAGAGGGCGAAGACATTGCCCTGCGTGACCAGGAAGGCGTCATTCTCGCGACCATGACCGTCACTGACAACTGGCAGCCGAACAAAGCCCGCGAGGCCGAGAAGGTCTTTGGTGCGGATGACGATGCCCACCCTGCGGTCAACTACCTGCACAACCAGTCTGGCAAGATCTATCTGGGCGGCCCGATCATCGGCATCCAACAGCCAGTGCACTATGATTTCCGCGGTCGCCGCGACACCCCAAACGAGTTGCGCGCCTATTTCCGCAAGCTGGGCTGGCGCAAAGTTGTAGCGTTTCAAACCCGCAACCCGCTGCACCGTGCACACCAGGAACTAACTTTCCGCGCCGCCCGCGAAGCCCAGGCCAACCTGCTGATCCACCCGGTCGTCGGCATGACCAAACCAGGTGACGTCGATCACTTTACCCGCGTGCGCTGCTACGAGGCGGTGCTGGACAAGTATCCAGCCGCCACCACCAGCATGAGCCTGCTGAACCTGGCGATGCGTATGGCGGGCCCACGTGAAGCAGTCTGGCATGGTCTGATCCGCGCCAACCACGGCTGTACTCACTTCATCGTAGGCCGCGACCACGCTGGACCCGGTAAAAACTCAGCCGGTGACGATTTCTACGGCCCCTATGACGCTCAGGATCTGTACCGCGAGAACCAGGCTGACATCGGCTGTGAAATGGTCGATTTCAAGCACATGGTCTACGTGCAGGAACGCGCCCAGTACGAGCCCAACGACGAGATCGAAGACCGCGACAATGTCACAGTCCTGAACATTTCAGGTACTGAACTGCGCCGCCGTTTGGCCGAGGGCCTTGAGATCCCCGAGTGGTTCTCGTTCCCTGAGGTAGTGACCGAGCTGCGCAAAACCAAACCTGCCCGCTCCAAGCAGGGGTTCACCGTGTTCTTTACCGGGCTGTCTGGCTCTGGCAAATCGACTATCGCCAACGCGCTGATGGTCAAGCTGATGGAAATGGGCGGTCGCCCGGTGACGCTGCTGGACGGCGACGTTGTCCGCAAAAACCTATCCTCGGAACTGGGGTTCAGCAAAGAGCACCGTGATCTGAACATCCGCCGCATCGGTTATGTTGCCTCTGAGATCACCAAGAACGGCGGCATCGCCATCTGCGCCCCAATCGCGCCCTATACCACAACCCGGCGTCTGGTCCGCGAAGACATCGAAGCCTTTGGCGCCTTTGTCGAAGTGCATGTGGCAACCACATTGGAAGAATGCGAACGTCGCGACCGCAAGGGTCTGTATGCGCTGGCACGCGCAGGCAAGATCAAGGAGTTCACCGGTATTTCCGATCCCTACGAGATGCCTGCCAACCCCGAGCTATCGGTAGAAACCGAAAACGTCGAAGTCGACAACTGCGCTCACCAGGTACTGCTGAAGCTGGAGAGCATGGGGCTGATTTCAGGCTGATCCCTTTCACACACGAACTAGCAACGGCCCGCCAATCTGGTGGGCCGTTTGCGTTTGAATTGTGCTGTTTCGGCCGACAAGAGGTTTCGCTTTGTAGCGCCACTATCGCCCGGCGGCACGCCGGGCAGCGCCTGACCTTCCCCCCGGGAAGGCGCTTTGCACCTCCCCAAGGTCAGGCGCGACCCTCATTGCTTTGTTGCGACAGTTAGCCCCCTACAGACTGCCCTGCAACGCCAGCGCAGCCCGTGTTTCCAGATGATCAAATCCTGCAGCCACGTCTTTGATCGCCTGCAACGCAGGTAAACGGCGCGCGTAATCCTCGGCATTGGCACTCGCAATCGCCGCGCGCATCTCACCCTCATTTTGACAGATCACCATGCCCGAGGTCTCCATGAAATCACCGATATTTGGACACCCCCAATAGATCGGCACGCAGTCACACAACACTGCATCAATCAGCTTTTCACTGAAATAATTGCGCTGCTGGACGTTCTCGATCACCACGGAATACCGAAACGGCACCAACCCGTCGGATTTCTCCTCAAACGGAGTATAGCCGCGCCCCATTACCTCAACTTCGGGATGCTCGGCACGCACAAATTCCACCAGATTATGGCGCAGTTTATGTCCGGGATGATCCCGCTTGGATGAGGCGATCAGCGATACTTCTGCGCTCTTTTCGATCTGCAAATCCCGCCAGTTCGGTACCCAAGTGGTGCCATAAGGCAGGAAGATTCCATTCGGCACTCGGTTCAGGAAATCCTCATCATAGCTGAACACCCGAAAGAACCGCCGATGCGTCAGCCGCAGCCAGCGCAGGTGATGGCCATGCATGATATTTGGCTCTACCACCATAATCGACACCTGCGCCGGACAGTGCCAGTCCAGCTGAAAGTGCATTGCAGTTTTGGGATAGACGATCAGATGGTCCGAGACCTCCAGATCGCGCAGCCGTTTGCCCTGCAATCGTTCGGAACAGCCCAGCGGCCAGTTCAGCTCGGACAAAGGCCGATCCGCCTGCTTGGCCCCCAAGCGGCTGCCATAAGGCAGTACGGCAATCGCGGGATCTGGCATCAACAATGTCCTTGGCTACAGAGCATCCGGCAGATCTACCGTACCGCGCATCAGGATAAAACCTTTACCGGCCACTTGAACACCCGTCATTGCCTCGGCCAGTCCAACACGGGTGACACGCGCCTGTCCCGGCCGCCCCAACCCATGCCCCTGCTCGGCAATGAATGTATCCTTTTCCATCAAACCATTGCGCCACAGATAGGCCGCCATAGCACCCGTAGCTGACCCGGTGAACGGATCCTCGGGCGGGCTGGGCGGCGCCATCAGCAGCCGCGAATAGGTATCACCCTGCGCCGTGGCACCCTGCAATGTCACCAGAAACGGCTCCATCATGTCGATGCCATCAGCACCCAGCGATTGGCCCAGTACCGCCAGCGCATCGACATTTAGCGCGGCAGCTTCCAGCGCAGCCTGATCCTTGAGCACGGTGATACAGAACGGCAACCCGGTTGAGACCTTCTGCGGCTGGCCAACAATGGCCTTCGCCGGCAGGGAAACCGCTGCCGCCACCAATGCGGGGTCTGCCAGCGGGCCAAATTCAGGCGCTACCTGCGTCATCTCGATCATGTTACCGTCCAGCGACACCGCCACCAGACCAGCGCCGGTCTCCAGCACCAGATCATTGCCACTGATCAAACCGCGATCGCGCATTGCAGCAACGGTGGCAATTGTCGGATGGCCAGCAAAAGGGATCTCGCGACTGGCAAGGAAATAACGCACGCGGATGTCAGCAATGTCGGACGGTCCGGTGAACGTACACTCCACCAGCGAAGTCTCGCGAACGTAAGCCGTACAGACCGCTTCGGGCAAATGGGCCCCACCATGCACCACTGCGCAGCCATTGCCACCAAAGGCGCAGTCGGAAAACGCGTCAACCCAATCGAAGTCAAATCTGCTCATAGCAACCTGCCCATGCCAAACGATCCCGCCCGCGTGGCAACGCACTGGGATCAGCCAAAATTATTGTACTGGAACCGGAGCATAATCGTTCTGCCGCGCCAGCACAAAGGCCATGTGACGATCCGCAACCAGCGCCAGTTGTTCGCCCTCTGCGTCATGCAGCGCATAGAGATGCTTGCGTCCCTTGGCCCCCTTCTGCACTTCTTCGGGCAGATCAGCGACATCGACGGTTTTCACATAGGCCACGCGCTGCTCAACATCGCCATTTTCGCTAGCATCCTGCATCATTCGCTCTTTCTGATATTGATGGTCTGCACCACAGTTTCCGGCCGCGACCGGGTCAGATCGACATGGAGCAAGCCATTTTCCATAATGGCCTCACCCACTTCGACACCATCCGCTAATACAAACATGCGCTGAAACTGACGCGCGGCAATGCCCCGGTGCAAAAACACCCGCCCATCGCTGTCCTCGCCTTGCCGACCGCGGATCACCAATTGACGGTCCTCGATGGTGATCGCCAGATCCTCTTCGGCAAACCCGGCCACGGCCAAGGTGATGCGATACGAAAAATCCGAGGTTTGTTCTATGTTGTAAGGGGGGTAGCCTTCGTTGCCCGACTTGGCCGAGCGCTCGAGCAGGCGTTCCAACTGCTCGAACCCAAGCATATGTGGGTAAGAGCCCAGAGTGAGTTTTGACACGTATATCGTCCTTCAAAGCGTAAGCGACGGTGAGAGCAGGCCCCATTGCGGCGACCTGCGCAGTGAATATGGGAAGAAACTATCATTTTAACAAGAGCAAGGGTTACAGGGACTAGGCGAAAAGAGTGTAAACGCGTAGTCTTTGGCGACGTCTTTTCCCACTTTAGTCGAGTCGCCAATGAACGCCCCCACTGATATTTCAATGAAAACCGATGACGTGCTGAAGGTCGAACTGGAAGTGTTCCGCCGCCAGCACCGCGATCTGGACGAGGCGATACATGCGCTGCAAGACAAGGGCACCGGCGACCAGCTGACCATTCGCCGGTTGAAAAAGCAAAAGCTGTGGCTGAAGGATATCATCGCCCAGATCGAAGACCGCCTGTTGCCGGATATTCTTGCCTGAGGTCAAACCGGATCACAAAAAGGCGCCCATTTTTCAACATGCGCCTTTTCAGTTTGTCTTCAGCAGCTTGGGCGCGCTCGGGGAACGGCTGAAACACCCAGGCTGGTTCAAGTGGCAACTAGAACTTGAGCAGGGAAAAGCTGCCGCTGGTTTTGCCACCATTCTGGGTCACGGTGCCGCCCGAAGGGGCCTTGGACCCCGTTGTTGCCAGCACAATCAACCCAATCGCGGCCAAGCCCAAAAGGATCAGGCCTCCGCTGCTGCTACTACTAGATGTAGGCGCGGCAGGGACTGCCTGAGCGGATACCGGGGCAACACTGGTAAGGGTCAAGCTGGCCGCGACAAGTGCCGTCGCAGAAATTTTCCGTAGGTTCATTTAGGGAATTCCTATTAAAGTCTGATTGAAACAGGCGACATCGCGCGCTTTGCCGCCAAAATACAGAAACGTTGTTAGCGCCACATTAGGTCAAAAACCAAGCGTTTTCAGCATGGAATCACTATTCGGCATACAAGGAGACGTCGTGTCAGCTGCGTTTTCAGGCTGCGTGGTCTGCGAATGTGCGCGCCAATCATCTTGGTCGTGAAGAAAGCAGGTCATCTGTCGTCTTTATGTGGGTTTCAGGTTGTTTACCCCTGGAGCCAATCTGGCTAAGGAACTCTCACTCAAATTTTGAACGGCAGCCAATGCTTGAAACTCTTTCAAACCTCTACATAAGCTTCTTTGGCGCATCAGTCATTGTGGCGCCCGAATTCCTGGTCTTATCAGTGCTGATCGCCTGGGCACTCTATCGCCTGCGCGGCGAGACGCTTGGCTTTTGGAAATGGCTGCTGCCAAAAGACGTCTATAGTCACAAATCTCACTGGCTTGATCTAAAGCTCTTTGTGCTTGGCCGGTTGACCGCATTCAGCGGGCTCTTTGGCCGGATCTCACTGGTTACAGTGACAGCCTATGGCACCTCTCAAGTCTTTTCCGGCGGGTTCCTGAACACGTTTTCGCCCAGCCCCATTGCGCTGGCCCTGATGCTTTGGCTTATCTCGGATTGCGCAACTTACTGGGTTCACCGCATCCACCACAATCAGCGTGTTCTGTGGTCACTACATTCAGTGCATCACAGTGCTCAGGTGATGTCTCCCTTCACCGCCTACAGACAACACCCGCTGGGCTTCCTCATCATCGTTCCCTTTCACTCGGTGCTGACCGGAATAGCACAAGGCCTGTTGATTGGCCCACTGGCACCAGAGACTGCAGTTGCTGAAATCGCCGGAGTAAATGCCTTTATTGTCGTAGCAAATGCCGCGATGGCGAATTTCCATCACTCACACATCTGGATCAGTTATGGACCGGTGCTGGAACGGATATTTATTTCCCCTGCACAACATCACATTCATCACAGTGACAGACCTGAGCATTTCAATAAGAACTTTGGTCAAACTCTGGCCATCTGGGACTGGATATTTGGGACGTTGTTTGTGATCCGTCGAAAAGAGGACCTCTCGTTTGGTCTGGGACAAGCGGAAACACAAAAAATGGGTGACCATCGTTTGGTGGACACCCTTATGCACCCTTTCCGAAGCACCTTCAGACGCAAGGCAAAAACCGGCGCCCGCCCGGAATAGGTCTTGTGACGTTCAGAACTTGAGCAGCGTGAAACTGCCGGTGGTGGAGCCACCGTTCCGCGTGACTGTCATGCCCGAATTGTCTTTCTTTTTTGCAGAGCCGGTCGTGACCCAAGCAAACAATCCAATAAGTAGCAAGGCTCCCAGCGCCATTTCAGCACTGTTGCCTCCGCTGGATATTGGTGCCACTGGCATGCCAGCGGAGGCAGGCGCCGCGCTGGACAAAGCCAAGCTGGCTGCAACAAGAGCAGCGGTTGTCGTTTTGCGAAGGCTCATAGACAGTATTCCTATTGTAATCTGGTTGACCTAAAACGGCGGCGATAACTCGTTGAACAGGCAATATAATTTAGCCTTAACCTTTGAGTGATTGAAAAATCAAGAATTTTCAGCAGCAAAGCTGTCCAAACCCGCTGCTTATGGCAACGGTCTGTGGTCGAACCCAACCTTAGACATCCGGGCCGGTTGCAACTACGTCGCACCTCAAAAGGCAATGCTGCATTGCGCAGCCCACCGGTATCCCTATAGTGCCCGCTTCTCTTTCACCCCGGCGGAAGCATCCCGCGCACCGCAGTAAAACAAGGGACAGGGCAAAATATGGCCGACATCAAAGTGGGTATCATCATGGGCAGCCAATCGGATTGGCCAACCATGAAAGAAGCCGCCAATATTCTGGACGAGCTGGGCATCGCATATGAGGCCAAGATCGTCTCGGCCCATCGCACGCCCGACCGGCTGTGGAGCTATGGCAAATCTGCCGCCGACCGGGGCTTGCAGGTGATCATCGCCGGCGCCGGTGGTGCTGCGCATCTGCCCGGCATGGTGGCCTCCAAGACCCGAGTTCCTGTGGTTGGTATTCCGGTTCAGACCCGTGCGCTGTCTGGGGTCGATTCCCTGTATTCCATCGTGCAGATGCCCAAGGGCTTCCCTGTGGCCACCATGGCGATCGGCGCTGCGGGTGCCGCCAATGGCGCCTTGATGGCGGCTGGTATCCTTGCACTGCAAGACACCGATCTGGCCAAACGTCTAGACGATTGGCGCGCGGCCCTGTCCGCCTCAATCCCCGAGGAGCCAGTAGATGACTGAGCCCCTGAACCCCGGCGCCACCATTGGCATCTTAGGCGGTGGCCAGTTGGGCCGGATGCTGTCGGTTGCCGCTTCGCGCCTTGGCTTTGTTACTCATATCTATGAACCCGGTGCCAACCCACCTGCGGGTCAGGTTGCCGATCGCGTCACCACGGCTGGCTATGAAGATGTTGACGCGCTAACCGCCTTTGCGGACTCGGTGGATGTGATCACCTATGAATTTGAAAACATCCCCACTGCTGCTCTGGACATTCTGGAGAGCCACCGCCCGATCCGTCCGGGCCGTGAGGCGCTGCGGGTCAGTCAGGACCGTCTGACCGAGAAGAATTTCCTGCAAGGTTTGGGCCTGAAAACCGCACCGTTTGCCGATATTACGGATCAGGCAAGTCTGGATGCAGCACTGGCTGACATCGGCGCGCCTGCCATCCTGAAGACCCGTCGTTTTGGCTATGACGGCAAAGGGCAGGCCCGGATTAAAACACTAGAGGATGCCCCTCAGGCGCTGGCGGATATGGCCGGTGCCCCTGCCCTGTTGGAAGGCTTCATCACTTTCAGCCACGAGGTCTCGGTCATTGCGGCGCGCGGATTGCAGGGCGATGTGGCCTGCTATGATCCCGGTGAAAACGTCCACACCGACGGTATTCTGGACACCACAACCGTGCCGGCCAAATTGTCAGCTGGCCAGCGCATGGATGCGGTTCTGTTGGCCGCCAACATCCTGAACGCGCTGGACTATGTTGGTGTCATGGGGGTTGAACTGTTTGTCACGCCGCAAGGCTTGGTGGTGAACGAGATCGCGCCGCGGGTGCACAACTCGGGCCACTGGACCCAGAACGGCTGTACAGTGGATCAGTTCGAACAGCACATTCGTGCAGTGGTCGGCTGGCCATTGGGCGATGGCCAACGTCACAGTGATGTGGTGATGGAAAACCTGATCGGCGACGACATGGACCGGGTGCCGGAATTGGCAAAAGAGCGCGACTGCGCGCTGCACCTATATGGCAAGGTCGATGTCAAACCGGGCCGCAAGATGGGCCATGTGAACCGGGTGGTCCGGACCAAAGCCTAATTGGAAACATCCGCCTGGCCGATAGGCCGGGCGGCGCCTGACCGGCTCACTGCGTCTTCTCTACTCCCTCTGCCCCATCACAGCTCGCCCCTTGGCAAGCCTCTTCGATGGTGCCGAACACCGAATCCATCCAGCTCATACTGTCGTTAAAGCGGCCAAATTCAATGTAGTGCAGGGTCTGCGCAATGACGCGCGGATTGTTCATCATGAAAGTATGGGTGACCGGCAGGGTCAGGTGATCCGACATGCCCTCGACCTTGGTGGATGCAACCGAGACTTTGCCGTCATCCAGGCCTTCAATCAGATTGGAAAACACCGGGCTGATCGATTTGTTGCCCGCGATCACACCCACAGGAAAATCCACTGGCGGCAGTTGCGCTGGAATGCCCTCGGGCCCGGTGCCCAGCTGCATGCCTGCCGGGCCATTCAACATGCCAAACACCTCCCAGTCGCCCAGCTCATCCACCAGCTCGCTGCCGTGGTTGGGCGGTCCCAGCATCACAGTGCGCCCCAACTGCGCGGGGCGATGATCCTGCAGCCAGTAACGCAACAGAATGCCGCCCATCGAATGGGTGACAAAATGCACTTGCAGATCACCACATTCAGCCACCGCCCCCGGCAGCGTCTGCGCAGCCAGCGCCGGGATCGGTAAATCGGTCGAGGGGTAGCCTGGGGACAAAACCTTGTAGTCCCGCGCCCGCAGCACCTGCTCCATCACCGCAAACGACGCATCGCTGCGGGCCAGACCATGCAACAGAATCACACATCCCTTATCTGCGGCTTGGGCCAGAGACGGAGATACCACCATTAAAACGGCGGCCAGAATACGGGTTTTGAAATCTAACATACCCTGCAAAGTAGGGTCAAAACGGCACCGGGAAAACCCTGCTTAGCCCGCTTTTCGCGGCGCCATGACGATGACCAGCGCAATACCGCCCAGCACCGCCAGTGTCCCAATGACCAATCGCAGCGACAACACCTCTCCCAATCCAGCCACGCCTGCCAGCATGGCAATCACCGGCACGCTCAGCTGCACCGTCGCCGCCACTGCCGGCTGCAACTGCGGCAGCACCCGGTACCACAGCGCATAGCCCAGCCCCGAGGTCACCGCACCGGACACAATCGCCAACCCGGCCCCAAGCACGGATATCGCAATCGGTTCAGCCAGAAACCAGACCAGTGGCAGCACAATGACGCTGGCCCAAATGAAATTCATCGTTGTCGCCGCCAAGGGAGACTGCACCTGACGCCCCAGCAGACTGTAGATCGCCCAGCCCAAACCGGCAGCCACCATGAAGGCAGCACCAACCAGCGGCACCTGAACTGCGCCCGCAGGCCAAAGCACATAAGCCAGCCCGCCAAAGGCCACCGCAGCCCCCAGAACCTGCCCCGGTGCCACCACCGCGCCCCGCAGCGCGCCCCAGCCAAACATGGTGATCTGCACGATACCAAACAGGATCAACGCGCCCAACCCGGCATCCAGACTGCGATAGGCCAGTGAAAACCCGATCATATACAGCGCCAATGACCCGCCACCGATCAGGCTCAGCCGTGGGGATTGAGAGATGCTTTGCTGCCGCCAGCGGCACAGCGCCAGCAACATCAGCGCCCCGGCCAGCAGCCGGATTTGCGCAAAGCCCATCGCGCCGATCTCACCCGAACCAACAGCCAAGCGGTTCAGCACAGAATTCCCCGCAAAGGCCATCATGACCACCACAGTCAGTACGATCAGCCGCATGCCCGACCCTCGCTTGCAGGCCGGATCTGCCCGGCTCAGTTGTTCACAATACGCAGATCGATATCACCTTGCCCGCAGCTAGAACAGCAGCCATCGCAGCCGCTGCCTGCTCCTTTTCGGGTGAAACTACCAACACAGACTTGAAGAAGGAAAATCTCCGCCCATATAGTTAGCACCCTAACCATATAGAGATTTTCTCCATGTCCGAATTCAGCTTGTTTGCCACCATCACTCCCAAACCCGCCCACTATGCTGACGCGCTTGCCGCGCTACAGGGGATCATTGCGCAAACCCGCGCCGAACCTGGGTGCCTAAGGTTTGAGCTGAACACCGGCCAGGGCGGTGATGCCAATCTGTATCTGGTGGAACACTGGGCCAGCCCGCAGGCACTGGATGAGCACTATGCGCAGCCCTACTCGGCTGCTGTGTTCGAGGCCTATCAGGATTGGCTAGCCATGACGCCCAAGATCGTCAAAATGGACCGCAACAGCTGATGTTCTTTCTCAAGGACCTGCCAACCCGCGAGATGATCACTGGCTATGCGCAAACCCATGCGGTTGTGGACGTCCAGAAAACCAATGATGCGCTGCAAATGTTACGTCAGGCCAGCTTGCTAATCCGGCGGCTAGAGCGCTATTTTGCATCGCACGGCCTATCGCAGACGCAGTTTCTGGTGCTGATGATCCTGCACCGTGACAAGACCAAGACCAGCCATCTTGCGGCCGAAATCAGCGCAAAAATGGACGTCTCCAAACCTGTGCTCAGCACCGCTCTGAAGACCATGCAGAACCGCGGGTTGATCTCCTATAGCGGCAAGACCGGGGATGCACGCGCCAAACCCCTGCAGATCTCGGACAGTGGGCGGGATCTATTGCTCAAATTGCTGCCAGAGTATTTCGAGATCCTGCAATCGGGCTGAATGCAGCCAGATTGCAGAAACGGTCATGGAGCCGCCAAGAGGCGACCCCATTTGTCAAAACCGCATCGGCAGTGGCACTGGTGGTCGATCACTCAACGGTGGCAGGCCGATGTCTTTACGCATATGCGCGTTCAATGGTGGCGCCAGCATTGTGACCCGCCTTTTGCGAATGAACAGCTGACGCAGCAAGGCGCTGAGCACCCGCCATTTGCCAAAGTCAGAAGTGATTTGCACCAAGGCAGCGTTGAGGTCGGCAAAGGTTGAGACAGAATCGAGTCGTGTCATGATGGTTTCGCCTCCGCATAAACGGAGGCCTCCTGTGATAATGAGAGGTGAGGGATGGGGGCTGGCAACACGGCACGTAGCCGCAGGTCAGGCCTAGTTAGACTTCAGCTGTGAAGAAAAGTGGTCCGCCGCCAACGGCTTAGCCGGTTCGCAACGCAAACATCGCTATCCAATTGCCACCCAAATAGAGGCGGTAATACGCTGATACATTGATCATGAGACGCCTCCTGTGGCTAGGGATGGAACACAGGGTTGCAAGTAGCACACCCGTTCAGCAATCATAGGTTGAATATGCTGATGGAGAAATACTGGATCAATTTGGCCACACCTCCAGATCGGCACGGCACGACGAACACTTGACCTCAAGCTAACTTGAGCAATTACCCTCCCAGAATCGCATTCTGTTTCGACCTGAAGGGACAGATCTTATTAGTGACCATAACGTTTCATGGTGCCTAAAACTGCACCGCAACAATGGATTGTTTTATGCCTGTTCCTCCAGCCCCAAAAAGAGAATTTTTGACAATTTTGGCCATGTTGATGGCCCTGCCCGTCTTATCCATCAACATTGTGTTGCCCGCCTATCACCAGATCACGATGGACTTTGGTCTATCATCAGCCAGCCAAGTCGGCCTGATGGCATCAATGATCTACCTTGGCTTGGCCGCTGGACAGATCCTGTTTGGGCCAGTTTCAGACAGTATTGGCCGCAAACCCACACTGATAATCGGGATTTTAATCTTTTTGATCGGCTGCCTGATTTCCGGACTGGCCATTGATTTTCGCGTCCTTGTGATCGGACAGATCGTACAGGGACTGGGGCTCGGCGCACCCAGGATTTTGACACTCGCAATCCTACGCGACAAGCTGTCTGGCGCGGCAATGGCCAGTGCAATGTCCTTTGTCATGATGATATTTGTAATTGTCCCAACCCTGTCCCCCTATCTCGGCCAGATCATTGTCTCAACCGGAGGCTGGCGAGTTATCTATGTTGTTTTGATTGGCATGGGAATTTCACTGGCCCTCTTTGCATTTCTGCGCCTGGAGGAAACACTGCCAGTGGCCAAGCGAGCCGATTTTTCGCCCGGGTCTGTGCTGTCTTTATATCTGAGCGTGCTTCGCAATAGATTTGCATTGGGGTATGCCGTTGCACTGGGGCTGATGTCAGGTCCGTTCCTCGCCTATCTGAACCTGTCGCAGCAGGTTTTTGAATTCCAATACAGTCTAGGCTCGAAATACCCCCTTATGTTTGCATTGCTATCGCTTTGGGTTGGAGTCGCCTCCTTTACCAACGCACGCATCGTTCAGAGAATTGGATTGAGAGCCCTCACGTCGATCACCTTCACCGTGGTCCTTGTTGCGTCCTTGCTGGCTATAGGGGCCCTGACCTTCTCAGATTTGCCGTTCTGGGCCTTTACAGCCTATATTAGCTGCCTTCTGTTTTGTATTGGCCTGCTCGTCAGCAATTTGAACGCCCTCGCAATGTCGAGCTTGGGCGAAACAGCAGGAACCGGAGCCGCGCTGATTGGCGCGACCTCCACTCTGGTTTCAATCCCTATCGCCATTTTCATCGGCCACTTTTATGCCGGATCAGTTCTACCGATTGTCCTTGGGTTTGGACTTGGCGCAGTGGCATCTTTGCTGCTTCACCTTCGCCTTCAAATGGAAAAAAACCTTCTGCCCCCTTTTGAAAACCCCTTAGTGACGAACGTCCCACCCCTCAAATAACAAAAAGGGGCCGCCCGAAGGCGACCCCAAATTCATCCGGTAGGATGGCGTGATATCCCTTGCGGGCCTCACAGGTCTAAACGACCTGTGATTACATCATGCCGCCCATGCCGCCCATGCCGCCCATGTCTGGCATGCCGCCACCGGCGCCGCCGTCTTTGGATGGCTTGTCAGCAACCATAGCTTCGGTGGTGATCAGCAGACCAGCAATCGAAGCCGCATCTTCCAGAGCAGTCCGAGCAACTTTAGCTGGATCGATCACACCAAATGCGAACATGTCGCCATATTCTTCGGTCTGAGCGTTGAAGCCAAAGTTCAGATCGTCGCTTTCGCGAACCTTGCCAGCAACAACCGCACCGTCAACACCAGCGTTTTCGGCAATCTGACGCAGAGGCGCTTCGAGAGCTTTACGCACGATGACGATACCAGCAGTCTGGTCAGAGTTTTCGCCTTCGAGGCCAATCAGACCTTTGCCAGCCTGAACCAGAGCAACACCACCACCAACGATGACGCCTTCCTGAACAGCGGCACGTGTCGCGTTCAGTGCATCGTCAACGCGGTCTTTGCGCTCTTTAACTTCAACTTCGGTCATGCCGCCAACGCGGATAACAGCAACACCGCCAGCCAATTTGGCAACGCGCTCTTGCAGCTTCTCTTTGTCGTAGTCCGAAGACGTTTCTTCGATCTGAGTACGGATCTGAGCAACACGTGCTTCGATCTCAGGCTTCGAACCAGCACCGTCAACGATAGTGGTCTCGTCTTTGGTGATTTCGATCTTCTTGGCAGTGCCCAGCATGTCCATAGAAACGGACTCAAGCTTCATGCCCAGATCTTCGGAGATCACCTGACCACCCGTCAGAATGGCGATGTCCTGCAGCATGGCTTTGCGGCGATCGCCGAAACCAGGAGCTTTAACAGCAGCGATTTTCAGACCGCCACGCAGCTTGTTCACAACCAGAGTTGCCAGGGCTTCGCCTTCAACATCTTCAGCAATGATCAGCAGAGGCTTCTGCGACTGGATAACCTGCTCGAGCAAAGGAACCATGGCCTGCAGCGAGGACAGCTTCTTTTCGTGCAGCAGGATCATGCAGTCTTCGAGATCTGCAATCATCTTGTCAGCGTTGGTCACGAAGTAAGGCGACAGGTAGCCACGGTCGAACTGCATGCCTTCAACAACATCGGTCTCTGTTTCCAGGCCTTTGTTCTCTTCGACGGTGATAACACCTTCGTTGCCGACTTTCTGCATCGCGTCAGCAATTTGCTGGCCGATAGCGGATTCGCCGTTGGCGGAGATTGTACCAACCTGAGCAACTTCAGCCGAGTCTTTAACTTCACGCGATGCAGCTTTGATCGCGGCAACAACGTTGGAAGTCGCCAGATCGATACCGCGTTTCAGGTCCATTGGGTTCAGGCCAGCAGCAACCTGCTTCAGACCTTCGCGAACAATCGCCTGGGCCAGAACGGTGGCAGTGGTGGTGCCGTCGCCAGCTTCGTCATTGGTCCGGGAAGCAACTTCCTTGACCATCTGAGCGCCCATGTTTTCGAACTTGTCTTCCAGTTCGATTTCTTTGGCAACGGTCACACCATCTTTGGTGATGCGCGGTGCGCCAAAGGATTTGTCGATAACCACGTTACGGCCTTTGGGGCCCAGGGTTACTTTGACAGCATCAGCCAGAATGTTGACGCCGGCCAGCATGCGATTGCGGGCATCGGTGTCGAATTTGACGTCCTTAGCAGCCATGATATTTCTCCTCGAGAAAGTCTGTAGTTGTTAGCGATAGTGGGATCAGAGAAGCCGGGTGGCTTACTCGATGATGCCCATGATGTCGCTTTCTTTCATCATCAGCAGCTCTTCGCCGTCGACAGTGACTTCGGTGCCGGACCATTTGCCGAACAGGATGGTGTCGCCAGCTTTTACAGCCATTGCGATCAGCTCACCGCTGTCTTTGCGTGCGCCTTCACCAGTTGAAACAACTTGGCCTTCGCTTGGCTTTTCTTTAGCGGATTCAGGAATGATCAGTCCACCAGCAGTTTTTTCGTCGCTCTCAGTGCGACGAACCAGCACGCGGTCGTGAAGCGGTTTAAGTGCCATCTTTGATGCTCCTTAAGGCTCAAAGGTTATTATCCTTGCGATCCCCGTCGGTAATGCCAGGGACCGTTATCACTCACACGGGGCGAGTGCTAACGAGGGATAGCTAGGCAGTGCATAGGCATGAGTCAATATCGCGGCGGCAGTTTTTTTAGACCCCGGCAGCAGGAGTGCTGTAGGCCCAGTGTTTTAAGCCTTCTGAGCCCTGGTCCGTTAGCGCATAAACACCAACCGCAACCTTCTCAAACCAGCCATAATGGTTATCACGCATTAACCCAGTCGCCACGACAACACCAGTTGCCTTGGCGACGTCTCGCCCACGTGATGGGCTATTTTCCGCTAAATAGGCGGCGCATTTCAGCGCATCCTGACGATACCCGGTCACAATTCCATGACGCGTCGCCCCACCGGCATTCGGGTCACCCTGCAAGCGGTCAAACTCCCGCAACAAACGCGCCTGTTTTTTCTTGGATTTACGTGGGGCATAGGGGCCGGGATCACATTGCACCTCGGTCCTGCCATCGGGCAGAACCGTGATTAACCCTAATCCCAGACGGCGACACATCGCCAGATTGTCCTTCAACATCCGCTGTGCCTGTTTGCCCTTGGGTTTGGGCACCGCGATATAAACTAAATCCGTCACCGACAATCGCGTAATGGCCTGATGAAACAGCGACAGCGAAAACCGCAGCTTCAGCTCAACCACCACCGGATCCTCGTCGCCGCGATAGGCAACCACATCCGCCGCGCCGACCTCGCCTTTGACGGTATAGCCCTGACGTTCCAGCAGTGCCTTGATCGGCGGGTAGAGATCTGTTTCCGAGTTTTGCGTCATGCGGCAGACCTACTGGGTTATTCGGCAGTTGCCAAATGTGACCTGTGGCCACCTCTTAGCCTATGCACATAGTGGGACCCTGAAATGCTCAGGACTACAGGGGCGTGACAAGCCGCTCGACCGCCCCTATAAGGCGCGCAAACTCCCCGTTGTTATTAGGATCGCATGATGACCATCCAGATTTTTGGACATAAATCCCCCGATACAGACTCCACCGGCTCGCCCATCGTCTGGGCTTGGTATCTGAACGAGATCAAAGGCATCGCTGCCGAGGCAAAACTGCTGGGCGAGCCCAACACCGAAGCACTGTTCATGCTGGATCGCTGGAACCTGGATAAGCCAGAAATCATCGCAGACGTGGCTGACGATCAGCCGGTTATCATCGTTGACACCAATAACCCGGCCGAGCTGCCCGCCAACATCAATGGCGCGGACGTGCAGGCGATCATCGATCACCACAAACTGGTTGGCGGTCTGGAAACCAAAGGCCCAATCGACATCACCATCCGTCCATTGGCCTGTACCGCCACCATCATGCTGGACCTGATCGGCGACGACGCTGCCAAGATGCCAAAAGAGATCATGGCCGCCGCCCTGACCTGCATCCTGTCCGACACGCTGGAATTCCGCTCGCCCACCACCACCGATCACGACCGTGCCACAGCCGAAACGCTGGCTGCTGATCTGGATCTCGACATTCCGACTTACGCCGCTGAAATGTTCGCTGCCAAATCCGACGTCTCGTCGTTCTCGGACGCTGAACTATTGCGGATGGACAGCAAGGAATATGCGGTTGAGGGCACCAAATTCCGTGTGTCCGTGCTCGAAACCACCTCTCCGGATGTTGTGCTGGACCGCAAGGCCAGCCTAATGGAGAGCATGAAAACCGTGGCAGCCGAGGACGGTGTTGAGCAGGTTCTGCTGTTTGTCATCGACATCCTGAACGAAGAGGCCACCCTGCTGGTGCCCAACGATCTGGTCAAAACCGTCGCCGAGAAAAGCTTTGGGGTTTCGGTCAACGGCGATACTGTTGTCCTGCCGGGCGTGATGAGCCGCAAAAAGCAGATCATTCCAAACCTGAAACTCTGACTGGTCGCTTCATTTTGAATACTGGAAAGGCGCCTTATGGGGCGCCTTTTTCTATTGCCGTCTATTATTCATTGCCACACCATTTTGATAAAGCCTAACCTGACCCGCGAGCCCCACCATTTGGGGGCATCGTTTTTTTGAGGGTACATTATGAGTAGATTTCTTTTGGGCGTCATATCCGCATTGGCGCTGACATCAACCGCTGCCCATGCAGGTGAATGCGAAGCTTTGTGTCAGGCAGAGTTTTATCAAACTGCAACAGCCGAGACGGTGCAACAGCTGATAGAAGGTGGCGCAGACGTCACCGCACAGGATAGCGATGGCAAAACACCGCTGCATTGGGTCTCTAAGGCTGATCCTGACGTGATTAATGCCCTGATCGCGGCTGGCGCTGATGTGAATGCAACCGACAATCTGGATCGCGCACCGCTTCATTTTGTATCAGCCATGGCCGCGCCAGACATCGTCGCTCTGTTTATCGAGGCCGGGGCAGACGTGAACGCCAAGACCGCAAACGATTGGACACCGTTGCATGGCGTCGCCAAATTCGGCTCGCCTGAGAACATCAGGGGGCTGCTGGATGCCGGAGCTGATGCATCTGCAGTCAACGAAATGGGCGAAACCCCGTTTGATCTGGCAGCCTCTAACGAGCGTGTAAAGGATTCACCTGAGTATCAGGTTCTGCAAGACGCGAAGGGGCAATAGAATTTGGCGGCGGGGAAAGCTCGCCAAAAGGACAAGTTTTGCCTTCGCATCCGAGCTGAGGCATAAGCAGGGCAAACTCAGCATCATGAAAGCCCGCCCATGACCCAGATCATCACCTCCCTCACCGAAGTCTCTGACCGCTACAGGGCGTTGTTTGTCGATCTTTGGGGCTGCGTGCACAACGGCATTACCGCTTATCCCGAAGCCATCGCAGCCTTGCAGGCCTATCGTGCGACAGGGGGGATTGTGGTGTTGGTGACCAACTCTCCCAAACCGCGCGCCGGAGTGGGTGAGCAGTTGTCGCAGTTCAATGTGCCGGCGGATGCCTATGACACCATCGCCACATCGGGCGATTCTGCGCGCTCGGCGCTGTTCACCGGCGCGGTCGGCGAAAAAGTGTATTTCATGGGCGACTGGGAGCGTGACGAAGGATTTTTTGAACCGTTGCATGTGATCGATGCCCCAATCAATATTACCCGTGTGCCACTGGCCGAGGCTGAGGGGATTGTCTGTTGCGGCCCGATGGATCCTTATGCCGACCCTGCGGAAAACCGCGCTGATTTCCTGTTTGCCAAGCAAAAGGGCATGAAGCTGCTCTGTGCCAACCCGGATATCATCGTGGACCGGGGCGAGACTCGCGAGTGGTGTGCCGGTGCGTTGGCGCAGCTTTATACTGAAATGGGCGGGACCAGCCTGTATTTCGGCAAGCCCTACCCGCCGATCTATGACCTTGCCCGCCGTCGTTTGATGGAAATTGGTCAGGACATTCCCGATGGCGACATTCTGGCCATCGGCGATGGCCCACACACGGATATCGACGGCGCGATTGGCGAAGGCATCGATTCTCTGTTCATCTCGGGCGGGTTGGCCGCAAAAGAAACCAAAACCGCGCCACAACCAGACCCCGAGGCGCTGAAACTGTATCTGGAACAGGAAAACTCGGCCCCGACCTATACAATCGGACGGTTGCGCTAGCCCGATTGGCTCTTGATTTTCTGCAGCTGCGAAGTAATAAAGTTGCGGAACGTCACAATGTGACGCTAGATAATTTCAAGAGCATCTGCACGGAGGCGATATGTTGGACAACCAGCCACGCGGAACCATCTGCATCGAAGACATCGAAATGGGCATGACTCGCTCGTTGCAAAAAGTGGTGACGGATCGCGATATCGAGCTGTTCGCCGAGGTCTCGACCGATCGCAATCCGGTGCATCTGGATGACGACTATGCCCGCGACACCATCTTTCAGGGTCGTATTGCGCATGGCATGCTGACCGCCGGGTTGATCTCGGCGGTGATTGGCGAGCAATTGCCGGGTCATGGCACCGTCTATATGGGGCAAACGCTGAAGTTTCTGGCGCCGGTGCGCCCTGGCGACATGGTCTACGCCGAGGTGAAGGTGATCGACATCGATATCTCCAAGCGTCGGGTCAAGCTGGATTGCCATTGCAGCATTGACGGCAAAAAAGTTCTGGTCGGTGAGGCCATGGTGCTGGCGCCGTCGCGCAAGTTCGACTGATCCAGACTGCGGTGCGTGCCAGCACGCACCCTACGCATCTCGCAGGCGGGGCAATTATCTGCCCATACTTGTTTATCTTGTTGCCTGTGCCTGTCCCGACGTTACAACTTCAGCTGCCCGGTAGATTAATAGCCGGTGCGTATTTGTGACTTTGAGGACTAGATATGTTTAATTTGAAAGCACTTTCTGTGGTGGCTGGGCTGACCGCTCTGACGGCAACTGGCGCGGTTGCTGAGGATGCTCCATTTTTGAAATATGGCGAAATTGAAGGTTGGGGCGTCTTTATCGACACCGCCAAGAAATCCTGCCTGATCGAGAAAACCGATGATATGGGCAATGTGGTGCAGATGGGTCTGACCGAGGACCGCAGCATTGGCTATGTCGGCGTATTCACCACCGCCGAGACTGACATCAAACGAGACGACACACAGGCGGTTCTGATATCGTTGGATGGCAACCTGTATGCCGGTGAAGCCAAGGGCATGCGCGGCAATATCACCAAAGGCTATTCAGGTGGTTATGTGCTGTCGGATGATCCACAGTTTGTCGATGATCTGGCCCGCAAGCACGTCATGGAAGTGTTCCCAGAGAAAGCTTATGGATTTTCGGTCAATCTGGCTGGCACCTATAAGGCCATCGAACTGGCGCGCACCTGCAATAATGAACAGATGGGCTGAGCCACATCACCGCCATGGCCCCGGGGCCTGGCTATTCGGCACAATGAACCGCCGCCTCGGAAATGTCCGGGGCGGTGGTTTTGCGTTTCGCTATGTCTAAGCCATTATCAGGTGGTTGAAATGACGGTACCGCCATATGCGGAAATCGGAACAGGGCGTTACCCCTGCCCGGCCAAAACGGTTGGTCGGAACCCGTGCCACGGGGCCCTGCTTCGGTAATCCCCCCCCGAAACTAAGGGTGATGGCTTCAGCCGGTCAGCGCATGACCTGCTCTAATCTATGTGATGGGGACTGGAAGCCCAAGGTTTTTCGTGGACGAC
>MAAY01000081.1 GCA_002162795.1 Rhodobacterales bacterium 56_14_T64
ATCCTACACATCCAACCCGGGAAGCCTCAACAGAACGCTTATATCGAGCGCTACAACCGGACGGTTCGCCATGAGTGGCTGGATCAATTCATCATCGGAAGCATAGAGGAGGCGCAAGATCACGCCACGCAATGGCTATGGACTTACAACAACGACCGCCCGAACATGGGCATCGGCGGCATCACACCCGCCATGAAACTCAAAATGGCTGCTTAAGTTCTACAACCCCATCCCATTAAAAATGGGGGGATTACCCTTCCTGCCTGTACGACGCCTGCGCGTAACTGCCCAGCGAAGGATCGATCAGGTGCCATATTGGCAGGCGTATCTGAAAATACGGTGATCTGGGCGAACGCCCTAGTAACACAAAGATCAGTCTTGTCCCGTGTCGCCCGATGCAGTGTCAGACGTTCTGGCGCAGCACATCACACGGAACCTGTGGTGTCGCTAAACTGGCCGCTTGAACCGGCAGGCCTGTGCAGGTACGGATGCCATCATGCGCACCATCCGAGACTATCAGTTTGTAGAACCCCAAGACCGCGGCGCCAGCGTCGCGATTGGCAATTTTGACGGCGTCCATCTGGGCCATCAGTCAGTGATCGATCTGGCCCGCCAAGCGGCACCCGACGCGCCGCTGGGGGTGATGTCGTTTGAGCCGCATCCGCGCGAATATTTCGCGCCAGATGCGCCACCATTCCGGTTGATGTCGCCCGAGGCCCGTGCCTCGCGATTGGAGAAGCTGGGGGTGGAGCGCCTGTATCAGCTGAACTTCAACGCTGCCCTATCTGGTTTGACACCCGAAGAGTTTGCCCGCGATGTAATCGCCGAGGGGCTGGGGCTGTCTCATGTGGTGGTTGGCGCGGATTTCTGCTTTGGCAAGGGCCGCAGTGGCTCGCCACAGGATCTACAGCGCTTTGGCAACAAGTTCGGATTTGGCGTCACCATCGCACCATTGATGGAATACTCGGAACACACAGTGTCCTCGACCGCAATCCGCCAGGCACTGAGCGATGCGCGCCCGCGAGATGCAGCAGCAATGCTGGGGCACTGGCACCGAATTGAGGGCCTGGTAATTGGCGGCGAACAACGCGGACGAGAGCTGGGCTTTCCCACCGCCAATATGTCAATCGACGGGCTGCACCCCCCAGCCTTTGGTGTTTATGCGGTGCTGGTGGACGTGTTGGATGGTCCGCATGCGGGGTCTTATCACGGGGCTGCTTCGATGGGAGTGCGGCCGATGTTTGATGGCGACCACCCCAATCTGGAAACTTTCATCTTTGACTTCTCGGGCGATCTGTATGGGTCAACCCTGTCGGTTGGGCTGGTGGAGTTTCTACGACCTGAATTGAAATTTGATGGGCTGGAGCCATTGATCAGCCAGATGGATGCTGACTGTGCCCAGGCCCGCGAGATACTGGCTAAGACATGACTGATCTGATTGACCGCTCCGGGTTGGCCGCCCGGTTCTGGGAGAAAAAGCCGCTCAGCAAGATGAACACCAAGGAGTGGGAAGCGCTGTGTGATGGCTGTGGCAAATGTTGCCTGAACAAGCTGGAAGACGAAGACACCGGCGAAGTGGAACTGACATGCGTGGCCTGTCGCCTGCTGGATGATGCCACAGGTCTGTGCTCGCAATATGAAATCCGCCATAATTTTGTGCCCGAGTGCATCGTTCTGAAGCCGGGGAATCTGGACACCCACGCCTATTGGATGCCGCAAACCTGCGCCTATCGGCTGCTATGGGAGGGAAAGCCTCTGCCAGATTGGCATCCGCTACTGACCGGAACGCCAGATTCGGTGCACGCGGCCGGAGTCTCGGTCAAAGGCTGGACAGTATCCGAATTCGACACCCCGGAAGAAGACTGGGAAGATCACATTATCGAGGAACCTATCTGATGTTTTTTGCCTCTGACAATTCTGGCCCTGTTCACCCAAAAGTGCTGCAGGCGCTGACCGAGGCCAATTCCGGTTACGCCATGGGATATGGCGCGGACAGCCAGATGGACGCTTTACGTGACACTTTGCGCGCGCTGTTTGAAGCCCCCGAGGCCGCCGTGCATCTGGTTGCCACTGGAACCGCTGCCAATGCGCTGGCGCTGGCGACGCTGACCCAACCCTATCAGACGGTGTTTTGTTCAGATGTGGCGCATATCCACGAAGATGAGTGCAACGCGCCCGAGTTCTATTCTGGTGGGGCCAAGCTGACGCTGGTGCCTTGCGGCGACAAGATGACCCCGCAGGCGTTGCGCACGGCCATTGCGGGCGAAGAAACCCGTGGCGTACATGGACCACAGCGCGGACCTGTCGCGATCAGCCAGGTGACCGAACGTGGATCGGTTTATTCTCTGGACGAGTTGCAAGCCCTGACCACAGTGGCCAAAGAGTTTGATCTGCCGGTGCATCTGGACGGAGCACGCTTTGCCAATGCCATGGTGGCGCTGGACTGCACCCCAGCCGAGATGAGCTGGAAAGCCGGGGTTGATGCGGTCAGTTTTGGCGGCACCAAGAATGGCTGCATGGGGGTCGAGGCGGTCATATTCTTTGATCCCAAGCACGCCTGGGAGTTCGAGCTGCGACGCAAACGCGGTGCGCATCTGTTTTCCAAGAACCGCTATCTGGCGGCTCAGATGCTGGGCTATCTGAAGGACGGATTGTGGTTGGAGAATGCGGCGAAGGCTAATGCCAATAGCGCCTATCTGGCCGAAGGGCTGCGCAAGGCTGGGGCTGAATTCCTGCACAGGCCCGATGCAAACATGATCTTTGCCTCCCTGCCCCGAGCAGCCCACCAGCGGGCCTTTGCGGCTGGCGCGTCTTATCATCTGTGGGATGGGCCGCTGGAGGGACCAGAAGATGAGATGGTTGGTGCGCGGTTTGTTTGCGATTGGTCGATCAGCACCACACAAATTGATCAGTTTCTGGCACTGCTCTAACCGCTAGAGCTGTTCACCCTTGATCTGGAAGGCCTTGGCGATGCTGGCGGCAAACTGGTTTTTTCGATAGCCAACACCCACGCCACGCGCGACAGGGTCTTCGCCGTCAAGGGGACGAACCACAACCGATGGGTGGCGCTTGGCGTGGCCGAACGGCACAAAGGCAATGCCCAGCCCTGCCGCAACCAAATCCAACAGCTGCGCGTCGTGCACGGCCTCGGCCACAACCGACAGACCGTTGTCGCTGAAACTTAGCAATTGATCCGCAGAGGGGCAGTATGGGCGCCCAATAATGGCACGCCCCTGCAGATCCTCCAGTCGCAAACTGTTGGCCAGCGCCAACCCATCGTCACATGACAGGGCAACGCCATAATGTTCCGTCCAAAGGCGGTGAAACCCGCACCCGCGTGGCAGGCAGTCTTCGCTGCAAAACAAAAGATCCGCCAGATCGATATCATCGGTGAATCGAAACTGCAGATCGACATTTTCCTGCTGCAGAGCCTTTAGCCCCGTTTGAAATGATCCGATGAATGTATCGGACTGACAATAGACACGCAGAACCACAGGCACACGGCCGGTCAGCCGGGTCTCAATCTGCCTGATCTGCGACAGCACAGGCCCGGACTGCTGGTACAATTCATGCCCAAGCGCGGTGGGCACCAGACCATCCCGCCTGCGATGAAACAATGCCCCATCCAAATGCGCTTCTAGCCGCGCAATTGCGGCGGACACAGATGGCTGGCTAACCTCGTTCAGCCTGGCAGATGCGCTGAATGTACCGGTCTCGTAAGCCGCTTGAA
The DNA here is from genome assembly GCA_002162795.1 of Rhodobacterales bacterium 56_14_T64. Classification (GTDB taxonomy): domain Bacteria; phylum Pseudomonadota; class Alphaproteobacteria; order Rhodobacterales; family Rhodobacteraceae; genus Parasedimentitalea. The sequence continues at coordinate 3,731 of MAAY01000081.1, forward strand.
AATATTTGAGTGGGGTAAGCTCCAACATAGCTAAAGCCTATATCAGCGATAGATCTCATAGCAATGTCCTTTGGCCAAAGATCAAGACCATAGTGCAGTGCAGCATCCCGCATAACTCTTAGAAGGACAAAGATATGCCACTCGACGTAAACGCGCCTGAATCCACCCCGGTGATTAATCATGTTTTGCATCTGTTTGAGGCCGGTAGCCCAGAGATTATGGCCCATGTCGCGCCCGACATTGATTTTCGGATCGATCACTATCGTGATGAAACCGATGTGTCCTGGCAATCTGCCAAAGACATCGAAGGTTTTGGCGCTGTTTTGACCAGACTGGCCACCGATGTCTTTCCGTCGGGGACAAAAGTTTTAGGCCTGGAAACCCAATCGCTGGGAAATAACTGGTTTTCAACCCGGTTTGAACAAAGGTTTTTCTATGCCCAACGCAGCAGAATGGTCGAAAGCGTCACCCATATCACAACCCATGAAACGGATGGGAAAATGGATTTCTTTCGCGAGATTGTGACCACAATAACGGATATCTAGACAGATCAGGACCTGCCAAGGACGCCGCCCTGGCAGGTCAAGTTACGTTACCACAGTGCGCGCAAGCAGGCCGCGACTTCGGCTGGATGTGAGATTGGCACCATATGACCTGCACCCTGGACCACAGTTGAGCAAGCATTGGGTAGGCGCTGGTGCAGCCCATCATTGACCGCCCCGATAACTGGATTGGTGTCACTTCCGCGCAGCAAGAGCACCGGCATGGCAAGGCAATCCATGCCTCCCTTTGCCAATAGTCCTGCGCGATCCTTCAGAATCGCCTGATCACAGGCCGGGACAATTGTAATGGCGCGCGCCATTGCCGCGCGGGTTGCTTCCGGAAGATCCGGCCACTTGGGCGCGCCCGAGCTCCACATCCGGTTGAACAGCCGTGCGGCCAGTGCCAAATCCCCCGCGCTCAGCGCTTCGCGAAAGGGTTGGTTTTGCAGTTCAAGCCCCTGCAGAAGATCTGGATCTTCGACAGCCACAAAGAATACAGGTTCAATCAAAGTCAGGCTGCGCACCAGTTCCGGGCGCTGAACGGCCATCTGCAACGCCACGGTGGCGCCAAAGGAATGGCCGATCAAATCCATCGGCTGTGCCAGCAGCGACAGGCCCGCCTCAACGTTGCGCAGTTGAAAATCACCCTGCTGATCCCAATCCGGGCTGCGACCATGGGTTAGCATGTCAAAAGCTGTCAGGGTCACCTCGTCCTCTAGCGCGGTGGCAACACCGCGCCATGTGCCGGAATGGGCCAGGGAACAATGCACTGCCAGCACTTGCCGGGGTCCTGATCCGAAACTTCGGCTGAACACAGGTTGCGGCAGTGCCTTGGTGTGATCCTTCGTCATACAAGTTCCGACAGGTGCTGATCCAGATCATCCAGACGGTCTTGGCCCCAGAATTTGGCGCCATCACTGGTGATATAGAATGGCGCGCCAAAGACCCCGGCGTTCACTGCATCCTCGAGGTTTTGCGCATAGGTTTCGGCGCCGGTCAGAAGACCGCTATCGGCCAGCGCAGGGTCGAAACCGGCGCTTTCGAGACAGGCGCGGATCACATCATCTTCGGCAATGTTCTTTTCCTCGGCCCAGACTGCACGGGTCAGGGCGTGGTACAGTTCGCCCAAGTCACCGCCGCCCGCATTTTGCGCTGCAATGAAAGCGTAAGAAGATGGGGCTGGGTTGGTCGGCCAAAAGGCTGGTTTCAGGTTTAGCGGCAGGTTTGCCTTCTTTGCCTGACGTTCCATTTCGATCAGACGGTATTGCTGACGCGAGGGATGGCGATCCTTTGGGGGTTGCCCACCGGTGCGGCCGAACATGCCGATGATATCAAGCGGCTTATAGACAATTTCAGCGCCGTGCCGGGCTGCGATGTCTTCCAGCCGGGTGCCGGCAAGGTAGGTATAGGGGGATAAGGTGGAAAAATAGAAGGTGATCTGGGTCATATTGGCTTTCTCCTGCCTAAGAACTTTGCGCGACGGTACGCCCATGCTAAGCGGTGTTCAACATCACGAATCTGTCACATTGCTTAGCTGCCTGGGGATATTCAGCTCATGCCGACACTAAACGAACCCAAACTCATATCTGGGAACGCAAACCCACCGCTTGCCGAGGCGATCAGTCGCCGAATGAGCCTGCATCGCGGTGTCGATCAGGGTCTGGTTGATGCCCGCGTCGAGCGGTTCAACGACGGTGAAATCTTTGTCGAGGTGTTCGAAAACGTCCGCGGCGAGGACATGTTCATCATTCAGCCGACATCAAACCCGGCCAATGACAACCTGATGGAGCTGCTGATCATCTCGGACGCGCTGCGCCGGTCATCCGCCCAGCGGATTACGGCTGTGATCCCCTACTTTGGCTATGCCCGTCAGGATCGCCGCACCAAGGCCCGCACGCCGATCACCGCCAAACTGGTTGCCAATATGCTGGTCGAGGCTGGCATCGAACGGGTGCTGACCATGGATCTGCACGCCGCGCAGATTCAGGGCTTTTTCGACATTCCCGTCGACAACCTGTACGCCAGCCCGATCTTTGCACTAGACGTCAAGAACCAGTTCAAAGACCGGATGGGTGAGCTGATGGTGGTGTCGCCAGACGTGGGCGGTGTTGCCCGTGCACGCGAGCTGGCCAAACGCATCAACGCGCCGCTGTCGATCGTTGACAAACGTCGCGGCAAACCGGGCGAAGTGGCCGAGATGACTGTCATTGGCGACGTCAAAGACAAGACCTGCCTGATCATCGACGACATGTGCGACACCGCTGGCACTCTGTGTAAGGCGGCGCAGGTGCTGCTGGACGAAGGCGCCAAGGAAGTGCATGCCTATATCACCCACGGCGTGATGAGCGGCCCCGCAGTGGAACGCGTGACCAACTCGGTGATGAAGTCTCTGGTGCTGACGGATTCGATCCAACCCACCGAGGCGGTCCGGAACACACCCAACATTCGCATCTTGCCGACCGCACCACTATTCACGCAGGCGATCCTGAACATCTGGCACGGCACCTCTGTATCGTCATTGTTTGACGACAAGACGCTGATCCCGATCTACGAGTCTCTGTATTCCAACAATACCTGATCTGGACCACAGTCCATTCAACGCCCCCGTGCAGGAAACTGCGCGGGTTTTTGTTTTGTGGTGCATTAAACTTCAAGTTTCATTGCTGCTGTACGCCCAGATAATTCCGCGTTATCGGGCAGGAACACGACTGTTCGCAATTGGCTAAGCTCAGTCCTGGTTCATAATTCGAGCCCGCCTTGTAGCGAAGCTGTCAATGAATGTGGGGCTGCACTCAAACCCTGAACACGCGCGAAAATGTTCAGCGGAAAAGCAGCTTTAAGTAAGGTGGCTGGCGTTTCTTTGATCGCCCTTGCACCAAAATCCACAGTTCCGACAAAAAACGGCTCATCAGAATATTGTCCACAAAACTTTGATCACTACCGACAATATCTCTGAACTTCTTGCTTGTTGTTTTCTCATAGAAAACGGTTGTCCCCAAGATCTTCTTTTTCTTCATTGCACCTGACAACTCTATCCAATTCGCCAACACGTAGACTAAGAAGTGCTTGCCCAAGATGCGGCGTCGAGCAAAAATCGACATGCCCAACCATTCTGCACGGGCTTCCTCAACCGACACATGGCTAAATCCCTTGAGTTTGGCGCGTCCCCTCTTGTTGATCATGTCGGCGTAGTCGTCGATGATTATGTATCCGCCAGGGACAAGATTGTCGAAAAAGTAGCCAAGATCTCGGTCAATGAGACCATCCGCGTCGATGGCCAGAATGTCCGCCTGCAGATCCGGGTCCAAGTCCACTTCGTCTGTGCGGCACGGATAGGTTTGGATGGTCCCGTCGACACCGTAGTCGTTCACGTGATTTAGAAAGACCTCTGTATTTGCCAGGCGGCAACCCTCAGGGAAATCCTTAGTGCAATACCTGTGCGGACCATCTTTCACCTGCTCAAATTGATCGATCACATGCACAATGTTGGTACGCTGTGAGTGGACAATGCCCAAGGCAAAAGCGATGGAGCTTGGCCCCTGCCCGACCCCAATATCAATGATGTCATTGTGGCTGTGCGCAAGAGACTGTTGGTACATTTCCCGGTAGATATTGGCAGGCAGCATACCATTCGTCGTCTTTTTCAGCTCAGCGAAGAAACGATCGCCTGACGCATCCTCCACATCGATTTTTTGTCGCGTTTTCACCATGGCGTGTTTTACTACCAACAGACAGTCCCTAAGTGACTGTCTGGATGCAACTAAAGCGATCACCGTGGATGGCAACCCTAACCTCTACCACGGATACCCGGCGATTCAGTGGGCAAAGTTGATGATATAGGCAAGCAGAGCGATGGGGAGAGGTTTAATCCACATCCCAATCATCGCCAAAGGGCAGCTCTCCTATCGCTGTCCAGGACGCCCTGAGCCGCGCTATACGGCTGTCAGCCCAGGTGCGGAATACGACCTCAAAACCCTTGGAGGTGATATTCTCGGCCACCAGTTCGGCACGGATTGCTGCTGTGGTGTCCATATCCCAGAGCGAGATGGCAAGTTGCACACATGGAGGCGAACCAAAAGGTTCGTCGAAACGTATCTTTTTACGCCGCTCACGTTCGCCGGAGCCCGTCCACATCGCGCCGCCGTTTTCAAAGTCAGCAAAGACCATCACATCGCCCTGACTTATCCCAGTGCGTGGGTTTCTTAGTCGCTTCATGTCATGTCAGATCCGTTTCCCCCGTTTGAACCATAGGGAATAAATTGGGCAAGAATAGGACAAAAAACCCGACCCTAGATTGGGTCGGGTTTGAAACGTGTAACAAGAGATACTGCTTTTACAGATCGATCTGCGCGCCTCTGACCTACTTGCGACCAAAGATCAGCGTGTAATTCAGAGAAATTGCCTTGTACTCTGGGGAGTAAACGCTCGGGTGATCGACGGGTTTTGTCCTAGCGGATGACAGGTCATCGTAAATCAGTTCGATCCGATGGATGTTTTTGCCAACCTGCTTTTGCAGACCCACACCTACAGTTAATCCAACGTTCACAGCGGGATCTTGTGTTGTCGGGTTGTCTGCCGCATCACCGCTTATCGCAGCCAGTCCAAGGGTACCAAAGAGCTCCAAATCTTTGCCAACTTCGGTCCCAACCAGACCACGAAGGCGTAATGTGCCAGTCTGCGAACAATAATACGGGCCGTTGGCCGATGTCTTGCAGGACATGCCAGTAACATCGTCGTCAAAGTCAGCCCCTAAGCCAAAATCCAGGTTTGCTTCGGTCCCCCAAAAATGCCCGCCTTTATCCCAGCGGTATCCCAAGGTTCCGCCAAGCGTACCAAAGGTCGCACCGGATGTATTGGTCGTAAACAATATCGGATCTGATTCAGCGTCACTGACCCCAATCCCAACCCCATAGTAGATTCCGTCTGCCGATGCAGATGTTGTAAGCATTCCAATAGAAATTGACGCTGCGAAAGCGGTTCGAATGAAAGACATTCTTCTCTCCAGATAGTCCCTGCCGCGGGCACCGGCGGCGAAATAAACCATTTAAATACAATTTATTACCGACTGAATTCACTTGAATTTCACTCAAGTTATCAACGCAGTTTCTATGCACTCATAACTGAAAGTTACTAATGATGTTCGAACGTCACACTCCCGCCTGCGCGATAGGTTTCACCTAGCGGAAACAAGCTGTAAAGGGCGGCATTCTGGCAACAAAAAACCGGCCCACGATGGGGCCGGTTTCTATTTTCAGGTACAAGAACACCGTCCCTTACAGGTTGATGTGCTCGCCCAGTGCTTCCATGTCCGCCAGCAATTTGGTGGCGTCATCGACCAGGCTGTGATGCTCGGTCTTGTTCTCATGTGCCGCTGCATGAGCTGCACGCGCGGCTTCGATCAGTTCGTCCAGGTGATCCCGGGTCATCTCGGTCACCGGAATGGCTTTTTCAGCCAGCACCGACAAACCTTCAGAACCGATTTCAGCAAAACCGCCCGACACAACATAGTCCGAGTTTCCCTCGGGGCTTTCGACCCGCAGCAAACCTGGACGCAGGGTGGTGATGGTTGGCGCATGTGCGGGCATTGCCGTCATGTCGCCATCCGCACCCGGAATTTGAACCGCGGTCACCTGAAGCGAAGCTAGGCTTCGCTCCGGGCTTACGAGATCGAATTGCATGGTATCAGCCATTACGATCCTCCTTAGGCCGCGTCAGCAGCCATTTTCTCGGCTTTGGCGATCACGTCATCGATGCCGCCAACCATGTAGAAGGCGCCTTCGGGCAGGTGATCGTATTCGCCAGCCACAACAGCTTTGAACGACGTAATAGTCTCTTCCAGCGGAACCTGCTTACCGTCAGCGCCGGTAAAGATTTTCGCAACGTCAAACGGCTGCGACAGGAAACGCTCGATCTTACGGGCACGGGCCACGGCCAGCTTGTCGTCTTCTGACAGCTCGTCCATGCCGAGGATCGCGATGATATCCTGAAGCGACTTGTAGCGCTGCAGGATCTGCTGCACGTCGGTTGCAACAGCATAGTGCTCTTCGCCGATAACCAGCGGATCCAGCAGACGCGAGGTCGAGCCAAGCGGGTCCACAGCAGGGTAGATACCCTTTTCCGAGATTGCACGGTCCAGAACGGTTGTCGCGTCCAGGTGAGCAAAGGATGTCGCAGGTGCCGGATCGGTCAAGTCATCCGCAGGCACGTAGACGGCCTGAACGGAAGTGATCGAACCGGATTTGGTTGAGGAAATCCGTTCCTGCATCGCACCCATGTCGGTGGCCAGTGTTGGCTGGTAACCCACAGCAGATGGAATACGACCCAGCAGAGCCGAAACCTCAGAGCCAGCCTGCGTAAAGCGGAAGATGTTGTCCACGAAGAACAGAACATCCGAACCGGATTCGTCGCGGAACTGCTCAGCCAGGGTCAGACCCGACAGCGCAACACGCATACGCGCACCTGGAGGCTCGTTCATCTGACCGTAAACCAGAGCAATCTTGGATTTCTCCAGATCGTCAGGAACGATAACGCCAGATTCGATCATCTCGTGGTACAGATCGTTGCCTTCACGGGTCCGCTCACCAACACCCGCAAACACGGACACACCCGAGTGCACCTTGGCGATGTTGTTGATCAGTTCCATGATCAGAACGGTTTTACCAACGCCGGCACCGCCGAACAGACCAATTTTACCACCCTTGGTGTAGGGGGCCAGCAGGTCGATGACCTTGATGCCGGTGGTCAGAATTACGGTCTCGGTGGACTGCTCGGCAAACGACGGAGCGTCGCCGTGGATCGGGCGGGTTTCAGTCGCCTTGACCGGGCCCTTTTCGTCAACCGGGTCGCCGGTCACGTTCAGGATACGGCCCAGGGTCGCGGTGCCAACTGGCACCTGGATCGGAGCGCCGGTGTCTTCGACGGGCGCGCCGCGAACCAGACCTTCGGTCGCGTCCATTGCGATGGTACGGACGGTATTTTCGCCCAGGTGCTGAGCAACTTCCAGCACCAGTTTCTTGCCATTGTTGACGGTGGTTACCGCGTTGAGGATCTGTGGCAGATCATCCTCGAACTGTACGTCAACAACGGCGCCAATGACCTGAGTCACTTTGCCTTTTGCATTAGCCATGTTTCGTCTCCGGTTGTCTCTTAGAGCGCCTCAGCGCCCGAAATGATTTCAATCAGCTCGTTGGTGATCGCAGCCTGACGTGTACGGTTGTACTGAATTGTCAGCTGGTCGATCATGTCACCCGCGTTGCGGGTCGCATTGTCCATCGCGCTCATCCGGGCACCCTGTTCGGACGCCCCATTTTCCAGCAGGGCTGCAAAGATCTGAGTGGCCACACCACGCGGCAGCAGGTCAGCCAGAATGGCCTCTTCGCTGGGCTCGTAGTCATAGACCGCACCATCACTGTCACCTTCCACCGTCTCGAAAGACGCCGGGATGATTTGCTGTTCGGTTGGGATCTGGGTCACCACGTTGACGAACTCCGAGTAGAAGATCGTTGCAACGTCGAAGTCACCCGCGTCAAAGCGGCCCAAAACGTCCTTAGCGATGTCTTGTGCGTTGACATAACCAACACGTTTGACTTCACTCAGGTCGACGTGACCGACAAAATCGTCGCCCAAATCGCGCTTCAGGCTGTCACGGCCCTTTTTCCCAACGGTCAGGATCTTGACCGTCTTGCCCGCAGATTTCAGCTCTTCAGCCTTCAGCCGCGCCAGTTTGGCGATGCTGGAGTTGAAGCCACCACACAGCCCCCGCTCGGAGGTCATGACGACCAAGAGATGGGTCTGATCGCTGCCAGTGCCACGCAGCAGCAGCGGCGCAGATGAGCTGCCACCAACCGAAGCAGCCAGCCCGGCCATCACGGCGTTAAACCGTTTGGTGTAGGGGCGTGACTCTTCCGCAGATTCCTGGGCGCGGCGCAATTTTGCGGCCGCGACCATCTGCATGGCTTTGGTGATCTTGCGGGTCGATTTGACCGACTCGATCCTGTTTTTAAGGTCTTTAAGATTTGGCATTGCCGCGTCCCCTCCTTAAGCGAAATCAGCGGCGAATTCGTCCAACGCAGCTTTGATCTTGGTCTCGGCGTCGCCCTTGATTTTGGGGTCAGTCTCGGTGATCCAATCCAGCAGATCCTGGTGCTTGGAGCGCAAGTGAGCCAACATGCCAGCCTCGTAACGGCCAACCGCCTTAACGTCGACCTTGTCCAGGTACCCTTTGGTACCGGCAAAGATGACGCAGACGATTTCAGCGTTGGTCAGCGGAGAATACTGCGGCTGTTTCATCAGCTCGGTCAGACGCGCACCCCGGTTCAGCAGCTGCTGAGTGGAGGCGTCCAGATCGGAACCGAACTGCGCAAAGGCAGCCATTTCACGATACTGAGCCAATTCCAGTTTAACCGGACCAGCAACCGACTTCATGGCGTTGGTCTGAGCGGACGAACCCACACGAGACACCGACAGACCGGTGTTCACAGCAGGACGGATGCCCTGATAGAACAATTCGGTTTCCAGGAAGATCTGACCATCGGTGATCGAAATCACGTTGGTTGGAATAAACGCCGAAACGTCGCCACCCTGGGTTTCGATGATCGGCAGCGCAGTCAGCGAGCCATTGCCGTGGTCGTCGCCCAATTTGGCCGAACGCTCAAGCAATCTGGAGTGAAGATAGAACACGTCACCTGGGTACGCTTCACGTCCGGGTGGACGACGCAGCAGCAGCGACATCTGACGGTAGGACACAGCTTGCTTGGACAGATCATCATAAACGATCAGTGCGTGGCGGCCGTTGTCCCGGAAGAACTCAGCCATGGCTGTCGCGGCGTAAGGTGCCAGGAACTGCATTGGGGCCGGATCAGATGCGGTCGCAGCCACCACGATGGAATATTCCATCGCGCCGGACTCTTCCAGCTTCTTCACCAGCTGAGCAACAGTCGAACGCTTCTGGCCGATGGCTACGTATACGCAGTACAGCTTTTTGCCTTCGTCGTCGCCGGCGGCTTCGTTGTAGGATTTTTGGTTCAGGATCGTGTCCAGAGCAACGGCAGTTTTGCCGGTCTGACGGTCACCAATGATCAGCTCACGCTGGCCACGACCAATTGGGATCATCGCATCAACCGACTTCAGGCCAGTTGCCATCGGCTCGTGAACCGATTTACGCGGGATAATGCCCGGAGCTTTGACGTCAGCAATGCCGCGCTCGGTGGACTCAATCGGACCCTTGCCGTCGATCGGGTTACCCAAACCGTCAACAACGCGACCCAGCAGACCGTTACCAATTGGAACGTCCACGATCGAGTTGGTGCGCTTGACTGTGTCGCCTTCTTTGATGTCCCGGTCGGACCCAAAGATAACGATACCGACGTTGTCGCTTTCCAAGTTCAGCGCCATGCCCATGATGCCGCCGGGGAATTCGACCATTTCACCAGCCTGGACATTGTCCAGACCGTAAACGCGGGCGATACCATCGCCAACGCTCAGCACGCGACCGATTTCAGCCACTTCGGCTTCTTGACCAAAGTTCTTGATCTGGTCTTTCAGGATTGCAGAAATCTCTGCAGCTTGGATACCCATTTATCCGACCTCTTTCATTACATTCTGGAGGGAGTCGAGCTTGGAGCGGATCGAGCTATCGATCATCTTCGAGCCCACTTTGACGACGAGACCGCCGATAATATCCTTATCGACGGTTGCATTGATGGTAACTTTTTTGCCTACACGATCGCTGAGCGTCTTAGCCAGCTTATCGCTTTGGGTCTTGGTCAGCGCCTTGGCCGAGGTCACATCAGCTGTGACTTCGCCACGGGCCTCTGCCAATTGGCTACGCAGCGCGGTGATCAGCGCTGGAAGAACAAACAGACGGCGGTTTTCAGCCATCAGCGCCAGTGCGTTGCTCATCATGGGATCAAGCCCCATTTTGGCAGCAATCGCAGTGATCGCGCCGCCCTGCTCTTCGCGCGACACAAGCGGCGAAGTGATCAGGTTGCGCAGATCAGCGCTGTCATCCAGCGCGGTTTGCAAAGCACTGATGCTGGTTTCAAGGCCATCGAGGGCCTTGTTGTCATCTGCAATCTCAAAGATCGCAGTGGCATAGCGCGCGGCGATGCCTGCGGAAATCGAAGCTGGTTCGGACACGTCCACCCTTCCGATACTGGCCCCGGTACCATGCCTGTTGGCGGCGTCCGGGGGCGTGAGTCAGCCCTCCCATCACGGAAGGACGATAAAATCAGCGTCGATGTAACAGAGCGCCAGCAACCTAGCAACATACTATAGCGGTAACGGCAAAAGTGCTTAACGTAGGCATTTCAACACTTTAGCCAAAGTGCGACCCTTTGAACCGCTTGAAAGAACAGAAAAAGGTAACGCTTTTGCAAGTTTTTCCGATTCCAAGCGGTGCCAAATGCAAAATCGCGCTGTGGATAAACCCCTGTCCGGGGGCATTTCACGGCCAAAAAGGCGTTTTTAGCGCGGGCGATGACGTATATAGGGAATCAACCTCTTACCGACCCAAATCACGCAGGTTCCGGCATCGGGTTAGATAGACCTTCCAGCACCCGAATGCGGCTGCGGGCTTTCACCTTTGTCGCCAACCCACGCGGCTGATGGACCTGCTTGCTGACCTCGACCAAGAACACGCCGCCTGCCAGCATTGCCGGAAGGTGCCGCCCCGCCTTTTCAAACAGTGGCCCAGATTTCAGCCAGAACCGCCGCATCGACGGCAATTGGTACAGCGCCGCGGCGTGACGCTCGGTCGTGAACTGATGCGCCCTCAGCTGGCTCTCCAACTGCCCCAGAGTATAAGGACGGCCATAGCCAAACGGCGTCTTGTCCGAGCGCGACCACAGCCCAGCCCGGTTTGGCACCACAAAAATCGCACGCCCCCCCGGCCCCAGCACGCGCCAGCACTCCTCCAGCAGTTTGGCCGGATGGTCCGAGGTCTCTAACCCGTGCATCACCACCAGCCGATCTACACGCCCAGTGTCCAGCGGCCAGCTGGTCTCTTCGCACAGGACTGACACATTGGGCATCCCGGCGGGCCATTGCATCACCCCCTGCGGCCCCGGCATCAGTGCAATCACTCGGCGTGCCTCGGGTAGATAGGGGCGCATCAGCGGCGCGGCAAAGCCGAACCCCGCCATGGTTTGCCCTGTCGCCTCGGGCCACATTTGCAGCAGCCGGGCCCGGATCGAGGCCTGCGCCGCACGCCCCAGAGTGCTGCGATAATAGAAGTTTCTCAAATCTTGCACATCAAGATGCATTGCGGGCGCCCGTCGCTTCAGTCAGTCTGGCTTACAGTTTAACCATGACAAGGCGAATGACCATGCCTCTTGAGATCATAACCATCCCGTGCCTTGCAGATAACTATGCCTTTCTAATGCATGACCCTGACAGTGGCGTGACAGGGCTGGTCGACGCGCCTGAAGCGGCACCGATCAAGGCTGAGCTGGACAGGCGCGGATGGGGATTGGATTTTGTGCTGCTGACCCATCACCACTGGGATCACATCGATGCCCTCGACGAATTGCGCCAGATCTATAAGCCAAGCGTCGTCGGTGCCGAGGCCGACGCCCACCGATTGCCGCCGCTGGAAGTGGCAGTGAAAGAGGGCACTGCATTCTCTTTCGCGGAAGAGGACGTACAGATCATTGAGGTGCCAGGTCATACGGTCGGCCACATCGCCTTCTACCTGCCCGAATCGCGCGCCGTGTTTACCGCCGACAGTTTGATGGCTTTGGGATGCGGGCGCTTGTTCGAGGGCAGCCCGGCACAGATGTGGCACAGCCTCAACAAACTGGCAGCGCTGCCATCAGACATCATGGTTTATTCCGGTCATGAATACACCCAATCCAACGCTGACTTTGCGTTAACCATCGAACCCGACAACCCCGCGTTGCAGGCCCGAGTCGCAGGCATCAAAAAAGCACGTAACGCGGGCGTCGCCACTGTGCCTTCACCCCTTTCTTTGGAATTGTCGACAAATCCTTTCCTGCGTGCAGGTGTGGCTGAAGTTAAGCAGGCCATGGGAATGCAAGGTCATGATTCAGAACAGGTATTTACTGAAATTCGCAAACGAAAAGACAACTTTTGACAGCTCACGGCACTGGGAAAAAAACCACGGTCACAGGGAATGTGACTACTATTTTTAAGAAAAGCCTTGAAGCTGCGGCTCTATCAACCAAAATCTAACACTATGAGGACATGGTTGGTTCAAGGGGAAGATTGGTAAACACATGGTCTCTCCACCGACCCAAGACAGAGGAGCACGCCCGTGCCTTCATTCTCGAGCACACTAGAAACAGCCATCCATGCCGCGCTTGCGCTGGCAAATGAACGGCGACACGAATTCGCCACCCTTGAACACCTGCTGCTGTCCTTGCTGGACGAGCCTGAGGCCGCTCGCGTGATGCAAGCCTGCAGCGTTGATCTGGTTGAGTTGCGCAAAACGCTGGTGGAATTTGTCGACGAAGATCTGGCCAATCTGGTCACTGACATCGACGGTTCCGAAGCAGTGCCAACAGCCGCGTTCCAGCGGGTGATCCAGCGCGCCGCGATCCACGTTCAAAGTTCCGGCCGCACCGAAGTGACCGGCGCCAACGTACTGGTGGCGATCTTTGCCGAACGCGAAAGCGATGCGGCCTATTTCCTGCAGGATCAGGAAATGACACGTTATGATGCGGTGAACTACATCGCCCATGGTGTAGCCAAGGATCCCGCCTTTGGTGATCCACGCCCGGTCACCGGTGCGCATGACCCAGAAGATGAAATCCAGACCGTCACCGATGAGGACAAAAAGGAAAGCGCGCTTGATAAATACTGCGTTGATCTGAATGCCAAATCACGTGAGGGCGAAATTGACCCGCTGATTGGCCGCGACCAAGAGGTCGAGCGCTGCATCCAGGTGCTGTGCCGCCGCCGCAAGAACAACCCGCTGCTGGTGGGCGATCCCGGTGTGGGCAAAACCGCCATCGCCGAGGGTCTTGCGCGCAAAATCGTGGCTGGTGAAATCCCGGAGGTTCTGTCGAAAACCACCATATTCTCGCTCGACATGGGCGCGCTGCTGGCCGGCACCCGCTATCGCGGCGATTTTGAGGAACGCCTGAAAGCCGTGGTGACCGAGCTGGAAGACCACCCGGATGGGGTGCTGTTCATCGACGAGATCCACACAGTGATTGGGGCCGGTGCCACGTCTGGCGGCGCAATGGATGCCTCTAACCTGCTGAAACCTGCCCTGCAGGGCGGCAAACTGCGCACCATGGGATCCACCACTTACAAAGAATTCCGTCAGCACTTTGAAAAGGACCGGGCGCTGGCGCGTCGGTTCCAGAAAATCGACGTCGCCGAACCCTCGGTCGACGATTCGGTGAAGATCCTGAGGGGGCTCAAACCCTACTTTGAAGAACACCACGGTACCAAATACACCGTTGAGGCGATCAAAACCGCCGTGGAACTGGCTGCACGTTATATCAACGACCGTAAACTGCCCGACAGCGCGATTGACGTGATCGATGAAGCTGGCGCTGCTCAGCATCTGATCATCGAAAGCAAGCGGCGCAAAACAATCGGTGTCAAAGAGATCGAGGCTGTGGTCGCTAAAATCGCCCGCATTCCTCCCAAGACTGTCTCGAAAGACGACACCACCGTGCTGAAAGACCTGGAAAAGTCGCTCAAACGGGTGGTGTTTGGTCAGGACAAGGCCATTGGCGCGCTATCTTCAGCGATCAAGCTGGCCCGCGCAGGTCTGCGTGAACCTGAAAAGCCAATTGGCAACTACCTGTTCACCGGCCCTACGGGTGTCGGCAAAACCGAGGTGGCCAAACAGCTGTCCGATATGCTGGGGCTGGAACTGCTGCGCTTTGACATGTCCGAATACATGGAGAAACACGCAGTCTCACGTCTGATTGGCGCGCCTCCGGGCTATGTCGGATTTGATCAGGGCGGGTTGCTGACTGATGGTGTTGATCAGCACCCGCATTGCGTACTGTTGCTGGACGAGATCGAAAAGGCGCACCCGGATGTGTTCAATATCCTGCTGCAGGTGATGGACCACGGTGAGCTGACTGACCACAATGGTCGCACGGTGAACTTCCGCAATGTGATCCTGATCATGACCTCTAATGCTGGCGCGTCGGAAATGGCAAAATCCGCCATTGGCTTTGGCCGCGACCGTCGCGAGGGCGAGGACACAGCCGCAGTTGAACGCACCTTTACGCCGGAATTCCGCAACCGTCTGGACGCGGTGATCTCCTTTGCGCCTCTGCCCAAAGAAGTCATCATGCAGGTGGTCGAGAAATTCGTACTGCAGCTCGAGGCGCAATTGCTGGATCGCAATGTATCGATTGAGCTGACCCGTCCGGCTGCTGAATGGATTTCCAACAAGGGCTATGATGACAAGATGGGCGCACGACCACTGGCACGTGTGATCCAAGAGTACATCAAAAAACCTCTGGCCGAAGAACTCCTGTTTGGCAAACTCGCCAAAGGTGGGCTGGTCAAAGTGGGCATCAAGGATGGTGCTCTTGATCTGCGCGTCGAAGGTCCGGCCAAGCCGCGGATTACGGGTGATAAGCCACCCCTGTTGACCGCCGACTGAGGATGCGCAGGGCTGCCCTCCTGGCCCTGTCTCTCACGCTCGCCCCCCCTGTGGTGGCGAGCGATTTTTTGTTGGGCCTGCCGATTGACTGCGCACTGGGGCAGACCTGTTTCATCCAGAATTTTGTGGATCGAGATCCCGGTCCCGCTGTGCGCGATTATCAATGCGGCGGGCTGAGTTATGACGGCCACAAGGGCACTGACTTCCGGCTGCCAACGCTGGCGGACATGGCGCGCGGTGTAAATGTACTGGCCGCCGCTCCTGGTGTTGTGCGCGGAATGCGCGACGGTGTCCCAGACGTAGGTCCAACCGCAGCCACCGCAGGCAAGGAATGCGGCAACGGCGTGGTTCTGCGCCATGAGGATGGTTGGGAAACCCAATATTGCCATCTGAAATCCGGCTCAATACGGGTGCAAACCGGTCAACGGGTCACGGCCGGTACGATCCTGGGCCAAATTGGGCTTAGCGGAAAATCCGAATTTCCACATCTGCACCTCAGCTTGCGCCAGAACGGCGAGGTGGTTGATCCCTTTGACCTGTCCACCGCCGCAAGCTGCGGTGAGAACGGCGGCTCCCTGTGGCAAGATGCGTTCGCCTATCATGCCGGCGGTCTGTTGGGCAGCGGCTTTAACGCTGCGGTGCCGGACTACTCTGAGATAAAGGCAGGTACTGCGGAGCAAAGCCCACTGCGGACCACTGCGCCTGCGCTGGTGTTCTGGGCGCATGCCTTTGGCGGCCAAAAGGGGGATGTCCTGACACTGACCGTGGACGGCCCCGAGGGACGCCTGGTAAATCATCGCGCCACTCTATCCAAGGATCAGGCAGAGTTTTTTCGTGCGGCAGGCAAACGTTTATCAACGGACGGATGGTCACTAGGGGCCTATACCGGCACTGCTACGTTGATCCGCAATGGCACCGAGATCAGCCAGTTCACCTCTCCGATGACGATTCAGTAAAACCGATATCCCTATGCAGCAATGCAGCCCGGAATTTTCGAAAATTCCGAACCGGAAAATTCGAATTTCCGGAGACCCACCGCATAGCTATTTCTCAGTAAATTTCAGCTCGATACGGCGGTTCTGAGAGCGAGCCTCCACGGTATCGTCAGTGTTGACAGGCTGGTACTCGCCAAACCCATTGGCCGATAGCCGCCCCGGCGGGATGCCTAGAACCTCGACCAGGAATCGCACCACAGACAGCGCCCGGCCCTGACTGAGTTCCCAGTTGTCGGCATATTTGAAATGACCCACCAGCGGTGTGTTGTCAGTATGCCCGTCAACCCGGATCACCCAATCAATACTGGGTGGAATATCACCCGCTACGCTGCGCAGGATGTTGGCCACCTTGGCAATCTCGACTTCACCCTCAGGCGACAAATCGGCACCACCCGGCGGGAACAGCACCTCAGACGAGAAGACAAAGCGGTCGCCTTCGATGCGCACGCCTTCCTGATTGCCCAACACGTCGCGCAGGCGGCCAAAGAATTCCGACCGGTAACGTTCCAGATCTTCGGCCTTGGTCTCCAGATCTGTGGCCCGGTTGGCCAGCTCTATCGCCTCGGCCTCCAGCCGCTTGCGTTCGGCCTCTTCCAGCAGGCGACGTTTGCGCTCTTCCGAAGCGGCACGCGCCAGCGCAGTGTTCAAATTCTTACCGAGGTTTTGCAACTGCACCTGCTGCGCCACGTCATGAGCCTGACCGTCATCCAGCAAGGTTTGCAAACTGCCAAGCTGGGCTCTCAGCGCCGACACCTGCTGGTTCAACAAGGCCGTCTGGCGTTGGGCCTCGGCTGAAATGTCCTGCTCCCCTGCCAGCGCGGTGCGGGCCTGCGCCAAAAGTGCGGCACGTTGTTCGGCCAATGACATCTGCGTGGCAGCGCGGCCTTCCGCATCAGATTGCTGCTCAAGCGCCGCCAACAGACGGCTTTGCAGCACCTCCTGATCCGAGGCGGCGACCTGCGCCTTCTCCAAGGCTTCCAAAGCTGCCAACAAGCGGCTCTCGACTGCGGCACGCTCTTCCTGGGTTGAACTTGCCGCCGACCGTGCAGCAGCCAGATCAGCACGGGACTGCTCCAATTGCGAAACAAGCCCAGCCTCGGTGCTGGCGGCTTCGGCCTGCACCTGTGCCAGGCGTTCCTGCAAGCCACGCTGTTCGGCGTCAGACGTGGCTTGCAACGCCGCAATCTGCGTTTCCAACTTGGCGCGAGCAGCCGCGTGTTCAGTCTGCAAGCGCTGCAATTCGGTTTGATATTCGGTTTCGGACTGCACGTTATCCGCCCGCTGGCTGGCAAGTTCTGCCGCCAAAGCATCCCGCGTTTGCGCGGCCTCACTGCGTGCCAAAGCCAAGTCCGCAGTCAACTGCTCGCGGGTTGCAGTGCTGTCGCTGCGGATGCGGCCAAGTTCGGACTCGAGTGCGCTGACACGCGCCTCGGCGGCGGATTGGGTCACCTGCATCTGAGCCAGAACACGGGTCAGACGTTCAGCTAACTCGTCGCGCTCGCGGGTCTGCGCCTTTGCGGCCTCGATCGCAGACAGAGCCTCGGCCAGCTGGGTATCCAGTGTCTGTTTCGCAACATTCGCTGCAGCGAGCAGCGTCAGAGTGTCTTCGGCGTCTTGCCGCTGCGCCTCCAGCGCCAGGGTCATCGCGGTCAACTCGCTATCTGCATTGGCCAGCTTTTGGCGCAACGCCTCGGCAGCAGCGGCTTCGACCAGACGCGCCGCCTCTTCATCGCTCAACTGTTGACGCGCCTCGGTCAGTGCGGCGGCACGATCCTCGCTGAGTTGCTGTACTACGGCCAATGCGTCAGCGCTGGCCTCCCCCTGTTGTTCCAGCCCGGCAATCAGCGCCTCTAGCGCCTCGCGTTTGGCGGCAGCCAGCCGCGCCGTTTCGACCTGTACGTCGATCTCAGTGCGGCTTTGCGCCAGAGCTAAATTCAGAGCCTCGCGCTCGGACAATAAGTCGGCACGGGCCTGCTCCAGCGTTTCCTGATCAGCCTGCAAAGACGCGATACTGGCATTGGCTTGGTCCCGACCTGCCAAAAGCGTCGCCACCTGAGCCTCAAACGAGGTGATCTGCGCCGAGGCATCGGCTAAGTCCGCGGCCTGCCTGTCGCGTTCATTGGTCAGTGAGGCAAGCAAAGTCGCCTGCTGACCCAACTGCGTCTGGGTTCGTTCCAGATCGCTTTGGGCATCATTCAGGGTTGAATTCAGCGCCCCCAGCCGGGCGTTCAGCTGGCTGTTAGAGCGTTCCTCCAGCCCCAGAGCATTTGCCAGCGCACCAATCTCCGAGGACAGCACGTCCAGTTCGTTTTCCTTTTCGGAAATAGTGTCACTCAGCACAAAGTGAACGATCATAAAGATCGTCAGCAGGAACATCAGCACCAGCAGCAGCCCGGTCATCGCATCGACAAAACCAGGCCAGATCGAGGCCTGGAATCTTTGCCCGGTGCGCCGTGACAGAGCCATAGCTCAGACCTCTCCGCTGTCGGGGTCCACTGCCGCAGGGGCGCGGCCACGCGGGCGCGCAAAGGTCCGCACCAGCATGTCGATATCGCGACGCAGCACCGCCAGGCTTTCTTGGCGACCGGCCGAGATCTCCTCAAGGATGCGCAGCATCTGCACGTCGATCGAGCGCAGCCGCATGCGACTTTCGGCATCGATACCGGCGTCACTGCCATAGGCCCGCATCACCTCGGTCAGCGCCTCTTGACCCACGGCGACCCGCTCTAACGAGGAGGCAATGGTGTCACTTTGATCCTGACGTTCATTCATCGCCGAAATACTGTCGACCAATGTCGACAGTTTGTGGTTGACCATATCGCGGCCTTCGGCGGATTGCACAAACAACGCCTGCAGCGCATCCATCTGCTCGGCCATGGTGTCCAGCACCTGCGTCACCACTCCAGTGTCGCCGCCGCCCTCCTCGCCCGAGGAAAAACTGACCCGGGTAAAGGTAGACAACCATTCTTCCATCTCGCGGTAGAACCGGTTCTGGCCATGGCCAGCAAACAGTTCCAGCAACCCGACGATTAGTGAGCCCGCCAGCCCCAGCAACGACGAGGCGAAAGCCGTGCCCATGCCACCAAGTTGCGATTCAAGTCCGGTCATCAAGCGCTTGAACACCGCCAGACTTTCTTCGCCTTCTTTGGGGGACAGGCTGCGGATGGTTTCCACCACCGCTGGCACCGTTGTGGCCAAGCCATAGAAGGTCCCCAACAGGCCCAGAAAGATCAGCAGGTTGACGATATAGCGCGTAATCTCACGCTCTTCGTCGATCCGGTTGGCAATCGTATCCAGGATCGAACGAGTAGAGGACGAGCCCAACTGCATGCGCGCCGCGCGCGAGCGCAGCATGGTGGCCAATGGTGCCAGCAGCGACGGCGGTCGATCCTCGTCATGGGTTTCGCCAGCAGCAAAGCGTTCGATCCAGCGGACCGAGCCGATCAGCTGGATTACCTGCCAGAAACAGGCCAGCACCCCAAACACAAACACCAGCAGGATAAATCCGTTCAGCCAGGGATTGGACTGAAACACCGGCAGCACCCGTGGCAGGGCCACAAAGGCGCCAAACCCAGACAGGCCTAGCGCACTCAACATCATCATGATTTGGCGGACCGGTTGCGAAAATTGCACGCGGGTCTCGCTAGGTGGCTGCGCCATTCGTGGGTATTCCTGAAATCTACTCTGCTCTTGGTCCAAAGCCTACAGGCTATTATTCCAAAGCGCCAAGGCTTTATGCAGTAAGGGACTGCACACGGTTCGTCAGCCAGTCGAGATCCCCATCTCTCAGCCCAATTTCCGCCAGATGCGCCGCCGTATTGTACAGATACTCTGGGTTTGGCCCCCGTCCGCCCACTGCAACGGCGATGATTTGCGCCTGCTCTTCCAGGCTCAGGTCACCGCAATACTGCACATGATGCGGATCGATAACATAGGTGACAGCGGTGACCGTTTCGCCGCTGACCAGATCCACCTGCAGGTCACGCTCGACATAGGCCGAGGAAATCAGCTCGCGGGCGCGCAACTCGGTCAGGGTTTCTTCCTCGTGCCCAGCCTCGACCGCCAACGCCAGCCCGGTGCAGTGAGTGCCGTGGATTTCATCCAGCGCCAGCACCAGCCCGGGTGTCTCTTCGCTGCCGCGGTGGTGGATCGAGCTCATGCAGAACGACCGCGCATAGCCTTGCAGGGTCGCGACCTGCTGCTGCGCCACCGGAAATCCGGGGTTCCATAGTAAAGATCCGTATCCAAACACCCACATCGTCATAACACTGGCCCTCTCTGGTTTCGGGCCTATAAACAACAAAACCCGTTTGGACAAAAGAGGCTGTTGATGCTGCGATTGATGAAACTGCTGTTGGCGGTGGCCTTACTGTGGTCTTTGTACTGGATGGCGGCGGGCTGGGGTCTGCGCAATGGCATCAGCGCTTGGTTTGCCGAGCAACAGCGCCAGGGCTGGCAGGCCGAATATTCAGCGCTGAGCAGCGGCGGCTATCCCAGCTCTCATATCACCCGGATCAGCCACCCGACACTCGCGGACCCCGGCACCGGCACCGCCTGGCGGGCTGATTGGCTAGAGGTAAGCAGTCCCGCAATCTGGCCCGGTCGCCAAACCCTGAGCTTTGCACCTTCACCCCAGCGCCTGTCCTATTTCGATCAGACTGCCGTGATCGAGGCGCAGGACCTGCAGGCACAGTTACATTTGGCTCCGGGGCTAGCGCTGACACTCGAAGACTTGGCCTTGACTGGCGGCGCCTGGCGTATCAGCGATGGCGAAAACACTCTGATGAATGCGGGGTCATTGCAGTTGGGGATGCACCAGATGGGGCGGCCTGAACGCTACCAGATGTTGGTGTCCGCCACAGATTTCGCCCCAGGCATCTCTCTGCGCCACCTGATGGCGGCCAACGAGACGCTACCCGATTCATTTGAGACACTGATGCTCGACATGGAAGTGACATTCGACACCGCCTGGGACCGCACAGCGCTCGAGTTGCGCCGCCCACAGCCCCGCCATATTGAGGTGAAACTGGTTGATGCCCACTGGGGTGAGCTCCGCCTCAAGGCCGCTGGCACGTTAGAGGTTGACGAAACCGGCCTCCCCACCGGTGAAATCGCGCTGAAAGTTGAAAACTGGCACCAGATGCTGGTGATGGCCGAAGGCGCCGGTGTGCTTCCCGCCAAAGCGCGCGACGGGCTTGAGAGGGTGCTGAGCCTGTTTGCCGGTCTGGGCGGTAATCCACGCGATCTGGACACCCAGTTAAACTTCCGCAACGGCCATGTTGCTCTCGGCCCGATCCCGCTGGGACCGGCTCCAAAGTTCATTCTGCGATAACAATGTCTCCCGCCCGTCGTCCGGTATCTGCGATACCCTCCTCCCGTTGGGCCTGGCGCCGCTGGCGCGGCGCTTCCCCGCCCATCGCGAGTCAATGATGGCCGCAGGCCACCGCGCCTTGGCGCGGGTGCAGCTCGTTGACGCGCGATGGGGGTGCAATAGACTGGAACAAGCGTCTTGAGAGGCAGACCTGCCCCTCAAGCGCTTCTCAGCAGATCTTTCTTTTTCTCTTTTGTTGTTTGCGCCGCGCCTTGCGCGGCGCCACGCCCAAGACCGTAAGGGGATCGGCAACGCCGATCACCCGCAGGGGCGCGGGAGACCATCTTTACGGCAGCTACCGACAGTAGGGACCGCTGCGATGACTGGCAGTATCAAAATGGAAATGATCGCGGTGATGGCGATCAGCTTCGGGACCCAGAACTGTACCAAAAGGACCGCAGGCCGCTGACCAGGCCTTGCGCAATCGTTTGCCATATGCCTTATCCCGCCAGCCCTGGACGACGGTAACGACCTCGCCACTGGCCAGTGTAAATCCGGAAATATCAATCGCTTTGCCTCTGCCGTGCTCAGAAATTCGGGCACCGGGGCGATTGTTGCGGGTGCGGCAGGCGTAATGTGCTGCAACGCGTAGGCTCACCACCTTGTTGCGGCGCTTAAAGGCAGGTTGCAGCCCCTTGTCGACCCAGGTGTTCAGCGCCTGCGCCGTCTCACAGGTCATCACCGACGGCTGACTGAGACTGACCCCAGCCACCGAGCGCACCCGAACGGCATCGCTGGCGCCACAGCCGTTCAGTTTGGCAGGAACGGTTCCAACTTTTTCACCCTGAATATCGATGTCACCGCAGACCGAGCCCTTGCGAAGTCGGCGGCGCTTGAAGAGAGCCTGTTCCACCACGCTGTCTGGTCGCAATGTGGGGCGTAGGGACTGATCCGGGCTCAGAGATTGTAGCCCCGATGGACGGGCAGCTGCGAGTATAATCTGATCCGACACTGGACGGATCACTGGCCGCAATTGCGAGTTCAGCGGCGCTGGAACAATCAAAGCGGCCAATTGAACCTCAGCCATCGGGCGCGGCGCCGGGCGCAGGGAGGTTTCAGGTGCAGCGCCAAAGGCGGGTACAGCCGTCAGAATCAGTCCACATATCCCTGCACGTACCATCATTTGTCCTGCCCTCCCGTTGAGCTGCTTGCCTGACCACGGCCAAAATCTGGCGCGTCGGTATCTTGCCCGGCCTCAATGATGCCACGCCGAATGGCACGGGTATGGGTGAAATACTCGTGCAGATGTTCACCATCGCCGGTGCGGATCGCACGTTGCAGAGCAAATAGCTCTTCGGTGAACCGGCCAAGGATTTCCAGCGTGGCTTCTTTGTTGGTCAAAAAGACATCGCGCCACATGGTTGGGTCCGACGCGGCAATTCGGGTGAAGTCACGGAAACCCGCCGCTGAATACTTGATCACTTCGCTGTCGGTCACCCGGCGCAGATCGTCAGCGACCCCGACCATGGTATAGGCAATCAGGTGCGGCGTATGACTGGTGACGGCCAGCACCAAATCGTGGTGATCAGCCTCCATTTCGTCGACATTTGACCCCATGCCTTCCCACAGCGCCCGCAATCTGGCGACAGCGTCTGGGTCTGATCCTTCGACCGGCACCAGCAGGCACCAGCGGTTGTCGTATAGCTCGGCAAAACCGGACTCGGGGCCGGAATGCTCGGTCCCGGCAAGCGGGTGGGCGGGCACGAAATGCACGCCTTCGGGGATAAGCGGCTGCACCACGTCGATCACATGGCGCTTGACCGAGCCCACATCCGAGACAGTTGCCCCCGGCATCAGTGATCCGGCGATCTCCTGCATCACCGGCCCCATGGCCCCAATCGGCACACAGAGCACCACAAGATCCGCACCCTCGACGGCCTCAACAGCACTGTCACAAACTCGGTCACACAGACCAATCTCACGCGCCTTGTCCCGGGTTTGAGCCGAGCGGGCATAGCCGGTCACTTCCCCAGCCAGCCCAGAGCGTTTGATAGCCCAAAACATGGATGAAGCAATCAGCCCCAGCCCGATCAGGGCGACGCGGTTATAAATTGGCTGGCTCATACCGCACCATTCTTGAAATCTTTTACGGCCTGCGCCAGATGACGGCAGGACGTCTCGTCGCCGATGGTGATGCGCAGCGCTTCGGGCAGGTTATACCCCGCCACCCGGCGCACGATCAGTCCTTGTTTTTGGAGATACAAGTCGCAGGCCTCGGCCTCACCCTGACTTGCAAAGCGCGCCAGAATGAAATTGGTGCACGAGATATCCGAGACCACGCCAACCTCGGCCAGCGCCTCGGCCAGCCAACCGCGCCATTTGGCATTCTCGCTCCGACAAGTCACAACGTAGTCCACATCCCGCACCGAGGCCTCGGCCCCTGCCAGAGCTGTGGACGACACATTAAACGGTCCGCGCACCCGATTCAGCACGTCGATCACGGCAGCCGGGCCATAGCCCCAGCCAATCCGCGCGCCGCCCAACCCATAGATTTTAGAAAACGTCCGGGTCATCACAACGTTGTCGCGCGCATTGACCAGCGCAGCACCTGCGTCAAAGCCTTCGACATATTCGGCGTAAGCGCCGTCCAACACCAGCAATGCGCCCTCGGGGAGGCCATCCGCCAACCGAGCAACCTCGGCTTCGGAAATCATGGTGCCGGTTGGGTTGTTGGGATTGGCGATGAAGACCAGCTTAGTCCGCTCAGTACATCCCGCCAACAGCGCATCCACATCCGCAACGCGTTCACGCTCTTTGACCTCGACCGGGGTTGCCCCGGCGGCCAGCGCGCTGATGCGGTACATGGAAAATCCGTGTTCTGTATACAGAACCTCATCCCCTGCCCCGGCATAACACTGGCACAAAAAGGCGATGATCTCGTCACTGCCGGCACCGCAAATGATCAGCTCGGGATTCAACCCGTGCACGTCGCCAATGGCCTGACGCAGGGACGCGTGATCCGAACTGGGATAACGGTGCATCTGCGCCGCCGCCGTCTGCATCGCCTCAACCGCGCGTGGGTTGGGACCAAGTGGGTTTTCGTTCGACGACATTTTCACCACATTGCTGACCCCGGCCACATGGGACGCGCCACTCTGATAGAGTGTGATATCCAGAATACCGGGCTGCGGCGTGATCTTATTCATAATACGGGCTCCTTATCGGAAACCCTAATAGCCGCCCGCGCCAATTTGGGGAAGCGGCAAGATCACAGCACTGGGGAAAACGCGAAATCAGCGCGTCCCACAATGGGTCAAGCAGCGCGCGCCTTAAACCGGGCGGTTCTTTGATCCACCAAATACTGCGCCGCCATGTCTTCGGCACTGCGCGACAGCTCATTGACACTGTCGATGATATATTGCGCGGTTTCATCGCTCATCAGATACGAGAAGTTCAGCCGCACCCAGCCCGGTTTACGCATCTCCTTGCCCGCCTGCAGATCGGCAAACAGCGAGTCCGAGGCGTCCTGATCAATTCCCAGCAAATGGTGCGCATAGGGTCCGGCGCAGGCACACCCGCCCCGTGCCTGAATGCCGTAGATGTCACTGAGCATGCGGGTGAACAGCTGCTGATGCACCGGATCGCCTGACGCACCCGTGACCAGAAACGAGAAGATTGGCAACCGCTCCGCAGTCGCGTGGCCCAGCAATGTCAGATAGGGATTGTCCGCCCAGCCCGCACGCGCCATGGCGGTGAAATGCGCTTCTCTGGCGGCTATCTCTGCCTCACCCACCGCCTCTTTGACCAGAAACACCAACGCTGCGCGGATGTCACCGATCACATTGGGCGTACCGGCCTCTTCGCGCGCGGCCAGATCATCGCTGTACTCATGCGCCCAGGGCGACACAAAGCTGACAGTGCCGCCGCCGGGCCAAGATGGGCAACGGCTGCGCACCGCCTTGGTATTGACGATCAGCACGCCCGAAGAGCCCGGTCCACCAGGGAATTTATGCGGTGAGACCACCACCGCGTCTTTGCGTTCAGCCCCATTGCCGCCCATGTCGATGGGCAAATAGGGCGCACCGCCGGCATAGTCCCAGATTGCCAAGGCGTCATGCGCATGCAGCAGGCGACTGATCGGATCCGGGTCCGTCAAAATCCCCGTGACATTCGAGGCCGCAGAGAAGCTGCCGATCTTCAGATCGCTGTCGGCATGGTCAGTGAGCGCTTGATGCAAGACCTCCATGTCCACACCTCCGTCAGGGCCCTCTGGGATTTCCACCACTTTGGCCTTGCTCTCGCGCCAGGGCAGAATGTTCGAGTGATGCTCGTATGGGCCTAGAAAAACAACCGGCTGGTCCGCGTCTTCGATCCCCAAAAGACTGACCAGCCGATTCAGCCCGGCGGTGGCGCCCGATCCGGCGAATATAACCGTATCGTCTTCCAAAGCACCAGTGACGCGGGCGATCTCGGCACGAGCCTGGCGGCGCATCCGGGTCACATATGCCCCACAATACGACGCTTCGGTGTGCGAGTTGGCATAAAAGGGCAGCACCTGAGTTGTGATGAACTCTTCGACCTGACGCAGGGCCCGACCCGAGGCAACGTAGTCGGCATAGACCAGCGGCACGTTCCCATTCAGGCCCGGTATCATCACCCCATCGCCAATCACCCCAGCCTGTAGGCTACCGTCACGGGCTGCGGTCTGGATGGATGTTTTGAAATCTGCGAGGGTCATCGGGCTCTCCTATGTGTTAGGTATAGGATGATCGAATTTTGCCGCGAAAACTTCACTGATTTCCAAGTGGATTTACCAAATCATGTGTCATATGATTGCATATGAGCAAAGATGTAGATCAAATTGACCGCGCCATTCTGCGGGCGCTGCAACGAGACGGCGGATTGTCTCAGCGTGACTTGGCCGAGACTGTCGGACTGTCCCAGAATGCTTGTTGGCGCCGCTTGAAGGTGCTGAATGAACGCGGGTTGTTGATGGGATCAACCGCGCGCGTCGATCGCAAGCAGTTGGGGCTGGATCTGGTGGTGTTTGTGATGCTGCGCACCCGGCATCATTCAGCCGATTGGCTGCAGCATTTCCGACGCCATGTGCTGACCATCCCCGAGGTGGTGGATTTTCACCGCATCGGCGGCGATTACGACTATCAGCTGAAAGTGGTGACCGAGGACATGGCCAGCTATGACCGGGTGTATCAGCGGCTGATTGACGGGATCGAGCTGGACAGTGTCACGTCGTATTTTGCCATGGAGGCGATTGCAGAGGGGCGGCCGCTGCCTCTTTAGGCAGCGACAATACCGTTTTTACCGGCCAAACGCAGAGTTTGGCATCCATGTTACGCGCTGACCTTTGCGCCCACTCCGCATGTGCAGACACGATGTTTGCATGCGTTGAAAGTAAAGAATTTTGACCGGATACCAACCCGCCTTTGGGACTTCGACTTCTACAGCAATAGTTTCCTGACAGGTCTGGCGACCGTCGAATTTCCCGACTAACTGGCCTCCAACAACCGCATACAGACCATCGTTGGTCAGAAAATCGATCGTATAGATACCAGGCGCATCAAACCGCACATAGCCTGTGATGTCGGCCACAACGCGCTCTGATCGTTTCGCGGTCAGAGGCTTCTCCCCAGCATTGGTATCCCGATAGTCCAGCCCTGACAGCGGCGGCCCAGCTTCGACCCGAAATTTGAGCGCGCTGCGCGCCTGCGCAAGGTTCTTCACATCATTTGGGTAAGCATATCGGACATTGAGACCAGCCTTAACCCCAGACGGTTGCGGATTTGCTGGCGTAAGTTTTACTGGTGCTGCTGACAGGACCGTGCCCGCCACCATGGCCACAACTGCAATTGCAGATGCAATGACTCTCTTCATATCGTACTCCCTAAACAAAATGGAACTGTAACCGGCACGTGTCGAAGCCACGGTATTGGCCAAGCCCCCTGTTTGACAAATTGTTTTCTAAGAAATCAATGACTGCGTAGTACTCTAGCCCGCATCATACAAAAAGTTCACCCCAGCGAAAAGCAAAAAGGGCCGCCAAATGGCAGCCCTTTCACCTGTACCCAGTTGGGCATCAGATTTAGTTTTTGGCGTAGAATTCCACCACCAGGTTTGGCTCCATGACGACCGGGTATGGTACGTCGCCCAAGGTTGGTGTGCGCACGAAAGTGGCAGTGAACTTCGAGTGGTCGGTGTCGAGATAGTCCGGAACGTCACGCTCGGGCAGCTGTGTAGCTTCCAGCAGAGCGGCCATTTGCTTGGACTTCTCGCGCACTTCGATCACGTCGCCTTCTTTGACACGGTACGAAGGAATGTTGACGCGCTTGCCGTTCACCAGGACGTGGCCGTGGTTGACGAACTGACGTGCAGCAAAAACAGTCGCAACGAACTTGGCGCGGTAAACAACCGCGTCCAAGCGACGCTCCAGCAGACCAATCAGGTTCTCACCAGTATCGCCTTTAACACGCTCAGCTTCGCCATAGATGCGACGGAACTGCTTTTCGGTCAGGTCGCCGTAGTAGCCCTTGAGCTTCTGCTTGGCGCGCAGCTGGATACCGAAGTCGGAAATTTTACCCTTACGGCGCTGACCGTGCTGGCCGGGGCCATATTCACGGCGATTTACTGGGGACTTAGGACGACCCCAGATGTTTTCGCCCATGCGGCGGTCAATTTTGTATTTGGCAGCTGTACGTTTAGTCACGGCTGTTCTCCTTCGTTAAGATCGCGGCCCGGATGGACCGCTATGAAGGGCGTTGTCCTCTTGCCCGAAATCCATGAGATCGCGAACATGACAGGGTTCCCCTTGCGGGGTCCACCAACACCAATAGAGCGGCGCTTATATGTGGCTGGGGGGCAGAGTCAACACATGTCAACGCTGCCCCCTGCCTTTTTCCCGAGGCAGGGAGGAATTCTAAAACTTAAGCCGCTTCATGCGCCAAAATGGCAGCTTCCGGGGTGCTGAGATTACGACGGGCGTAGCCACCATAAGACAGTGGATCGCGTTCAAGACCCGGCAACAGCTGCAACAACCGCAGACGGTCACTGTCATCCAGAGCCGAGAGCGCGGCGTTGGCGGGATGGAAGCTTTCGGTCTCGACGCCGTTCGCCCAAAGAATCTGATGATTGCTGAGCAGCAGATGCACATAAGTGACTTCGCGCACGGCCATATCGGTGATGATGGTCGATCCATTGACCAGATCACGGGCAGCGACCAGAACCTCGGACGTATTGAACAGGGCGCGCGCAGTGTCACCGCGCACCAGCATCCGATGTTCAGGCGAAACCAGCAGCTCTTCTTCGGGGCGGTCGATGCCCAGGGCACCTGCCTTGATTCGCACCGGCCGCAGCTTGGGCATCACGAACAGACGCGCACCTGACATCCGCCGCGCACCGATCCACAGCACCTCTTGCGCACCATTGTCGCGGGTCTGCACCCAGTCGCCTTCGCGCAGGGTTTCTACCAGACGCGGGCCTTCGGGAGTGGCAATCCGGGTGCCGGGGGTAAAACAGATGACCCCGCCATCAGACGGCTGATCAGGTGCAGTAATAGACCCCAACGAGTGATGCACCACCCAAAGATCGGTGTTTCGTGGTGGTAACTCGTCGACAAACATCAACAGCGGCCGCTGCCCTGGTCCGACCTCGATCAAGGTGACCGTGTAACTTTGCACACCATTGGTGACCACAAAGCTGCTGTCCATCAGCGGCTCGTCCACCTCGACCGCGTCAACGTCGGTCCTGTGCTGCACCGCAGCCCCAACCAAACGCCGCACAGATCGTGCCGCGCGACGCCTAAGGTCTGCCTCACCCTTTGCCATATCCAGTCGCAACAGTTGCGATGGCCCATCAACGCGCACAGCTTCGCCATGCCAGGACCATGCCGCCCCCACATCGAGGGCGTCTAAAGGAGCGGTCGAAAGACCGTCTACATCTGTTTGTGACCAGGAGATGACAAACGTGCCTTTAAAGCCCGTTTTCATATGCCTGTATGCCTGCTCTTTTTTATATTATTAAAAAATCGTTAACACAGGCCGTCACATCAGCAAACATTAAAAGTTAACAAGCTATTGCAGCGTGTTCTTAAAACCTCAATTTCAGTCGGAGTGAGCCGGTCACCTGACCTTCGTCTTGTCCGGAAAATTCCTTACCCAAATAAGTAAGGCCATAAAAAGCTGAGGCATTTTCGCCCTGCCAGTGCAAACCGACGCGTGCGCGGTCGCGGCGGCTGGTCAGCTCATAGCCACGATCCTCGGGCAGGTAGACCGAGTCCGCGACATAGGCAATATCACCGCCGATGGTGAGGCTATAGCCCGGCACCGAATCGTAAACCGCCCGATACCGCTGTCCGGTCACAGATTCGCGCACCAGCAATTCGCCGCGACCAATGGTGCCAAAATTAAAGTCCGCGCCAATCCGCACCAGAGTCTCATCACCCGCCCGCGCCTCGGCAAAGGGGCGCAGGGATACGGTGTTGCCCAAATCAATGGTCTGACCTGCCTCGGCCACCAGCGTGGGGCGGATTTTGTTGGGGATCTGCAACGCCAGCACGGCATCTGATGGCCGTGGCGCCCCTAGCAGATCGTGCAGAGCATCCTGAAGACTGTCCAAGTGTGTCTGCGGGCCGATGACCACCAGGTCCGCCCCGAGCGCATACTCGGCCTTGCCCCGTTGCATGTGGCTGTGCAGTCCGAAAGACAGCGCCCCCGCCCAGGGTCGGTCACTGGCATCAACCGTTGTCAGACTTTGCGGCGCGATAATTTGCCCCTGCATGCGGAATTCGATCAGCTCTCCGAACCGCGCGGGCACAGTCCCGTTCCAGCCATAGCCGTAAATGCGCGAGGTGGTGATCGAACCGGTGCGCCAGCGATCCTCGCCGTCGCCGATCAGATCGTTGGTGGTCAGCCGACCATAGCCAATACGGTGGCGCTTGCTGGTCGCAAAAGGCGACGGCACATCCGAATACTCGGTGTCCACCTGCGATCCACTGGCGTCCGCGCCTTCCTGCGCCAGCACGGCCCACGGAACCAAAAGCACACTGGCCAAAGCCAACACAAATTTGCAAAACATAGTATTTTTCCTGCTCAATGCCCTCTGGGGCTTGATTAACCTTGGTAAACATCACGTCTCGGCAGGGCTAGTGCAGCAAAGCCACAACCCATAGGAATGCACAGCATCGTAAACTCGGTTTTACCCCGGTTTTGCCACAGTCTCGCCCGAGTTCCGGAGACTTGAATCTATAGGTCAGACATTCGGCTGCTCTGCCAAATATTTCCCACCAATGTCAGGATTGCGGCGATGGTGGGGGTATCCTTGCGGGCGTCCAGCGTTGCAAAGCTCAGGCAGGCTGGAACTGACACTTGGGCGGCCATCGCCAACCCAAAGGATTGTTGCTGGTGCAAGGCAATCGAATCCCGGCACAGGCTAAGCCCCATACCAGAGCGGACCATCTCCAGCATCGACGCCTCTTGGTCCACCAGAGCCACCACATTCTGCTTGCAGCCCAATGGGTCGAATATCCGCGTAAGTAAACGCTGATGCACCGAATCCGCGGGGGTCCCGATCCAGGGCAAAGCAGCAAGTTCACCCCAGTCCTTGCCGTCAATGCGCCCCTGCCATCCCGCCGGAGCAATGACGCGGTAGCAAAGATCGGCAAGGTGGACAAAGTGCACGCTGCTGTCAGCATCACCCTGCTGTTCCTGATCGGGTCTGGGCCCACTGAGATAGAACCCCGCATCAATCTGATTGTGCTGCAGCCGGGTCAACACGTCGCCACTCATCCCATGCATCAGCTCGGTCTCGACATTGGGATACCTGTCGCGCAACTGGATCAGCAACTGGCCAAGCCGGATGAACTCGGGGTCAACAATAGTCCCGATCCGCAGCGCGCCGCCAATCTGCCCGGTACGACGATCCGCACTGCGCCGAAATTCCGCCATAGCATCAAGCACTTGCTCGGCCTTCACCAGCAGCGCCTCGCCGTCGCGGGTCAGCAACACCCCCTTTGCGGTACGTCGAAACAGGGTCACTCCGGTGTCTTCGCTGAGCCGCTTGATTTGGTGGCTGATCGCGGGCTGGGTCAGGTTCAACACCTGTGCCGCGCGCGACACGCTGCCCTCGTGCGCCACTGTGATAAAGGCTAACAGCGTGTTTATGTTCAAAAATCTATCCATATAAATATTTCTAATATAACTCTGTGCCATTCGTCATTAGGTTTTTCCAACCACCGTTTGTATGCAAGTGTGAACACCTATTGCAAAAGACACCTTTAGGAGGACCCATGGTAGCTGCGGGCGGATCTGACTTGGACTTTGATTACATTGTCATCGGTGGCGGTTCGGCCGGCTGTCTGATGGCCAATCGGCTAAGCCGCAATCCGGCCCATAGGGTCTTGCTGCTCGAGGCAGGCAAAGCTGACACCTACCCATGGATCCACATCCCTGTTGGCTACCTTTACTGCATCGGCAATCCGCGCACCGATTGGCTCTACCACACTGAGCCCGAGAAAGGCCTGAACGGTCGCAGCCTGCTGTATCCTCGCGGCAAAACTCTGGGGGGCTGCTCGTCGATCAACGGCATGATCTATATGCGCGGCCAAGCGCGGGATTATAACAACTGGGCCAAGCTGACCGGTGAAGAGGACTGGGCCTGGGAAAACGCCCTCGCCGATTTCAAGGCACATGAAGATCACTACAAGCTTGACGATGGCAATGATCCAGTGACCGGAAACAACAGCCGGCTTTCCGACATGCACGGTTCGGGAGGCGAATGGAGGATTGAAAAGCAGCGACTGCGCTGGGACGTGCTCGACAGTTTTGCCGAGGCTGCGGTGGAAAACGGCATCGCAAAAACAGACGACTTCAACACCGGCGACAATGCCGGGGTTGGCTATTTCGACGTGAACCAGAAATCTGGCTGGCGCTGGAATACCTCCAAGGCGTTTCTAAGACCCGCCAAGACCCGCCCCAACCTGACCATCTGGACCGAGGCCCAGGTCGAGCGCCTGACCTTTGCAACCAACGACACTGACCAGCCACGCTGCAGCGGCGTTTTGGTGCATCACCAGGGTCGCTCGGTCACAGTCACAGCAGGCAAAGAAGTGGTGCTGTCCGCTGGCGCGATTGGTTCGCCGCAGATCCTGCAATTGTCCGGGATCGGATCGGCAGATCTGCTGGCCTCTCACGGTATTGATCTGGTGCTGGATGCCCCGGCAGTTGGTGAAAACCTGCAGGACCACCTGCAGATCCGCGCCGTGTTCAAGGTCAACGGCACCCGCACCCTAAACACCCTCGCCAACTCGTTGTTGGGTAAGGCCGCAATCGGCTTGGAATACCTGTTCAAACGGTCCGGACCAATGAGCATGTCCCCCAGCCAGTTGGGCGCCTTTACCCGGTCAGACCCCAGCCGCAAACATGCCAATCTGGAATATCACGTCCAGCCGCTCAGCCTCGAGGCCTTTGGCGAGGATCTGCATGACTTCCCGGCGATGACGGTCAGCGTGTGCAACCTGAACCCCACCAGCCGCGGACATGTGCGCATTCAATCCGCCGATTACAAACAAGCTCCCAGTATCTCCCCCAACTATCTGGATACCGAGGAAGACCGCAAAGTAGCGGCGGATAGCCTGCGCCAGGTGCGCGCCATCATGGCAAAACCGGCGATGCAGGGCTACGCCCCGGAGGAATTCAAACCGGGCACGCAATATCAATCAGACGAGGAACTGGCCAGACTGGCCGGGGATATCGCCAGTACGATTTTCCACCCTGTCGGCACCGTGAAAATGGGTCGTTCTGATGACCCGACAGCGGTGCTCGACCCGCATCTACGGCTCAAGGGTGTCACTGGCCTGCGGGTCGTGGACGCCAGCGTGATGCCTGAAATCACCAGCGGCAACACCAACTCACCCATTCTGATGATCGCCGAGAAAGCTGCCAAGTGGATTTTGGCCGGTCAGTAATGAACAGCCCAGAAATACCCCCGCCTGGTCTTGTTACGCTTGCGTTCCGGCCACTCAACTCATTTAGACATCATATTGCGGTTACACACCGCCCGCGATCCCGGCCTCGGGGGCATAGAGGTAGTTCTTCTAATGCAGCTTGGCGTGCGCTCGCCAGATTTTGGCGCTTTCATCGAAGAGCGCGACGACGCTCTCGCGTTTCATCTCATGTTAAATCTCGAACGTTACGATCTCAGTGATCATCGGTGATCCTCCCTCTCTCGGGAAAAGATGACTTGCGCCTTGGTAAATTGCCCGCCACGGGGCGATGCTAATGTCTGGTCTGGTGGGGCGCCGTCCGCTCTATTTGCTAGCTCCATTAAAATACACAGATCGCTGACTTTTTTTTATGTAAGTCCAAGCTATAAAACGACTTGTTTTTTGCCCCTGTGCCATTTCGACGACTTTAAAATCAGCAACTTTAGCCTTTCCCAAAATTCTGTAGAGTGGCTGGAGGTTATCTTTCTTCGACACCAACGAGCTAAACCACAGGCACTGGTCGGCGAACTCCATGCTTTGTTCAACCATGCTAGCGATAAACTTTATCTCGCCACCCGGACACCAAAGTTCAGCGTTTTGACCGCCAAAATTGAGTTTTTTTGAATGCCCCTTACCAAGGTTGCCCCACTTACGCTGGGTGCCTTTAGTCGCTTGTTCGATGGAAGCATGGAAAGGCGGGTTGCACAGAGTGATGTGAAAAGCATCGTGGGGTTTGATCACTCCTCTAAAGATATTCTCAGGTTTATTTTGTCGTCTGAGGGTGATTTTCAGCTTGTTGAATTGGCAAATCTGCTCTGCCGATATGATAGCGGCAGGGTCTATATCGACGCCAGTGAAGTGCCAGCCGTATTCACTCTGGCCAGTAAGGGGGTACACCAAGCTAGCACCGGTGCCTATGTCTAACGCTTTGACA
Source organism: Rhodobacterales bacterium 56_14_T64 (assembly GCA_002162795.1). Taxonomy (GTDB): domain Bacteria; phylum Pseudomonadota; class Alphaproteobacteria; order Rhodobacterales; family Rhodobacteraceae; genus Parasedimentitalea. The sequence continues at coordinate 38,098 of MAAY01000081.1, forward strand.
TTACGCCCAAGAGGGATTTCTTGATTGTTGCTGCAGGCAAGCAAGTCCGCCAGATAGTGGATGTAGTCGACACGACCGGGGATCGGAGGGCATAGATAGTTGGCTGGGATATCCCAAAAATCAACGTTGTAATAAGTCTTTAGCAACGCCCGATTAAGCATGCGGACCGCCGACACATCTTGAAAATTAATCGTCGTCTGACCGGCTGGGTTGCTGAACGTGAATGCTTCAAGCTCAGGTAAATCCGCCATTAGACGCACAAAGTCGTAACCTTCTCTGTGTTGATTACGGGGATGCAGCATAGTTTTGGTGGCCATGGGGAAGCCTTCATTATAGTTGGTGGAAGTAACTAGCCAAACCGTTCATTGATCCTAAACCTCATGCACAAATAGCAGGTTCAATAGGATGTTACATAGGAATGATGGATTGGGAGCACCCGAAACACTGTGTATGAGGCTTAGCCCACGCGGTTTCAATGGATCATTTATTGACCCGTTCAGAGCATAGGGTACCAATACAATTTCGGGCGGCAAGCCATTCTCTGACGCAGCGGCCTGACCATTCATTCTGGGTGCAGTATACGTCATTTGGGGCTCGAAGCAGACTTTCGCTGCAGGAAGCGCCAATGTCTGCAATGGGCGGTGGGTTCAACTGATCGACGCAACACACTCAGCAAACTGAGCTACTCGCCAATAATTGGACAGTTTCTGGCGTAAATTAAGCTCCTCTTTGCACATGCTGATCGGGGTTGGTTGGACCTGTCACGGCTTGATGCCGCTCCTTTGATAGCATTTATTGGCCCAAAGGAGATGAACTCTGGGACTGAAACGAACGGAGGAATTCCGCAAGGATGCGGTGCGTATCGCACTGACCAGTGGGCTTACGCGCAAGCAGGTAGTGGATGATCTCGACGTTCACTGCCCGGCAGGCGATTGCGCAGCAATCTGCCGAGTATCCGTCTTGAGCAACCCTGATTTTCGCTCCACATCCGTTGATCGCGCAATAGTGCGTTTGCAAGGACAAGCAGCTTTCGCATGACCGCCGTGATGGCGACTTTTTTCTCTTTCCCAGCGGCGACGAGCTGATCGTATTTAGCTTTCAAGTCCGCATTAAACCGGATTGCGACCAGCGCGGGCATGAAGATGGCATGTCGAAGATTTGGGCGCCCGCCCTGTATTCGCGCCTTTCCCTGCCATTTCCCAGAACTCTGTGACATCGGGGCGTGTCCGGCAAGGCTGGCGACCTGTTTACCATCCAGTTCGCCGATTTCCGGCATATCCACGAGGATTATAAGCGCTGTTGTTACCCCAACTCCAGGAATGCTGGACAGAATATCCAACCTTTCAGTCATGCGCAGGTCCTGGCGGGCCATCTCCAGCATCGCGGCATCAATCTTAGCGATATCGCATTTAATCTGGCGTAGTCGCTTTTCGAGCTGCCGCTTTACGAGAGCGTGCGTCACTGTAGCGTTGCGGGCCTTAGCTGCCGTGCGATCTTTGATAAGCGCCCGTCGAGCGGCCAGTAAATCTCTCAGATCATACAGGTTTTCTGCGCTGATCGGCTTTGGCATCAGTTGTAAGGCTGCGCCCATCTTTGCCAACATCTCGCAATCAACACGATCTGTCTTTGCCAATTTCCCACTGGCTTGGGCAAATCTACGCGCTTGCTTTGGGTTCACTTTGACGAACGGGATGCCTTTGACACAAAGCGCCTGTTCTAATTGTCGATGATATGGCCCGGTAGCTTCAAAAATGATCAGCGCTGTTGGGTGCGGTTCAATCCATCTGAACAGCTCCGCAAATCCTCTTATTCCATTGAGAACTTGCATGTGTTGTCCATCAGCTAAGCGATGAACATCAAGTGTATCTTTGGAAATGTCGATGCCGATGATATAGTTCATTTGTCTTTTCCTCACCTTGTCTTGTCGTGCGGGCCCGAAGCCCAAGTATCCGTTCAGGTCATAAGAAAAGACGGGGGCGACCACACTCGGGAACGGTCCACGATGACCAAGAGGGGAACGGTCCGACCCCCGCCACTGCCCGTCATAAATGACGGGCCGGGCAGTGGCTCCCTTTTGTCTCAGGAGCCACCAAAAGTCATAAGACAAGAGGGGGATGTCGACGCTAAACAAGTGGATCACGGCACATCCACTGCCCGGCAGTGCATGTTTACATGCATGAGAGGGGAGATACTGACGTGGTGTCGAAAGAGAATTTAGGCCTCGCCCAAGAGAATAAGCGGGTTCGTCGTGAGAACCGCATTCTCAAGGAGGAGCGGGAAATCCTAAAAAACAATCCCGGGTTTTGGCCCGCCTGTGCGTGGTAGAAACAGCTTGTGTTATGCTACCGCCGTGGAGGGTAGCGGCCGCTTGCTTATTGGTGGCATCGCACCCCGTTAAAAAACGTGGTCCATGGGCTCATGCGTACTTGAGAGTGGTGACGCCGTTTCTCTGTGATCCCGATTAGGAAGATGACGATTTGGCATAGCTCAGACCCTTCTGTTGGCATTTGCCCGGAGGTATTATCATGGCCAGAAAGATGACATTCCCACAGCCAACGCTCAAACCGATGAACGGCAATGCGGCAGCGCTCGATATCGGATCAACCATGCATATGGCGGCTGTGAACCCTGAGCACAGCGATGAGCCAATCCGGACGTTTGGAACTTTCACCCATGATTTGCACGATTTGGCGGATTGGTTTGCCAGTTGCGAAGTCACCACTGTGGCGAAGGAAACCACCGGGGTTTATGGATCCCTGCCTATGAAATTCTGGAGCAGCATGGGTTTGAGGTCATTCTGGTAAATGCACGTTACGCCAAGAACGTGCCGGGGCGCAAAGCCGATGTGAGCGACGCCGCTTGGTTACAGCAGCCTCATTCCCACGGATTATTGCGCGGGAGCCTTCAGCCTGATGCCGAGATTGCTACGTTGCGGGCCTATCTGCGCCAGCGCGAGCGGTTGGTGGAATACGCAGCGGCTCACATCCAGCATATGCAAAAAACCATGATGGAGATGGACCTGCAATTGCACCATGTGGTCTCAGACATGGTAATCCCCCCCGGAACTAAGGGGATGCGAAAGTAGAATTTTCTCGGCAAGAATGACTGAGGAGATTTTGATGAAGAAGACGA
>MAAY01000025.1:0-40981 GCA_002162795.1 Rhodobacterales bacterium 56_14_T64
CTATAGCGCCAGCCATGATCTAAAGGCGCCGCTGTCGACCATCGTCGGGCTGATGAATGTCTGCATCGAAGATCTGGATGACAATAATCTTGGCGAGGTGCGCGAGAATTTTACCAGAATTATGGACATCGCCAAGCGCAGCACGGAAAAAGTTGAATCGGTTCTGGAAATCGCCCGCGCCGCTGGCGAAAAAATTCCACCCGAACCGGTGAATATTGAAACCGAAATCAACAATATCTGGATGGATCTTGCCGGGGCCGAAAACCATATCCAGCTTAAACTGGTGCTGACCCACAAAGATCCACTCATGCTAGAGCGCGCAACCTTTGGCGTCATTCTGGAAAACCTGATTTCAAACGCAGTTCGCTATTCCGACAAGGACAAAAAAAGCAGCTACATCAAAATCAACAGCCACCTGGACGACAAAGGGTTGCAAATCGTGGTCTCGGACAACGGTATTGGAATTCCTGAGGAAAACCTGGAGCACGTCTTTCAGATGTTCCGGCGTTTGGACGAGCGCAGCGGCGACGGTCTGGGGCTAGCGCTGGTTAAAAAACAGCTCGACCGGCTGGGCGGCAGTATTGGCGTCAACAGCACCCAAGGCAAAGGAACCGAGTTCACAATCACACTGCCTGTGCAGGAGGATGAAGCCAAATGAAAATACCGGTAGTTCTTGTGGATGACAACGAGGTCGACAGATACGTGGTACGGCGTGTTCTCTCGAAGTTCGACGAGTTTGACGAGCTGAAAGAATCCAAATCCGGCGTCGAATTCCTGAAAGAGTTCTTCAACGGCGACGAGGGGGCTCATCTAGAGGACCAGCCGTTATGCATCTTGATGGACATCAACATGCCGGGTCTGTCTGGGTTTGAAACAATTGCACAAATGGAAAAACTGGCAGAGAAAGGCCATGGGCCCGGTGGCATCGTGGTGATGATGATCACCTCCTCTGCCAATCCCAGTGATCGCACCCAAGCCGAAGCACTGGATTCCGTTCTGGGCTACAGCACCAAGCCACTGGACAAAGAAGGTGCCAAGAAAATAATCACTATTTACAATGATTTTCTGCAAGACGCGGGTCACAAGCCTAAATCATGGCCCGGCTAGGCGCCGGTAATCTCTGCTTACTGCGCCGCCGTTTTCAGGCTCGACATCAGCAGATGGAATTTCTCGCCCTGAATGGCAACATGCCCGCGTAGCGCCTGCGCTGCCTTGTCGGGATCGCCCTCTTTTAGCGCCGCGACAATCGCCACATGCTCGGCCATCGATTGCGCCATCCGCCCGCGAAAGCGCAGCTGATGCCTGCGGAACGGTTTCAGACGCCGGTGCAGCCGCAATGCCTCTTGCTCCAGGAATGAGTTGCCTGATTGTTTGTAGATGTAGTGATGAAAATACTCGTTCTCACGGTAGTAGTCATCAACATCGCTATTATCGATCGCCTGCTGGCAGCGCACGTTGGCCTCGACCAGAACGTCAATCGCCTGTTCTGAAATACGCATCGCCGCCAGACGGCCACAAACACCCTCGATCTCGGCCATGGTTTCAAACATTTCCATCAGCTCAACCGGGCCCGGTTGACGCACAAACACCCCGCGACGGGGGATCTGTTCCGCCAGTCCAGATGCGATCAACCGCTGAAACGCCTCGCGCAGCGGCGTGCGGGACACACCGAACTGGGCCGCCAGCTTAACTTCATCCAACCGGTCGCCATCACCAAATTCGCCAGCAAAAACCGCCTCTTCCAGCTCATCAGCAATCATATCTGCGCGTCTAATTTCCATATTCAGATGCTACCAGATAGGTAAAATGTGCGCAACAATCTAATTCTTGTATACAAGATCGTTGACTTTGAATTCAAATCAGCAAACACTCGCCGAATTCGCCCAGCCCAAAACGCTGGGCACCTAGGGAGGAAGATATGAAAAAGAATTTGCTAACCGCAGTTGCGGCTGCTGCCCTGCTGGCCCTGTCCGGCGCCGCCAGCGCAACCGAGCTACGCCTGTCACATCAGTGGTCCAACAAGGACATCCGTCACCAGGTGGCACAGATCGTTGCGGATGAAGTTGCCGCTGCCGACGTTGATCTGGACATCAAGATTTTTGGCTCCAAGTCCCTGTTCAAACCCCGCGAGCAGTACAAGCCGCTCAGCCGTGGCCAGCTGGACATGACAGTTCTGCCGCTCAGCTATGCCGGCGGCCAACAGCCCGCCTATAACCTGACCCTGATGCCCGGTCTGGTGAAAAACCACGACCACGCTGCCCGCCTGTCTAGCTCTCCGTTTATGGAAGCTCTAGAAGCCAAGATGGCCGATGACGATGTGATGGTGCTGGTACACGGCTATCTGGCTGGTGGCTTTGCTGGCAAAGACAAATGCATCACTGGCCCAGAAGACGTAAAAGGCCTGCAGACCCGTGCTGCTGGCAAATCGTTTGAGCAGATGCTGGCCGGTGCCGGTGCCTCGATTGCTTCGATGGCCTCATCCGAGATCTACAACGCCATGCAGACCGGTGTTCTGAGCGCCGCCAACACGTCGTCCTCGTCGTTTGTGTCCTATCGCATCTACGAGCAGGTCAAGTGTTATACCCCTGCTGGCGATGTCGCCCTGTGGTTCATGTATCAGCCGCTGCTGATGAACAAATCCACCTTTGATGGCCTGAACGCCGATCAGCAAGCCGCCATTCTGGCCGGTGCCGCCAAAGCCGAGGCCTTCTATCTGGAAGAGGCAAAGAAGCAAGATGCTGCGTCGGTCACTGCTTACGAAGAAGCCGGTGTCGAGATCGCCGAAATGACTGCCGAAGATTTCGCCGCATGGCGCGCCATTGCGCAGGAAACTTCGTACAAGAAATTCGTCGAGGAAGTTCCAGACGGACAGGCCCTGCTGGACCTGGCGCTCGCTGTCGAGTGATAAAAATAGGGCGTTGCATTCACTGCAGCGCCCACTTCAAACTACCCCCGAATATCAAAGGAAGACGTAATGGCTGGCCATAGCTCAGCCGCTGCGGCGCACGCAGGGAACAATCCGTTCCTGCGCGCCGTGGCTGCTATTTCAACTCTTGCCGGATGGATCTCGGCTGCAATGATTGTCGCCGCGGTGGCGATCACTTGCCAAATGATTTTTGTACGCTTCGTACTGAACGGGTCCACCGTTTGGCAGACCGAAGCAGTGATCTATCTGGTCATCTCAGCCACTCTGGTTGGCCTACCCTATGTGCAACGTCTGCGTGGGCATGTGAACGTGGATCTGATCCCGCTGATGCTACCCAAACCACTCCGCAAGGCGCTGGCCATCCTGACCCTGTCCGCATCAATCGCGATCGTCGCTATCATGCTGTGGTACGGCTTTGAGTATTGGCATTTTGCCTGGGCCCGCAACTGGCACTCGGACACCATCTGGGGCGTGCGCCTGTGGATCCCCTATCTGTCGCTGCCCGTGGGCTTTGCCCTGTTCCTGCTGCAACTGATTGCCGATCTGGTGGCTGTCATTCTCAAAGTTGATCAACCCTTTGGTCTGGAGGATCGCTGATGGATCCGTTATTTTTAGGCGCAATTGTCGCCATCGCCACCATCCTGGTGCTGTTCTCCGGCGTCTCTGTGGCGCTCGGCCTGCTGATCGTCTCCGGCGGTTTCCTGGTGATTTTCGACGGCATGCGCTCGCTGGAACTGATGCCGGAAATCCTGTTCGGCAAGCTGGATAACTTTGCCCTGCTGTCGATCCCAATGTTCATCATCATGGGCTCCAGCATCTCGTCAACCCGCGCCGGAGCTGACCTGTACGAGGCACTGGAGCGCTGGTTGACTCGTGTCCCCGGCGGGCTGGTGATTTCCAACCTCGGCGCCTGCGCGCTGTTTGCAGCAATGTCCGGCTCCAGCCCGGCCACCTGCGCCGCGATTGGCAAGATGGGTATTCCAGAGATGCGAAAACGTGGATATCCAGACGGCGTTGCGGCTGGCTCCATTGCTGCCGGTGGCACTCTGGGCATTCTAATCCCACCCTCAGTCACCATGATTGTCTATGGCATCGCAACCGAGACCTCGATTGGCCGCCTGTTCCTGGCCGGTGTCATCCCCGGTCTGCTGCTGGTCGGCCTGTTCATGGCCTGGTCGCTGTATTCCACTTGGAAATCAGGCAATACCGACTTGCTAAGCACCCGCAGCTATACTTGGAAAGAACGGTTCGAAGTGCTGCCCCGCGTTCTGCCATTTCTGGCAATCATTCTAGGCGTGCTTTACGCCATGTATGGCGGCATCGCCACGCCATCGGAAACCGCCGCAGTGGGGGCCCTGCTCTGCCTGATCATCGCCGTGGTGATCTACAAGCTATGGCACCCGCGCGATCTGTGGGTTGTGTTGCGCGACAGCACAAAGGAAAGCGTGATGATCCTGTTCATCATCGCCGCCGCCGGTGTGTTTTCGTATATGCTGTCCAGCCTCTACATCACCCAGTCCATCGCCGAATGGATCGGCACGCTAGATGTGAATCGCTGGGTTTTGATGGGCGCCGTGAACCTGTTCCTGCTGATCGCCGGGTTCTTCCTGCCACCCGTTGCGGTGATCCTGATGGCGGCGCCGATCCTGCTGCCGATCATCATCACCGCTGGTTTTGACCCGATCTGGTTTGCTGTCATTCTAACCATCAACATGGAAATCGGGCTGATCTCGCCCCCCGTTGGCCTGAACCTCTATGTCATCAGCGGCATTGCCCCGGATATTCCACTGAAAACCATCCTCACCGGATCGCTGCCATATGTGGCCTGCATGGTGCTGGCAATTGTGCTGCTGTGCCTGTTCCCCGGTCTTGCCACCTGGTTGCCAGACGCCATCATGGGGACAAGATTGTGAGCTTTCTAGCCGACCTTCTGAACACGGTTTTCGAGCGCCGCTATCGCGGTGCCTCGGAGCCAGACCATCAGGGCCGCTCGATCAAGGAGCTATGCACCGATTTACTAAGCAGTTCAGGCGAGGTGTCTGGCATGGCCCTCGCCCGGCATATCCTTGACAGTTATGGGGCCATGGACGATGACGGAAAACGCGCCTTCTTTGGTTTCCTGACCGACCAACTGGGCATCACCCCCAAGGAGGTCCGCCGCGCGCTTGAGGCTTACGAAGGTGATCCTTCCAAAGCAAACTACCGCCAATTCATGCAGGCATCCGAACCGCAACGCCAAGAGCTGGCCCGGCGTCTAAATCAAGTTCCGGGCGCCACCAAGCAATTGGTTGAAATGCGCAAAGACTTGCTGAAACTGGCCCGCAAACACCCCGAACTAGCCGTGGTCGATCTGGATCTGCGCCACCTTTTCGCCTCGTGGTTCAATCGCGGCTTTCTGGTGCTGCGTCCGATCAGCTGGGAAAGCCCGGCTGACATACTGGACAAGATCATCGCCTACGAGGCGGTGCACGCCATAGACAGCTGGGACGACCTGCGCCGCCGCCTTCAGCCCGCAGACCGCCGCTGCTTCGGCTTCTTCCACCCCGCCATGCCGGATGAGCCCCTGATTTTTGTCGAGGTCGCCCTGACGCAAGGCATCCCCGGTTCAGTCCAGGGCCTGCTGGCGGATGAGCGCGACAATATCACGGCAGAAGAGGCCGACACCGCCGTATTCTACTCGATCTCCAACTGTCAGGCTGGATTGGCTGGGATCTCGTTCGGCAACTCCCTGATCAAACAGGTGGTTTCCGACCTGTCACGCGAACTGCCCAACCTAAAAACATTTGTCACCCTGTCGCCCATCCCCAGCCTGAACCGTTGGCTGGACGAGACCGAGGCACAAATTGGCCCCGACGCGCAACTCCAGCAACGCCAGATCGCCGCCCATTACCTTCTGACTGCCAAGCGCGCTGATGGCACACCTTATGACCCGGTTGCCCGCTTTCACCTGGGCAACGGGGCGCTCGTTCATGCCGTGCATGCCGATGCTGACCTATCCGAAAACGGCCTCGCACAATCTGGCGGCGCCATGGTCAATTATCTCTATGACCTGCCCCTGATTTCCCAAAACCACGAGCGATTTGCCTCGGCACAGGACGTCGTCGCATCACCCGAGGTCACCGCCCTAAGCGCGGCTGCCCAACTGCAAGACACATGAGGACCACACGATGACCAACCCTCTCTACGACACTCTCTTTGGTCGCTACGCCGGGAAAACCACACCGTTTCTGCACCTTCCAGATGGCAGCACGGTCACCCATGACGATTTCCTGAGCATGGCGGCGCGGTATGCCCATGTGTTCCGCAGCGCCGGGGTCGCGCCCGGCGACCGGCTGGCCGTTCAGATCGAAAAGTCCCCCCAGGCTCTGGCTATCTACGCCGCCTGTGTTCAGTCAGGCATCGTATTTCTGCCCCTGAACACCGCCTACACGGCAACCGAGATCTCGTATTTCGTGGAAAACAGCGGCGCTAAAATGCTGATCTGCGACAGTGCCAACAAGACCGCATTGACCCCCATCGCGCAGACCGCCCGAGCGCAGCTGGAAACACTGGACGCGGATGGCACGGGCTCGCTTAGCACTCAGGCCGCAAACCAGCCCAGCAGCTTTGACACTGTCACGCGCGGCCCCGATGACCTTGCGGCCTTCCTCTATACCTCTGGCACCACAGGCCGCTCCAAGGGTGCCATGCTCAGCCAGCAGAACCTGCTGTCCAACGCTGAAACCCTTGTTGATTATTGGAATTTTACCGATCAGGATGTGCTCTTGCACGCCCTGCCGATCTTTCACACCCACGGGCTGTTTGTCGCTTCAAACATCACCCTGCTGGCCGGTGGCTCGATGATCTTCATGGGTAAATTCAATCTCGACCAGATCATTGAACAGATGCCCCGCGCGACCACGATGATGGGTGTTCCTACCTTCTATACCCGCCTGCTGGATGATGCCCGCTTCACCAAATCCCTGTCCCAACATATGCGCCTGTTTATTTCCGGCAGCGCACCATTGCTGGCAGATACGCACATTCAGTTCGAACAGCGCACAGGCCACCGCATTCTTGAGCGATACGGTATGACCGAAACCAACATGAACACCTCCAACCCTTACGACGGCGAACGCCGCGCCGGCACGGTTGGCATGCCGCTGCCCGGGGTCGAGCTAAAGATCACCGATGCCGCCACTGGCGACACCCTGCCCGATGGCGAAATCGGCCAGATCGAAGTCCGTGGGCCAAACGTCTTCCAAGGCTACTGGCAGATGCCGGAAAAAACCGCCGAAGAACTGCGCGCGGATGGATTTTTCATCACCGGAGATCTCGGCGTGATCGATGCGGATGGCTATGTGCAGATTGTTGGCCGCAACAAGGACCTGATCATCTCGGGCGGTTTCAACATCTACCCCAAAGAGGTCGAACTGGTTCTTGATGAACAACCTGGCGTGCTGGAAAGCGCCGTCGTCGGAGTACCGCACCCGGACTTTGGCGAAAGCGTTGTCGGCTTCCTTGTCGCGTCGGACGAAACCGGCCCGGACCTTGACGCCATCAGCAAAACCGTCAGCGACTCTTTGGCCCGCTTCAAGCACCCCAAAAAGCTGATTGTTCTGCCGGAACTGCCCCGCAACACCATGGGCAAGGTCCAGAAAAACCTGCTGCGCAAGGAATACGACCAGCTGTTTGCCAAACAATAGGCTCGCCTAGCGACGCCAGACGCACCAAACAAGATCGCGCCTACGGCCCGATCAAAGCCTGCTGCCGCCCTGCAAAGAGCGGCAGCAGGCGCGCCCAGAATGCTTGCTTTCTTGCAACGCAGACCCGATTTCCCGAAAAATCACGACGACACAGTGCAGCCCTGGCTGAGCTGTCCCAATGCCGATCTCAGATCCAAACGCCCCTGCCCGTTTGATGCCCGTTGCCCTGCACAGGCAACGCACACCACAGCGATTTCATTCCAGGCGTCCGACCCGCCAAGCAAATCGACCAACACATTTCAGCCAATCTGCTCCCATCTGCAAATGCCGATTCTCAAGACTTGTGTACCGACCAGTCTCAAGTCGCACAATCAGAAGCTCCATTGCGGTCAAAACTTTCAACAAATTAGTTGGTAATATCAATGCAGTAACAACCTTCACGTCAAATTTGCAAAAATCGCAGGCGAAATACCTTGACGAAGAGTACCGATCGGTACACTTATAGCAGCACCGATCAGTACATCATAAATTCAAACCCAGGACATCACCATGACCCGCCCACCGTTGCCTCCCTTTGATAATGTCACTGCCCGACAAAAGGTGCGCATGGCCGAAAACGCCTGGAACACCCGCAACCCAGACACGGTGACACAGGCCTACACAGACACCAGCCAATGGCGCAATCGGGCTGAATTTCTGAATGGACATGCCGAAATCCACGCCTTCCTCACCCGTAAATGGGCATCCGAGACTGATTACCGCCTGATCAAAGAACTCTGGGCTACTGCTGAAAACCGCATTGCCGTGCGTTTTGCCTATGAAAGCTGTGACCTGAACGGCAACTGGACCCGCTCATACGGCAATGAAAACTGGGAGTTCGCCGCAGATGGCCGCATGGCCCGTCGCATTGCCAGCATCAACGACCTGAAGATCACCCCGGACCAACGCCTGTTTCATTGGCCGCTTGGGATCCGCCCAGACGATCACCCCGGCCTCAGCGAGTTTGGACTTTAACCCCTAAGAAAGGAGACGACAGATGGCACTCGCATTTGCAGATATCGCCTTCACCCCCACTGTTCGGGCAGAACAGGACCGACGTGGATCGGCCAACGCCTATGGCAAATTCCTATCGGACGAGCGCTGGGGCGGTGATCAGCTGGGGCCACAAGAGGCCGATTTTTTGACCGCACGCGATGGCTTCTTTCAGGCCAGCACCTCCGAAACCGGATGGCCCTATGTGCAGTTTCGCGGCGGCACACCGGGATTCATCACCATCCTGGACGACAAAACTATCGCCTACGCTGATCTTCGCGGCAATCGCCAGTATATCAGCACCGGCAATCTGACCCACAGCAATCGCGTCTCGATCATCGCGATGGATTACCCCAATCAACGGCGGCTCAAGCTGTGGGGCGAGGTTGAGTTTATCGACCCAGAAGCCGATCCCGAGCTATCGGCCCAATTGCACAGCGGCAAAGAAACCGTCGAGCGCATCGTCAAAATCACCGTCTCGGCCTTTGATTGGAACTGCCCCCGCCACATTCCACGCCGCTTCACTCTGGAGGAGCTGGAACCTGAACTTTCCGTCCTGCGTGACCGATTGGCCGAGCTGGAAGCCGAAAACGCCCAACTGAAACGCAAACTCTAAACGCCCTCCCCCTTTTCGAAAGGAACGCCCAATGAAAACCTCACTCCTGAAATTTGCCGCCCCGACCTTAATCGCTGCTGCGCTCGCCCTGCCGACAACCTCAATGGCCGCTAACCCAGCCACCACCAGCACCCAGTTCAAATCAGCCGAAATCGGCGGATTGAACATCGCCTACCGCGAAGCCGGCGATCCCTCAAAACCCACAGTATTGCTGCTGCATGGTTTTCCAACCTCGTCGCATATGTTCCGCAACCTGATCCCTGAACTGGCGGAAAACTATCACGTCATCGCGCCAGACTACCCCGGCTTTGGCGCCTCAGACATGCCCGATGCGGCAGAGTACGAGTATTCTTTTGCCAATACAGCCACCCTGATGACCCAACTTCTGGATCACAAGGGCGTCGACAAATACGCCGTCTACCTGATGGATTACGGCGCACCAGTTGGCTACCGCATGTTTGCCGAAAACCCAGAGCGCGTCAGCGGCTTCATCATCCAAAACGGCAACGCCTACGCCGAAGGCCTGCGCGAATTCTGGGACCCGATCAAAGCCTATTGGGCGGATCCATCAGTGGCCAACGGCGACGCGTTGCGGGGCTTTTTGAAAATGGAAGCCACCCAATGGCAGTTCACCCACGGTGTGCAGGACCTAACCGCCATCAGCCCCGACAACTTCTGGCACGTGCAATACCTGCTGGACCGTCCCGGCAACCAAGAGGTGCAGCTTGAGATGTTCCTGGATTACGGCACCAATGTTGCCGAGTACCCACTCTGGCAGGCCCTGTTCCGCGAGCACCAGCCACCAGCGCTGCTGATGTGGGGCGGCAACGACGTGATCTTCCCCGAGGAAGGCGCGCATCCCTACAAGCAGGACCTCAACGATCTTGAATTCCACATCCTGAACACTGGCCACTTCGCGCTAGAAGAATACGGCGACGAGATCGCGACAGCGATGAATGAATTCCTGGCCCGCGTCGCTGAATAACCTCCGGTCAGCACGGGCCTCCCTGCACAACCGACAACGGCCGATCTCGCTGCAGTGACCCGATGCACCCATGATCCTAATCGATTGTGGGTGCCTTGCACTACCAAGACTACAAGAACACCAAGACGACAGAAAAGTGGGCGGCAGCGGCACACGCGCCGCCCAAAGACCCTACTCAATTTTTGATAGACCCGCATTCAACGCCTCAATGGCGGCCTCAACCGAGATTTCATCGTCAATAAACTGCCGCACAACCCGATTGATGATCTGACTGTTGGTAATTTTAGACGCCAATGACAGCTGACCTTCCCTGACCCCCCAACGTTTTGCAACATTCAGTCCGCCGGTAATCTCGTCAATCATCGACTGCTCATACAGATCCCCCAGCGCGGCCTTGCGATCGACACCCACCGGTAATTTTGCCCAGGCTTCGGTAAAGGCCGTTGGGTCTTCTACCGTTCCACGACGCACCGGAAACTTACCTTCAGGCGCAATTGCCAGGGTCTGAGTATATCCTGCCCCCATTGCAAATTTGACAAACTCTTTTGCAGCATCGGTATTCGCATCTTTTGTGATGCCCAAATACCGAACATCAGCCCAGGCTGCACCGCGCGGATTGGACGGGCCAGAGAAATTGGTCACGATCCCAGTTTTTTCGGCTAGGGCAAGCGACGTTGGATCGTCGTTGATCTTTGGCGGAGCGCTGTCTCGCAGGCCGGCCAATTCATCCAAAAGAAACGGCGACCAGATGATCATTGCTGCCCGTCCTGCAAAATACTGCTCGCGGGACTGCTTCCAATACAGCTCACCAGGGGGGGAGGCCTTGGCAATCGCCTTGTAGAACTTCAGCACCTCGCTGGTTTTTGCGGCGTCCAATTCCCTTAGGCCATTCACGTCAACGGGGCTCACACCATTGGCAAGAAATACGTATTCCAGGACCTGCCCCATATAGCTTTCGTCCACTTTAGTTGCGGCAACAAAACCATACATATCAGGGGGATTGTGAAGCCTGTCCAACGCCGCCTGGACATCGGCAAAGGAATGCGGAGGAGCCAACCCGTGTTGCTCAAACAGATCTTTGCGATAAAATATCATCTGCGTCCAGCCATCCACCGGAACAGAGACCGCCTGCCCCCTGAAAGAGATCATTGAAATGACACCTTGGGCAAACGTGTATGCGTCCAGATCCGCAATTATTTCATTGGCTGCTTCGGTATCAAGAATGCCGGCTTCAGCCCAGGGTAACGCGTATTGCAGGGGATGGTAGATGACGTCGGGCAATTCGCCGACTGCGTCAGCTGCCGTAGCACGATGCCCCATGTCTTTTTCGGAAATGGGGATCACTTCGACAGACGTCCCCGATATTGCGGAGTACTGGTCGGCCAGAGCCTGTTGTCGCTCCAACCGATCAGGCTGATCCTCTGTGGTCCACAAACGGAGTGTGCCTGATTGTAATGGCAATCCAAACACCGCCAATGCCAGTGCTGCGCCAAAAACTCGACGACCTGCAAAGTGACACGACATGTTCATCCTCCCCGATATGGTCACAGTTTTCGACCGCACTTTCTGACTAACGTCATGTCAGATCAGCGCCTTTAACAAGTTCAGCCAAAAGGTTAGACGATGTCCGAGCTCCACAGTCTGTTGAGCGAAAAAACGAACCCGGACGCATACACCGGGCGCATTTGCAGCCGGTTCACTGACAAGACCCTCCAGTGGACCGACAAAACCCGAGCCAAACTGCTCACGCTCCCCCCACTCCAGATAAACTTGAAATTCAACTTAGCCTTGTTTGACCCGCCAACAAGGGCACCTTCACAATGATGGAAAGTGCCGCAGGCCAGACAGAGCTCCCACAGCTTGCACCACGACGGATCACGCAGAATCCAAACAAGTTTCAGCCGGCTTCTGCGCAACGGCGCGGCGATTAACAGCGTTAAATATACTGTGCAGCCAACGGCATGCACTCTTCTATACTATCGTCACTATTAGGAAAAATGGTACCACCACCCCGGCTCGAACGGGGGACCTCCTGATCCACAATCAGGCGCTCTAACCTACTGAGCTATGGCGGCACTGAGGGCGATTTAGCCAACCCCCCAGCCAATTGCAAGAGGCTTAGAGCATAACACGCCAAGTTTGTTCGATCAAATTTACTCCGAAGGAAAACACCGGTCTGGAGTCGGACATCTGCCAGCCGAACGCCCGGTACAATGACCCGCTGCTGCGACGGCTCTCGTGGGTGTGCAGCACCATTTCGTGATATCCTGCCTGTCGGGCAAATCCCATGCACTCGCGCAGCAACCGCTTACCCAGCCCCTGCCCCCGCGCTTCGGGTGTCAACAGGAACAATCGCAGGCGGGCAAGGTTCTCAGTTTCTTTCAGACAAAAGACGCTCCCGATGCGCTGAGATCCCTTAGTGGCAATCCATCCCCGTTCGTACATAGGATCGTGCGACCCGCAAAATTCATGCAGCACAGCCGCGATCAAGGGTCCGTAACTATCGTCGAACCCTTCTTCCCTCGAATAGAGATCCTGGTGGCGTGCCGCCAACCAGTGCATATCGCCCGCAACGAATCGGCGTAAACTCACATCACCCATGTGCTATCAAACCCCGAACCCTGCTTGCGTTTCAATGGTCCGCAGGGTAGCACCAGCAATCAGCCGCCGCTACGTCTTCAGGAGTGCAAAATGAGCATCAATACCGAACGCAACATCGAGGCAAATATGCAAATCGGCCCAACCGATGCTGGCATGGTGCGCCTGTTCATCGAGGCCGACGGAATTGAAATCCCGATGGATTTCCATCCTGAAGAAGCCGAAGAGATCGCCGAAGAGATCCGTGCCGCGGCCCAGGCCGCACGCTTGGTTAAGGGCTAAGGTTACCTCTAGAAGTATTCTGGGTTGAACGTTTATTATGACTATGAGAACGGCGTTGATTAAGTCGATGCCCGTCTCGTCCACCTGCATATTGTTTTGCAAGCGATAGACATGACCGAATTTGGCTTGCAGTCCTTGTGACAGGTCATAGGGTTTGCGTTATGAAAAATCGATACTCTGGAAAATGCCTGTGTGGTGCGGTCACTTATGCTATTGATGCACCGCCCATTGTTGTCGCTCAATGCCATTGTGAGGAATGCCGTCGATTGAGTGGCACAGGTCACACGGTCGGAGCGATGTTCCCGTCTGACGAAGTTATTGTGACCGGAGAGTTGAACGAGTTCACTTATAAATCTGACAAGGGTTCCGTGGTCACCAAGGCGTTTTGCGCAAGCTGCGGGAGCCCAATGTATGGCATGAACACGCGGATCCCAAATCACTTGACGATAACACTTGGCACCATGGATGATTGCTCTGACCTGGATGTCGAAGTGGTGATATTTGAACGCGACAAACAACACTGGGATCAACTTGGTGACGCAGTCCTGTCATTTAAAACGCAACCTGATTGGAAGCCAGAAAGCTGAAAGAGGTTTGACACTGATTTAGTCTAGCCGCAGTCCTTGGCCCCAATCTCAGCTTCCTCGCTACACCCAGTAGACCGCCCCCTGCCCAGTCATGGATCGCGCAAACTTTGCAGCCGTCGCGCAGTGTCGCGCGCAAACTTCAGCGTCAATTTCCTGCGTCGGGCGGCGGCCAGCTTCTCCTCATCCGGCATCCGAATGATCTCGGCATCATAGGAATCAGCGATGATCAGACCGGTGCCGTCCGGCAGTAGATCCGTCGGGAACTCCATGTCCACCGCCCAGAAATACCGATCGCCCCACTCCAGATAGCCCTGCCACTTACTGTCGGTCTGGAAATCGGCACGGCTGGATTTGCACTCGATCACCCAGATCTCGCCCTTAGGACCCAGCGCCATCACATCGACCCGCAGCCCCCGGATCGGCACAAATTCTTCAAGCGACGCATAGCCAAGACTGCGCAGGTAACGCGCCACGCCGCGGGCCAGTTTTTGTCCAGGTTGCAGATCCAGTGTCATGAAATCAAATGTGAACATTACGGGAACAAAAGGCAAGTCTCGATCACCTGTTGACATGATACCATTTAGTATCATAAATAATGAAACCATAAGGTATCACAAGGATGATTCAGATGAAGCCACTTTCACTCACGATACTGCTGGCCACTATGATTGCGCCGCACTTGAATGCGCAGCCGGCAATTACCCTGACCGGTCTGGATGCGCTGACATGGGAAACCACTCCCGAAGGTGTCGGCTTTGCCGCATTGGACGGTGCCCGGTTTGAGGAGGCTTATATGGCCATGGTGCGCCTGCCCGCAGGCACCATCAGCCCACCACATGTCAAATCGGCCAATATGTTTGGCGTCATGGTCCAGGGCACGATGACCCATGTGGCCGAAGGCGACAACACAGCCGCCGATGCCCCTATTGGCCCCGGCGGTTATTACAAGGTTCCTGCAGGGCTGGCACACGTCTCTAGCTGCGTATCAGCGACGCCCTGCGTCACTTTTCTATATCAGGATGGTGCGTTTGATTTCGTACCCACGGGCCAATGATCCACCAACCCCAATCTGCCTTTCGCGCTCTGTCTGATCCCACCCGCCGGGATATTCTCCGCCTGCTCGCCTCGCAGGACATGACCATCGCCGAGGTCTCGGACCAGTTCGACATCACCCGCCCGGCCGTCAAGAAGCACCTGACGATCCTGAAGGAAGGTGATCTGATCACCGTCAAGACCAAGGGTCGCGAGCGGATCAACAGCCTGAACGCCGCCGGCATGGCGCCTGTTCTGAACTGGTTGGAATTCTTCGACAACTTCTGGGACGAACGCCTCAGCACACTAAAAACACTTATTGAAAAGGACGAGTCATGAACGATCTGACATTGAACAAATCCATTTACCTGAAAGCCGATCCCGCCAAGGTCTGGGACTATCTGACCAAGCCGGAAAAGCTGGCCCAATGGTTCCACGCCCCAACCGAACCTTTGCAAGAGGGCAAGCCGCTGGAGATGTTTGGTACCACCAGTGGTGACAAGCTGATCTGGGGAGAGGTCCGGGTGGCCCACGCGCCCGAGTATCTGGAGTATACCTTTACCATCAAACCGATGGGCGATGCGGTCAGTCTGGTCAAATGGACCTTGACGCCAGTGGCCGGCGGCACCCGGCTGTCGCTGGAACACAGCGGGTTGCCGCAACACGCCGAGGCCTTTGACCTGATACTGGCACTCGACAAAGGCTGGGATGATCACATCTCCCGGATGCGTGCCGCAGCCACCGGCGATTACCGCGCAACCATTACTGTGTCGGCCTCTGCCGATCAGGCCCGCAAAGCCATTCTGGAAGAAATGCACCTATGGTGGAGCGACCGGGTTGAGCCGCGCGACAATGGCGCCAAGGTCATGTTCAACAACAGCCACGTCGATTTCGAGTTCTCGCAAGGTGACACCGCTTATGATCTGAACTGGAACTGCAGCGACGCCAATATGATCATCGACGACGTGGACGACACCACCGAATGGGCTGGAACCCGCCTGCGCTGGCAGATCGCCCCGCTGGAAACAGGCAGCGAGGTGACCCTGATCCACGAAGGTCTGAACGCAAATCTGGACTGTCAGGATGTCTGTGTGCGGGGCTGGCAGCACTATTTCGAGACCAGCTTGCGTGACCATCTGTCAGGCGAGACCCCCTCGCCTCAAACGCACTAGGGCTTGAAGAATCCGCCACTCCGGCTTATCTTAGGGCGTGGCGGGTTCTACCCCTCTCGTGCCGGACAAGCATTCCAGTGGCCTTAAGCATTTCCAAGGGAGCTGGCTCTGTTTGGATCCTGGTCCAATTACCTGGCGCCCACCTGTACATACAGGTCCTCGGGAATCAAATGTCTGACGGTTGAACTCTGGTGGTCCCGCCACACCTACCACCCTCCAAGTCAACTAATTGCCCGCCGGGCCGCGCTTGACTGGCCATTCAATCCGCTTACCTTTTTCACACATACCTATCAGTTCAGACCTTGCAACTGCCCAACAGACAGCGGAAAGAGTCTCCCAAAATTTTAAATGGGAAGACTTACTGGCCAGAAACGCAATCGAAATCACCCATATAGGCCATCATAAGCCGTAGAAATTCCTCTAGCGGCTTGGGTGAATCGAAGCTCATTCTGAAATTCATTTCCGGCATGGTGGAGGTACCATACTGGGAGTGCACAATGGCCCGGTTCATGCCTTCCAGTTCATGCAGCAGCGAAGGGAGGTCTTCCTCAATAAGGGGAGTGAACTGACCAAAAGAATGCGGTATATCATATGGCCAATTTGAATTTGGGTATTTCCGCCGCAACAACAAGCTGACCCTGAGTACACTATATTCGTAGGCTTTGTAACTTTCATTGAACGGCACAATAAAATCAAATACGGAAGCGTCCTTTACCCCCCTCTTAATTTTAGCTGTAGTGGCATCGCCGAGCGTCGAAAGAAAAATTACCCGAGTATAATGAGAAAACTCATTATTTTCCTCGGTTGGCACCACTGTCCGTGAAAAGGAAAGCCTGCACCCCTCTAGGGAAATATCTTGGTATCCCATTGCAGTAAGAGAGCCCTTCACCCGTTCATCGGAGCCCTGGCCACCCCAAGCAGCAAATGCCGCACAACTCAAAAAAATGGTCAATATACGCAACACAACGTCGCCCCTTTATTAAATTCATCGGCTTGGTCAAAGAAGGTTCTAAGAAATTTGGCGTTTGAATAATGGTCGCAAAAAAACCGCGCTCTCAGATCTGACAACGCGGCATTCGGAATCTTAATCTGGTCCAGTTCAGCGGCGACGCAGCGGGTGGCTTGGCTTCTCTACCGGCACCGGGATCGGCAGGAACTCATGTGCCACAGGCGTACCGCCCCGCGGGCCGTCATCGTCCTTTTCAGCCAGCGCCATCACAGACCAGCCAAACTGAACTCCGGCGAAGACAATGCCGTGCATGAACCACAGAATGAAGACAGCCAGCAGCCCTGCATCGCTGGTGCTGACCAGATGCCACAGGTTCATCACATTGAACCACAGCAGCATGCCAACAAAGGCAGCCGCGATGGCAAACCCAAGAACCACGTTGCGAATATAGAGCTGGATCAGCTTTGGCATGTCGACGTCTCCGTTATTTCAGCGCGAGGTTAGCACCCTGATGTTCAAGGTCCAGCCGATTGCGATATTTCCGGCGGAATTTGTCGCATGGGTCGTTATACTCAGGTTAACTGGCGATCAAGCGAAGCCAAAGCTGCAAAAAATGCCCCCTTTGTTGGGGCATCGATGAGCAGCATCGCAAGACTCAGCCACCGCATCGGGCAGATTGAAAGAGGCACATTTTTGAAACGTATCAGTCAGCTGCTTATCAAGCATCCTCAGCTTATTCCCGTATTGATCACTGGCGCCATTCTGGCCCTGCCGCTTGCGGTATGGCTGGATGTTATGGCGATCACAGATCAAAGCATCCGACGCCAAACTGCGGCACTGCATTCTGTGATGGATAATCTGCGGGGATATTATGCCCATAACGTTATCGGCCAGCTGTCCGCATCCACCCCAACCGTCGCAAGCCATGATCACCACGAAACAGAAGGCGCCATTCCCCATATCGACTCGCTGACCATTGAACTGGGGGAAATGATCAATGCTGACCAGGATCACCGCGGTTTCAATTTTGAATATCGCTTTGTCTCGGACACCCCGTTTGCCGGTCACCCGGCAACCGATTTGACCTTTGGAGAGCGAAGGGCGCTGGCAGAATTTCGCAATGGCTTCCCCGAGGACCATATGTTCATCAAAGCTAAGGACAAGCCTTGGGAACACGCGATTTCAATGGTCACGCCCGTGCTTGTCGGAGATCACTGCGCGGACTGCGGCACGTCCGATGACCCGCAATCGGACCTGCAAGTGGGTGACATTCGCGGCATGCAGTCCTTTACCATTCGACAGCCCATTGCCTCGAACCTTCTGGCCTTCAAATATCTGCTGCTCTACATGATCGCCGCTGGCACATTCGGCATTCTGTTTTCCCGGCATCAGTTGCGCCTTGCCTCAAAATTCAGATTGCAAAGTGAAGAGCTGGCACAGAACAATGAATTCCTCGCCGGAATTTCCATGAAGATATCTCGCTACCTGTCACCACAGGTTTACAAGTCGATTTTCTCTGGCGAAAAAGACGTCGCGCTGTCCACGGAACGTAAGAAACTGACGGTGTTCTTCTCGGACATCAAGGATTTCACGCCAACCACCGAGTCCCTGCAACCCGAAGAACTGACCGCCCTGCTGAACGAGTATTTCAGCGAAATGTCGGCCATTGCGGAAAAACACGGTGCCACCATCGACAAGTTCATCGGCGATGCCATCGTGGCGTTTTTTGGCGATCCCGAAAGCAAGGGCACAGCGGAAGATGCCCGTGCCTGTGTCCGCATGGCGCTGGAGATGCAGGACCGTCTGGGCGAGCTGGCTGGTCACTGGCGGGAACGCGGTATCGAACATCCGTTCCGAGCCCGGATCGGCATCAATACCGGCTATTGTAACGTCGGTAATTTTGGCTCGGAAACACGGATGGATTATACCATCATCGGCGCCGAGGCGAACCTGGCGGCCCGACTTGAAGCCTCGGCTGAACCCGGCGGCATTGTGATGAGTTATGAAACCTATGCCCATGTGCGTGACATTGTCGATGCGCAACAACTGGCACCGATGCACTTCAAAGGCATCTCCCGCGAGGTGATCCCCTACGCCGTGCATCCCGGCCGCAACCGCGCCCCTTTGAGCGAAACCACCGCAGATGGTCGCAGCATGACGGTGCATCTGGATCAGCTGAACGACGAAACCCGCGCCAAACTGGAGGCTCTCCTTAAGGATCATCAATAAGCGGCTTGGTCGGAGGCCATTGAGCAAAAAGGGCGCATCCAGTGATGCGCCCTTTTTATTGAATTCTGTCGTGGCTTAAAATGCCTCGGGCTTGGCCTCATGCGCCATATGGTCCAGCACTGCATTGACGAACTTTGGCTCTTTTCCCTCGGGGAAGAAGGCCCGCGCCACATCGACGTATTCAGTGATCACCACTTTGGGCGGGGTGTCGGATTGGGTCAACTCGGCCCCGGCAGCGCGGAACAGCCCGCGCAAAGTTGGGTCGATACGGGCGATTGGCCATTTGGCCACCAACGCACGATCGGTCATCTGGTCGATCACAGCCTGATGGTTGACCGCATCTTCGACCAGTTTGCGAAACAGATTGGCATTGCCCTCGGCCATTTCATCGCCGTCATAGATGGCGCCAAAACGGTGATCAAGAAACTCGATAACCACCGTGTCAAAGGTCTGACCGCTATGCTCCATCTGGAACAGCGCCTGTACCGCATAAAGCCGCGCGGCGGATTTCATCTGACGTTTCTGGAGGCCCTTGTTGGGGGCGGCACCTGTGCTGTCCGTGCTCATGCGTTTTTGGGTCCGATACTGGATTCAGCCAATATGATGGCGTCCGAGCGGGTTTTGAAGCCAACGCCCTTGGTTTGGGCGCTCCACTTACGCCCCAAGGCGACCAGATGCAAGGCCGCAGCAGCGGCTCCGCCACCTTTGTTTTGGTCCTTTGGATCGGCGCGGACCTCAGCTTGCGCTCTGTTTTCAACAGTCAGGATGCCATTGCCGATGCACAGCCCCTGCAACCCCATCAGCTGGATCGCGCGACTGCTGTCATTGCAGACCGTGTCGTAATGGGTGGTCTCACCCCGGATCACACAGCCCAGCGCTACGTAGCCGTCGAAATTCGAGGTATTTTCGGCAATTGCAATAGCGGTGGGCACTTCAAGCGCGCCAGGCACTTCGATCAGCTGATAGCTGCCGCCCACCGCTTCGATCTCGGCGATGGCGCCGGCAACCATATTATCGGTGATGTCCTTGTAGTACGGCGCCACCACAATCAGAAGCTTCACCGGCTTGGAAAACTCCGGTCGTGGCAGGATGTAATGTTGCTCATTGCCAGCCATGTCAAACCTCGGACAGAATTGGGCGTGTGTTGGCGATGGTCAGCCCATAGGCGTCCAGTCCGACATAACGGGTTTCAGGGGAATCGGTCAGCAGGATCAATTCGTTTATGCCGAGCTTGGACAGGATCTGGGCACCAAGACCAGTTTGCTTGATGGTCCGCGGGCCCTCGTCTTCGGCGGCATACAGGGAATTACGAGGCTGGCGAAACAGACAGACCACACCGCGCCCTTCGGCGGCGACCAGTTCCATCGCGCGTGGCAGTTCACTGGGGGATTTCGGCCCCAAGCCTAGGATATCCGAGGCCTCGTGCACGGCGTGGGTGCGGCACAGAACCGGCTCGGGAGTCGTGATATCGCCTTTGATCAGCACCACGTGTTCGATGCCATGTGTCTGGTCGGTGAACAGGCGCATGTCCCATTCGCCACCAAATTCCGAGCTCACCATTTCCTGCGAGGTTTCGACCACCAGATTATCGTTGCGCGACCGATAGGCGATCAGGTCGGAAATTGTACCGATCTTGATGCCATGCTTCTTTGAATACTCAATCAGCTGCGGCAGATGCGCCATAGTGCCGTCGTCGTTCATGATCTCGCAGATCACCGATGACGGGTAACAGCCCGCCAGACGCGCCACATCACAACCGGCTTCGGTATGACCGGCACGGACCAGAACGCCACCGTTGCGCGCGCGCAACGGGAACAGATGGCCCGGCGTGGCGATATCAGCCGCACCCTGTTCGGGGTTGATGGCAGTGGCCACGGTCAGCGCCCGGTCAGCCGCGGAAATCCCGGTGGTCACCCCTTCGCGCGCCTCGATCGACACGGTGAACGCGGTTTCATGGCGCGAGGAATTGTGCATCGCCATCATTGGCAGGCCCAGCTCATCAATCCGATCGGCTGGCAGGGTTAGACAAATCAACCCGCGACCATGCGTGGCCATGAAATTGATCGCCTTGGCATCGGCAAATTGCGCCGGGATAATCAGGTCGCCCTCGTTCTCGCGATCCTCATGGTCAACCAGGATGAACATGCGGCCTTGGCGGGCATCCTCGATAATATCTTCGATAGGGCTGATCGCGGCACGCAGATCCGTTTCAACCGGGCCAGGGGTTTCAAAGCTCATAAGGGCAGCCTTTCGATGCGCAGGTGTCACAGACACTGGTATATAGCGCCAGATAAACCACATGACATGCGATTGCCAGACCTTGCAGCGCCACTGCATGGTCGAAACGCGGCGTTATGCGGTGCCGCGCGCCGCATCAGCGGCGCGCCCGGCCCGCCCCATGAACACCATCGCAGATGGTGTTCATGGGGCGGGAGCCTTTGGTTGCCAATCGAACGCGCACACGGGAATACCCAACCAAGGTCCCAGCCCTGCCAGTTCATGTCCGGTATGATGGTATGTCTTTCCATTTAAAAATGGCGACGTCGCCAAAACGGATGCGGACGGGGGATCCCGTGCGTGAACCTGTTCAGATGCGTCCCGGCGCAACCCGGAACCCTGTTTCCTGTGCCAGAGATAATAGTCCCGGCGATAATCGCGATTGGCAGGCATTGTGCCGCAAAGGGGTTAAACGAACCTCAGCTGAACGTACGCCGGATTTGCAACACCCCGCCCATTCGCCGGAGCGACATTGGGTCAAGCCCAATGGCACCAGGCCAAGCTGCGGCGGGGCCATCTTCGCTCAATTCCCCTGCAACAATCGCAGCAAGCTATCTTTGGCCCGCTGCTCCAGCCCATCCTGTATCGCCTCTTCCAGATCCTGCTCGGGGGCGATCTCAACCTCCAGTTCCTCGCTCAATTTCTGGCGCAATTGATCCGTGGCCTGTTCCTCGATCCCGTCGATCTCTGCCTCCAGCACCTGACTGAGGTCAGGACGGATCTTGGGGTCCGCCCATGGGCCGGTAATACGCAGCGGAATTGACAACCCCTGACCGCCATTCGCCGCCGTTGCGGTTGGAATGAACAGGTAATCCAGATCCTGCGCGCCTAGCCCAATCCGCCCCTTGCCATCAGCCCGCACCGCTTTCAGCGAAATCAGCAGGTCCTGATTATCCAGATTGCCATCCTTCAAGGTGTAGCTGGCGGTCAACCCATCAAACAGGGTGCTACCCCCATTGCCGCTGCCCGACCGCATCAGCCCCTCCAGATCAAAACCGGTAAAGAACCCCTTGCCGATTTCCAACCAGCCTTGACCGCTCAGCGATCGCATAATGGCGTCCTGTGAGTTGCCGATGCCTAGGAATTGCAGCTCTCCCAAAGCCTCACCATTCAGGCGATCATAACCCGCCAATTGTCCAAGCGCCTGTTCCAGACGAATACCGGAGTAGGTCAGCTTGCCGCCGACCGACAATCCACTGCGATTGTTGGCCACCAACTGCCCCTGCACGGTGCCACCAAACACCGAAGCGGGAAGAAAGTTCACGACGGCGCGCGCATTGTCCAAGGACATGCTCAACTTGCTGCTTCCCAGTTTCACGCTGCCCGTGTTCAGACTGGCAAGCGTTAGCTCCATCGTGCCGTTCGCCAAGGCCAAAGCAGAGGCATCAATCGCTTCTGTCGACCAGCCACTCCCCGCAGCACCCGCTGCAGAACTGCCCGCTCCACTCTCAGCCAAAGCAGACAGATCCAGATCCTGCGCCTGCAGCTTGGCGGTGAAATACGGCACTGGCCCGAATACAATATCAGCCGCACCGCTGAGTGCATTGCCATCCAGATCCAGGCTCAGATCCCGCAGCGCCAACCGACCGTCGGGCGTAAAGGTCACATCCGTACCCACCACCGCGCCCTGGCCTAGGCCACGCGGCAATGATACCTCGCCCAGCCCTGCAGCGCGCAACACAGCCGCCGTGTCCTCTGCCTTGGCAGTAAACCGCCCCGTAGCCTCGCCACTGATCCCCGCCCGGCCATCAAAGCGCGCAAGGCCGCCCGCAGCCGTCACCGTCACTCCAACCGAGGATACCTGCCCGTCCAGGAACGCTGCAAAACTGCCAATCTCGCCGACAATTTTCACCGGCTCACCGGCCGGACTCAGGGTCAACGCCAGATCCACAGTGCCGTTGGGCTCTGGCCACTTCAGCTCCAGATCGATGTCCTGCATCGCCACTGGCGCCTCGCCATACCTCGAATAGGTCAGGCTGGCATTGTTAAGCATCAGTGTTTCGATACTCAGAGACGATCCCGCGCCACCGCCCTGATCATCGCCCTCAGGCCCGGCCGCACTGACGGCGGTCAGCACCCAGTTGCCCACGCCTGTCGCATTGGTGCTCAGGTTCAAATGAGGGTCCTGCGCTGTGATAGACTTGATCCTAACGTCACCCTGCAGCAGATCCGGAGCCGAGATGCCAATCGACAGGGCTCGGGCGGTCAGCATCGGTTGATCCCCAGCCCAATCGGCGTTGGAGAGGCTAACACCCTCGGCCTTGACCCCCAGCACGGGCCACAAGCTAAGCGCCACCTCGCCCTGAACATCCAGTCGCCGCCCCGTCTGTGCCTCGAGCTGATCCGCCGCCAGTTCCGCCAGCTTGTCACCCGGCAACACCAACAGCCCGCCAATCACCACAATTGCGGTGATCACTAGGGCAACAAAAATCCGAAATATCAGCCGCATGGCCCATCTCCTCGCGTGATTGGTACTAGAGTAACGCGACTGGGCCGAGGTGCAATGACCTGCTCGGCCCTGTGCATACAAAAACCGGCCTCTTCCATCCAGCAGTAAACCGGCGGCCATTTTCAGCTTCGATGGATGGAGTTTCTGACAAAAGACCTGACAACGGCAACCACCCAGGGCTCCGCCCGTAAACTCGGGAAATGGTCTCACAGACCATTTCTTTATCCGAGTTTACCCCACAGGTCATATTCACCAGCCTCGTCCACTTCGACGGTCACAATCTCACCAACCGACAGCCCCTCGGTGCCCTCGTCAATGAACAGGTTGCCGTCGATTTCGGGCGCATCGGCCTTAGTGCGGCAAGTGGCAATGCCATCATCGTCGATATCGTCAATGATGACATCCATCACTTGACCCACCTTGGCCGCCAGCTTGGCCTCGGAAATCGCCTGAGCCTTCTGCATGAACCGCTCCCAGCGCTCCTGTTTGATCTCTTCGGCCACATGATCCGGCAGCGAGTTAGACCGCGCGCCAGCGACGTTTTCGTATTTGAAACAGCCAACCCGATCCAGCTGCGCCTCGTCCATCCAGTCCAGCAGATGCTGGAACTCTGCCTCGGTCTCGCCCGGATAACCAACAATAAAGGTCGAGCGCAGGGTGATGTCCGGGCAAGTGGCGCGCCAGGCGGCGATCTCGTCCAGAGTCTTGGCCCCGGCGGCAGGCCGCGCCATGCGCTTTAACATATCCGGGTGCGAATGCTGGAACGGGATATCCAGATAGGGCAGCACAGCCGTGTCAGGGTCCGCCATCAGCGGGATCAGCTCACGGACAAATGGGTATGGGTAGACATAGTGCAGCCGCACCCACAGGTCCTTGGGGTTGCCCAAGCGTCCCAACTCACGGGTCAGGTCGGTGATATGGCTGCGCACCTCATCGCCCTTCCACGGGTTCAGATCATGCTTGCGGTCCATACCATAGGCCGAAGTATCCTGTGATATCACCAGCAACTCACGCACACCTGCGGTGACCAGCTTCTCGGCCTCGCGCAGCACAGCATGCGCCGGACGCGACACCAGACGGCCACGCATATCGGGGATGATGCAGAACTTGCAGCGGTGATTGCAGCCTTCCGAGATCTTCAGATAGCTGAAATGGCGCGGCGTCAGCTGCACGCCGGTTGCAGGCAACAGATCCACAAAAGGATCGGGATCAGGCGGTACAGCGACATGCACCGCATCCAGCACTTGTTCGTATTGATGCGGACCTGTCACGGCGAGGATGCGTGGATGGTGCTCGCGGATATAGTCCGGCTCGGCCCCCAGACAGCCGGTGACGATCACCTTGCCATTTTCCTTCAACGCCTCGCCAATGGCGTCCAGACTTTCGGCCTTGGCACTATCCAGGAACCCACAGGTGTTGACGATCACTGCATCGGCGCCGGTGTAGTCGGGCGAGATGCCATAGCCCTCAGCCCGCAGGCGGGTCAGGATGCGTTCACTGTCAACCAGCGCCTTGGGGCAGCCCAGAGAGACCATACCAATGGTCGGCTGTCCGGCACGCGGCACATCACCAATACGTGGTTTCGGGGCAAGGTCGGGGCGGAGTTCTGGCGGATTGCTGGTCATGAGGGGCCGTATAGTATGGCTGGCGGCGTTTGGGAACGGATGAAATTATCTCTGTTTCGTCTGGCCGACAGGCCAGACAGCGCCCGAGCCTTCGCGCCGGAGGGCCAAGTCCTCAATTGCTGGTTGATTGACTACAGGCTTCGCCCCTAACCTACAGCCAAATCCCCTTTTTGAGTGACCAAACAATTGACCGATCTGACACCCGCAAATGAGAACCCCTGGTATGTCCTGATGACCCTGTATGGGGACGATCAAGAGCTGAACCGCAAGACGTGGAATGCATGGGCCGGACAGGCTTTGACGAAGGATCAGTCCAACAAAGTTCAGTTTTCGCCGTACTTTGAGGAGCTGCACATGTGGGACAAGTTGAAGGACGGCATCGAGAAAAAGTTCTCCGACAAGGTCATGGAACAAGAGGTAGGTTTAGGGCTTCCGGTGGAATTCCCAAGTGCTTGCTCCGCGGTGAACATGAAACAACTCGACTTAAAAAACCGGATTGACTTGAGTGGGTTTACTTTCCCCAGATGTGTAGAGTTTTCGGCCTCCGTTTTTGGCTCTGACCTGCACGCCCACCAGGCTATTTTTCTCTCGAGAGTGTCATTTTCGAATACCAAGCTCGAACACGGTCTGTTCCTGAATAATGTAAAATTTCACGAGCATGCCATTTTTGAGAAGGCAGAACTAAGTGGGTTTTCGTCATTTGAGCAGGCCACGTTCGTAAAAGAAGCAATTTTCCATAACTCTAAGTTTCGTGATCGGTGCAGTTTTAGATATGCAGAATTCCAAAACAATGCACAGTTCCTAGGTTCCGTTTTTGGGGATGAGGTAGATTTTACCGGTGGCTTGTTTGACAACAGCGTCCTGTTTGAAAGAACAAGGTTTCAAGGCCGGGCCTTCTTTATGCACCGAAAATTCACCATGAAAAATGCAGCGGAATCCGAAGTGCCCAACTTTCGTGAATGTCATTTCGAAATGCCTGCAAACTTTTCTGAGGCAGAATTTAGTATAAGTTATCCGGATTTCGCGGATTCCATTTTGCATGACAAAACGACTTTCACCAAAAACACGAAACAATGCACATATTGGCCGGACAAGACGCAGCAAGACCTGCAACAAGCTAAAAGTTCTTGCGCGACCATCCGCCATGTTCTTGCCAAACAAGGTCTAGCCGAAGAAGAGCACTTCTTTTTTCGCCGTGAAATGCAGTTCGCATCGAAAATCGGCTCCTTCGGTCAAAAACTTCCCTACCTGATCTTCGGCTGGTTATCCGACTACGGCCACTCTATCGCTCGCCCGCTCGTAGGGCTGGCTATTGTCTGGGCCGTTGGCTTTGCCTGTTTCTGGGGGTTTTTCGCAGGTTGCTGTGTTCCAAAGCCAAGTATCGTCATTGATCGCCCCTTTGGCTCCGCCATCGGGCTTAGCTTCTCCAACCTCTTCCCGCTTTTTGGCTTCAACCGTCTCTACTTTGGTGCTGAATTCATGAAATTCCTGCCGGCATCCTTAAAAGCGATTTCCAGTATTCAAACCGTCGTCAGCCTGCCGCTCCTCTTCTTCCTCGGCCTAGGTCTGCGCCAACGGTTTCGCTTGCGTTAACTTGTACTGTCACCCTGTCGCGCTATCCTCTCCCCATCAGCCAGGGAGACCCCCAAGCCATGTCCGACGCCCCCAATATCGCCCAGAAATCCCCCTACCCAGTCGAAGTCACCGAAGGAAAAACCTATTTCTGGTGCGCCTGCGGCAAATCCAGCAAGCAACCGCTCTGTGACGGCTCGCACAAGGGGAGCGGCTTTGAACCGCTAAAATACACTGCCGCAGCCTCCAAAAAGCTGTTCTTCTGCGGCTGCAAACACTCTGCCAAGGCTCCGCTCTGTGACGGCAGTCACAGCAAGCTGTAACCTCAACCAAAGGCTCTCGCCCGCTGTCGGGCATCCAAGGATGCCTCCAGCCGTTGGGCCAAGCGCCGCTGCGCGGCGCCGGGCCCAACGCCGCAACGGGGATTGGCAGAGCCAATACTCGGCGCGGGGGCGGGAGATTTTGTGTCTGGGTATTTGGAATAGAGGTTCGCCGTTTGGGAGTTCACTTGCTTCAACATCTTACCGTTGACGCAAACCGCTGACGGCTCATTGGGCTGATCCTGACGTTATGCTAACCACAGCGCACTGCATTTTTCACAATCGATGCTGAGGCAGCAGATCAGCATGGGACCGCAGCTCTCCCCCAGCCAGACCCAAGTCAACTTCAAGAGCAGCTGACAGTGATTTCCTCAGTCACATAAGACGGTAGACATCGCTCATCGGCGCAGCTCATTCGGCCCCAAAAATAGCCGTGATACAGGGTGTTGCCCAGCATTTGCATATCCAGCGCCTCGGCTCAGCGGCCCTGCTCGCCCAAGTAGGTGAGTAGATCCAGGTTGCGGCAATAATCTGGCGGGCCGACTGGTTGTGGGCTTGAGACAGCCAACAAACTGGCACATTGCTCGGGGTGAGCACATTTTGTGCAGCGCAAAACGGCCTCGGAAATTTCATCGCGTGGCAACCCACCGTCGATTGCCTGCTGCTGCAGATCCAATCCCAGTGCAGCACCCATCTCGTCAAATAATGCCGCGTGCTTTTTTAGTGTCGCAGTGTCCTGCACGGCTGCCTCCTGATCTGGTCAATTGCCGATCTGGGTAAACGGCCACGGCAATTCTCGCCTTGTTTCAGGTCAAGCGCAAAGGCGGCTCAGTTGCCAGGTTCCAGGTCTTCCAGGTAAGCGCGTACCGCGTCCTGCACCCGGCGAAACCGATCCCCACCCAGTTTCTTGCCGCCATACCAGCGGGTGACGATGATCACATGACTGTGTAACTCGGCCCTTTCCAGCATGCGCAGGATCACCATACCTGCACCACTTTCCCCGTCGTCTGCTTTAAGACCACCGTTAGGCAGCAATGCCGCCCAAGTGTTATGCGTGGCCTTGGCATAAGATCGATCGCGTTTCAGGGCCTTCAGCACTGCATCGATTTCGGGACGTGTAGTCACCGGAGCACCCGACACTGCATAGCGCGAGCCTCGGTCGGTCAGGATCACACCCAGCTGTGTCAGCTGCGGCGAGGGAAAGGGCGATGAGGACATCAGTCAGTTCAGATTGTATTGTCGGATGGTCTGTTGCACCACTTGCACCCGGTCATGGTTGGCAGGATGGGTGCCGAGAAACTTGTCGCCGGGATCTGGCAAGCGGGAAAAGAAACGCACGCCAACGCTGGGCCTAAATCCAGCCTGATGGGTAATGATCGTTCCAAGCTGGTCCGCCTCCAGCTCAAAATCCTTGGAATAACTGCGCGAGCCGAGGAGTGCCCCAAAATCCTGTGCCTCGGCTATGTCACTGGCACTGGCGCCGGCCACGGTGGCAAGCCCGGCAAAAATAATGGCACCGGAAATGGCGTTTTGCTCTTGCCGCGCCAGATGGCCGCGAATGTGATGGGCTGCCTCGTGTGACATCACAAAGGCCAGTTCGTCCTGATTGGACAGGTCTGCCAACATGGCACGGGTGAAGGTAATCACCGGCCGCCCGGAACGGGTGACACTTTGGTAGGCATTGGCGGGTGCCTTGGGGTTGGGATCGATACGGATCAGGAAATCACAGTTCAACCCGCTGGCCCGCCTGCGGCACTCGCGCTCGGCCACTGGCTCAACGGCCCGTGCCACCGAGGCAAAGGCGGCACTGGCGCCCCCGCCCGTCTGACCCTGGGTTTGCGTTTTGTGACTGGTCGTCCCCGCCCCTGGAAGCGGCGGCGTGTAAACCTCACAGCCAGCAATGGCCAGAACCAACAACAACAGAAAACGGTGCATGACACTCCCTTTGGCAATCCCCGTTCACCCTAAAGGACAATGCGCGCCGGGATCAATTGCACAGGACCTTACCAGCCACGATTTCAGCAAAAGATACTGTGATCTAGCAAAGCCTTGCCAGCGGTGCGGTCACGGGGCAAGCTAGGATCATGTTTACCATTGAACATGAGTTTGACGCCACGGTGATTACCCTGCTGGACGAGGGCGGCGCGCCTTTGCAGGAAGATGTGACCATCAATTCTTTTGCGGAATGCATCACCATCGAACAATATGATCCACGCACCGACAAGATGCAGTTGATTACACTGTCGCAGCAGCAACTGCGTGATTTGTCAGTGGCGCTCGACCTGCCGGAAGGGGTGTATCAACTGCGCGACGAGCCGGAATAGACAAACAGTTTCTCGCGCGCGCCCTGCCCGCGTTTCAGCGTCAACTGAGATGGCGCCACCCCCATTGCGGTCGCCAGCAAAACCTGCACCGCCATATTGGCCTTGCCGTTTTCCGGCACCACCGTGACCAATATCCGCAACAGGTGATCACGAATTTCTATGGCATTACGAGACGCCTTGGGCGTCACCCGCACCGCGATTTCCGCTCCTGCTTGTGCCAAGTGGCTTAGATCCGGCAAATCTTTCTTCTTTGGCTTTCCCATAGTCTGAAAGGATGCCTTAGGCTGGTCACAGGCTCCATCGCTTTTGTGCCTTGGGCGGGGATATTATTGGCCAGATGACAGCAATCCACGCAGTTACGCCGATGCTCATTTGATTTTCACCTTGAATTTTTGCCTCTGACTGCCGAAATGGTAGCCATTCGATGTAAAGAGGTTTCACATATGTCGCTCCGCAACCCTGCCGCGCTGGATTTTCTGCTTACCCGCCGCTCGCGTCCAGCAAAGACTCTGGTGGCGCCAGCCCCCAGTCGTGCCGAGGTGCAACCGTTGTTGACCGCAGCGGCACGTACACCGGATCATGGCAAGTTAGAACCTTGGCGGTTCATCGTGGTGGAACGTGGTGCGATGGCGCGGTTGGCGGATCTAACAACCAAAGCAGGCCAGCGGCTCGGCAAAAGCCCCGAAGATATCGCCAAAGGTCGCAGCCAGTTTGAACTAGGCCATCTGGCCGTGGTGGTGGTCGAAGTCCAAACCCCAAGTGAAAAAGTACCCGCTATCGAGCAGACTTATTCCGCCGGAGCTGTGTGCCTGGGCTTGCTGAACGCCGCGCTGGCAGCTGGTTGGGGTGCCAATTGGCTGTCCGGCTGGGCCAGTCATGACGCTGGGTTCTGCAAGGATGCCTTTGATCTGGCTGACAACGAACGCATCGCCGGGTTGATCCATATCGCCACCGAGGGCCCCACGCCGCCTGAACGGCCGCGCCCGGATCTAACCGCAAAGACAAGCTGGGTGAGCGAATGATTTTCGACGCATTTTTCAAAGCCGTATCACAGATAGGCGACCCACGCTTCCGCAGAGTTCTGGCATTGGGTATCGGCCTGACACTGGCGCTGCTGATTGCGGCCTATGCCTGTTTCCTGGTTCTGATCCAGTGGCTGGTTGGCCCCGATGCGACGGTGCCAGTGCTGGGTGAGGTGCGCTGGCTGGACGATCTGTTGTCCATCGGATCGCTCATTTTCATGCTGATCCTGTCGGTGTTCCTGATGGTGCCGGTGGCCTCGGCGATCACGTCTATGTTCTTGGACGAAGTCGCGCAGGCGGTAGAAGACAAGCATTTTCCACATTTGCCACCAGTGGCCAAAACACCCCTGTGGGATGCCCTAAAGGACACTGTGAACTTCCTTGGCGTGCTGATCACTGCCAACGTGCTGGCGTTGATCCTCTATGCCATTTTTCCGCCTGCGGCCGTTTTCATATTCTGGGCGCTTAACGGGTTTTTGTTGGGCCGGGAATACTTCACTTTGGCTGCTGCTCGTCGGATTGGATTGCCAGAAGCCAAGAAATTACGCCGTAAGCACGCTGGCACAGTTTGGTTGGCAGGCACGCTGATGGCGATGCCACTGTCCATTCCATTGCTCAACCTGGTGATCCCGATCCTGGGCGCGGCAACTTTCACTCATATCTTTCACGCGCTGCATCGGCGGGGGTAATGTACCCATTGCCACGTTACCCTGAATTTTAAGCAAAATTCTGAACCAGAAAATTGCTTAATTTTCTGCAGCCCCATCTGGCAGGTGAATTCACCCGTCACTCCGGATCAGGGTAGACGTCCAGCCAGTCAAAATCATTGACGCTGATCACTCCCGACAGGATGATGCCAGCGATCACCGCCCACAGAACGGCCGCCACCCCAGTGGTGATAATCGCCTTCTGCTTAAGATAGTGGTTTTCAGGCGCACTGGAATGTGTACCGGGGACCACATTGCCCTTATCGCCCTGAGTTTCCAGCCGGATCGGAATGATCACCAGAAAACTCAGAAACCAGATTACTGCATAGAGCACCAGCCCAGATGTAATTCCCATATCGCGCGCCTCCTATAGCTGGCCTCGCATACCTACAGGACCAGTGGATTGTAAAGTCAGACCTGTTCGAGCTCCACCAGGCAGCCGTTGAAATCCTTGGGATGCAGGAACAAAACCGGTTTGCCATGTGCGCCTATTTTTGGCTCACCCGTTCCCAGAACCCGCGCACCCTGTGCCAACAGATGGTCGCGCGCCGCCAGAATGTCATCAACCTCGTAACAGATGTGATGCATGCCACCGGCTGGGTTTTTCTCGAGGAATCCAGTGATAGGTGAGTTGTCGCCCAGTGGATAGAGCAGCTCGATCTTGGTGTTGGGCAGCTCGATAAACACCACAGTGACACCGTGATCAGGTTCGTCCTGCGGCGCGCCCACTTTGGCCCCCAGCGTGTCACGGTACTGCGCCGAGGCGGCCTCGAGGTCGGGCACCGCAATGGCCACATGGTTCAATCGGCCAATCATCATCACGTCTCCTCACTGATTTGGTGCTGGCGTTATGCGGGCTGCCGCCGTCTGGGGCAAGTGCGCCAAATGCGCCCAGTTAGCAGCTGAGATCAATTCATACACAGAACCACGCGCCGCGTTAACCGGGTATTAGCCTCGATTTCCTAGCGTCAGGGCATCTGCCGAAAGGAACACTTGTAATGGACGATTCGGAACTGTTTGCTGCCGCCCACCGCCAACCCACCACACGGCGCCCCTTGTTGGGGCTGACCATCCTGGTGATCGAAGACAGCCGCTATGCCTGCGAGGCCATGCGCCTGTTGTGCCTGCGCAGTGGCGCCCGCATACGCAGGGCGGATTGTCTAAAGTCGGCGCGACGGCATTTGCAGGTCTATCGTCCATCCGTTTTGATCGTTGATCTGGGGCTACCCGATGGGTCTGGCATTGATCTGATTGAAGAATCCGTCAGT
This sequence comes from Rhodobacterales bacterium 56_14_T64, assembly GCA_002162795.1. Lineage (GTDB taxonomy): Bacteria > Pseudomonadota > Alphaproteobacteria > Rhodobacterales > Rhodobacteraceae > Parasedimentitalea. The sequence goes on from MAAY01000025.1 coordinate 32,658, forward strand.
GCCTCACCTCGCGTTAGCGTGGTTTTGGGCACCTCTGGTGACGACGCTGCTAAAGAGGCCACTTTGGCTGCTGGTGCAGATGGGTTTCTGGCAAAGCCGGTAACCTCGCTTGCGACCTTCCAGCAGGCGATCCTATCGCGCCTGCCCGCTGACCGCCAGCCAATGGGATCAGGTGAGTTGCTAGATGAGATCATCCACCCCGACCTGCTGGCATTTCAGGATGACATGGCACATGTCGCCGATGTGCTGAACGACTCGCAGGAAGTTAACATTCTGAATTACGTCGCCCAGTTCCTGGGTGGGGTTGCCCGCAGCGTTGGTGACAGCTCGCTGGCCGATGCAGCTGCCGGTCTGAGTAAGGCCCTGTCATCAGGACGCCCGGTTACCACCGAAGCAGCCCGCATCGCAGGTTTGGTTCAGGACCGATTAAACCAAAAACTGGCGATCTGACATGTTCGAGATTGTTCTGGTTGCCAGTGTCACCCTAGCCATCGTTCTGTATGGCCAGGCCAGACTCGCCGCGCGGGAAATCCGCCGCAACCGGGCAAACCTTGATCCCCACCCCTGCGAGTCGCTGTTGTTTTCATCACAAGATAGCTAAGATCTGCTCGCGACTTGCTACCCTGTATGCACACTCTGAGCTGCCCAAACATGGGCAGGCCTGTCCCACGAAGCCCTGCTGAAGATCCGACCTGATCACTACATTTCTGCGGAGCACGTCAGACCCAAGCCCATAGCACTACGCACGTTAGGTCTCTTGGTCAGGTCAAAGCAGCAGACCAGGATCCGCCCCCATGTCGAGCCCAGGGAACACAACCTGTTCCAGCTGCGACCGGTCAATGCCAATCAAACCCCGCATAATCCAGGCCGCTTGCGCGCGCACATCTGCGGTGGGCATCAAATCACGCCGATCGAACAGATCCGCCTCAGTCAACCCGGGCCAGCGCCCATAGATGCGCCCGCCTCGGATAGCGCCGCCCGACAACAACATCGCTCCACCCGTGCCATGGTCGGTGCCGCCAGTGCCGTTCTCGCGCACGGTGCGACCAAATTCGGTCATTGCCAGAACCGCTGTTTTGCCCCAAATCGCATCCCCAACCCCGTCCCGCAGAGTCAGGATGGTATCGGACAACCGCCCAAATCCCGCCTTTAGCCCAGCGGCCTGCCGGGAATGAGTATCCCAGCCATTGATCGAGAACGCAGCAACCCGTGTTTCGCCGCGCAGTCTTTCGGCTGCAAATTCGGCAATTTTCCGATGAGACTTACCACGGCTGGGCAGTGGCATGGTCATTTCCAACATATCGTCAGCATCATCCGCCAGCCCCATTGTGCCGTCCTGCGACAGCTCCAATGCCTCGGCCAAAGCATCGTGAAACATCGGGTCACCCATCATCATCTGCTCGGCCAGTAGCTTGGCCTGCGGGCTTAACACCAGGGCTGCATCCGGTGCCCAGTCCGACACCGGAGCCCCACCATGCAACAACTTCATCTCACCCTGCCCAATGGCAAAGGCAGTGCGGCTTTCGACACCGCCCATCTGTTGCAGCATGCGGTTCAACCAACCGTCACGTACCTCACCCAGCCCCGCACTCCCGGCCTCGAGCAGATCCTGACCGTCGAAATGGCTGCGCCGGTTGCGATACGGGGTTGAAACCGCCTGCACAAAACCCAACTCGCCGCGCTGCCACAGCGGCATCAGCGGTTGCAAACCGGGATGCAGCGCATGGAATCCGTCCAGATCCAACCCGCCCCTGTCGGGACCACCAGCTAGCTTGGTCCGCAGCCCAGCATAGTTCGGATCACCATAGGGCTGCAACATGTCCAGTGCATCGACGCCACCCCGCAGAATGATCACCACTAAACGGGTGTCCCAGGGGGCAGAGGCGAAACTGACCGGGGTCAGCAGCGGGCTGGCAGCTGCAGAACAACCGATAGCGGCAGATCGGGTCAGAAAACGGCGGCGGGACAGGGTCATCACATAGCCCTCCTGTTAGCGGCGCTGAAAGGCGGGTGAGGACAGAACTAATCCTATCGCCTCAGCTTGAGTTTCAGCAGCACGCGCGGCAAACCGCACCCGACCATCGGCAAAATCACCAAGGCTGGTCTCGACAAACTGCTCGGGCGGCGGCAAGCGGGTGACCAACTGTCGTGGTGCCAACATCGCCCAACGGATCCGCGCTGCCAGCCCCTGTGGTGTGATCCAGGCCGCGTCCTGTTCAGGCCAACCATCTGGGCCATTGGCACGTTCCCAGGGTTGCCCCATCATGATCAGCGGTGTCATCAACCCTTTATTGAGCGTCTTTGGAGCAGAGCGATTTAGTTTCTGCGGGTGAACAGCCAATGCCCGGCAGGCGCTGGTGATAAAATCCAGTGGAGGCTTTACGTTACGCAACTCGGGCACCCAAGCAGCGGGGTGTTCCAGCAGCGCCGCATAGACCTGCGCCAGATCGCCACCCGTATCGCGGAACCGGGATGCAACGTGATCTGCCAATGCGGGATCCGGGGTATCTTCGACAAAATGCACCACTAGCTTGCGGGCAATATGGTCAGCCGTCGCGGGGTGCACCGCCAGATCACGAAGCACCGCATGGATCGGTTCCAGCTGTGCCGGATCGCCGCCGTATTGGTTTCCCAGAATTGTCTCGGCACCCGGTTCGGCCAAGTTGGGGCGAAACTGGAAACCCCTTTTGGCGCTATAACTCAGCCCAGTGAACAGCTCGGCCAGTTGCCGCACATCCTGCTGGCTATAGGGACCTCCCACGCCCAGCGTATGTAGCTCCATCACTTCACGCGCCAGGTTTTCGTTCAAGCCTTTGGGTCGGCGGGATTTTTGCGCCGAACGGCTATCGGGACCAATTGACCGCCCCTGATCCAAATAGTGCAACATCAACGGGTGCGTGACGGCTGAAATCAGCAAGTCAGCAAAATTGCCAGACAAATGGGGGCGGATGGCGCTGTCCACATAAGGCGCGCCCATCAATTGCAACAAACCGCCCTTGCCTTGTGCGGTAAAGTGATCCCCCCAAAACAGGGCCAGCCGCTCGCGGAACCCATCACTGGTTTGACCATGACGCAGGATGATTTGACCAAACCAGCGCGCTCGATCGGTCCGGGCCTTTGCACGTACGGATTTGGTCTGATCGTCCAGATCATCATAGGCGTCACTGCCCTGCGCGCGGCGTCGTTCTCGTCGCAACCTAGTATATTCAACCGCGCGGGGCAAAAGGCTGTCAAAATCGTCGATCGGATAAGTTTCACCCATGTGATCCGGACCGGCGAGCCGCTGCAAAATTTCCTCGACCGAGTTTTTTGCGGGCAGGTCAGGTGACAAGCCGCATCCAAACCGGATCTCTGCCAGCGCTGGTGAAAACATTTGAATGTGCTCCCAATTAAACTCCGAGCCTTCAACCGGCTCAATATACGCCGTTACGGATCATTTTTGATTATACGCTCATTGACCCCAATTCTGTCGGTTATTTTACGACCGGCTTATCTTCGCTTACAAAAAAGGCCCGGGAAATTCCCGAGCCTTTGTTCGCTAAATTCGCCACAAGGGATCACTGATCCTGAGGGATCACCCGCAGGCCCAACTCCATCAGCTGATCCGAGGTCGGATCGCTTGGCGCGTTCATCATCAGGTCTTCGGCGCGTTGGTTCATCGGGAACATCACCACTTCGCGAATGTTGGCCTCGTCTGCCAACAGCATCACGATGCGGTCCACACCCGCGGCACAGCCACCGTGTGGTGGGGCGCCGTACTGGAATGCGTTGACCATGCCGCCAAAGCGTTTTTCGACTTCGTCCTTGCCGTAGCCAGCAATTTCGAACGCCTTGAACATGATCTCGGGACGGTGGTTCCGGATCGCGCCCGACACCAGCTCGTAACCGTTACAGGCCAAATCGTACTGATAACCCAGCACCTTAAGCGGATCGCCCAGCAGGGCATCCATGCCACCTTGCGGCATCGAGAACGGGTTGTGCTCGAAATCGATCTTGCCGGTTTCCTCATCAGCTTCGTAGATCGGGAAGTCGACAATCCAGGCAAAGGCAAACCGGTCCTTGTCGGTCAGGCCCAGCTCATCACCAATGGCGGTACGGGCACGACCTGCGACGCTTTCAAACGCTTTTGGCTTACCACCTAAGAAGAAGGCCGCATCACCAACGTCCAGACCCAACTGCAGGCGGATCGCTTCGGTGCGCTCGGGGCCGATGTTCTTGGCCAGCGGGCCTGCGGCCTCGTTACCCAGAGTAATCTCGCCCGCTTTGACCAGAGCGTTGACCTCTTTGACGGTGATGCCGCGTTCCTGAGCAATCGAATCCGGCGACTGTTTGCGCCAGAAGATATAACCCATGCCCGGCAGACCTTCGCCCTGGGCAAATTTGTTCATCCGGTCACAGAACTTGCGACTGCCGCCTGTTGGGGCTGGAATGGCGCGAATTTCGGTGCCCTCATTCTCCAGCAGGCTAGCGAAGATGGCAAAACCGGAACCGCGGAAGTGCTCGGAGACAACCTGCATCTTGATAGGGTTACGCAGATCGGGCTTGTCCGAGCCATACCATAGCGCCGCGTCCTTGTAGGAAATCTGCGGCCAGACATCGTCAACCTTGCGACCGCCGCCGAACTCTTCGAACACGCCCTGCAGAACCGGCTGGATGGTGTCGAACACGTCCTGCTGGGTGACAAAGGACATCTCGAGATCGAGCTGGTAGAAATCGGTAGGCGAGCGGTCAGCGCGCGGATCTTCGTCGCGGAAACAGGGCGCGATCTGGAAATACTTGTCGAAGCCAGCAACCATCATCAGCTGTTTGAACTGCTGAGGCGCCTGCGGCAGGGCGTAGAATTTGCCCGGGTGCTGACGCGATGGCACCAGAAAGTCACGCGCGCCTTCTGGCGATGATGCGGTGATGATCGGGGTCTGATACTCGCGGAAGTCTTTTTCCCACATACGCTTGCGCATCGAGGTCACCACGTCCGAGCGCAGCTTCATGTTGTTTTGCATCGCTTCACGGCGCAGGTCCAGATAGCGATATTTCAGGCGGGTTTCTTCCGGGTATTCCTGATCGCCGAACACCATCAGCGGCAGTTCTTCGGATTTGCCCAGAACTTCCAGATCACGAATGAAAACTTCGATTTCGCCAGTTGGAATCGCTTTGTTGATCAGGCTCTCGTCGCGCGCCATCACGGAGCCGTCGATGCGGATACACCATTCCGAGCGCAGCTTTTCCAGTTCGGCAAACACTGGGCTGTCAGGGTCGGCGATAATCTGAGTGATGCCATAGTGATCGCGCAGATCGATGAACAACAAACCGCCGTGATCGCGGACACGATGGACCCAACCGGACAGGCGAACAGTGTCGCCCACGTTGGATTTGTTCAGTTCAGCGCAGGTTTGGCTGCGATAGGCGTGCATGGCGTGACCTTTCGTCTTCGGGTCGTCGTTCGGGCTAAGCGCCAAAGGGCGCAGAATTCGTCTGGGCCGATACACAGGGTTGCGGCTCAGATGTCAAGCAAAGCGGATGAATTCTGCACATTCCGGCGCCCAAATTGCCTGCGTTGATCCCCTCAGCGAGTTGACCAGATTAATACTGCGAGCCTCGTTCAGATCGGCAAGGGTCAGAACAGCCTCATTTAACAGCCCTTTGTTCAACCGGCTTTGCCGATAGACACCGGGTAGACACCCTGAGCTGAGCGGGGGCGTCAGGCGGTCTCCGTCTGGAGTAGTGATCGAAATGTTAGTGATTGTCCCCTCACAGACCTCATCGCGTTCATTCAAGAAGACAGCTTCGTCAACCCTCACGGGCAGTGACGCTCTTGCCCGGTCATGGCGGTCTCGCAGAGTGGTTTTGTGACGCAGTAGCGCGGCACCGGACTCGAGCCGCTCTTCAGCAATCACAAAACACATCTGCGGCTGCTTCACCGGAAATGGCGCAGTCGTCAGCTCCAAATCTCCCGCCCGGCCCAAAGTCAAACGGCAACGTCGAGGATATTGAAAGGCTATATTGTCCAACTGCTGCATGACTGTGCGGCGGTCAAACTCAAATCCCAATTCCTCCGCCGAGGCCTGCAAACGCTGCACATGCAAGGTTGCGCGGGCAATGCCCTGACCGGGGTGATAGCCAAAGGTTTCGATCAGGCGAAAGTCTTGCTCAACTGGCTGGCAAATCGGGTTTTCCATATGGCTTCCTCATACTCAGACTCGGCAGTGCTGTCCCAGACCACGCCGCCGCCGACATTCATCACCACCTTGCCATCCTCGACCATCAGCGTGCGGATAGCCACATTGAAACAAGAACTGCCATCCGGGGCCGCCCAACCAATGGTGCCGCAATAAATGTCACGCGGCCAGGGTTCCAGATCAGCCAGGATCTGCATGGCGCGGATTTTCGGAGCACCCGTGATCGAGCCACAGGGAAACAGCGCCGTTAGTATCTCGCCTAGCTCGACGCCGGGTCGCAATTGCGCACGTACTGTCGACACCATCTGATGCACCGTCGCGTAGGTTTCCACGGCGAACAATTCGGGCACAGAAACGGACCCCAATTGTGCCACTCGGCTGATGTCATTGCGCAGCAGATCCACAATCATCAGGTTTTCAGCACGGTTCTTTTCATCACTCTGTAGAAAATCCCGCCGGGCGGCGTCCTCGGTCGGATCATCGCTGCGCGGCTGAGTGCCCTTCATCGGGCGGGTTTCAATCAGACCCTCAGCATTGGTCCGGAAAAACAGTTCTGGCGAGCGCGACAACAGATCTGGCAGGCCCTCTTGCTGGACCAGCACCCCATGGCCGACGGGCTGAAGTTCTGCCAACGCAGCATACAACGCGTCGGTACCACCCAAAACCGCCGCATCCAGCGGAAAGGTCAGGTTGGCCTGATAGACGTCCCCTGCCCCAATATTTTGCTTTACCTGCGCAAAAGCCGCGGCATATCGGTCAAAATCCCAGCGCGGCGTTATATTCTCTAATCCAGCCTTGCCCGGCGCTGTCAAACCACAGGCGGGGCTTTGCACAGGCGGGTCATACACACCGAAACAAATCAACGGCAGACGTCGGTCATCTGGCATCAGTTCCGCCAGTTTCGGCTCTAACGCATACCCCAACTCGTACGAGGCATATCCAGCCAGCCATTTCCCAGCTGCCCGCGCCGAATCCAGATCCGACAAGGCCGCGCGCACTTGATGCGGCTGATCCGCCCGGATCATCCGATGTGGGGTGTCAAAACATGTCCCCGGCCCCTTGGGCCCCTGATCAAAACGGATACGCACCTGAGACGACTCCTGTTGCCTGTGACCAGCCATATATCTGTTCGTTATGCGAACAACAGCGATATTTGCGGCAATTTGGAACTCGTTTCCGATGCCCCTTGCACCTTTCCTCGCGGGGCCTATAACCCATGACAATTTGGCGCTTTGGGGGCGTCACGACTCGCGCACATCAAAGGAATATGGCCATGCCAAAAAGAACCGACATCCAATCGATCATGATTATTGGTGCGGGACCGATTGTTATTGGCCAAGCCTGCGAATTTGACTACTCGGGCGCACAGGCCTGTAAGGCGCTGCGCGAAGAGGGTTACCGGGTCATTCTGGTCAACTCGAACCCCGCGACAATCATGACCGACCCCGGTCTGGCAGACGCCACTTACATTGAACCGATCACCCCCGAAGTGGTCGCCAAGATCATCGAAAAAGAACGCCCCGATGCACTGCTGCCAACCATGGGCGGGCAGACCGGGCTGAACACTTCGCTCGCACTCGAAGAGATGGGCGTGCTGGAAAAATTCGGTGTTGAGATGATCGGCGCGACCCGCGATGCTATTGAAATGGCAGAAGATCGCAAACTGTTCCGCGAAGCGATGGATCGCCTCGGTATCGAAAACCCGCGCGCCACCATCGTCACCGCCCCCAAACTGGACAACGGCAAAGCCGACCTGGACGAGGGCGTGCGCATTGCCCTCGAATCCATTGAAGACATCGGCCTGCCCGCCATCATCCGCCCGGCCTTTACCATGGGCGGCACCGGCGGCGGTGTGGCTTACAATCGCGAAGACTACATCCACTTCTGCCGCACCGGCATGGACGCTTCTCCGGTCAACCAGATCCTGGTCGACGAGAGCCTGCTGGGTTGGAAAGAGTTCGAGATGGAGGTGGTGCGCGACAAGGCCGACAACGCCATCATCGTCTGCGCGATTGAGAACATCGACCCCATGGGTGTGCACACCGGTGATTCGATCACCGTAGCCCCTGCCCTGACCCTGACCGACAAAGAATACCAGATCATGCGCACCGCCTCGATTGAGGTCCTGCGTGAGATCGGTGTCGAAAC
>MAAY01000025.1:41000-44275 GCA_002162795.1 Rhodobacterales bacterium 56_14_T64
TGCAATGGGCGGTGAACCCCGCCGATGGCCGTATGGTGGTGATCGAGATGAACCCGCGGGTGTCACGGTCTTCGGCACTGGCATCTAAGGCCACTGGTTTCCCGATTGCCAAGATTGCTGCCAAACTGGCCGTCGGCTATACGCTGGATGAGCTGGACAATGACATCACCAAGGTGACTCCGGCCTCTTTTGAGCCGAGCATCGACTATGTTGTCACCAAGATCCCCAAGTTCGCCTTCGAAAAATTCCCCGGCGCCGAGCCTTACCTGACCACCGCGATGAAATCGGTGGGCGAGACCATGGCGATTGGCCGCACCATTCACGAGTCGCTGCAAAAGGCACTGGCGTCGATGGAATCCGATCTGACCGGGTTTGACGAGGTCGACATTCCCGGCGTCTCGGTTGGGCTGTGGGATGATGCAGGCGCTGAAAAGGCCGCCGTCATCAATGCGATCAGCAAACAAACCCCTGACCGGATGCGCACCATCGCGCAGGCGATGCGTCATGGCCTGTCAGATGATGAAATTCACACCGTCACCATGTTTGACCCCTGGTTCCTGGCCCGCATCCGCGAGATCATCGAGGCCGAGACCGAGATCCGTGCCACTGGTTTGCCCACTGATGAACGTGGCGTTCGCAACCTCAAGATGCTTGGCTTTACCGATGCGCGTCTGGCCAATCTGACCGAAGCCGCCGAAACCGATGTCCGCAAAGCGCGTCGCGCCTTGGGTGTCACCGCTGTGTTCAAACGCATCGACACCTGCGCCGCCGAGTTTGAGGCGCAGACCCCATACATGTACTCCACTTATGAGGCCCCAATGATGGGCGAGGCGGAATGCGAAGCGCGCCCAAGTGATCGCAAAAAAGTGGTCATTCTGGGTGGCGGTCCTAACCGTATTGGTCAGGGCATCGAGTTTGACTACTGCTGCTGTCACGCCTGTTATGCGCTGACTGATGCCGGTTACGAGACCATCATGATCAACTGCAACCCCGAGACCGTCAGTACCGACTATGACACCTCGGACCGGTTGTATTTTGAACCGCTCACCTTTGAGCACGTGATGGAAATCCTCGAGACCGAGAAGCAGAACGGCACTCTGCACGGCGTGATCGTGCAGTTCGGTGGTCAAACCCCGCTGAAACTCGCCAACGCGCTCGAGGCCGAAGGCATTCCAATCCTGGGCACCACGCCCGACGCCATCGACCTGGCCGAAGACCGCGAGCGGTTCCAGGCATTGGTCAACGAATTGGGCCTAAAACAGCCCGTCAACGGCATCGCCTCAACCGACGCACAAGCGCTGAAAATCGCCAAAGACATCGGCTTCCCTCTGGTGATCCGCCCCTCTTACGTTCTCGGTGGCCGCGCGATGGAGATCGTGCGCGACATGGCCCAGCTGGAACGCTACATCGCCGAGGCTGTGGTCGTGTCAGGCGACAGCCCCGTTCTGCTCGACAGCTACTTGTCCGGCGCGGTCGAACTGGACGTGGATGCGATCTGCGACGGCAAGGACGTTCATGTTGCAGGCATCATGCAGCACATCGAAGAGGCCGGTGTGCACTCCGGCGATAGTGCTTGCTCGCTGCCGCCCTACTCGCTGTCGGACGAGATCCTGACCGAGATCAAAGCGCAGACTTTCGCGCTCGCCAAGGGCCTGAATGTGGTCGGTCTGATGAACATCCAGTTTGCCATCAAAGACGGCGACATCTACCTGATCGAAGTCAACCCACGCGCCAGCCGCACGGTGCCGTTTGTCGCCAAGGCCACCGATAGCGCCATCGCCTCGATCGCCGCCCGTGTGATGGCAGGTGAGCCGCTCAGCAACTTCCCGCTGCGCGCTCCGTACAAGGCCGACGCCAAATACGACGACGTGCTGCCGCTGGGTGATCCAATGACGCTGGCCGATCCCAACATGCCGTGGTTCTCCGTCAAAGAGGCGGTGCTGCCCTTTGCCCGCTTCCCCGGCGTCGACACCCTGCTGGGCCCGGAAATGCGCTCCACCGGCGAAGTCATGGGCTGGGACCGCGACTTCCCCCGCGCCTTCCTCAAGGCGCAGTTGGGCGCTGGCATGGTGCTGCCATCTGAGGGTTGTGCCTTCATCTCGATCAAGGATGCCGATAAAGGTGCCTTGATGCTGGAGGCGACGCAGGTGCTGTTGGAGCAGGGCTTTACCCTGGTCGCCACCCGCGGTACTCAAAGCTGGCTGGCCGAAAACGGCGTTGCCTGTGCCGTGGTCAACAAGGTCTACGAAGGCCGCCCCAATATCGTCGACATGCTGAAAGATGGCGACGTGCACCTGCTGATGAACACCACCGAGGGCACCCAGGCGGTCGAGGACAGCAAAGAGATCCGCTCCGTTGCCCTATACGACCGGATCCCCTATTTCACCACCGCCGCCGGCGCCAACGCCGCTGCACTGGCGATCAAGGTTCAGGCCGAGGGTGAGATCACAGTCAAGAGTTTGCAAGGGTAAGCAAGCTCACCGGATTGTAGCAACAAAAAAACCCGGTCCATGTGGCCGGGGTTTTCCTTTATCCACTTCCCGCCCGGCACCGCCGGGTCGCGCCTAACCTGCCCTCGGTCACACGCGTTTACTTGCCCCAGCGGCACCCAATCCCTGACCTTGACCTTCCCTGCCCAAAATGACCAAATACCCGCCTGTTTGAACCAGCCAGAGTTCCAGCCCATGCACACACCAGCTATCACCGGTACCGGGGTCTTCACCCCCTCCCAAATCATCACCAACGCCGAGCTGGTACAGGCGTTCAACGCCTATGCCGACCTCACCAATGCCAAAAACGCCGAGGCCATTGCAGCGGGTAACATCGAACCCATGGCGCATTCCTCTGTGGAATTCATCCTCAAGGCCAGCGGCATCGAGCAGCGCTATGTGATGGACAAATCCGGCATTCTGGACCCCGAAATCATGTACCCGCAGCTCCGCCAACGCAGCGACGATGACCCCTCGATCATGGCTGAAATGGCACTGGATGCGGCGCACAAGGCGCTGGCGCAGGCCGGACGCACGGCAGCGGATGTTGATCTGGTGATCTGCGCCGCCTCCAACTTGGAGCGCGCTTACCCGGCTGTGGCCATCGAAATACAGCAACTGCTGGGCATTCAGGGCTTCGCCTTTGACATGAACGTCGCCTGCTCCTCAGCCACTTTCGGCATTCAGGCCGCCGCCGACATGGTACGTTCTGGTTCGGTGCGCGCGGCACTGGTGGTCAACCCCGAGATCTGCTCGGGCCATTTGGAGTGGCGTGACCGCGATTGC
>MAAY01000095.1 GCA_002162795.1 Rhodobacterales bacterium 56_14_T64
GAATGACAGTTAGCGAAATACAGGCCATTTTTCGCGCCGGTTTTCCGATTTTTCTCTTCCTCTCCGGGCTACTGCTTGTCTTTTGGTATTCCAGCCTTTCTGCGATGGACGCAGAGCTAGCTCACAAGGACACCAACCGCCTGATTACAAAACTGGCATTGATTGCCGTATTATGCGTTTCAGTACGGTCACGAAGTGATCTGGGGATCATCATTTATACTCTGATTGTTAGTACGGCGATTTCTGCAGGGTTCACCATGATCGAGTATTTTCGCGGTTCGCCAGTGTTTGATATTCAGCTTCATGAAGAAACACTGGCAACTTGGGACGGTGTGTTTCGGTCAAGCGGCGCGTCCAAAGAGGTGCCGCCTATGGCCGCTAGTATGATGCTGGCAGGGGTCGCCATCGCAGCCATATTGCTTGTTCGATCAAGGCAAAACCGTATGTTCCTTGCGGCGGTAGTATTGATGGGCGTGGCAGCAATTGCGATGACTGTTACGCGCAGTGCTATGATGTCTTGTGGGGTGATACTTGTTTGTATGTTATTCTATTATCGCAATGATCCCGTGTTCCCATGGTTGGTGCGGGTAACTTCGGTGGCGGTCGTACTTGTTGCGTTAGCCCTGCCTGCAAACATTGTCAGCAAATTCACTGCCGTTTCCAGTACCACTGAGGACACAACGGTTGCACGGCGTCTTGCCTATCAAATCATAGGATTTGACCTCATTCGCCAACACCCTTTGTTTGGCGTAGGTGCTGGCAACTACATCGTTCACTATGCTCAGGATTCATATCGCTACACCTCAGGGCGAGGCGAAGAAGCACGGCCACTGCACAACAATTACCTTCAGTACGCCGCTGAGACCGGAATCGTTGGCTTCAGTGCATTTATGGGTTTGATTTTCACGACTGGCTTGGCGCTGCTGTCAGCAGTACGACGGGCATCGGGCTCTGTTCGCGATTACTCCGAGGCGATCCTTTTTGCCTATTTTGCGATGCTTCTCCAACTTCTTTTTCTGTCGTCTAAGTTTCTGGTTTCTTTCTGGGTGCTCATTGGCTTGGCAATTGTGGTTCGTCGAATCGCACTGAGAGATTTCGCACCAGAATGTTCGGAAGCAGATCAAGACTTGCCAGAGATCGACGGTTTCGACGTGACCAGTGATGCTCTTGTTATTTACAATTCAGAGAGCAGCTCGACCCGCAAAGATCTTGCCATTAAGACGTGGGGGGAGCATGCGTTTGTGTTTCTGAACGGTCTACCCCTTGCAAAGATCCGAATGGGCGCTGACCGCAGTTTTGGGTTAAACGTGCGCGACATTTTCATTGTGACCAAGCGAACCGTTTCAAAAGACGCTGCCAAGTGAAAATACACTTACACATAAGCAACCTTGATCCGGGCGGCGCCCAAAAGGTGATGATCAGCCTTGCGAATACATGGCAGGAAGAAGGCCATCAGATCAGCCTGTCAGCAAACTCTGTCAATGGGTATTGGCGCAGCACTATAGATCCATCAATCCGGGTCGTTGATCTGAGGGCGCAAAATCTGCTCACAGCAATACCTCCCCTTCGCAAAGCGCTGGTAGATTTAAGACCGAATGTCATTCTATCAGCAATGACCCAAGCGAACATTACCGCGGTCATCGCGGGAAAACTGACCGGCACACCCTGTGTTCTGTCTGAGCGTCACCATACAACAACATGGATGAAGCGCCTTTCGCCACTAAAGCGCGTTGTTTACAAGTCGCTGCTACCGCTGGCTTACACTCGGGCTGACGCACTGATAGCGCTGACAGCCAGTTCAGCGCGGGATCTTTGTACGGTTATAAAACAACCAACTGAGACGGTTCTCGTTATTCCCAACCCCGTGACAAAGTCGCCTGATGTTTCTGCAATGGCTCCACATCCCTGGTTGGAAGATGCAGAAATTCCGGTTGTCGTTGGCGTTGGCCGCCTTGTCACACAAAAAGATTTTGCAACGCTGATCCAGGCTGTTGCAGCGCTCGCAAAGCACCGCCTGGCGCGTCTTATCATATTGGGAGATGGTCCACTGCTGGCAACGCTCACAAACCTGGTTCGCTCGCAAGGTTTGGAAGACATAGTTTTCTTTGCTGGTCATGTGAGCAATGTACAGGACTATATTACCCGTGCGAAAGTCTATGCTCTTTCTTCAAATTTCGAAGGGTTTCCGAATGCGTTACTTGAAGCTCTGGCTAGCGGTACCCCAGTAGTTAGCACTGACTGTCCAACGGGCCCACGAGAAATATTGGAAGATGGGAAATACGGAGGGCTTGTTCCGGTTGGGGATTCTAATGCACTCGGACAGGCCATCGAACAGGCCCTTGATCATCCCTGTGATCCGAAAATACTCAAGAAGCGCGCCGCCGATTTTGATCTGAAAGCGATATCGGGCAGTTATCTGGACGCCCTCAAACATGGGATGAGCCACTCGAGTTGATAGTACAGATCAGTCTCTTGTCGGCACCCAAACCACCGTTCGCTTGCCGCTGATTGCATTTATTACGCCACGCATCATAGCGATGTTAGCCATGAACAGGAATGTCGGCAGCAACAGCACACGTGGGAGATACTTCTTCAACATCAATCCCATCAGGGACACAGCAACAAAACCGCTGAACAGCCACGCTGACCATAAATAGATGTCTGCGTGCATGGCTAGGCCAATGCTTGTCAGCCAAGCCGCGGCAAACAGAAAAGGAACAAGTCTGCGGAGCACTTTGTGCGAAAACAGTTGCAACGAATAGAGGCCATATTTGAACGGGTTGAGGAGCGCTGAATAATACATCAAGCCCCGCCAGCCTCTTTCCGTAGAGCGTACACGGCGACCAAATTCTTTACTGTCTGAACTTGATACACTTTCGATCGTACGGGCCATTGGATCAAATACGAGCCGATGGCCACTAGCAACCACGCCGAGGGAGATCACCAGATCATCGGCCATCGCTTCGGGAATTGGACCAATCAAACTGCGCCGCACTGCATACAGAGAGCCTTGAGCGGAAACCGCACCAGCAATCCGGCTTTCTGAATATTTCAGTCCATGGTCGTATCTCCAATAGAGATCTTCTGCCAGTCCAAGCCATCCACCTCGGGTTTTATTGACAGCAACTGCGCCGCAAACGCCGCCAACTTTTTCATCCGTAAAATGCCGACACAGTTTCTGCAGTGCGTCTGGCTCAATGGCAGTGTTTGCATCAGTGAACACCACGACATCACTGCTGATTGCCTCCAGCGCAAGCTTCATGACATGCGTTTTTCCAAGATGGTCTTTGCAATCGACGACGACGACGTCATCGCCTTCAAATTCGCGTGCAATATCTGCCGTCCCGTCAGTACATCCGTCGCATGCCACCACGGTTTTCACCGTGAGGTTACCCCGCTCCAACAGCAAGGTATTCGCAAGCTTCTCAGCAATCGAACCTGCTTCGTTGTGTGCGGCAATCAAAAGCGTGACTTGCATCGAGGGCGTGTCTGTTGGTTCTTGTGCTCGCCCAAACAAGCGCGCGACCACCCACCAGATTACGCCATAGCCAATTAGCGTGTAGACAAGGATTGCAACGCTACTCCAGAAAATAACCGTCATGTCTGATGCGTCCCGTCATTATTCACACTTAGTTCCTGGATCAGGCTGTAGAGGCGTTTTACGTTGGTCGCCAAATTGAAGTCGCGACGTACAAGGTTGCGCCCATTTTCAGCGCGTTGCTTCGAAAGTTCCGGATTGTTCATCACTTCCAACAGGCTATCGCTAAGTTGACCAATGTTGCCAGGCTCGATCAGCCAGCCGGTCTCCCCGTCTTTAACAAGCTCAGGAATGCCAGTCTGACGAGAGGCAATCACCGGTAATGAAGCGCTGAAGCCCTCCATTATTACGGTCGGAATTCCCTCTTTTCGTCCATTTGGACCATCAATTGAGGGAACCACCAATACGTCAGCCATTTCATACTGCTTGCCGACATCCTTAGCGTCCAATGGGCCGAGAAACTGCACCCGGTCTAATAGACATAGTTTTTCTGCCAGCGCCTTCAGTTCATCCGCCATGGGGCCATCACCGGCAATATTGCATGTCCAATCAGGTTGGTGAGCAATTTTTGCGAGTGCCAGCAGTAGGCATTGTGCTCCCTTGCGTAGTTGAAGCGAACCGACAAACAGGATGGTAAAAGGTGTATCTCGCGGCTCTTTGATCTGCTTTTCGGCCGCAGGCAGGCCACAGTGGATAACCTGTAAATTTGAACAGGCTTCTTCCCCAACTCTCTCACGCAAAAAACGAGCATTGTAGTCACTGATAGTCCTGACAAACTTTGCTTCTTCGAATTTTGTACTCAGCATAAGCTGTGTTCGAAAAATGTCATGTGCATGACATGTCAGACTGTAGTCTGGCCCACCTGCCCGATGAATAATCCAAGCGGCGGTTCCGGGGTGCCCTGCAAAAGTTGCGTGAACATGAGTGGCTCCCCAGTCACGAATGTCTTCAGAAAACCGGAGACACTTTGGCAAAATTATCAGCGATTTGGCCAATAGCTTTGGCTTCCGCCAATAAGAGGAAACTAACCCAGTCAGAATTCTAACAAACCGCACAGGGTTCATTGCTGCGAACTTGAGCAACCCCATGAACACTCCCTGGCCCAGAATATATGGGCGCCCCAACGACGACTGGACTAATGGCTTGGAAAACTCATGGACAACTTCATTTTCACGAAACTTGGTCAGATGAAAGATCCGCACTTCGGCCCCTTGTTTTCCTAACTCTTCAGCTTCTCTGAGTGTAAATGTTTCGGTCAGCTTCGGAAAATCAGTTACTAGAAATGCAATTTTCATCAACCCTCGCTGTTCAATTTACTTGGCGAACGCCAGAAGCAGTACGTGACGATCAATCATAAAACGTCCAAAATC
>MAAY01000027.1 GCA_002162795.1 Rhodobacterales bacterium 56_14_T64
GCTTGAATGCCACGCCAAGAAAGTGCCTGGGATGGAGAACTCCAACTGAAGCCTTCAGGGACGAGCTTATGAAACTGAGATAGAGCAAACTGTCGCAACGACCCTTGAGATTCCATGGCAGGCAGGCCGTTGGCGACAAAGACTGTTTTTTGCACCAACATTATCGTGCTGCCAATGTCTGGCCAATATGACCGAAAGCACCGATGTTTAATTCTGAATTAGCTGACTTCTGAAAGGATCTGCTTTTTTGCAGTCGGCAAGAATTCCGCGCGTTTTTGCCGGATTTCTTCAGAAGTCACACGGCCCTGCAGGTCCGCTGTCACTTTACGCACCACGTCCTCGTGATCGGCGTCTTCGATATCCGCAGCCACCAGGGTCTTGGCGTAATCATCGGCCTCATCCCCGGCTTTTCCCATTTTGGCCGCCGCCCAGAGGCCGAGTATCTTGTTGCAGCGGGCCTGAGCTTTGAATCGCATTTCTTCGTCATGGGCAAACTTTGCCTCAAATGCGTGCTCGCGGTCGTCAAAAGTTGTCATCCGGTTTCGCCTTTTTGATGAAAGAAATCTTATAGTTCTGATATTAGTATCCCGTCGCGCCGGTACAAGGGCTGGCGGGTCGCTTGCGGCACTGGCGGGCTTGCTCTATGAGGGCGACAGAAACGAGATTCACCTCTCCCATCAGGCTTAATCGAAAGGCTGTCCATGGCGCGTCGCAAGAAAATCTACGAAGGCAAAGCCAAAATTTTGTATGAAGGCCCCGAGCCGGGCACGATCGTGCAATATTTCAAGGATGACGCCACCGCTTTTAACGCCGAAAAGAAAGACATTTTCGAGGGCAAGGGCGTTCTGAACAACCTGCTGAGCGAATACTTCATGGAGGGTTTGGGCCAAATCGGTGTACCGACCCACTTTCTGAAGCGTTTGAATATGCGTGAACAATTGGTGCGCAAGTGTGAAATCGTGCCGTTGGAAGTGATCGTGCGAAACTATGCCGCGGGTTCTATGTCCGCGCGATTGGGCATTGACGAGGGCACGCAACTGCCGCGCCCGATTGTGGAATATTGCCTGAAAGACGACGCTCTGGGTGATCCGCTGGTCAGCGAAGAACACATCGCCGCTTTTGGCTGGGCAAGTCAGCAGGATATGGACGATATTCTGAGTCTTGCGCTGCGAGTGAATGATTTCATGTCTGGTGTAATGCTGGCCGTTGGTATCCGCCTGATCGACTTCAAGATCGAGTTTGGCCGGGTCTATGATGGTGATTTTCCGCGCCTTGTGTTGGCTGATGAGATCAGCCCGGACAGCTGTCGTTTGTGGGATATCGAGACCGGCCGCAAGCTGGACAAAGATGTGTTCCGCCGCGATCTGGGCAGCCTGACGGATGCCTATTCCGAAGTCGCACGGCGTTTGGGCGTGATGCCCAACACCCCCCCGACAATGGGTAAGCCAACTCTGGTCAACTAAGCTCCAGCGCCCGGATCGGGCGTTGGACATGAGTATTTATAGCAAAGAACAAGTCCTAGGGGCTTTGTCACCGCAATCGAGGAATGACGCGATGAAGGCACGGGTGCATGTGATGCTAAAGAATGGGGTTCTCGATCCGCAGGGTGAAGCCATCCGGCACGCTCTGGGGGCCATGGGCTTTGATAAGGTCAACGGCGTTCGACAAGGCAAGGTGATCGACCTGACCCTGGCCGACGACGCCAGCGAAGCAGATGTGACTGACATGTGTGAAAAGCTGTTGGCCAACACGGTGATCGAATCCTACAGCATCGAGATGCTGTGATGAAGGCGGCGGTTGTTGTCTTTCCGGGATCCAACTGTGACCGCGATCTCGCGGTTGCTTTTGAGCGCGCCGGGTTTGATGTCTCGATGGTCTGGCACAAGGACAACGAGCTTCCCGCTGGGGTCGACATCGTTGGTGTGCCGGGCGGTTTTTCCTATGGTGACTATCTGCGCTGTGGTGCCATTGCGGCACAGTCTCCGATCTGCAAAGCGGTGGTCGATCACGCCAGTCGCGGTGGCTATGCCATTGGAATCTGTAATGGGTTTCAGGTTTTGACGGAAACCGGAGTTCTGCCGGGTGCTTTGCTGCGCAATGCCGGGCTGAAATACATCTGCCGGACAGTGGATCTTAAGATCACCACCACCGACAGCGTCTTTACCCAAGGCTACGGAGCAGGTGATGTGATCGCTGTTCCAATTGCTCACCATGACGGCAATTACTATGCGGATGCTGAAACTGTGACGCAATTGCAGGATCAGGACCGGGTTGCTTTCACTTATGTTGACAATCCAAACGGCTCGATTGCGGATATCGCTGGTATCTTGTCCGAAAACCGTCGGGTTCTGGGAATGATGCCGCACCCCGAGCGGGCCGCGGATGAGGGCCATGGTGGCACCGATGGACTGGCAGTGTTCCGCGCACTGACGGATATTGTTGCCACAGCGTGACTTGTGATGCCGGGGCGGTGGGCGTAGATTTACGCCATGACCGCCCCGCAAAACGTTCCCCAACAGATTAAACCCAGTCCACCGTCGCGAACGTTTTCGTGGAAGGTGCGTCTGGCTTTGGTTTTGCTGCTATCTGTGGTGGCAGTAACCGTCTGGCAGACCAATCGGTTGTTGACCAACCGCTTTACCCAGACCACGCACAATCGGGCGGAACTGCGGCTGGCGCTGTACTCAGGCAACTTGCTGAGTGAGCTGCGCCAAAACGCCATTGTGCCGCAGCTGCTGGCTCGCGATCAGACGCTGATATCGGCGCTGCAATCCAGTGACTTTTCGCTCTCAACCCAGCGACTGATCTCGTTTGTCGACGAAATCGGCGCCGCATCAATTATGTTGCTGGCTCAGGATGGCCGCACCGTGGCGGCGACCGATCGCCATCGACTGGGTGAGTTGCACCGCAGCGCGCCATATTTTGTGGATGCTATTCGTTCCAATGCCACTGTGTTTTCGGTGATCGAACGCGAGGCCGGTGGCTATCGGTTCACCTACGCCCGCCGACTTGAGGATGCTTCGGATGTGCTGGGGGTGATTGTGGTCGAGGTCGACCTGCAGAAATTCGAGCGTGCCTGGGCCGGAATTTCCGATGCGGTGATGGTCAGCGACAGCACTGGCACCATTGTGCTGGCAACTGAATCTCGCTGGCGTGGGTTGAACGAGGCAGACGCCTTGAAGCAGCAGACGCCGCAGGGCGCGATCCAGCGGGCGATCCGGGCCACCACCGATTGGACGGTGCTGCCAGCGGATGCTTATCTGCAGGGCGAGGCGGTGATGCGGATCACCAATCGCATTCAGTTTCGTGGTTGGCACATAACCTCATATACTACCTATGTCTCGATCCGCGAGCGGGTGAACACGGTACTGGCGCTTGAGATAATGGGATTCGCCATTTTCCTGGCGTTGGGATTTTATGCCCTGAGCCGAAAATCTGCGCTGCGCATGGCCTTGTTCCAGCGCGAGTCGGCGGAGCTTCGCGTACTGAACGCCCGCTTGCAGCGGGAAGTCGCCGAGCGGGAACGCGTGCAGGAAACCCTTGCGGTGGCAGAACAAAGTCTAGCGCAGAGCTCTAAACTGGCGGCCTTGGGCGAAATGTCGGCCGCTGTCAGCCATGAATTGAACCAGCCATTGGCGGCAATGAAAACCTATCTGGCTGGTGCGCGGCTCTTACTGGGGCGCAACCGCCCCGAAGAAGCCCTGGTTTCTTTTGGCCGCATCGATGATTTGATCGAACGGATGGGCGCGATTACCCGGCAATTGAAATCATATGCTCGCAAGGGCGGCGATACGTTGCGCCCTGTAAATATGGCCGATGCGCTGGCCTCCAGTCTGTCAATGATGGAGCCGCAACTGCGTCAGCGGCACGTGCGGATTGCTCGTGTGCTACCCGAAGATTCGGTTATGGTGATGGGCGACAGGATGCGCATCGAGCAGGTGATGGTGAACCTCTTGCGAAATGCACTGGACGCCACCAAGTCAGTAGCAGATCCGGAAATCGAGATTATTCTGGCCGCAGGAGAGACGGCGATTCTGGCAGTTCGGGACAATGGGGATGGCATCGAAGACTTTGGCGAGTTGTTTGAACCCTTTTACACCACCAAGCAGCCGGGCGACGGGGTTGGTCTTGGGCTTGCTATCTCATCCGGGATCGTCAACGACCTTGGGGGACGATTGACCGCCCGCAACGGCGAAAACGGTGGCGCGGTATTTGAAATGCAATTGCCGATCCTGGTGGATGGGGTCGAAGCCGCCGAATAGATACGGCGTGAATTAAGAGAGGAAGCTTTATGGCGCAGGCTATGAAAATTGCGATTGTCGACGACGAACAGGATATGCGTCAGTCGATCAGCCAATGGCTGGCTCTGTCGGGTTATGACACCGAAACTTTTGCCAGTGCCGAGGATGCGTTGAAAGTTCTGGGTGCGGATTATCCGGGTATTGTTATCTCTGACATCAAAATGCCGGGCATGGACGGAATGCAATTCCTAAAAAAGCTGATGGGCAGTGACAGTGCTCTGCCGGTGATCATGATCACCGGGCACGGTGATGTGCCAATGGCGGTCGAGGCAATGCGGGTCGGGGCCTTTGATTTTCTTGAGAAACCCTTCAATCCGGATCGCATGTCGGAACTGGCCAAGCGGGCCACTGGCGCGCGGCGTCTGGTGTTGGACAACCGTGTTTTGCGGCGTGAATTGTCTGACGGCACCCAGATTATGAAGAAGCTGATTGGCGCCAGCCCGGTGATGGATCGCTTGAAAGAAGACATTCTTGATCTCGGCCAGGCCGATGGTCATGTACTGATCGACGGCGAAACCGGCACCGGCAAAACACTGGTGGCGCATGCTTTGCATGCTGTCGGCAGTCGGGCAGGTAAGAAGTTCGTTTTGGTCAGCTGCGCTGCACTAGAAGAAGACGCGCTGTCCAAGCGGCTGTTTGGGCCAATGATGCCCGAAGATGCATTGTTGCCCGCGATTGAACAGGCCCGGGGCGGCACTCTGGTTCTGGAAGACATCGATGCTCTGACGGAACCCCTGCAGGCGAAATTACTCAGCGTGATCAACGAGCAGGGCACCCCAGGCGAAACCCGCATTATTGCCATTTCCAACCTGCAGGAGGCAGGCAAAACCTGCGAGGACGCGCTGCGCTCGGACCTGTTTTACCGTTTGGCGGCGCTGCGCATCACGGTGCCACCGCTGCGTCAACGCGGCGAGGATATCCTGACCCTGTTCACCCGCCTGTCCGAGCAGTTCTCTGAGGAATACGGCTGCGACGCGCCACAAGTCTCGGCGCAAGAGGCCGCACAACTGCTGCAAGCGCCTTGGCCGGGCAATGTGCGACAATTGATCAATATCGCGGAACGGGCTGTGCTGCAGGCGCGGCGCGGATCGGGCACTATTGCTTCGCTGTTGATGTCCGATCACGAAGAGATGCAGCCGGTGATGACCACCGAAGGCAAGCCGCTGAAGGAATATGTCGAAGCTTTTGAACGCATGTTGATCGACAATACAATGCGTCGCCACAAGGGCTCGATTGCCTCGGTGATGGATGAATTGTGCCTGCCACGGCGTACCTTGAACGAAAAGATGGCAAAATACGGCTTGCAGCGATCCGACTATCTCTGAGTTGTTTTGTCCACAGCATGTCAGAGTCCCCGATTGGGGGCTTTTATTGCCGGTATTCAGCCTGAACGCCTGAATACTTTGCTTCTTTTTAACCTTTAGGCCGAATTGATTGCCTTATCTGGTGAATTCCATGGGCCAGACAAAGATGCCCATTGTCATTACCTATCCACAGGCAGTATGCTGCCTTGACGGGACTACCACCAATATGGGTGCTACCCCTTCAGATGAGTTTCGCTGCTTATCGTCTTTGTCCGGCATGATCCGAGAAGTCGAAAGCAGACCGATTAGCCCCGGGGTCCGGGGTTGTTTAGCGCCTGAACCGGAACATATCCGGGGCAGGAAAAAAATGGGCAGGGCTCGGGATACTCCCACCTGTCGGAGAAGAACCGCGATGACGCGCGCGCAGGCACACAGCACAGAGACAGCACCGCTGGGACTACTTCCCGCGACTATGTCCCGTAGCGCGCCGTTAAATATCGCCCTGACAAGACACCACCCAAAACGCGCAGCTCCCCCCGGCAACGGCCGGAGCCTGCGCGCGCAGGCATGGTGCACTAAGGAAACATGGCAAAGAAGATGCTTATTGATGCCACCCACGCGGAAGAAACCCGCGTCGTGGTGGTCGACGGAAACAAAGTTGAGGAGTTCGACTTTGAATCCGAGAACAAACGCCAGCTTGCTGGCAATATCTATCTGGCAAAAGTAACACGGGTCGAGCCTTCACTGCAGGCCGCCTTTGTTGACTATGGCGGCAATCGTCATGGCTTTCTGGCCTTCTCAGAAATCCATCCTGACTACTATCAGATTCCGGTCGCCGACCGCGAAGCCCTGATGGAGGAAGAGCGAGTCTACGCCGAGGCGATGCGCGCTAAGGACGATGCCAAGGACGACGAGGACGACAATAAGTCCTCCAAGCCACGCCGTACGCGCTCGCGCAGCCGCACCAAGGCTGAGGGCGTTAAGTCAAAGGATGCTGTTGAGACCAAAGAAGTTGATCTCCCCAGCACCGAGATTTCCGGCATGGAAACCATCGATCTCAGCGATGAGAGCGATTCCGTGGATGTGCTGGACGTAGCCGAGGGCAGCTCTCCAATGGAGACTGTTACGGAGACGCCAGTAGAAGTACCCAACGATGACCAGGCTGAGGTCGAGGCAACGACAGAGGCTACAGCTGAAGCTGTAGCCGAGACTGCTGTAGACACTGTCATTATTATCGATGAAGCAGTCGTAGCACCTGTTGCTGAAGAAACCACGTCCGAAGCCGAGGCTCAGGATGCAGCACCGGCAGACGCCGCTGCTGAAGTTGAGCCTACAGAAGCCAAAGAGCCAGGCGATGAAGAGCCCGACGCCGAAGATCAACGCGCCGATGCTATCTCCAAAGACAGCTCAATCGAATCCGTCGCAGATGAGGACGACAGCGAGGACATTCGTCCGCGCCGGAAACCACGCCCACGTCGCTACAAGATCCAGGAAGTTATTAAAGTTCGCCAGGTTCTGCTGGTCCAGGTCGTCAAAGAAGAGCGCGGCAACAAAGGCGCTGCTCTGACCACATATCTGTCGCTGGCGGGTCGCTATTGCGTGCTGATGCCCAACACCGCGCGCGGTGGTGGTATTTCCCGCAAGATCACCAATGCTGTTGACCGTAAGAAACTGAAAGAAATCGCCAACGAAATCGACGTGCCAACTGGCGCAGGCCTTATCGTCCGCACCGCCGGTGCCAAACGCACCAAGGCCGAAATCAAGCGCGACTATGAATACCTGCAACGCCTGTGGGAGCAGATCCGTGAGCTGACGCTGAAATCCATCGCGCCCGCCAAGATCTATGAAGAAGGCGACCTGATCAAACGCTCGATCCGCGACCTGTATAACCGCGATATCGACGAAGTGTTTGTTGAAGGTGAGCGGGGCTACCGCATCGCCAAAGACTTCATGAAAATGATCATGCCGTCGCACGCCAAGAACGTGAAACGCTACAACGAGACGCTGCCGTTGTTCGCGCGCTTTCAGGTGGAAAGCTATCTGGGTGGCATGTTCAACCCAACCGTTCAGCTGAAATCTGGCGGTTACATCGTGATCGACGTGACCGAGGCCCTGGTGGCCATCGACGTCAACTCCGGCCGCGCCACCAAAGAAGGCTCGATCGAGGACACTGCCACCAAGACCAACCTAGAGGCCGCTGAAGAGGTGGCCCGTCAGTTGCGTCTGCGGGATCTTGCCGGTCTGATAGTCATCGACTTCATCGATATGGACGAGCGTAAGAACAACGCCGCCGTTGAGAAAAAGATCAAGGACAAGCTGAAGACCGACCGCGCCCGCATCCAAATCGGTCGCATCTCGGGCTTTGGTCTGATGGAAATGAGCCGCCAGCGCCTGCGCCCCGGTATGCTCGAAGCCACCACCCAGCCATGCCCCTCGTGCCACGGTACTGGCTTGATCCGTTCCGACGACAATATGGCGCTGACCATTCTGCGCCAGATTGAGGAAGAGGGCACCCGCAATCGCTCGCGTGAAGTTCTGGTGCGCTGCCCGGTTAGCATTGCCAACTTCCTGATGAACCAAAAGCGCGAGCATATCAGCCAAATCGAATCCCGCTATGGAATGTCGGTGCGGATTGAAGGTGACCCGCATTTGATCAGCCCTGACTTCACCCTTGAGAAGTTCAAGACGGCCACTCGTGCGGTGCCAGTTGCTGCGGCTCCGGTAGTGTCGGTTGATACCTCTCTGATGGCTCAGGTGGACGCCGATGAGGCCGAAGCCAATGATGAAGACGTGGTGGTTGAAGCCACTGAAGTCACTGAAAACCCAGATGTGGTTGAAGGCTCGGAAGAGGACGTCAAACCCAAGCGCAAGCGTCGTCGGCGTCGTCGTCGGTCCGGTAAATCGGAAAACGGTGAAAATGGGTCCGAAGAGGGTTCGGAAACAAATGCCGAAGGCGCTGCCAACGGGGATGCTCCATCTGAAGCGGATGCTACTGCCGAGGTGACCACCGAAGGCGAGCTGCCTGCAGAAGAAGAGACGAAGCCCAAGCGGACACGGACCCGTCGGTCACGCTCGCGGGGCGGAAAAGCGAAAGCGGACGCCGCTGAAAATGAAGCTGCTCCATCAGCAGAAGGGCTGGCTGAGGTTCCTTCTGCGGAAGCGGGTGAGGTTGAACAGCCTGTTGTTGCATCTGCCGAGCCTGAGACTGCTTCGGTGACTGCAGAACCAGCGGCAGACGCTGCTGAGGCTCTTGTTGAAGCGGAATCTGTGGCCGAAACGGTCGCAGAAGCTGCGGCTGAGACAACCGAAGCTGAGGTCGCTGTCGATGCGCCTGAAATTGCGGTCGAGACTGTTGACGTACTTGCAGCACCAGAGGCCGCTGCGCCCGAGGTTGAAGTGGTTGCTGAACCGGCTGAGGCCGCTGCGCTCGAAACTGTAGAAGTCGCACCAACAGCGCCAGTTGTTGAGCCAGAACCCGAACAGGCGGCGGCTGAAGTCGAGCCTGAGCCGGTGCTGGTTGCGGCAAAGGAGGTCGCTCCGAAACCGGAAGAGCCACCTAAGCCCAAACGTCGCGGCTGGTGGTCGTTGGGCAGCTGATAAGAACAAAAAAACGCCGGGGGAAACTCCGGCGTTTTTCATTTGTAGCGAAAATAATTTTGCGCGCATGAGCCGTCGCCGGTGCACACGGAGTGCACGCAAAGCAACCCCAGTTTTGCGTCGATCTGCGGGGGATCGTAGAGCGGGCTTTGGGTCAGCCAGCTTTGCGGATCAAATAGACCTGATGGTCTTCTGCATCGCTCATCCCAAGAAAGTCGTGCCCGGTCTCGTTGCAGAAATGCGGCACGTCGATCACCGCAGCCGGGTCATCAGCCAGCAGCTGAAGAATCGCACCAGCGGGCAGCGGCTTAAGCCGTTTGCGGGCCTTGAGCACGGGCAGGGGGCACAGCAACCCGATGGCATCCACTGTTTCGCAAATATCAGTCATAACTGCCAGATATGACGGAAAATTCATCCTGTCCACAAGGATGTGACCAGCTGTCCTCGTGACCTTTGAAAACAGGTGCGTTATGGCAGGTTCATGTTTGGTATAGAAATCATCGATGCAGGCTTACTCCCTGCCATGCTCGTGGCGCTGATCGCAGGATTGATCAGCTTCCTTTCGCCCTGTGTCCTCCCCATCGTGCCACCCTATCTGGCCTATATGAGCGGGGTCTCGATCGGCGATATGCAAAGCCCCGGTGTCGCCCGGCGCAAAGCCATAATAGCGGCGCTGTTCTTTGTCATGGGTCTGTCCACCGTGTTCTTGCTGCTGGGCTTCACCGCCTCGGCCTTTGGTGCTTTTGTGCTGCAAAACCAAGAGCTTTTCGCACAGGTGTCAGGTGTGGTGGTGATCATATTTGGTCTACATTTCCTGTCTGTGTTCCGCATTCCGATCCTGGATCGCGAGATGCGAATGGAAGCTGGCCAATCTGGCGGATCAGCTGTTGGCGCCTATGTTCTGGGCCTTGCCTTTGCCTTTGGCTGGACTCCCTGTATAGGCCCACAACTTGGAGCCATCCTGTCACTTGCCGCATCCGAGGCCTCGGTGGCCCGTGGCACCCTTTTGCTTGGCATCTACGCGCTTGGCCTAGGTGTTCCGTTTCTGTTGGCTGCGATTTTCCTCAGCCGCTCAATGGTGCTGATGAACAAAATGAAACGCCACATGGGGTTGATCGAAAAAGTCATGGGCGCGTTGTTGTTGCTGGTCGGCGTGATGCTGGTGACCGGGCTGTTCTCCACCTTCTCGTGGTGGCTGCTTGAGGCCTTTCCGGCGCTGGCTGCATTAGGGTGAGACCAAAGGCGCCGCAGGGCTCCTTTTTCTTTGCCTGTGGGGACTTACTCTTGCCGGAATGTCTCGCTACCTTGCAGTCATGATATGAGGGTAAATGATTTTGGGTCGGGCAGACAAAGGTTCTGAGCACAGCCGTGTGGCGCGGCGGCGGGTGTTTTATATCCCCGGCTATGACCCGATTCCCCCACGCCGTTATCGCGAGTTGTATCGTAAAGAAGGGGCTGCCCAGGCTGAGATTTCGGGCTATGAAATCAACCTGAAAGCCAAACAATCAAAAGTGGGGCCCTACGGCTGGCATGTGCAGGCTACCATTGAAGACGCTGAAGTTGTCGCCGATGTCGAGGTGCTGGTCTGGTCGGATATCGTGCGCGACAGCATGGAGAATTCGATTCCAGGCACATACTGGCAACTGGCCCGCACGGCCTGGACCTATATCTCCACTGGTACGCTGCGCCGATTGATGCGACTGCGCAAAGGCCCGGTGATTGCCGCGCTGTATCCGGTGGGCATGCTGCTGGTGCAGGCGCTATTGGCGGCGCTGCTGGTCTGGGGCGTGGTGCGTGCTTTGTCCGCCGTTGCCGGGGCCTTATCCCTATCCGGACTGCTGGTTCAGCTTGGGAGCCTTGTCTTTGGATTGCTGGCAGGGGCTGCACTGATGCGCTGGTTTAAAAAAATGGACGGCAAGATCTTTGCCTATTACTTGATGCATGATTATGCCTATTCGGCTGCTTCCAAAGGAGCCAATTCGCCCGAACTTGAGGTGCGAGTGGCTGAATTCACAGCGCTAATAGGCACGGCGCTGTTGGATGACAGCCTGGACGAGGTGCTGGTGGTGGGGCATTCCTCTGGCGCGCATGTCGCGGTCTCGGTGCTGTCGGACCTGATCCGGAGTGGGGTGCCTGAAGACGGACCTCACTTGGGTTTTCTAAGTTTGGGCCAAGTGGTGCCGATGGTATCATTTTTACCTGACGCGCATCGGCTGCGGGCCGATCTGCGATTTCTGTCGATGCGTGACGAACTGGCCTGGATTGACGTCACCGCACCGGGCGACGGCTGCGCCTTTGCGCTTTGCGATCCGGTGAGTGTCAGCGGTGTTGCACCCGAAGGCAAACGCTGGCCGCTGGTATTCTCTGCCGCCTTTACCCAAACATTAAGTCCGAAGCGATGGGCCGAACTTCGCTGGCGGTTCTTCCGGCTGCATTTCCAGTATCTCTGTGCTTTCGATCAACCCGGGGACTATGACTATTTTAGGATCACCGCCGGACCGCAGACGCTCCGGGAGCGTTATCAGGACCGGAAACCCTCGAAATCCCGCATTGGTAGACCGGTGTCGAAATTTACCTCGGTGGCAGCGACATGATGCCTCCCAAGCCGCCCGCTCGGCCTGACAAGGTGTCGCTGTGGCGCTATCTGCGCTTGTTTCGCCAGGATATCCTCTCGGCCCAGCCCGCCCGGTTGTACCATGCCTGGATGGCTGAATTTCGCACGCCGTTTTTCCGATCCTTCATGATCAACCAGCCCGATTTGGTGAAACAGGTGCTCAAACAACGCCCTGATGACTTTCCGAAATCAAACCGTATTGCTGAAGGGTTGCGACCATTGCTGGGCAATTCGGTGTTCCTAACCAATGGCGAGACCTGGAAGCGGCAGCGCAGGATCATTGACCCGGCGTTTGAGGGCGGACGCCTGAAAGGCAGCTTTCCGGCAATGCGTCAGGCGGCAGAGGCAATGGTGGAACGGTTGCAGGGACAGGGCGGGCCTATCGAGATCGAAGCGGTGACCAGTCATGTGGCCGCTGATGTGATTTTCCGCACTTTGTTTTCGATCCCAATTGAACACGAGGTGGCAGCGCAGGTGTTCACCCGGTTTCGGGATTATCAACGCAGCCAACCGATCCTTAATTTGGCAGCCTTTATCCCGATGCCGCGTTGGATGCCGCGGTTCTTTAAGCGTTCCACTAAACGGGATGCGGCTGAAATTCGCAGGCTGATCACGCAATTGACCACAGAGCGGATGCAGGCGATCAAAGATGGCACGGCGCCAGATGATCTGGCGACCAAGATCATGACGACGGCTGATCCTCTGACAGGAGAGTACTTTGACACTGAGGAGATGGTGGATCAGGTGGCGATCTTCTTTCTGGCCGGCCATGAGACCAGTGCGTCGGCATTAGCCTGGACGCTGTATCTGATGGCGCAGTACCCGGACTGGCAGGATCGGGTGGCGGCCGAGGCCGAGGGGTTAGAGGAGCAAAGCTTTGCGGTGATGTCGAAACTACGGTTAAGCCGCGATGTTTTCCGCGAGGCGTTGCGACTTTATCCACCTGTCCCGATGATGGTACGCCAAGCCACCTGTCCGGAACAGTTTCGCAATCGGGATGTGCCGGTGGGATCGCAACTGGTGGTCAGCCCCTGGCACCTACATCGGCATGACCGTTTGTGGGACAATCCGGATGGATTTGATCCTGGTCGCTGGGGGACTGAAAACGGCAAGATCTGCCAACGCGAGGCCTATATACCGTTTTCCACCGGTGCCCGGGTCTGCCCTGGTGCCGGATTTGCCATGGTAGAAGGGCCGCTGATCCTGTCGATGTTATTGCGCCATTACCGCATTGAAGTGGTCAAAGGGCGAGTGCCAGTGCCTGTTGCACATCTGACAGTTCGGTCCAAGGACGGCATCTGGCTGTCTCTGAGCCCGCGGCAATAGTAACCCGGAATTTTGGAAAATTCCGGTCCGTTTTCTTTGAAGAAAACGGCTAGATGATTAGGTGAACCACCTCTTGGTTGCAGAAGATAACAATTTGCCCCGCGTTTTCCACTGCATGGTAGCAACGGCGCCTCAATTCAGCCTCGAAGGCAGATCGCCCGACATAGCGTTCGATATCGCGGGTCTTGCGCCGAATGACCGCGCCATTTCGGGCTGCTTTGGAACTGAACAGTTGCTGCATCCAAGTTTCGGCAGAGAGAGGCGCAGGGACTGGCATGGAGCAAACCTGCCCTTGCAAGGTTAACGGGCAGTTAACCGTTTGAGCACAAACAATCGGATCGCTGAGGCCAACCCGCAATCTGTGCCTCGGGCTTCGTCGATTTCGGCAGCCAGCACGTTGATTGGTTGATCATCCTCTACGGCAATTTTACGGAACGCCAGCCAGAACTCGTCCTCTAGCGACACCGAGGTCCGGTGGCCGCGTAGCGTCAGTGAATGTTTGCGGGGACGGCTGTTCATTTGTCGCGCTTGTGCCCATCTAGATCACTCTGAGCTTTGCCTCCTTGGGCGCGATCCAGTTGTTTCTCGGCTTTGCTGCGGCCAAATTTGACAACGTTTTGTTGTGCACGGGCCTTTTTCGTGGCCCGCGCTTGGTCTTTTTTGAACCGGTTTAGGTTGACCGGTTCTGCCATTACTTGGGGCCCACCATGTTTTCCGGGCGCACTACCTGGTCAAAGGTCTCGGCGTCGACGAAGCCCAGTTCAATGGCCTCGTGCTTGAGTGTGGTCTTGTTTTTATGCGCAGTCTTGGCGACCTTAGTGGCGTTGTCATAGCCGATTTCAGGCGCCAGCGCAGTGACCAGCATCAGGCTTTCGCGCATTAGGGTTTCGATCCGGTCGCGGTCAGCTTGCAGATCCACCACCAGATTATCGGTAAAGGTCGAGGAGGCATCGCCGAGCAACTGCATAGATTGCAGCACGTTGTAGGCCATCATCGGCTTATAGACGTTCAACTCAAAGTGGCCCTGTGACCCGGCAAATCCTACCGCAGCGTCATTGCCCATAACCTGGGCGCAGACCTGAGTCAGGGCCTCACATTGGGTCGGGTTGACCTTGCCGGGCATGATCGAAGAACCAGGTTCGTTTTCCGGCAGGATAAGTTCGCCCAATCCGCAGCGTGGGCCTGAGCCTAAGAAACGGATGTCATTGGCAATCTTGAACAGCGACGCGGCGACCACTTTCAGAGCGCCAGAGATTTCGACCATGGCGTCATGTGCTGCCAGCGCCTCAAATTTATTGGGAGCCGTCACAAAGGGTAGGCCGGTGATTTCAGCCATATTGGCGGCGACCTTTTCATCCCAACCGATCGAGGTGTTCAAGCCAGTGCCAACTGCGGTGCCGCCCTGCGCCAGCTCATAGATCGAGGCCAGTGCTGTCTTAACCCGCTTAATGCCCATCGCAATTTGATGGGTATAGCCGGAAAATTCCTGGCTGAGCGTCAAGGGCGTGGCATCCTGAGTGTGGGTGCGGCCAATCTTGATAATGCCGTCGAACTCTTCGACTTTTTTCTGCATTGCCGCATGCAGCTTTTCTAGGCCGGGTAGCAACACATTATGGGCTGTCTCGGCGGTGGCAATGTGCATCGCGGTGGGGAAAGTGTCGTTGGAGGACTGGCCCATGTTGCAGTGATCATTGGGGTGAACAGGATCTTTGGAACCGATTACGCCGCCAAGGATTTCAATCGCCCGATTGGCAATCACTTCGTTGGAGTTCATGTTGCTTTGGGTTCCAGATCCGGTCTGCCATACCACCAGGGGGAAGTTGTCATCGAACTTGCCTGCGTAGACTTCGCCTGCGGCCTGAATGATGGCGCCGCCGAGTTCACTGTCCAGTTTTCCCAGCGCAATGTTGGTCTGCGCACAAGCCTTTTTGATCACTCCCAGCGCGCGCACAATAGCGATTGGCTGACGTTCCCAACCAATTGGGAAGTTGATGATTGAGCGCTGTGTCTGAGCGCCCCAATACTTATCTGCGGGAACTTCAAGCGGGCCAAAGCTGTCGGTTTCGGTGCGGGTCTCGGACATCTGTCTTCTCCGTCTGGTATGCGATTGTATGCCGTTTATCCTGCATAACCCACAGGTGCAATCGGCCAGTTGCGCGCAGCATAAACGATCATGACCCAAGGTATAGGGGCTGGGAATGTGATTTTTGCGCCAAAGCATTGTCTAGCGGTGTGGGATGGCTAGAGTGGGAGTATCATTAGGAACCAGACCCTAGGAGGTCCCGTGGCCCAATATCGTATTCCTCAGACAGTCGCCCGCAAAACACTACACTTGTTGTTTGCTGGGATGGCAGCTGTTGCTCTGACGGGGCAGGCTGCATTCGCGGATATTTCCCGGTTTGTTGGCAATTACTCTGGAACGGCTGAAATAGAAACACGAGCCGGTGATATTGCCTCACGAGATATGAGTGTGGTGATCCGGGCGACCAGCGACGGTTACATCGTTGGCTGGTCTTCCACCACCGAGAAGGATGATGGTCGGCGAAAAACCAAATCCTATGAAATTGAGTTTCAGCCAACTGACCGTGATGGCGTTTTTGCCGCTGCTATGAAACGCAACGTATTTGGTCACACAGAACAGTTGGATCCCATGAAGGGAGAGCCATATGTCTGGAGCCGAATAACAGGCGACACGTTAACCGTATTTTCGATGTTTGTGGCTCCGAATGGCGACTATGAAATGCAGCAATATGACCGCACACTGGCCGAAGGAGGGTTGCAGCTTGATTTCAACTCCCACCGCAACGGTATTCCAACCCGGTTTATCTCAACATTTCTATCGCGCAACTAGGACAAAAATTCTGAGTTGACCAGTGATCAGGATAAGGTCTGCATCTGCCCCCCTAGGCAGGGTCCAAATACAGCGACTGTTACTTGCGGAAGCTGTCCAGTGAAACCACGTCAGCGTCGGGCTTGGCATCATCCTGCGCGCCATTGATCAATTCTTCTACCGGTGCAGGAGCACTGGCATCCCCTTCGGATTCTTCATCCGCGGGTTCAAAGCGCAGACCAAATTCCACTGAAGGATCAACAAAAGTTTTTATTGCGTCATAGGGGATATACAGCGGTTCCGGGGCATCGCCGAAATTCAGCGTTATGGCAAAGCCATCTTCGCCAACATCCAAGTTGTCGAACCAGTGCTGCATCACCACCGTCATCTCGCCGGGATAGCGATCAGACAGCCAATCTGCCAGTTCGGCATCCGGGTGTCCGGTGTCGAATGTAATAAAGAAATGATGATTCCCCGGAAGCCCTTTGTCAGCAATTTCCAGCAACACAGTCCGGATTAGACCGCGCATTGCTGTATGCATGAGATTTCCATAGTCGATATCTCGAGACATATCATTACCCCCGTAGCCCTTGTGCCAATCATAGGGGATTCGAACAGAAACAAAAGAGGACCGGCGTAGATTTTCTGATTATCCTTCGGGCTCTATGCCGTGTCCCCCTGTGAGCCGAAGTTTAGCCTGCAACTGGAAGCAGGGTGGAGCAGCCCCCGGCCAGAGCCATCATTAGCAGGGTTAGAACCATGCTGCCTCGGGTGACGAGGGTCACCACTGCCGTCAGAGCAACAAGGCCTAGCGCCAGCGGATCAAGGCTGTTTTGAGCCGGCACAGCAAGCGAGATAGGGCCGTAGTCCAAGGTTTCTACCTTGGCGAACAGCACATGTAAGGCAAACCAGACTGACAGGTTCAGGATGACCCCAACCACGGCTGCGGTTATGGCTTTCAAGGCTGCCCCCAGTCGCGGATGCGAGGAAATCTGCTCTACGTAAGGAGCGGCCAGAAAAATCCATAGAAAGCAGGGCATGAATGTTGCCCACAGCGCCACTAAACCGGCAGCCAATCCCAGCATTGGCCCTTGTGCCAGAAGTCCGGCCAGCATGGCGACAAACTGGGTGACCAGAATCAGTGGCCCCGGTGTAGTCTCGGCCAACCCTAGCGCGTCAATCATCTGATCGGTCGAGATCCAGTGGTATTGTTCGACCACGGTCTGGCTCATATAGGCCAGCACTGCATAAGCGCCGCCAAAGGTGACCACTGCCAGTTTAGCAAAGAACCAGCCGATACTGGCCAGAAAATCAGCACCGGACAGGCTGAGGGCGATGAGCGGCAATAGCCACAGACCTCCCCAGATCAGCAAGTGCCGTCCCGTACTGATGAGATTCAGGGGCTGCGAGGCTACCTCTCCATCAGCGCCGCCTCCGCCGCGTATCAAACCATATATCCCGGCGCCCAGCACGATCAGCGGAAATGGGAGATTGAGGGCGAATAAGCCAACAAACCCCATCCCAGCCAGAACCCAAGCCCTTGGTCCGTGCAACGCCTTGCGCGCCAGTTTGCGCAGTGCCAGAAGGACGATAATCACCACCGAGGCCTTGATGCCCAGAAACCCGGCTTGAACTAAGGGTAACTCACCATAGCTGGCATAAAACCCGACCAGAACACCGATGATCAAAGCGCCTGGTAGCACAAACAACAGCCCGGCAAGGAGGCCGCCGGGAACACCCCGCAGACGCCAACCAGCATAGGTGGCAAGCTGCATGGCTTCGGGGCCCGGCAGCAGCATGCAGAATGACAAAGCGCGTAAGAACCCTTGCTCGCTCAGCCAGGGGCGGTCCTCCACCAGCTCGCGGTGCATCACTGAAATCTGCGCCGCTGGGCCACCAAAGCTCAGCAGGCCGATACGTCCGAATACCCGCAGCATGGCGGCCAACGAGGGCGGCTTCATTGCTTCACCGCTGGCCAGTCGTGACCTTCGTCGTATCCGTCACGGGCCCAGCGATAAAATGCGTCATACAACGGCATTGCAGCCTCTAGTTGGTCCATATCGTTCTTGTATTGCCGCGACAGGCCGACGGATAGCGCAAGCAGTCCTGCGGCCTGTGGGGCCAACTCGGGGCTGTTGGTGTCCGCGGCGCGAATGACGGTGGCGAGTCGAGCCAGGGCAGGCGTGGTGAGGCAGAATTCCTCGACCATCACGTCAAAGCTGCACAGAGGTCCGCGATGACTCCAAAAAGTGTTTTCGATGTCAAACGGGGTGGCATTGAATTTTTCAGCTACGGCAACCACTTCGGCGGGTGGCACAAACAGGAATTGTGCCTTTGGATCGACGAAACGGCGGATCAGCCAGGGGCAGGCGATGCGGTCGATCTTGGGGCGGTGGCGGGTGACCCAAAGGCCGCCGCTGTGCGGTTCAGGTAGGCTGGCCACGGGCACTAGTGGTAGCCCGGCATCGCGCCAGGCAAGGTTGCCACCTGCAAGAACCTCAGCCGCGATGCCATGATTGCGCAAAAGCGCTGCCGCCCCGTGAGAGAGCTTTTTGCCTTTTTGACAAATCACGACAGTCCGGTGCCCGGTCAGTTCAGGCAAAAGTTGGTCCAGCTGGTGATGCGGGTGTCGCCGCGCCGAAGGGATTAGCCTTGGATCAAGTGTGAAATCTTCATCGGTAATCACGTCGATCAGTATCGGCGCATCTGGTGTGCCGAGTAGGCGCATCAATTGTGTGGTGGATATTTCTGAAAATGCAGTCGCCATGGAGCATCCTTTCCGGAGTTCGGAGAATTGGATGCGAACCTTGGGCCTAAGCCTCACGGGGCGGTCGCAGAGACCCCATAATCCTATGCAATACTCTAGCTGGCACAGTTGTCAACCAAGAGGTTATTTCCACTGAAGGCCTTCGCCGGTCAGGCAGATGGCCAGAGCGTCCCGGGGGAGCTGGCCCAGTTTCTCAAATAGTGAGAAAAAATCTAGGTGGCTGTAGATTTCTGCAATTCGGTTTTCCTCAAAGCGGACGAACACTTGTCCCGTGACTTCAATGGGTTCCAGGGTGTCAGCTCGATTTGCTTTGATGACAGTACGAACGGCCAGCCAATCATCTTGCTCCAAAGCGTGGCTGAAAATGACTTGAAGATCACTGATCAGGTGGCGAATGGCCAAGGCGAGGTCACGATAGTCTGCTGTGCTAAGGCCAAAAGCAGGAAAAAGCCCATTGGCCTCTGCATCCGGCTTGAACATCTGCTCAATGGCATCGTAATTCCTTTTGGTCCAAACTTCGTCGAACCAAAACTGGAGCATGTCTTTGTTGGTCATTTGTGCAGAATTGGTCATGACCATAATCTCAGCCGAAAGCGTGAAAGAAAAGTGAATTCGAAATGTATCTTATGTTGATTATTTGAAAGTTGACCTCAGGTCAGCGCGCAGGAAGTAGCGGCTAAATCTACAATCGGGTCAGCAAAGAAAGGATAAAGTGCAGGTTTCTGTTGCCAGGTACCTGCGAACCCCGCCTTACGCTGCAAAGCGCAAGGACTTAATTTTCGATTTCTCGAACTGCTTACGCAGCCAGAGCCATCGGAGCACGATTGTCATTTGCAATTGTACAGTTTTCGCCGGTAACGGTGGCAGACAGCCGAGACAAAGCTAACCCCTTTAGACGTTCGTCGATCCTATTTCGTCCCCATGATCCCCAAATGAAGGATGTTTGGTGGAGACGCCGGGTACCGCCCCCGGGTCCGATCCGCTTATGACGAGCGCATTTATGTCCATAGTCCCCGAGGGAACAAAACCAATATAGGGGCTGGGGCAGCGAATTTGAAGAGGGAAAACGGCGGCAGACGTCAAAATATTGCCAAGTTTTTTTCAGCCGGGGTCGTGTGTTTTGAATAAGGATAAGCGGCGGGCAGCCTTTGACCAGTGCAAGCTCCGGTTCCGTCGTGATATTTTTCGCCAGAGGAAGCTAGATCCGGTTACTTCTGTGCGGCGCGGGCGGCAAAAACACTGGCGGCCAGGCTGCGGGTTTCGGATTCTAAGTCCTTTAGGCCCAGAGTGGCAGCCTCGCCATCACCTGCTTCGATGGCGTCTGCAATCTGGCTGTGTAGCGAGATGATTTTTTCGCGCGAACGGGCAGAGAACGTGATCATGTTCATCAAGGGCTGCATGGCCTCTACCGACCCGGCCAGCTGGTACGACAGCACTGGGTTGGCGGCGCCGTCAACCAAAGCGCGGTGAAAGGCGACGTCAGAGGCACAAAAGGCCTCGTCTGTCAGGCTGGGTTGGGCCTGGCGAAAGATTTCGGCACGCATGGTGGCCAACTGGTCTGGGGTGCGACGCAGGGCTGACAGCGGCGCACAGGCGCGCTCCAGCGCATAGCGAGCCTCGCAAGCAGTATCAAAACTGACCGAATTCATCGACAGCAGCAGCGTCGAGGTAGTGATCTGCTGGCTATAGGCCTCTTCAAAGCTGAGCCGATTGACAAAGGCACCGCCAGTGGCGCCACGCTGAGTGCGGATCAGAGATTGCGCTGCCAATCGTTTCAAGGCTTCGCGCACGGTGGGTCGTGAGACCTGAAACTGGTCGGAAAGCTCGGCTTCTGACGGCAGTCGCTGGTCGACGATCAGATCTCCGCTGACAATGGCGTCCTTGATTGCCTGCGCGATCTGCGCCGAGAGGTCGGCAGAGCTGTTTGGGTCGATCTTCATGGTCGGATCCTGACGTCGCGGCACAATGGGGGCGCTGCAATTTTTTATTTGTCTGACATTTAAAAGTCTGACATTTAAAACGCAAGCACTGAGTCGCGACACCAATATCCGGAGATTGAGATGAAAGCCATTCTGGCACAAAAAAATCAGGACCATGGCAGGTTGGCACTGGCTGCCGCTGTTTGGGCCTATTCTGGCTGACTGGGTTAGTTGTTGCCTACGGATTTGCACGCAGCCGGAGCGACCTACGGTGAAGGTATTTGGCGTGACCTGCTTACGCTGCCCCCGGACGCGGCAGTTTTTTCCACATTCTTCTGATGTGGGTACTGATCGCTGGCGCGGGTTTGATGTTACACAATTCTTGATCGAAGGGAGAGATAAATGGCACTTGACGGAGAAGTGGGCACCCGTTGTCAGGAGGATAGACAATGGCATTAATTTCACCATCCAGGCGTTTGCGCAGAACCCCTTTTTCTGAAGGTGTCGAGGCAGCCGGCGTAAAAGCCTATACCGTCTACAACCACATGTTGCTTCCTACCGTGTTCGAAAGCGTAGAGGCGGATTATCATCACTTGAAAAAACATGTGCAGGTCTGGGATGTGTCGTGTGAACGTCAGGTGGAGCTGCGCGGTCCGGATGCTGGACGCTTGATGCAGATGCTGACGCCTCGCGATTTGCGGGGTATGCAGCCAGGGCAATGCTATTACATTCCTATTGTGGATGAAACGGGCGGCATGCTGAATGACCCGGTTGCGGTGAAACTGGCGGAAGACCGGTGGTGGATCTCGATTGCCGACAGTGATCTACTGTATTGGGTCAAGGGCATCGCCAATGGATGGCGGTTGGATGTGCTGGTGGACGAACCGGATGTCTCTCCACTGGCGATACAAGGTCCGAAAGCTGAAGAGCTGTTGGAACGGGTATTTGGCAACAGCATTCGCAAGATCCGGTTCTTCCGATTTGGTATTTTCCAGTTTCAAGGGCGTGATTTGGTCATTGCCCGTTCAGGATATTCAAAACAGGGTGGTTTTGAGATCTATGTTGAAGGTGGTGAAATAGGAATGCCGCTTTGGAATAAGCTGTTCGAGGCAGGCGAGGATCTGGAGGTGCGGGCAGGGTGCCCCAATGCGATTGAACGGATAGAAGGTGGGTTGCTGAGCTACGGAAACGACATGACTGACGACAACACTCCGCACGAGTGTGGGTTGGGTAAATTCTGTGATACTCATACAGCAATTGGGTGCATCGGCCGTGATGCTTTGTTGCGAGTGGCCAAGGAAGGGCCGGTTCAGCAAATCCGACCAATTTCGATTGCTGGGGAGCCGGTCCCGGCCTGCACCGAATATTGGCCGCTTTACGCGTCTGGCAAGCGAGTTGGGCGCGTGTCCTCGGCTGCCTGGTCGCCGGACTTCCGAATGAATGTGGCAATCGGCTTGGTTCGCATGACCCATTGGGACGAAGGCACCAAGTTGGAAGTTGAAACGCCTGACGGCATGCGCGCGGCGACTGTGCGCGACAAATTTTGGATTTGAAGGAGAACTCAATGTTCAATGCATTGGTTGTAAACAAAGACGAAGACAGCAAGAAAACCTCGGCTGCGGTTGAGCAGATTTCTCTGGACCAGTTGCCCGAGGGTGAAGTGACCGTTGCGGTGGAGTATTCGACCGTGAACTACAAGGACGGCCTGTGTATCGGCCCGGGTGGTGGATTGGTGCGCAAATACCCACATGTGCCAGGCATTGATTTTGCTGGCACAGTCGAGACCAGCCTGGATGATCGTTATAAGCCTGGCGATAAAGTGGTTCTGACCGGCTGGCGGGTGGGTGAGGCTCATTGGGGCGGCTATTCGCAGAAAGCAAATGTCAAAGCGGATTGGTTGGTGCCGCTGCCAGAAGGTCTGGATACGCGTCAGGCGATGGCCGTTGGGACCGCCGGGTTTACTGCCATGTTGGCAGTGATGGCGCTTGAAGATCATGGTCTGAAGACCGGGCATGGTCCGGTTCTGGTGACTGGCGCTGCGGGCGGTGTGGGGTCTGTCGCTACTGCGATCCTGGCAAATCTGGGATATGAAGTGGCGGGTGTCACGGGGCGTCCTGAAACGGCTGAGTACCTGACATCATTGGGGGCTACTCAGATCGTGGCGCGGGATGAATTGAACGAGACCGTGAAGCGCCCGTTGGAAGCAGAAAGCTGGGCCGGCTGTGTTGATGCTGTTGGTGGTGCCATGCTAGCGCGGGTCCTGGGGCAGATGAAATACGGTGCTTCCGTCTCAGCTGTTGGGCTAGCCGGAGGTGCTGGCTTACCGGCGACGGTTATTCCATTTTTGCTGCGCGGTGTGAACCTGCTGGGCATCGACAGCGTGATGCAGCCTTATGACAACCGTCTGCGGGCCTGGCAGCGTATTGCGTCGGATTTGCCAATGGATAAGCTGGAAACAATGATCCATTCGGCCACTTTGAGTGAACTGCCCCAACTGGGCGCTGACATTCTGAAAGGTCAGGTCAAGGGACGTGTTGTTGTTGATGTAAACGCCTGAGCGGAAACAAAATAACCAAAATGATGACAGGCCCCGGATCAATCCGGGGCCTGTTTCATTATTGCGATGGAGTCTCAAACAGCCCAATTGAATTGCCATCGGGGTCTTTGGCATAGAAAAACCGCCCGACAGGGATTTCAATGATCGGTGAGACGACCTCTCCACCCGCTTTGGTCACCCGCTCAATTGTGTCTTCCAAGGTGCCTTGTGCTGCCAAATGCAGGGTTGGTCCCCTGCCGTCGCCAGCGGGTTTGCCCGGATACAGATGCAGGGCCACGCCGGACTTTTTGTCGTCGCTAGGCGTGAACATTGCTATCGGGTTGGGCCCGGTCTCGTCAATGTTCAGCGTGGCACCCGTGACGGCGCCATAAAATTCGCAAGCGCGGGGCAGGTCGGTGACGGGCAACTCGGCCCAGACCAGGAAATTATTTGGGGAATATGTCATGTCTGTAAGTCCTTTGTTTTGACCTGATCAGAATGACAGGAGCTGATGCCAGTTTTTGTCATCATCGAGCAGGCTTGACCTAGATCGTTAACGACGTCACTGATTTTACAAAAGGATGGGAGAGATCATGCCGTTGGACATCGAATTTGTACGCAAGCAGTTTCCTGCATTTGCCGAGCCAAGCTTGCAGGGACAGGCATTTTTTGAGAACGCAGGCGGGTCATATACCTGCAAGCCAGTGATCGATCGGCTGACCCGGTTCTATACGCAACGCAAGGTGCAGCCCTATGCGCCTTACGAGGCCTCGCGATTGGGCGGCGAGGAGATGGACGAGGCTCGGCATCGTTTGGCTGCAATGATGGGGGTCGAGGCAGACGAGCTCAGCTTTGGGCCGTCGACCACGCAGAACACCTATGTTCTGGCGCAAGCCTTTCGCAAATTCGTTGGGAAGGGTGAGGCGATCATCGTCACCAATCAGGACCACGAGGCCAACTCGGGGCCTTGGCGGCGGTTGGCGGACGAAGGGGTTGAGATCCGCGAATGGCGGATAAATTCGCAGACTGGGCACTTGGATCCGGCGGATTTGGAACAGCTGCTGGACGACAAGGTGCGGCTTGTTTGCTTTCCCCATTGCTCGAACGTGGTAGGTGAAATCAACCCAGTGACCGAGATCACCGCGATGGCCCATGCCGCTGGTGCCTTTGTCTGTGTCGATGGCGTGTCTTATGCGCCGCACGGATTGCCCAATGTCGGCGAGCTGGGGCCGGATATCTATCTGTTCTCTGCGTATAAAACTTATGGCCCACATCAGGGCGTGATGGTGGTCCGCAAGGCGTTGTCCGAGTTGCTGCCCAATCAGGCGCACTATTTCAATGCAAACTCTGGATATAAACGCTTTACACCAGCCGGACCTGACCACGCTCAAATGGCGGCCAGTGCTGGGATGGCAGACTATATCGACCTATTGTGCGACCACCATGGTGGCCCGACTGAGGATGCCGCAGCTAGGGCGGGTTTTGTGCATGATTTGATGCGAGACCATGAGGTGAAGCTGCTGCAGCCACTGCTGGATGCGCTCAAGGATCGCAATGATCTGCGGCTGATTGGCCCCGATGATGCAAGGGTGCGTGCACCTACTGTTGCCCTGCAACTCAACGTGCCGGCCGAACCTGTCGCAGCAAAGTTAGCTGAGAAAGGGATCATGGCAGGAGGCGGTGATTTCTATGCTGTGCGTGCCCTGGAGGCTATGGGGATTGATCCCGCGGTTGGGGTTCTGCGCCTTAGCTTCACGCACTACACAGCTGAGAATGAAGTGAAAAAGCTGATCCAAGCGCTTGATGAGCTGCTCTGACGTAGGGCCTGATTGTGGGGTGGGATTTGTGCAAGAGCACAGAAATCTTGCCAGAATTGCCATCCCACTCTAACTTTTCCCTACATCTATAGGGGGAAGAGAATGACATTCACATCCACCGAAGGCCAAAAAGACCTGCCGCGATATTTTGCCCGTGTCTTTGATAAGGTGCGTAAAATCGAGGCAGGTCAGCTGGAGATCCACCTGCCGGATGGCCGGGTATTTCTGGCCAAAGGCAGGTTGCCGGGGCCAGTGGCTGATTTGCACATCCATCACCGGGATGTCTTTTCCCGATTGATCCGCGAAGGTGAATTAGGGTTTTCTGATGCCTATCTGGAGGATTGGTGGAGCAGTTCGGATCTGCAGGCCTTTATGGATTTGGTGCATATGGGTTCGGATACGCTGTACGACAATTTTCCGGGGATGAAGCTGGTTCGCGGATATGAAAAACTGCGGTTCTGGCTGCATCGCAACAACCGCAAGCAGGCACGCAAAAACATCTCTTACCACTATGATCTTGGCAATGACTTTTATAGGATCTGGCTGGACGATACGATGACCTATTCCAGTGCATTATTCGCCACCGGACAAGAAAGCCTGGAACAGGCGCAACATGTCAAATACGACTCGTTGATCAACCAGATGGGGGTTAAACCCGGCGATCACATCTTGGAGATCGGCTGTGGTTGGGGTGGCTTTGCCGAATATGCCGCAAAGGTACGCGGGCTGCGGGTGACAGGGTTGACCATCAGCCAAGAGCAGCTCGACTTCGCCCAGGAACGGATTGAAAACGCAGGGTTAACTGAAATGGTCGAGCTTAGAATGCAGGACTACCGCGATTGTGACGGGCGGTTTGATGGCATTGCCTCGATCGAGATGTTTGAGGCTGTGGGAGAGCAGTACTGGCCCGCGTATTTCAAAGCCTTGCATGATCGGTTGAAACCAGGTGGCAGGGCGACGTTGCAGATTATCACAGTTGCCGACAGACGTTGGGATGTCTATCGTCAAGGTATTGGGTTTATTCAAAAATACATCTTCCCCGGCGGCATGTTACCCTCTCCATTGGTATTGCATCAACAGATAAATCAGGCTGGGCTGGCCGTGGTGCAGTCAATCGAGTTTGGCGAAAGCTATGAACAAACTCTGCGGCGGTGGTATCAGACGTTCAATGGGCGCTGGGACCAGATTACTGGCATGGGATTTGACGAGAGATTTCGCAAAATGTGGAATTTTTATCTAACCTCTTGCGCTGCAGCCTTTAAAACAGGAACCTGCGACGTAACGCAGATTACCATTTCTCACCGCTAGACGGATCTTGTTTATATGCCCACCGGAGCTCGATTGACTGCCGCCCTGTGCCTTGCACTGCTTGCCTTTATCCTGTCGGGCGAGATCATGCCGCTGATGCCAGAGGGCACGGATTTTGGCTATTTTACCGTGATAAATATCGCGATTGGCCTGATTATCGGTTGGGTTGTTATGGGCAAGCGTGCCGGACGTGGTTTTGTTCCAGCAATCAATAACGGAATTGGTGGGGTCGCCGTTATGTTGTTTTGGGGGCTGTTTATCCAAGGCACCTACGAGATGTTTCGCTTAGCCATGCGCAATCGTTATGATGGCCCGTTCGAGGCCCTGTCGGCGATTTTCACCATCGGGCTAGATTATGCCATTGTCATATTTGTTCCAGTGGTGATTGTGACCTTGCTAGTCGGCGCGCTGGTTTCAGGTCTGGTGACCGAAAAAGCTTCGCGCCACTGGCGCTGATTTCAACGTAAAATAATAAGGTTACAAGATTTGGTTGATCTATTTTTCTACGGTACGTTGCGCTATGTTGCGCTGCTGGAACTGGTTCTGGGTCGGGCAAGTGCGACACTAGACGTGTCGGATGCCGAGCTTGCCGGGCATGGCGTGTTTGCGGTGGATGCTCAGATATTCCCGGCTATTGAGCAACGGATTGGGCATGTCGCGCAGGGTTTGCTGGTACGCGGTTTGTCAGAGCAGGATATCGCCGCGTTGAACTATTACGAAGGCGGGTTTGACTACGACCTGAAAGATGTCGTCGTGCAAGTGCCGGGCGGCCAAGACGCCAAAGTATCTGTTTATTTCCCTGAGCCAGGGTTGTGGCAAACCGGTGGCGAATGGGATTTACAGGATTGGATATCAAACTGGGGGGCCTTGACGCTGCGTGCCGCGCAAGAAGTGATGGCCTATCAAGGGCGGATGAGCGCGGCGGAGGTTGCCAAATGTTTCCCTTCGGTGCGAACGCGGGCGGCGGCCTGGCTGGCGGCACAGGCACGGCCAGGGGATCTGGACCACGATCTGAGCAAGGATGTCGTGGTGCACAAACACAAACACGCACATCTCAAC
The DNA here is from genome assembly GCA_002162795.1 of Rhodobacterales bacterium 56_14_T64. Lineage (GTDB taxonomy): Bacteria > Pseudomonadota > Alphaproteobacteria > Rhodobacterales > Rhodobacteraceae > Parasedimentitalea. Next base: position 27,379 of record MAAY01000027.1, read on the forward strand.
TTCTTTTCGATGCAGGAAGTGGACCTGCAGTTTCGCCGTTACGACGGTACCATGAGCCCAGTGCTGAACCGCGGAGTGGCTCTGGTCGGTCGTGCTGCCGTGGTTCTTCCATATGATCCGATTCGCGATGAAGTGCTGTTGATTGAGCAGTTTCGTGCTGCCACATTTGTTGCCGGTGAACAGCGACCCTGGATGTGGGAGCCGGTGGCAGGAATGATTGATCCAGGCGAGACACCCGAGCAAGCCGCCCATCGTGAGGCGATGGAAGAGGCCGGAGTGTCGCTGACAACCTTAGAGCCAGTGGCGCAAGCTTATCCGTCCAGTGGCTCATCGGGCGAGATCATTCACATCTATGTGGGAACCTGCGATTTGACCTCGCGGGAAACAGGCGGTGGATTGGCGTCGGAAGGCGAGGATATTCGTAGCAAAATCATCAGCTTCGACGAGCTGATGGGCGAAGTGGATGCGCAATCTTACCTTGACATGCCATTGGTCACGGCGGCGCTTTGGCTGGCGCGCCATCGTGCGCGGTTGCGTCTAGAATAATCAGGAGCCTTCTGTCCTTGAGATCACCTCAAGCCTTGGTTACATCTGAGGGAATTGATCGAAAGGGAAACCATGCGCATCGCACGTGATCTGGCCGACGCCATCGGCCACACTCCACTTATCCGTTTGAACCGCGTTAGCGACGAGACCGGCTGTGAAATTCTGGGTAAGGCGGAGTTCATGAACCCAGGCCAATCGGTCAAGGACCGTGCGGCACTGTATATCATCAAGGATGCTATCGCCCGTGGGGATTTGAAACCCGGTGGCACCATTGTCGAGGGCACGGCCGGTAACACTGGCATTGGCCTGGCGTTGGTCGGCGCTTCGATGGGATTCAAGACGGTGATCGTGATCCCGGAAACCCAGTCCGAAGAGAAAAAGGACATGCTGCGTCTGGCTGGTGCCCAACTGGTGCAGGTGCCCGCAGCGCCTTATCGCAACCCCAACAACTTTGTGCGCTATTCCGAGCGGCTAGCAAAGGAATTGGCCAAGACAGAGCCCAATGGCGCGATCTGGGCCAACCAGTTTGACAACGTCGCCAACCGACTGGCCCATGCGGAAACCACCGGCCCCGAGATCTGGGATCAGACCGATGGCAATGTCGACGGCTTTGTCTGTGCCGTTGGATCTGGCGGCACTCTGGCAGGTGTGGCTGATGTTCTGCAGCCCAAGGGCGTGAAAATTGGCCTTGCTGACCCGATGGGGGCAGGGCTGTTTTCCTATTACACCACCGGCGAGATGGTGATGGAAGGCAGCTCGATTGCCGAGGGCATCGGCCAGGTGCGGATTACCAAGAACCTGGAAGGCTTTACGCCTGACTATTCGTACCAGGTGCCAGACGGTGAGGCCGTGCCTTATATTTTTGATTTGCTGCACGACGAAGGTCTGGTACTGGGCGGTTCTTCGGGGATCAATATCGCTGGTGCCGTGCGTATGGCCAAGGATCTGGGCAAGGGCCACACCATCGTGACCATTCTGGCCGATTATGGCACCCGCTATCAGTCAAAACTGTTCAACCCAGAGTTCCTGCGTGAAAAAGGCCTGCCAGTTCCGGATTGGATGACCCATATCCCGGCGTCAATCCCGGGCGTGTTCGAAGAAGTATGAACCAAATGATACAGCTCCTCCGGTTCTTTCTTGCAGCACTTTGTATTGCAGTATTGGTGACCGGAGGAGCTGAGGCGCAGTTGTCCGCAACCGAGCGGGATTACTATCAGGGCTGGCTCAAGACCGCAGAGCGGGCAGAGCTGGTCATTGATGCCGATCGTGCGTCCTCGACCTCGCTAGAGGTGCTGCGTCACGAGATTGCTGGCTACCGGGAAGTGTTTGCCAATGCACGCGATGACAACGCGGACCGCATTCTGACGCTTAACTCGCAACTCAGTGCGCTTGGCCCTGCGCCACAAGACGGTGAAATCGAAGACAATGATCTTGCGGCCCTACGGGCGTCGCTGAACGACCAGTTGAATGCGTTGCGGGTACCGAGGGTTGTCTCGGAAGAGGCCCACAATCGTGCGAACGGTTTGATTACCGAAATCGATCGTATCATTCGCAAGCGTCAAACCAAGGCTTGGATGAAGCGAGGACCGTCTCCGTTGAACCCCGAGCATTGGCCCGAGGCGATGCGCGAGATATCAGGGGCAGCCACTGCATTGTGGAACGAGACCCTGTTGCAGGTGCAAAGCGACACCACGCGGGAAAATCTGCAGAACAACCTGCCGCTCATCCTGGGCCTGATTGTTGCAGGTGGAATGCTGGTGCTGCGTGGCTGGATTTGGGCCAGACGTGTTGGCGACTACTTGCGCAAATTTGGTATCCGGGACACTGGCGTGTGGAGCTTCGTGGTTTCGCTGGTACAGGCGATATTGCCATTTCTGGGGGTGACCTTACTGGTGCAGGCGATTTCGGTTGCCGGGATTCTGGGCGTGCGCGGCTCGTTGCTATTAGACTCGGTTCCGGGATGGGCGGCCATTTTGCTGGCGTTTAATTGGCTGGGGCAGCAATTGTTTGCATCGCCCAACCAAGATGTATTGGTGCCGGTGCAACAGGCACGTCGGGCGGAATTACGTCTGCTGATCGAACTAGTCGCCGTTATGCTGGTTTTGCGCGACCTGGTTGGCCTGATTGAACAGGTGGAATATCTCTCTGACATCACCCGTTCGGTGGTGGCGTTTCCAATTATCTTGATCACAGCATTGCTGCTGGTCAGGTTACAACGCATCGGCCTGAAACGTGCTCAGGAAGCGGCCCAAAGCGGCGAAACCGGCGTTACAGTTGGCGCCAATAAACTGGTTCGCGGCGTGCGGCGTGGTGCTTATATGCTTGGGGTACTCGCCCCGGCACTGGCCGCATTAGGCTACATCCAGGCCGCCGAAGCGATTATCTATCCAGTGGCCATAACTCTGTTTGTAATGTCAGCTATCCTGATCATGCAGCGGTTCATCGGCGGCATTTACGCGCTGATCACCGGTAATCCCGAGGCGGCGCAGGACTCACTGTTTTCAGTATTGGTCGGCTTTGTCCTAGCGTTGGTGTCGCTGCCACTGCTGGCGCTGATCTGGGGCGCGAGGACCGCCGACTTGACCGAGTTGTGGTCTAGGTTTCTGGACGGCTTTCAACTTGGCGACACCAGAATTTCTCCCAGCTCGTTTCTGTTGTTTGCCTTGGTCTTTGCCGCAGGTTATGCGGCAACTCGGTTGTTGCAAAGCAGCCTGCGCACCTCACTGTTGCCTAAGACCAGTCTGGACCCGGGGGGGCAGAACGCCATTGTCTCGGGTGTCGGTTATTTGGGCATTTTTCTGGCTGCCGTGGTGGCTATTTCCTGGGCCGGGTTGGACCTGTCGTCGCTGGCTATTGTTGCAGGCGCATTGTCTGTAGGCATTGGTTTTGGCCTGCAGACCATAGTGTCGAACTTTGTCTCAGGCATCATCCTGCTGGTTGAACGGCCGATCTCAAAAGGCGACTGGATCGAAGTGGGCGGCATGATGGGTTACGTGCGTGATATCTCGGTGCGGTCCACCCGGATAGAGACCTTTGATCGCACCGATGTGATTGTGCCAAACTCGGACCTGATTACCGGCACCGTCACCAATTACACCCGTGGCAACACCACGGGACGGGTTATCGTCCCGGTTGGTGTGGCTTACGGCAATGATCCACGGCGCATTCAGGCCATCCTGCTAGAGATCGCCAAGGCGCACCCAATGGTGCTGTTGAACCCATCCCCCAGCGTGGTGTTTCAGGGATTTGGCGCCGACAGTTTGGATTTTGAAATCCGCGCCATCCTGCGCGATGTGAACTGGGTGCTATCGGTGCGTTCAGATATGAATTTCGAAATATCTCGTCGCTTTACCGAAGAAGACATCGAAATTCCATTTGCACAGCGCGACATCTGGATCCGCAACCCCGAGGCTCTGAGCACCGGCAAGACTGCTGCGCAACAATCCGCACCAACTCAAAGATTTGATAAACCAGACGCCAGCGATCTGGATGACCCGGAGAGCGACAATGACCACTAAGCTTATGTACCAGGATGATGCCTATCTGCGCACGAGCAGTTGCAAGGTTCTGGCCCATACAGGGCAAGGTGGCGTGGTGCTTGACGCCTCCCTGTTCTACGCCACCGGAGGGGGACAGCCAGGCGACGGCGGCTCGCTGAGTTGGGACACCGGGACTTGCGTCATTTCAACCGCGATCAAAGGCGACGAAGGGGCCATTGTGCTAATGCCCGCCGAAGACCAATCCTTGCCATCTGTCGGGGTCGAAGTCACCCAAGAGCTCGATTGGGCACGTCGATATGGCTATATGCGGGTTCACACAGCGCTGCATTTGTTGTCGGTCGTTGTTCCGCTACCGGTCAGCGGCGGATCCATCGGTGCTGAAAAGGGGCGGTTGGATTTCAATATGCCCGAGGCTCCGGCAGACATGGTAGCACTGCAGGCCCAATTGCAGGCGCTGATCGACCTCGATCTTCCGGTTACCGAAGAGTGGATCACCGAGGCCGAACTGGACGCTAATCCACAGCTGGTCAAAACCATGTCGGTTTCTCCACCGCGTGGGGCGGGCAGGGTGCGCCTCGTGCGCATTGGCTCTGGAGACGCTCAGGTTGACCTGCAACCCTGTGGTGGCACCCATGTGAAACGCACCGGAGAAATCGGCAAAATTCGCATTGGCAAAGTGGAAAAGAAGGGCAAGTTGAACCGTCGGGTGTATCTGCATTTAGACGATTAAAATAATCGAGTGCTGAGAGATCTTTTCTCCAGGTTCTCTCTTGCATTCCATGCGCGTATCGGTCAAATACCGCGCAATGGACAGGTGGCCGAGTGGTCGAAGGCGCACGCCTGGAAAGTGTGTAGGCGGGAGACCGTCTCCAGGGTTCGAATCCCTGTCTGTCCGCCACCTTACAATTTTGTTTGGTTTGAATGGGCCGCTTTGAGCGACCTTTTCCATTTATATTCTTATCCTTAGTCGAGTTTTTGGTTTGTGTTGAGTTTCTTTCGGCGGGCTCTATATTCGTTCCTTGAGTGGTATAGAATGTGGTATTTTAGGTATGACTCTTTCAGGCAAACTGACTAAAAAACTGGTTGAGAATCTCAGCGCTGGGCGGCATGGCGATGGCAACGGCCTTTGTCTGGTGGTTGACCCATCAGGCGCGCGGCGGTGGATCGTGCGGGTGGTTGTCAAAGGTCAGAAGAACAAGAAAGGCGCTCCGTTGAGGGCAGACTTTGGTTTGGGCGGTGCCGACATCGTCACGCTGAACCAAGCACGAGAGCGCGCACTTGAGTATCGGCGCATGGCCAAGCAGGGGCTGAACCCGCGTTTCAATGTCCGTCAAGAGATGCCGACATTTGAGGAGGTGGCGCAGCAGGTCCATATTGATCGCATGCCAACGTGGAAGAACGCCAAACACGGCGCGCAATGGATCAATACGCTTCGCGACTATGCCTTTCCCAAGATTGGCCGAATGCCCATTGACAGAATTGATCAGCCAGAAGTGATGATGTGTCTTGCGCCGATTTGGACGCAAAAACACGAAACGGCCCGACGATTGTCTCAACGCATCAAGATCGTGCTGGATGTGGCCAAATCGAAAGGCTTCCGATCCAGGGAGAACCCGGTGACGGCAATTAAGGATGCCCAAGTGCTGCCCAAGGTGAAAGCCAAACCCAGGCATCATATGGCAATGCGTTGGCAGGATGTGCCTGCTTTCTACGCGGATCTCAAAGCCAAAAAGTCGATGTCGGCAAAAGCTTTGATGTTTACTTGCCTGACCGGGGCAAGGACGGGCGAAGCGCTTGGCTTGCGCTGGGAGGAGCTGGATCTAGAAATTCGGCTATGGACCTGTCCAGCGGAGCGCATGAAATCCGGCGAAGAGCACCGCGTTCCGCTGACCGATGAGATGCTGGCCATTATTGAACCGCTGGAGGCAATGGGTTCCAAGTACGTTTTCGAGGGCCAGAAGCGCCATCATCCGATGTCGAACATGTCGATGCTAATGTTGCTGCGCCGCATGAATGTGGAAGGCGTTACTGTGCATGGGTTCCGCTCCACGTTCCGCGATTGGGCTGCAGAGGAGGCCAACGCCCCCCGCGAAGTGGCCGAGAAAAGCCTGGCCCACACCGTCGGATCCGATGTCGAGCGGGCCTATGCGCGCTCTGACCTCTTGGAGAAGCGCCGCGAGCTAATGTGCATGTGGTCGCAGTTCGTCACATCTCGGCGCAATTAGGGTGATCTGTATGAAAAAGATCCACATCAATGAACCGGAACTTTGCTGCCTGGGGCTTTTCCGAGTGGCGCTCAGCGAAGACACTCATGAAGCAAGGATGCGTGCGATTGATGTCATGCGGCATGAAGTGGTGTCTCTAGGCCTGAGCAACTTCCCTTTTGGAGCAGGTAAAACGAAGGGAAAAGCAAAAAATGACAAGTTTGTACGCTGGGTGGCAGAAACCTCGGTTGAAAGATATGAAGCGGCACATGAGTACTCTGAGATTTCAAAGCGCTACGACGGGAAAAACGAACGCAAACTCAATGTCGCAGAGTATGTTGGAAAATTGATTTGGCATTCTATTCAGGAGCAGGACTTCACAGGGCTTTATGTTGCTGGTGGAATTTTAGAGCGTGTAAGAAAAATAGCCAGAGATGAGGGTATTCACGGGGCTCGGGACAAAGATGTTGTGAGCAAAACTTGGGTTACATACCGTGGCGTCGTTCATTTGGGCATGGCCATTGATTACTGCGAAGAGAATCCAAATCAGGGATTGAATGTGCTGCAGGTGGCGGAACGAATCCGCCGAGGTCTAAGCCAAAATTGCCCCAAGAAGACATCAAAACCATATGTCTCTTCGGACGATCAAATTTCTTTTTGTTATATATCAGCAGTTTAACCTATCCGATTTTGAGATCGGATACTATTTTCCTATATCGATTGGCGCAATTCATTCGTTGCAAATCAACGCAACGAAAGGAGCGCGAACCGTGCCCAACCTCTTTGAAAACAATCGTAACTACCTCTTGGGGGATCCAGAGCTCGACATCCTTGGGGACCGCGAAAAGCTTGGCCAATGGCGGCACAAAAGCCGTGGCCCCACCTACTACAAACTGGGGCGTAAAGTGATCTATCGCGGTTCGGACTTAAACGACTGGGTTGAGTCAAACCGGGTAGATCCGAGCAGGGGCGAGTAGGCTGATGCCCTACCTGAAGGCATCCCTTTGTCGCGAAGGCACTGGGTGCTGCGAGATTAGTGGTGCGCAATGAGCCGGTCATATACTGGAAAAAAGCTCAAAAAGAACCGCGTCTATTCAGGGCAGGATCTGCAGCAGGTCTACTCAGTGTCTGCAAACACTATCTCCAACTGGGTGAAAACGGGCCTGCGGCCATCTGATGACAAGCGACCATATCTGTTCCGGGGCGGGTGTGTCATGGATTTCCATAGGGCGCGACAAGAACGGGCGAAGACCAAGCTCAGACCTGGGGAATTCAAATGCACGGGTTGTAAATCTGCGGTGTTTCCGGACGTCTCTTCACTGGAGGAACTGCGCACTAAGAATGGCGCTCTGATGGGAATGGCACGCTGTTCGGAGTGTGGATGTCATGTCAGAAAGTTCATTTCTCAAGCTGATTTAGAGGTTTTTGAGCAGTTGCATGATCCAAATACCACCGTGGACTCGCTACGCGAAGGAAAGAGGACGGACCTCGGTGGTATTTGGAGTTCCGAAGAAAAGGATGGCCATGACTGGGGCGGTGCAAATGACCGCATCCTTTTCAACTGGCAGTTCCACGCAGGCTATCTCGCCGAGCAGACGATCGATCAGCATCTCGCGGCCATTCGATTCATGGAGGATGTGCTGGCAGGCAAGTCCTTCGATCATCTCACGATCCGGGATGTCGACGTGGTCCGGAGTGCGCTCAAGGACGCTCTTGCGGCGCGCGGTGACGGGCAAAAATCCAGATCAACAGTATCGCATCAAGCGTCGCACATCATGGCGTTTCTGGAGTGGTTGATTGTGCAGGATGGATACAAGCGACTGCCGAAGGACCTGCCAGGTTACATGAAGATGCCCAAGGCGATCTATGCCAAGGCAATGCCAAAAACCGACAAGGCTTATCTGTCGATTGAAGAGGCCGGTGGATTTTTGACGGGCATGGCCTGTGTGACGACTGCTGACAAGCGAGCGCGGGCGATGTTTGCGATTGCTTTCCTAGGCGCGCTACGGGCTGACACAATCACGTCGTTGCGTGTGTGTCATTTTGATACAGAAAACAGGCAGATCATACAGGATGCGACGGCTTCGAGAACTAAGAACGGCAAGAGTTTGAGGATCAATTGGTTTCCGATCTCCGAGAGCTTCATTGAGGCGGTGAATGACTGGGTGGAGATCATAACCAAAGCCGGGCTTAGAGGTCAAGACGCGCTTTTCCCAAGTTTTCCGTCGCTCAAGTCCAGAAAGGACCTCAAACTACTTGAGAGGGATCCAGTAGAGCCAATGACGTCCAAAGACGCTGTTACAAAAGCCTTTGCGTCAGCGTGTCGGAATTCTGTCGTCAAATATAATCCGCACTCCGTCAAAGATACGCTAGCTGCGGAGCGGGACCGCCGTCCATTGACGCAGCCGCAACGTAAAGCATGGTCAGAGAACATGGGGCATGAGAGTGAAAAAATTACTGAGACGCACTATGGTAAACTGTCCGATGAAGAGCGCGTTGAGTTGTTTGAGGAGATTGCTGAGAGCAAGCCAGCCGGGCAGCGCACTATGACAAATGAAGAAAAGATCGAGTTGATGGATAATATTCTGGACGCGTTGAACGGTAGATGATCCTGATTGAAGTGGTGCCGCTTTTCTGCACAGGCTGGCGTTGACGCTGTTGGAGCGCGAAGAGATATCGAAAGGTCTCATCGCTAGGGTAAGGATTTCGGAAACGGGACTGTGTGACCCAAGTGATTTTTCTCAGAAAAATTGCTCCGCCAAAGCGGTGCCGCGGGTTCGATTTCTGTCCGTTGAGCTTTCTGCCGTGGCTTTCGGCTGAGGTCCTTCAGGTACATGCTTTGGTCAGTGGTCAGCGCGGCGGTCGCCGCTAGGCGAACTGCATCACGTCGAAACTCGCGGCTTTATCTCTGTGCCATATCTTGTCTCCTTCATTGCGAATATCGCTCGAAAGAGACCGGAACTATATCGGGACAAGACCAGTCCCAGGATGTTTCTCGTGACTGAAATTAGATCTCAATCTAATGTGCGAGGGCATTTTCGTGGTGTGACGGAGTGACTTGGGCCGCAGTTATCACTTCGTAGCTGTGCCGAAACAGTCCTTGGTGGCTTTCTTCATTCGTTTTGCTTTGCTCTTCGGTGAAATGGAGAGGCGCTATTTGAACCATTTTATCTCCCGGCCTCAGCCCTCCTTCTGGTTCGGGCGCGAGATCATTGTGTGGGCCCGGCTCTCCAAGCATTTCAACCGGGATGAAGATGGGGTGAACCGATTGAAGCGCCATGTGGTTCTCGAATTCTGTCGTGGTGAGAACTTCGAGCATTAAGAGCCCACTTTTATCGGAAGAGCCAACCGCCTGGACCCGTTGAAACCGCCCCGCACTGCCGTCATGCAATGAAGGAAATGCTTCGCTATACACCGATGACCGGCCCCACAGACAGCGCCATCCGTGGATCGTAGAGCAACTTACGGCAAACGAACTTCCACGTCTTTAAGTCATCGCCAGCTCAGTTTCGCCAATAGCTACTCCTAGCCGATCGGCTGAAAAATCGAGGTATGCTTGCACTTTGGGTGCGACAAGCTTGCTTCGTGGGTAAACAATATGAACTGGCTCCGATGGTGGTAGATAATCCAGTAGCACCGGCACCAGTTCACCTGCGCGCACGTGATCTGCTACCATGTAGGATAGCGCCATCGTTAAGCCTTCACCTGCCACTGCCGCAGCAAGTGCTATTGAAGCATCGTTCACTTCGAACCGTGGGTGCAGTACCACATGTCCTCGTGCCTTTTCAGACTTGTAGTGCCAGTTGTGACTGTTCATGGTGCCGGTAAATCCGATGATGGAGTGCCGTTTCAAATCGGCAGGTTCAGCGAGTAGGCCCCGGTGCTGCAGATAGTCGGGACTGGCAACAAGCATTTGGCGAACGCTTCCGATACACTTGGCAATCAAGTTTGAATCAGGAAGGTTTCCAATTCTGATCGCAATATCAATTCCTTCCTCCACGAGGTTTGCCACGCGGTCCAGACCGATCAGAGACACAGAAATCTTCGGATGCGCCGCGACAAACGCTCGCGTGACTGGTGCGGCGATCAATCGGCTAAACGTCACTGATGCGGAGATTGTCAAATGGCCTTGCGCAAGCCCAATCTCGCCAACCGCTTGTTTTTCGGCGTCTTCAATTTCTGACAACAGTCGGCGGGCAGATTCCAGAAATCTGACGCCAGCATCGGTCAGAGAGAGTTGCCGCGTGGATCGGGTTAAAAGCTGCACGCCCAGCCGATCTTCAAGCGCGTTCATCGAGCGGGTTACTGCTGGCGGTGACATTCTGAGGCGATGTGCTGCCTGAACGAAACTACCACCGTCATTGATAGCAGCAAAGACTTCCATCTGAAGAATCCGGTCCATTATTCCACCTATCGAAGTAATGAGTCCACATCTATTGGAACTATCACGTATTGGGAAGGCCGTTATCTGCATTCTGACCCATCCAGCCAGTGGATAGCGGCCGGCAACCCGATCAGCAGTTGGAGAAAATGGCTTAAGTCACGCCAAATCCTGTTCAACGATTGGGGAATAGTTCACAACGGTTTGGGACTAGCTGGCCGTATTGTTTTCCACGTGCGCAATGCGCCTTTGGAAGCCACTTTTGCTATCTGAGAACCAATGCTGGAACAATCTTCATATTGTTAGAAGTTCGCGAACAAAAGTGGCCAACTTAGGTGAACGAAGGCATTGATCAATTGAACGCACAAGGCAGAATTAGGTCAACTTTGACTTAATGTGAGAGGTTCTCCAATGCTTCTACTTGCTGCAATAGGAATGACGTTCGCCATTGGCGCGATGGTATCTATGTCGGATGATGACGAGATCGTCGAAGACACTGAAACTGAAGGCGAACCCAACGAAAGCGGATCCGAAATCGATGATTCCTTTTTTGGCCTCTTTGAAAACGACTACGTTGACGGAGGCGAAGGAAACGACACCCTGTATGGTGGTGGTGGGGATGATACCCTAACCGGGGGGGCTGGCAGCGATGGTTTGGATGGAGAGGACGGCAACGACAGTCTGGACGGGGGAGCCGGTCTGGACGTGCTTCAAGGCGGGTACGGCAATGACCTGCTGATGGGAGGAGCCGGGAATGATTTCTTGCAAGGTGAGTCAAACGACGACATTTTGAGTGGTGGATCGGGTAATGATGGGCTGCACGGCGGAAATGGCGCTGACACTCTCAATGGCGGTAGCGGTATTGACCTGCTGAACGGCGCGTCACTCGATATTGATGACGATCTCTTGGAGGAGTGGCTTGATAATTTCAATTCCGACCAATCGACCACCAGTCTAGGCGATGAACATAGCGCAATCGTCGACGACTATATCGGTGACGAGCTCGACGGTGGAGAGGGTGAGGATACGTTGATCGGCGGAGCGTTTGACGTTCTCACCGGCGGTGACGGTGCAGATGAATTTGTCGCTGGTGACTGGTCGACGAGCGGATATGCCGCAACTGTTACCGATTTCGATACCAGCGAAGACATGATCGTCTATCGCTATGATGAAACCGGTTCTGAACCTGAGCTGACAATGAGTTCTACGGCAGTTTCTGGTGGTGCAATCGATGTCGAAATCCAGGCGGATGGTGTGGCGGTGCTATACCTGCAGAATGTGGGAACCGATTTTGACATGGCCACTCATGTGAGCCTCGCCGCCGCCCCAATGGCACCAGTCATCGCTTAGAAAAATGACCCGTTTCCAATAAGGTCGATGACAAAATGACCCCATTTAGTACCACAGAAGTCAACATTGTAAAAAACGGCACAGTCATTCAGGATGCGATTTCAGGCGAAGAACTGGTAATCGTAACGGAAAATGACGCCATTTTCCATCGTGGCGCCGTTTATGTGACGGCCACGAATTGGGACCGGATGAAAAGTAACTGGTCGTCATATCCCATCCAACCGCCAGAATGGAGCCTCGATCCATAGCTCCTCCCCTGAAATGCGGAAGTGAGCTACTCCCCATTTGTTGGACAGGATCTGGGCTGACTTAAACTACTTTATGCACTTGTTGGTCGCGTTGGGTTGTTTCATTTCTCAGCTAATTGACTGCAGCGGGTGGTCTGCCCGTGAGGGGCAGGGTGCGTATGATCTTCGCAAGTTTTCCCATGACAAAGAACGTTGTTTTGTTCTCGTTCACCAGCAGTACCGTAAAGCGACTGACGCGCTAGACCAACGATGTCACGTTAACCTTGCCAAACTTCTGGCGGAACAGCACTAAATTGCTCTTCCAAAGTCCGAACTGGATGCGATCATCTATGATTTCAGGACGATTTGCGATGCCAAGATCAGGGTTGATCTTGGGTTTCTTTGCTAACCTACTTTTGCGTGGCCGACGCTTACGGCGGTGTTCTAGCAGGTACCACCAGAGGTCTTCCTTCATGCCCTATTTGGAATAGGCGAAACGAAATATTGGCTCTTGGCACACCTGAACTGGAGCTTTTTCATTGATCAAATGACCTATTGTACCGGTAACCATACCAAATTCTACCATCGGTTTCACGTCGTTTGGATAACCAAATACCGCTACAAAGTGCTCCGTGGTGAAATGCGAGAAAGGTTGCGCAAAATCATCCGCCAGACCTGCGCTGAGATGGGCGTGCAGATCATCAAGGGCGTCCTATCAACTGACCACGTGCATATGTTTGTGTCGATCCCACCGCATCTG
>MAAY01000070.1 GCA_002162795.1 Rhodobacterales bacterium 56_14_T64
GCCCCGGCACCGCCAAGGGGGTGATTTTCCTGACGCTCGAGGATGAAACCGGCATCGTCAACATCATCGTCTGGCGCAAAGTCTACGAGACATTCCGCCGTGCGGTGATCGCAGGGCGGTTGTTGCGGGTGACCGGCCGATTGCAACGGGCACACTCTGTCAGCCATGTGATCGCCGAACAGATCGAGGATATCTCGCCGATGCTGGACCTGTTGCTGACCGAACAGGGACGCCAGGACGAAGACGCCTTTGCGCCGCTGGCAGATCTGGGGTAACCTGCGCCGAACCGCCCGGCATACCCGCCACCAGAGGCTTACGAGCATGACTTTGCAACGTCCCCTTCTCCTGGCTGCCCTGCTGCTGGGCAGTCTGAGCGCCTGCATTCCGCCGGACGCCAACCGCGAGGTTGTCACCCGTGCCGAACGGGATGCACCTCCGGGGGCAGCGCCAGACACTTGCTGGGGCAAATACGTAACCCCGGCCATCATTGAAACCGTCACCCATCAGGTGATGCTGCAACCCGCCGAGGTGCTGGCTGATGGCACCGTCACCCAGCCAGCAGTGTTCAAAACCGAAACCCGTCAGGACATCGTCCGGCCGCGCCACAAAACCTGGTTCGAGACCCCCTGTGACAGTGACCTGACCCCAGAATTTATCGCTTCGGTGCAGCGGGCGCTCGCGGCCCGTGGCCTGTATCGCGGCTCTGCCAATGGTGAAATGGACCGCGCCACCCAGACTGCAGTGCGCCACTATCAAAAGCCTCAGGGGCTCGACAGCGGCCTTTTGTCACTGGCGGCGGCCCGGCAACTGGGTCTTGTTGCAATTGAAGACTGATCAGCACTCGGAAAGTGTACTTATTTCGTCAGGGGCCCACGCTGCTGACACGGACTGGAGACGAGGAATGCCACGCGACCATCTGCCACAAACCGGTTTCCTCTCGGGGATCTCTGAGGGATTGAAACAAATGCTGGAGAGCCAGGCCACCGAGGTCCGGCTGGCTCCGGGCGAGGTCTTGTTCGAACAAGGAGACGCAGGTGATGCGCTGTTTGCCATCACCGGTGGGGCGCTGGAATTCTCGATCCTGTCTGCTGCCGGGCGCAAGCTGTCGCTCGACATCATGCGAACCGGGGCTGTGTTTGGCGAGATCGCCCTGTTTGATCCCGGCGAACGCACCGCAACCGCCACCGCGATGGAACCCAGCCGGGTGCTGCGATTGCGCAATCGCGATGTACTGGCACAGATCCTGCGCCACCCCGAACTGGCTGGAGATCTGTTGCGGCTGGCCGGTCACCGCATGCGCTGGATGGGCAATCAATTTAACGAGCAGGTCTTTCTGGCGATGCCCGTCCGGCTGGCGCGAAAACTGTTGCACCTGACCCCGGAAACCGGCGACGGCAAGTTGTCGCTCTCGCAATCAGAATTGGCCGAGTTCATCGGCGCCACCCGCGAGGCTGTGTCCAAAACTCTGGCCGCCTGGAAACGTGGTGGCGTGATCGAAATCAATCGAGGTGGGGTGGTTATTCTCGATCGCGTCGCTTTACAAGGATTGGCCGAGCCCGAGCTGATCTGACTTTGTGGGCGGTGGCGATAAACCTGAACCTGCTCCTCTTTACACAAACAGATCTGACCAAACTGCTAAAAAATGGCCCACCCGATAGGCCCGGCCGCGTATGAACTTCCCCGCGGGAAGGCGCGGCCCTTTCCATTCAACTGTGGACCAACACCCTAATACTAACGCATAAATTTTTGAGAATTTCAGGTTCTTGTGAACTGGTTCACAGAACTCAACGCAACAACAGTGCACGGTGCAGACAAGGCCGGTCATGCCAGTTCCATCCCATTGACCTGCCCCTCCCTAGAAGAGCCATGCGCCCCTCGGCACATGGCTCTTTTTCTTTGCCCAAAACACAAAAAGGCCGGGCGATAGGCCCGGCCTTTTAAATTATGCAAAATGGGCTGGCTTACTCGCCCAGGTTCAGCGCCACAAACCGCGGCTGGCCATTGCGACGGACCAACAGCAACAGCGACTTGCGCCCGGCCTCTTTGGCCTCTGCGATGCGATCCTCCAGATCACCAAGGGCTGAAACTTTCTGCTGTCCCGCTTCGGTGATGATATCGCCACCCCGCAGGCCTTTCTCCCAGGCTTCCGAGGTTTCATCTACCGACAGGATCACCACGCCGTCCGACCCTTCAGGGGCGTTCAATTCACTTCGCATCTCTTCGGTCAGCGTGCCAATGGTCAGACCCAACAGCTCCTTCTCGGCTGTTTCAGGAACCGCGTCATCCTCTGCTGGTGCCGCCTCGGCAGTACGTTCGGCATCTTCACGCCGTCCCAGAGTGACCAACAGCGTCTCGGTGCCTTCTTCGCGGTGCACCACAACGCGCACAGCCTTGCCGACTTCGGTGGCGCCAACCTGACGGACCAAGGCACGGGTGTCTTCCACTTCGACACCGTCAAAGGTCAGGATCACGTCGCCCGCCAGCATGCCGGCGTCCTTAGCAGGCCCATCCGGCACATCGGTAATCAGCGCCCCAGAGGCCGTGGCAAGCCCCATGGCCTCGGCCAGGTCGTCATCCACATCCTGGATCCGCACACCCAGCCAGCCACGACGGGTTTCGCCAAACTCTTTCAGCTGATCGACAACTCTGCTGACCACATTCGATGCCATTGAGAAGCCAATGCCAATCGAGCCCCCATTGGGCGACAGGATAGCAGTGTTCACGCCGATAACTTCGCCGTCCATGTTGAACAGCGGCCCGCCCGAGTTGCCCCGGTTGATCGCCGCATCGGTCTGGATGTAATCGTCATACGAGCCGCTCAACTCGCGGCCACGTGCGGACACGATCCCAGCCGAGACAGAGAACCCCTGCCCCAGAGGGTTACCCATGGCCACCACCCAGTCACCAACCAACGCCGTGTCACTGTCCCCAAAGGTCACAAACGACAGCGGCATCTCGGTCTCGACCTTGAGCAGCGCAATATCGGTTTTCTCATCCGTACCAACCAGTGTGGCCGGCAACAGCTCCATGGGCTGGCCTTCACCGGGGAAAAACTCGATCTCAATCTCGTCGGCACCGGCGATCACGTGGTTGTTGGTGACGATATAGCCATCCTCGGAAATCACAAAACCCGAACCCAGCGCCGAAGACCGGCGTGGTCTGCTGTTTTCACCATTGCTACCATTGCCGTTCTCATCTCCCTCACCATTGCGGTCCTGAAACTCGCGAAAGAAATCTTCGAACGGAGAGCCTTCGGGCACGACGCCCTGCGGACCACCTGTCCGGCCCTCAATCACAGTGGTTGTGGTGATATTAACCACCGCCGGGCTGATCTGCTGGGCCAGCGGGGCAAGGCTCTCGGGGCGTGCCTGCGCCAGCACTGCCTGTACCAGAACCATCACGGTGGTCACCAACGCCAACCACATCAACCGAGGCCCAACGGCCATCTTGTCCTGGCTGATTGAAATTGCTTTTGCCTGAGGCTGCACGGATCTACTCCTTGTCATTGTTCTCCTCCTCCCGCGCGTCGAAACACTGGTCCAGCGTTTCGGCCCGGGGAGGCATAGGCAACAATGTAGTCACTTCCGCGCTTGCCGCAATAAATGTTGCACACTTTCAAATTGAAGTGACCGAAGTTTATGCCCTGCATCCTCAATCTCGTCGCAGGATGCGCTAAAATCCGCCCATGGAGTGTTTTCGGCGGACGCGTTGTCGGGTCGTGTGAGGTTTACACCCCGAAATGATGTGCAATCCACACCAAGATCAGCCCCAGCACCATCGCCATGGCGCCCACCTGCCGACGCTCTTGCAGACCCAGCTGCCGCATCATCTGCAACAGCCGCTCAACGAGCGAAGGGGCCAGCACATAGGCCAGCCCCTCTACTATAAACACCAGCCCAAGGGCCAGAAAGATCATCGCCATCAGTTGTTGGAGGCGCCGGTCGAAGACTTCAGATAATTGAAGAACTCCGAGTCAGGTGACAGCACCATCGAGGAATTGCCTGCCAGCATCGACGCGCGGTACGCGGCCAATGTCCGATAGAACTCAAAGAACTCGACGTCCTTGCCATAAGCTTCGGCAAAGATCGCGTTGCGTCGGGCATCTGCCTCACCGCGAATGATCTCAGCTTCACGTTCAGCCTCGGACACCAGTTCGACCTGAGTACGATCTGCCTGCGCAGTAATCCGCTGCGCGGCTTCGTTACCACGGGCGATTTCATCTGCGGCTTCACGTTCCCGCTCAGCCCTCATCCGGGCAAAAGTCGCTTCCAAGTTAGCCTGCGGCAGGTCGGTCCGCTTTAGGCGCACATCGATCACTTCCAGACCCAAAGAGCGGGCCTGCGTAATCGCGCTATTGCGGATCCGCAGCATCAAAACAGCCCGATCTGACGACAGGATGTCATTGGAGCTGACCGAACCCAGAACCTCACGGATTTCAGCCCGCAGGATCGAATCAAGTCGATTTTCTGCAGTGGCGATACCACCAGCACCAACCGCCTGGCGGAACTGACGGATATTGGCAATGCGATAGCGGGCAAAGGCGTCGACCACTAGGCGGCGATCATCCAGCGGAGTGATCTCCAGAGGTCCGACTTCACGGCTCAGGATGCGGTCGTCATAAGTCACCACTTCTTGGATCAGCGGGATCTTAAACGCCAATCCTGGCTCTTCCTTGACCGCAACAACCCGACCAAATTGCAAAACCAGCGCCTTTTCACGCTCGTCTACGATGAACATTGCCGACAGAGCTGCAACGACGGCAAGCACTACCAGGGGCAGGAGAAATGTAGTTTTCCGCATCAGTTGCCCTCCGTCCGGCGTAATTCGTTCAGCGGCAGGTAAGGTACAACACCCTGACCGTTGCCACCAGTGTCATCCAGAATAACCTTGTCTACCCGGCTGAGAACCTCTTCCATGGTTTCCAGGTATAGACGCTTGCGCGTCACTTCCGGAGCCTTGGCGTATTCTTCCAGAACGGCGGTAAATCGGCTGGCTTCGCCTTCAGCTTGGTTCACCACCTGGGCACGATAACCCTCGGCTTCTTCCAAAGTCTGAGCAGATTGGCCACGAGCCCCCGCTAGCACTTGGTTCGCGTAAGCGTCGGCCTTTTTCTCAAGCCGGTCACGTTCCTGACCTGCCGATTGTACGGCGCGGAAGGCATCTTTGACGGGCTCTGGCGGATCCGCCTGGTCAAAGTTGACCCGGATGATATTGACGCCACTGTCATAGCTATCCAACGTCGACTGGATCAGCTCTTGCAGACTGTCAGAAATGATACCACGGTCCCGGTTCAAGATAGGTGCCAGTTCAGACTGAGCGATGATTTCACGCATCGCCGATTCAGACACCGCCTGAATGGTCTGCTGTGGGTCGCGCAGGTTGAACAGGAAATTTGCCGGATCGTTGATGTTCCAGACAACCTGAAAATCGATGTCGATGATGTTTTCATCACCGGTCAGCATCAGCCCGGCATCATTGCCGCGCGAACCTGCACCAATTGTCTCGGTTTGCTCAACCTTGACTGGGATGACCTCGGCAGTGACCAATGGCCACGGTGCAAAGTTCAGGCCCGGCTCGCCAGTGGCTGAATACTTGCCCAGAAACAGCTCAACTGACTGTTCTTCCGGCTTTACAGTGTAAAAGCTGGCCATGCCCCACAGAACCACAGCGCCAAGCACGCCCAGCCCTACAGTACCCTTGGTGAACATCGGTCCGGTGCCGCCACCGCCACGATTACCGCCCTGGCCACCGCCGCCACGTCCGCCCATCAGCACACGCAACTGCTCCTGGCCTTTTTTCACTAACTCGTCGATCTCAGGGATCTGCGGGCCATCATCACCGGGGCGTTTACCGCCACCGTTGTTGTTGTCGCCACCATTGCCCCGGTTGCCTCCGCCACCGGAAGAGCCTCCGCCCCCCCAGGGACCACCACTATTGCCAGCCATATCGTCCTATCCCTTACTTACCGCCAATTGCGGCGTTTGTGCTAAACTGAGGCCTAAGCAGCAGAAATTCAAGCGCTGCGCACAGGTCTTTTCAGTGTCACCAATTCTTCGGACATGGTCGGATGTACCGCCACGGTCCGGTCGAAATCTTCTTTGGTGGCGCCCATCTTGACCGCGATGCCAGCCAGTTGGATCATTTCACCGGCGCCCGGAGCCACAATGTGACAGCCCAGAACCTTACGGCTGGCCTTGCTGACCACCAATTTCATCAAAACACGTTGCGCGCGGCCTGCAAAGGACTGTTGCATCGGTTTGAAGCTGGTGGCGTAAACCTCGATCGGTTCCTGCTCGGCCGCGTCTTCCTCGCTCAGCCCCACCGTGCCCATTTCAGGTTGGGTGAAAATCGCGGTTGGGATCAGCTCGTGATCGGGTTTTGTGGGGTTGCCCTTGAACACGGTTTCGACAAAAGCCATGCCTTCGCGGATCGCCACCGGAGTCAGATTGACCCGGTCGGTCACATCGCCAATGGCATAGATCGACGGCACAGCGGTCTGGCTGTAGTCATCCACGATAATCTGGCCCTTGCGGCCGCGCTCAACGCCCAACGCCTCAAGCCCCAGATCATCGGCATTGGGTGCCCGACCGGTGGCAAACATCACCTGATCAAACAGCCGCTCGTCGCCGTTGGTTGCCTTGACCCAGATCTGGTCGCCCTCTTTGCGCATCTCCAGCACATTGGTACCCAGATGCACGTCGATGCCAGCCTGGCACATCTCTTCGCAAAC
This sequence comes from Rhodobacterales bacterium 56_14_T64, assembly GCA_002162795.1. Classification (GTDB taxonomy): domain Bacteria; phylum Pseudomonadota; class Alphaproteobacteria; order Rhodobacterales; family Rhodobacteraceae; genus Parasedimentitalea. The sequence continues at coordinate 6,731 of MAAY01000070.1, forward strand.
CAGCCCGCGCGCCTCATCGTCAAAGCCACGTAGGATCTGCGCGCCACGATAAAACTGAGTGGTCTTGACGCCCAAGCCGTTCATGATGCCGGCAAATTCACTGGCGATATAGCCACCGCCAACGATCAGCATCGTCTTGGGCAGCTCGTCCAAATGAAAGATCTCGTTTGAGGTAATCGCCAGTTCGGCACCGGGAATGTCGGGTTTCACCGGGTGACCCCCGGTGGCAATCAGGATGTGCTTGGCGCTTTTGCGTGTTCCATCCGACAGCTCAACCGTATGGGCGTCGACCAGTTTGGCGCGGGCGTCGAATGTCTCAACCCCGTTGTTCTTCAGGATGTTGCGATAAATAGCTTCCAGCCGATCCAGCTCGGCATGCAGTTTGACTTTGAACTTGCCCCAGTTGAACCCACCGGGCTGGATGTCCCAGCCATAGGCCTGCGCGTCCTCAACCATGGTGGCGTATTCGCTGGCAAACACCATCAGTTTCTTGGGCACACAGCCCCGGATCACACAGGTACCGCCGTAACGGTCCTCTTCAGCCAAAGCCACTTTGGCGCCAGTTTCACCTGCCGCTACCCGTGCCGCACGGACACCGCCCGAGCCGCCTCCGATGACAAACAGATCGTAATCAAAATTCATGGTCGTCTATCCTCAATCCGTCAGATCAGTCCGTCAGATCGGTGAACAGATTGTCGCTTTCGACAAAATCCAACCGATCATGCTCAACTGTGCCCTTATTGATATCCCGCACCTCGACCTTGCCATCGCCATAGCCGATCACGACGGTGTCACAGATATCTATGAACAAGCCATTTTCAACCACACCTGGCATTTGGTTCATCACCAAGGCCAATTGCCGAGGGTTGCCAATACGGGTCAGGTGAAGGTCCAAAATGTGGTTGCCTTCGTCGGTGATAAAGGGACGATCTCCATTCATCCGCAGTGTCGCGGAGCGGCCCAGAACGTCCATGGAAATAAGGGTTTCCTCGATCAGCGCATGGGTGGTTTGCCAGCCAAAGGGAATGACCTCAACCGGTAGAGGAAAGGCACCCAAGGTTTCCACCTCTTTGCCGACATCGGCAATCACTATCATTTGATCGCTGGCAGTGGCGACGATCTTTTCCTGCAGCAACGCACCGCCGCCACCTTTAATCAGGTTCAGATCCCCATCGAATTCATCGGCACCGTCAATGGTCAGGTCCAGCCATTTGGCCTCGTCCAATGAGATCACTTCGATGCCCACTTCGCGCGCCAGTTCAGCAGTTCGCGTCGAGGTTGGGACTCCCTTGATCTTAAGCCCTTCATCGCGGACCATTTCGCCCAGACAACGGACCAGCCATGCGGCGGTTGATCCAGTGCCCAATCCAACGCGCATTCCATCCTCGACAAAATCAGCTGCGCGTTTGGCGGCAACAAATTTGGCCTTATCGATGGGGGAAAGTTCTCCGGTCATGACAGTGACTCCGTAGGTGTGTTTGCAGGCGTTATAGGCAAAGCAGGCCAAGGTTGCGAGCAGCAATTCACGGTCGCGCTGAAAGCACGGGTGACAGAGGTCAGGTGATCCGCTAGTAACGCCAAAAATACGTGTTTCCTATTGGAAACGTCGGAAATGGACCGCAGCCCAATCCGAGCCTGATCTAGGACTATGGTCATGACCACACGCTATCGCCTTCACTATGCTCCCGACAACGCTTCGCTGGTGATCCGGCTGGCGCTGGGAGAGCTTGGCATACCTTATGAAACAATACTGGTGGATCGCCGTGCCGAAACGCAAAACAGCGCCGAATACCGGACGCTGAACCCAAATGGGCTGATCCCCGTGCTGGAAACCCCGGACGGATCGATGTTTGAAACCGCCGCCATTTTGCTGTGGTTGGCTGATCGTTATGGCGCGTTGGCGCCACCAGCGGCCAGCGATCAACGGGGTGGTTTTCTGAAATGGCTGTTCTTTGCTTCGAACACTTTACACGCCGACATGCGGATGTTGTTTTACCCCGAGAAATACATCGGAGCAGATCGGTCCCAGCAGCAACAATTGCGCCAGATGCAGCGGCAACGATTGCAAGTCCACCTGAACAACCTGAACGAGGCGGTCGCCGATAACTCGTCTTGGCTGGGTGGCACAGATCCCTCGATCTTGGATATCTATCTGGCTTGCCAGTTGCGTTGGATGGCACTGTATCCAAAAGAGAGCGATCGCAGCTGGTTTAATCTGACAAATTTCCCACATCTGCACAGTCTGTGCGCCCGCCTTGAGTTGCGCGGCTCTGTCAAAATTGCCCGCAGCGCCGAAGGTCTCGGTACTACCCCATTCACCAACCCCACCCCAGCCAATCCGCCAGAAGGGTCTGCTACCTGATGTTTCTCTCTGTGTTTGATATGTTCAAAGTGGGCATCGGCCCGTCCTCGTCGCATACTATGGGCCCCATGGTGGCTGCTGCGCGGTTCCTCGACCTGATGCGCGCCTCACCCTTTGCGTTCCACGGCGTCAAAGCCTCGTTGCATGGCTCACTGGCCTTTACCGGAGTTGGCCATGCTACCGACCGCGCCACCATCTTGGGTCTCGCCGGATTTCTGCCCGACACCTATGATAATGCCAAGGCCGACGAGGCGCTGGCAGCAATCAATGCCGAGAAACAAGTGCACCCAGAGGGACTTAATCCACTTCAGTTCGACCCCAACACCGACATGGTCTTTGACTACGATCACACACTGAGTGGCCATGCCAACGGCATGATCCTAATGGCCACCGACGCGCAGGGCGACGTCTCGTTGCAGCAAGTGTATTACTCGGTCGGCGGCGGCTTTGTATTGACCGAAGAAGAACTGACTGAGGGAAAAGACACGGATGAGGGCGCGCCAGTCCCCTTCCCGTTCCAATCCGCCACTGAGATGCTGCAGATGGCGAAATCCAGCGGCAAGACCATCGCCGGCATGAAACGCGCCAATGAAGTGTCGCGGGGCTGCGAGCAAAGCTTGGCCGAGGGCACGGCACGACTGTGGCAGGTGATGAACGACTGCATTGAACGCGGTTTGGTGCGGGATGGCATCCTGCCCGGCGGGTTGAACGTGCGGCGCCGCGCCAAAGGCATCCATGACGCCTTGCAGGCCGAACGTGGCATGAACCTAACCGCCCCCCATACCATCAACGATTGGATGGTTGTCTATGCCATGGCGGTGAACGAGGAAAACGCAGCCGGCGGCCAGGTTGTCACCGCACCGACCAATGGCGCCGCCGGAGTGCTGCCCGCCACCCTGCGCTATTATCTTGACCATGTGCCCGGTGCCGCACCAAGCCATATCGAGGATTTCCTGCTCACAGCCGCCGCCATCGGCGGGTTGGTGAAATACAACGCCTCGATCTCGGGCGCCGAAGCCGGGTGTCAGGCCGAGGTCGGATCGGCTGCGGCGATGGCTGCGGCAGGTTTATGTGCGGTGATGGGTGGCAGCCCGGAACAGGTCGAAAACGCCGCCGAAATCGCGCTGGAGCATCATCTGGGCATGACCTGCGACCCGGTCAAAGGTCTGGTGCAGGTGCCCTGTATCGAGCGCAACGGGCTGGGCGCAATCAAGGCGGTGTCCGCCGCATCGCTGGCCTTGCGCGGCGACGGGCAGCACTTTGTGCCTTTGGATGCGGCGATTGAAACCATGCGACAGACTGGCCAGGATATGCACGAGAAATACAAAGAGACATCTCTTGGAGGTTTGGCGGTCAATGTGCCAAATTGTTGAAATAGCGATAACATTTTCAACCATGACTTGCATTTCATCAGGCCTGAGCCTAGCGTAAATCTATGACACGAGATCATCCTACACTTGGTATCCTGCTGATGTTGGGGTTTTGTGTCGTCGCGCCTCTGGGCGACGCGGTGGCCAAGCTGTTGGGCGGCACGGTACCGCTGGGTCAGTTACTGTTTATCCGCTTTGCAGTGCAGGTCATCTTGCTGACGCCGCTGGTCTGGGTCACCCGGCGGCAATGGCGTATGCGTGGTCGCGTGCTCAGGCTGACGTTCCTGCGCACCCTGCTGCATATAGCCGGCATCGGTGCCATGTTCACGGCGCTGAAATACCTGCCGCTGGCGGATGCTATCGCCATCGCCTTTGTTATGCCGTTCATCATGCTGCTGCTAGGCAAATACGTACTTGGCGAAGAGATCGGCATGCACCGTCTAGGCGCCTGCGTTGTTGGCTTTGGCGGCACCCTTCTGGTAATCCAACCCAGCTTTGTCCAGGTCGGTTGGCCCGCTCTGTGGCCGATGCTGATGGCGGTAATTTTTGCTTTCTTCATGCTGGTGACACGACAGATTGCCAAAGACACTGACCCAATCGGCCTGCAGGCTGTGTCGGGTGTGATGGCTTGCCTGCTGATGGCGCCACTGCTGTTGATCGGCAACCAGCTGGAAATCGCCGCGCTGATGATGCAGCCCCAAGACAGCCACGGCTGGTTTTTGCTGGTCGCCATTGGCGGACTTGGCACCGTGGCCCATCTGCTGATGACCTGGAGCCTGCGCTATGCTCCGGCCGCAACGCTGGCGTCGATGCAATACCTTGAAATCCCGGTGGCCACCCTGATTGGCTGGCTGATCTTTGACCAGCTGCCCAATACACTGGCCTCGGTTGGGATCGCGGTGACGATCGCTGCCGGGCTTTATGTGATCATGCGCGAACGGATCGCCGCCAAACAGCTGAGCCTCACCAAGACGGAGCCCTCGCAATCGACTGCATGAGCTGCGGCAGATAGCACCGGGGCACAATCCCCAGCATCCCCGGCCCGTCCATTGCCAATGTCACTGGCCCCTCGGCCCGATTCGAGGTGCCAATGCGCCCCATCGGCGACAGGTGCAGCCCCTCCAGTGGCCATTCCAGCCCGGTGGAGCGCCCGGTTATTGCGCCCAATGGGAACAATGACACGATATCCCCGCTTTGCGTTGGCAGGCTGATTTCTGGCGGCACATGAAAGATCACCTCATGCTCACCCAGCAGGATGCTAGGGCTGCCCAGCACCTGCACCAGGGTGTTAAAGGCGGCCAACTGATGATCCACCCGACCGCCCAGAAACCCCACCGCTACCACCACCGGGGCCTTAATGAAACTCAACGCCTTGTGGAAATCCGTGTTGGTCTGCTCGGCGATCTCAAAAATCGTATTTGGCGCCAATTGCTTGCGCACTATATTCGATAGAGAGTCCAAGTCTCCAATTACTGCCTGCGGTTTGTGCCCCTCGGCCAAGGCCCGTTCGGCACCACCATCAGCGGCGACCAGAAAAGGTGCGAGGGATAATGCAAGATCCAGATCCCCTGCGGCGACAGCCCCGCCTCCGATCAAGGTTACTGGCTCCATTTGCTCAACAATCACCGTTCGCTCCCCAGTATTCTCTTAGATATCGAAACAAGCCACAATCTGGTCACAAAATGATACGATCAATTGCATGGATTCGGACAGAATTTGACGCTCTGCGCCCATTATGTAAACGGCAATGGCTTTGGCGAGGACAAGATTCCTATGGTACAAAATAACAAAGTTTTAACTGTTTCTTATGGAACTTTCTCTTGCACGCTAGAGGGGTTCGACGATTCGTTCGATACAATGAAGGCGATTGCTGAGTATTTTCGCGATCTGGCATCGGATGACCGCTACTTCGGGGCGGAACCACCGCAGCCCGATGCCGAGATGCTGACCCGCATCGCTCAGCGTGAGATCGACCGCCAGGTCGAAGCCCGCACCAGTGATGGGGCTGTCCACCTTCGTGCAACTGACCCAACCCCCGAAGCCGCCCCACAAACCGCAGAGGTCAGCGTCCCGGTCACCCCAGTCGCCGTTGAGGTTGAGGCACCGGAGCAAGCGGTAGAGCAGACCGTTGAAGCAGAAGTAGAATTGGCAGTTGTTGAGGCCGCAGCGCCAGTCGCCGAGGAGCTCAGCGAAGCCGCTGCTGAAGTCGCCCCTGTTGCTGAAGCGGCTCCTGTAATTGAAACACCTGAACTAACTGAACAACAGGACGATGGCATTGATTTGGCTGCCGTGGCTGCGGCTGTTGCAGCGCCAGAGACAACAGAGCTCCCGCCTGTCGAAGATATTGCTGTCGCCGAAGAGGCTGACGCCGGTGATGACACTGTCCCGGCTGCCGACAGTATCGCCGCCAAACTGCAGCGCATCCGCGCCGTAGTTGCCCAAGCGCCGCGCGACGAAGAGTTTTCAGAAGACGAGCATGCAGAGCTGTTCATCAGTGAGTCCGCAGTAGATATCGCAGCCGCCATGCGGCTGGACGACGAAGCAGGGCAAGCTGCGGAAGAAGAGGAAAGCCAGGATCAGGAAGAGATCGCTATCGCGCTCGACCGGATTGACCAGCGTCAGGCAGACACCAGCACCGAGACGGCTGAGACAGACGATGAGACCGAAGTTCAGGTCGAAGCAGAGGTTACAGCTGAAGCCGAAGATGAGACCGAAGCAGAGCTCATTGCTGACGTTGAGCCCGAAGTTGAAGTTACAGTTGAAGTCGAACCCGAGGTTGAGGTTGAGGTTGAGGTTGAGGTTACAGCTGAAACCGAGGCTGAAGTTGAATCCACAAGCGACGATGCGCCCGAGGTTGAAGAGCCGATCGCTGATGAAGCCGCTGATGAAGACGACAGCCTGTTCGAAGACCTGGAAGATCGCTCCAGCAGTCAAGAGGCTGATGCCTCGGATGAAGATGCCAATATTCTGGCCGAGGTGGCAAAACATACCTCCTCAACCGAGGCAACTGGCGAAGAGAATGAGACCAAATCTCCGTTGCGGGCAAGAATTGTCCGGGTTAAGCGGGCCGATATCGACCGGGCCCTCGAATCCGGCGAGCTGGAAGAAATTGTTGATGAAGCGCTAGAACAAGCACCTGAAACCTCGCTGTCCGATGCCGATGAGGCAGATCTGTTGCGGGAACTAGCTGCTGTCGAGGCCGAGCTTCTTGCCAGTGACGAGAAATCAGATACGCCCGCAGAGCAGGAAGAGACAGAAATTCCAGAAGCTGAGACTGACGCCGTCGAGGTGGTTACAGAGGAAATCGCAAAGGCCCCGGCAACGCCAACCTCGATGCGTCCTGCTGCTGAAACTCTGGATAGTGACGTCTCGCGCTTGATGGCTGCTGCGGATGAAAAACTGGAAGATCCCGAATCCTCGTCGTCCCGTGAAACTTACGACCATCTGCGTGCTGCTATGGCTGCCGCGCAGGCCGATCGCGCCGCTGGCGGCAGTGTCGGATCAGGTGTGCGCGACGAAGCATACCGCGAGGATCTGGCCAGCGTCGTTCGCCCGCGCCGCCCGGCTGCGGCCAAGACCAGCTCGCGTCGCCCCACCCCCGCAACCCGTCCGGCACCGCTGAAACTGGTTGCCGAACAGCGCATCGACGAAGCACCGGCCAAACCAAGCGGCCCGGTTCGCCCGCGCCGGATTGCCTCCTCGCAAGCAGATGAAGCTGAGTTTGCTGACAAGGGTCGGGTCGGCGGTTTTGCCGACTATGCCACGGAATGTGGCGCGGCTGAATTGCATGAACTGCTAGAGGCCGCCGCGTCATACATGAGCTTTGTTGAGGGTCGCGACCACTTCTCACGTCCGCAGCTGATGAACAAAGTCAAACAGTTGGACAGCGCCGAGTTCAATCGTGAGGACGGGTTGAGATCCTTTGGTCAGTTGTTGCGCGAAGGCAAAATCGAGAAAACCAGCAATGGCCAGTTCACTGTATCGGGCCAGATTGGATTTCGCCCCGGCGAGCGCGCCGCCAGCTGAACCTCATAAGATTCACAGCAAAAAAGGCAGGTCTCGCGACCTGCCTTTTTTGTTTGGGTAACCTTGGGATCATTCCTCCGGTGGAGCATCCGGATCAGCCTGACCAATACCGCGAAACAGCGATTTGAACGGTAGGATCCAGGCAATGCCCAGAACAATATAGACCACCAGTTGCAGCAGCACCGATTGGCCGCCAAACAGCCCGCCCAAGGTGGATGCCACGATGATATAGAGCGGCAATCCTACCAGCAGCACTACCATGGACCAGCGGCGCCGGGCTTTATAGCTGAGACCGGGTTTATCAGCCATCAGTCTTCAAACGGGTCGGTTACTAGAATGGTATCCTCCCGCTCCGGGCTGGTGGAGAGCATGGCTACCGGGCAGCCGATCAGCTCTTCGACGCGACGTACATATTTGATCGCATTGGCTGGCAGATCGGCCCAGCTGCGTGCACCTTCGGTGGATTCGCTCCAACCTGGCATTTCTTCATAGACCGGGGTGCAGCGCGCCTGTTGATCAGCGGCAGTGGGCAGATAATCCAGCGTCTTGCCGTCCAACAGGTAGCTGGTGCAGATCTTCAGGGTCTCAAAGCCATCCAGAACGTCCAGCTTGGTGAAAGCAATGCCATTGACGCCCGAGGTGGCGCAGGTCTGACGCACCAGAACCGCATCAAACCAGCCGCAACGCCGCTGGCGTCCGGTATTGGTGCCAAATTCATGACCGCGCTCGCCTAAGCGCTGGCCATCTGCATCGTTTAGCTCAGCCGGGAACGGACCTTCGCCAACGCGGGTGGTATAGGCTTTGACAATACCCAGCACAAAATCGATGGCGCCGGGGCCCATGCCAGTGCCGGTTGCAGCCTGACCGGCAATCACATTCGACGAGGTGACAAAAGGATAGGTGCCAAAATCGATATCCAGCAACGCGCCCTGAGCGCCCTCAAACAAGATCCGTTTGCCCGCCTTGCGTTTGTCGTTCAGCACTTTCCACACGGGTGCGGCAAACTGCAAAATCTGCGGTGCAATTTCTTTAAGCTGTGCAACCAGAGCATCGCGGTCAATTGGCTCAATCCCCAGACCTTTGCGCAATGGGTCATGGTGCTGCAGCGCGCGGTCGACGCGGGCCTCCAGTGTGGCCGCATCGGCCAAGTCAGCAACACGGATTGAGCGGCGACCCACTTTGTCTTCATAGGCCGGGCCAATGCCACGTCCTGTGGTGCCAATCTTGGTGCCCTTGCTGGCAATTTCTTCGCGGGCTCGGTCCAATTCGCCGTGGATCGGCAAGATCAGCGGTGTGTTCTCGGCAATCATCAGAGTCTCGGGCGTGACGGTCACGCCCTGTTTCTGGATGCCTGCAATCTCTTTCATCAGGTGCCAAGGGTCCAGCACCACACCATTGCCGATCACACTTAGCTTGCCGCCGCGCACGATACCGGATGGCAATGCGGCCAGTTTGAACACCTCGCCGTCGATGACCAGTGTATGGCCCGCGTTATGACCACCCTGAAAACGCGCGATGACATCCGCGCGCTCGCTGAGCCAGTCTACGATCTTGCCTTTTCCCTCGTCACCCCATTGGGCGCCGACTACGACGACATTGGCCATATCTGGTCCTTTGTATTTGTCTGAAACCGGCCCCCCTATAGCGGTGCTGGGGGGCTTGTGGAACCACAAATTCGTCGCAGGGGGCATTCATCCCCAACAATAGGGAAAATCGGTGCGTGCAAGCACACACCCTACGCAGATTACAACCCGGACAGTCGTACGGACGCACCGTGCGGCGTATTCAGATAGGCGCGTTGCCAGTCATCGCGGAGACGGTCGACTTCTGCCTGTGGCGCAGCGCCGTCTTCCGCCAGAATCAGCTCGAGCGTTTCCAGCCAGGCGTTGAAATAGTCGTCGCCTCCGTCTAATTCACGATCCAATCCACGTCGCGCCAGAACCCCAGAAAAGCGGGACACCCAGTCAGGCCAGGTGAAGCGGCCAGATTCGTTCAACGACACGGTGAGCGCAAAGATCTGGGCGTGCCAGGGTTGTCGGAACACCGGATCCGGCGCAGAGGCCGTGAGGCAGGTCATAGCGGCGCCAGATAGCTTTGCCACAGATCCAGAACGACCTGATCATTGGCATGTTCCGGGTGGGCCCATAGCTCGGAGGCGGCGAATCGGACCGCATAGAGCGGCTCAGGCGCCTCGCCCAGATCATGGGCGTTGCTGTCGGGCAGAACGTGGCTGCCGTGTTGGCGCAGGATATAGCCGCGCGCACCAGCCGCATAAGCCGGTAGCCGGGTGTGACCACCGTCCACCAGGTGATTGGCGGCGGGATGACGGCAAGAAACGGCTTGCCCAATTGAAAATTTGGCCCGGACCTCGCTGTTTCGATCCGCTGGCCCACCATGAGCCAGAGCAGCGGCAACGGAATTGGCTTTTAGTATTTTGAGCGTCAGTGGATGCGCATCGTCATCCCCCTGCCCGATCAAATCCGCCTTGGTCAGAACGCCGCGTTCAACCAGTAGATCGGCCAGCGCCGCAATCCATTTCTCATAATAGGAAAACCCGGTGTAATCCCGCGGCGACAAACGCTCGCGGGCATGGCGGGAGATGTCGATGTTCCATCGCCCCAAAGCGCCACAGGCCAAGGTCACGGCCAGGGCACGAGCGTGCCATTCGGTCGCAAACACCGGCGCATCCGCATTATCCGGGATCACCGGGCCATCACCGAATCGCCCCCCCATGTCATGCACGCGAGTCATGATGGCTCCTGCGCCAGGCCCGTGCCGATCATGCTGTCACGGGTGACTAGCGCCGCCAGAGCATCGAGATCGAGGTTTTTGCTGCCCTCGGGTTGCATTGGTATCACCAGATAGCGGACCTCGGCGGTGGAATCCCAGACTCTTACTGCGGTCTTCTCTGGCAGAGTCACACCAAACTCGGCCAAAACTTTACGCGGTTCGCGCACCACTCGGGCACGGTAGGCGTCAGATTTATACCAGGCAGGCGGAATGCCCAGCAGCGGCCATGGGTAGCAACTGCACAGGGTACAGACGACCATATTGTGCAGATCAGGCGTGTTTTCGACCACCACCATGTGTTCGCCCTGACGACCAAAATAACCCAAATCGGTCACCGCAACGGTCGCATCTTGCAACAGAGCCGCGCGAAACTCAGGATCATGCCAGGCACGCGCCACCACCTGCGCGCCATTCTGCGGCCCGATCTTGTTTTGATAAGTGTCGATGATCTCATCCAAGGCGGCTGGATCAATCAGACCTTTTCGGGTGAGAATCGTTTCCAGTGCCTTAACCCGCAAGGCGGGATCAGGCGGCAAAAGAGCGTGTGGGTGGTCGGGATCATCATGAGGCATGGAAGTAGAGTGCGGATTTGACCGCACCCTGTCCAGACCTATTGCTCAAGCCTAATCAAACGAATGACCATTCACCCTGACTTGAGGCAAACTCGGGTCTTGCCCCGCCCTAGAAACTTGCCTACATACCGCCGGGTACTTAGCCAAATACCGCAGGGTCCCATGGAAAACGTTGTTCTTATTATCCACCTTTTTCTGGCCCTTGGCCTGATCGCTGTCGTTCTGTTGCAACGCTCTGAGGGCGGCGGTCTGGGTATGAGTGGCGGTGGCGGTGGCGCCATGTCGGGCCGCTCAGCTGCGACGGCGATGAGCAAGCTGACCTGGATCCTGGCCATTGCGTTCATCGTGACCTCGATCACCCTGACTATTTTGGCCGCGCAGAAATCTGCTGGCTCGTCGGTTCTGGACCGCACTGATGTGCCTGCTGCCACTGAAGGCAGCGATGGGACTCCGGCTGCTCCGGTTGCACCACTTGGTGATAACCTGTTGCCGCCAGCCGAAGGCGACAATGCGCCGCTGGTCCCCAGCGCCGACTGAACTACCATACCTAGACGGGGATATTGAGCCGCAACAGCATCTTGCGGCTCTCTTGCGTTGGCCGCACGAATCCTCTATTAGTGAAGTCCCGTGATGCTTTGGTTTTTCGGAACCTTTTAGGGCACCTGAATTCTGACAAATACATGACTTCTCACGGGGGCAGCCGACACAATGGCGCGTTATATCTTCATTACTGGTGGGGTGGTTTCCTCCCTTGGCAAAGGTCTGGCTTCTGCGGCTCTGGGTTCGCTTTTGCAGGCCCGTGGTTATTCGGTGCGCCTGCGCAAACTGGACCCCTATTTGAACGTCGATCCGGGCACGATGAGCCCGTTTGAACACGGCGAAGTTTTTGTCACCGATGATGGCGCTGAAACCGATCTGGATCTGGGCCATTACGAGCGGTTTACTGGGGTTGCAGCGCGCAACACCGACTCGATCTCGTCAGGCCGGGTCTATTCCAACGTGTTGGAAAAAGAGCGTCGCGGCGACTACCTGGGTAAGACCATTCAGGTCATCCCGCATGTCACCAACGAGATCAAAGATTTCCTCGATATTGGCGCCGATGAAGTCGATTTCATGCTTTGCGAAATCGGCGGTACCGTTGGTGACATCGAAGGGCTGCCGTTCTTTGAAGCTATCCGTCAGTATGGCCAGGACAAGCCGCGCGGCCAATGTGTCTACATGCATTTGACCCTGCTGCCCTACATCAAGGCCTCGGGCGAGTTAAAAACCAAGCCAACCCAGCACTCGGTAAAAGAACTGCGCTCGATTGGTCTGGCACCGGATATTCTGGTTTGTCGCTCGGAAGGGCCAATCCCGCAGAAAGAGCGCGATAAGCTGGCGCTGTTCTGTAACGTACGACCCGATGCGGTGATTGCGGCACAGGATCTGAAATCGATCTACGAAGCGCCGCTGGCATATCACCGCGAAGGCATGGATCAGGCGGTTCTGGATGCCTTTGGTATTGCCCCTGCCCCCAAACCAAACCTGGCGCGCTGGCAGGATGTGGCCGACCGTGTCTACAATCCTGAGGGCGAGGTCAAGGTGGCCATCGTTGGCAAATACACCCAGCTGGAAGACGCCTATAAGTCGATCGCCGAGGCGCTGATCCACGGCGGCATGGCCAACCGGGTCAAGGTCAAGATCGAATGGGTCGATGCCGAGACCTTTGACACCGAAGACGCCACGCCGCACCTCCAGGGTTTCCATGCGATTCTGGTGCCCGGTGGCTTTGGCGAGCGCGGCACCGAAGGTAAGATCAAGGCGGCGCAATATGCGCGTGAGCACAAGGTGCCTTATCTGGGTATTTGTCTGGGTATGCAGATGGCGGTGATCGAAGCCGCCCGCAACGTGGCTGGCATATCCGAAGCCGGATCTGAGGAATTCGACCACGAATTTGGCAAGAAACGGTTTGAGCCGGTGGTCTATCACCTGAAAGAATGGGTGCAGGGCAACCACAAGGTCAGTCGTAAAGTCGGTGACGACAAGGGCGGCACCATGCGGTTGGGCGCGTATGACGCCACCCTGGCCGAAGGTTCCAATGTGGCTCGCGTTTATGGCGGCACCCATATCGAGGAACGCCACCGTCACCGCTATGAGGTGGACATCAAATACCGCGAACAGCTTGAGGCAGTTGGCCTGAAATTCTCGGGTATGTCGCCCGATGGCAGCCTGCCCGAGATTGTCGAATGGACGGATCATCCCTGGTTCATTGGCGTGCAGTTTCACCCCGAGCTGAAGTCCAAGCCCTTTGCTCCGCACCCACTGTTCAGTGATTTTGTCCGTGCAGCCATCGAGTCCTCGCGGCTGGTCTGACCCCAAGGCGGTGCGTGCAAGCACACACCCTACACTGACTTCAAACTGGGCGTACTGGGAAACCAGTGCGCCCAGTTTGCGAATGAGGCAGCGGAGTTTGGATTTTCAGGCGCATTCGTCTCTTTCTCAATAAATCTACTGACTGTTAGCGCAACCTCCGCGCGTCTTGGTTGTTTCCCGCCAAAACGGCGTGATAGACGAGCAAAGACTGAACATTTTCGGGGATCCGGGCATATGACACAAGACATTTCCATTCAGCAGCAGCAATTTGATCGCATCGCCAATGGTCAGGGCTTTATCGCCGCGCTGGACCAAAGTGGCGGCTCGACGCCAAAAGCACTGGCCCTTTACGGTGTGATGGAAGATGCCTTTTCAAACGATGACGAGATGTTTGGTGAGATCCACAAGATGCGATCCCGCATCATCACCGCGCCGGGTTTCAACAAAGACAAGATCCTTGGCGCCATCCTGTTTGAAAAAACCATGGACGCGGCCATCGACGGAACCCCTGTAGCCACCTATCTGTGGGACCGCTGCGGCGTTGTACCTTTCCTGAAGGTGGACAAGGGTCTTGAGGCTGAAGCCAACGGGGCGCAGGTGATGAAGCCAATCCCGGATCTGGACGCTCTGCTGGCGCGCGCTGCCAAGGCAGACATCTTTGGCACCAAGATGCGGTCAGTGATCAAAGAGGCCAATGTTGAAGGTATTCGCGACGTTGTTGCGCAGCAGTTTGACGTGGCCAAGCAGATCGCTGCGGCTGGGCTGCTGGCGATTATCGAACCCGAAGTCGACATCCATTCGGACACCAAAGGGGAAGCTGAAATCCTGCTGAAGGCAGAACTTCTGAAGCAGCTGAATGCTCTGCCTGCCGAGACCAATGTCGCGCTGAAGCTGACACTGCCCAATGTGTCGGGACAATATGACGAACTGGCCGATCATGCCAATGTTGTCCGTGTCGTGGCACTATCGGGTGGCTACTCCACCGATCAAGCCTGCGCGCTATTGAGCCAGAATGCTAAGATGATCGCCTCGTTCTCGCGCGCGCTGACCGAAGGCCTGAACGTCACGATGAGCGACGCCGACTACAATGCAGCGCTGGGGTCGAATATTGAGAAGACCTATCAGGCTTCGCTGTAAGGTCTGCCAGTCCCCCTACCCCTATTCAAAGGCCGCGCCATGCTAGCGCGGCCTTTCTTGTCTCCTAGTCACAAAGGGACATCATTCGACCTTTGTTCAGGCGTCCGGTCAACGAAATCCACCTGCTTCATCTGGTTTAGAAATCTCCCGGGGTGAGCGCCGCAAACGCAAGGGGCAGTGCCCCCTGTCCTATTTAAACACAGGCTTGCGCCCGCCCATCTGAGCCGCAATCACTTCCATCTGATGTGGCTTGCCGATCAGATGGACCTGCTCTGCTGATTCCGCCAGCAGAACCGCCGCGCGACCCTCTGCCTCGGCCCGTTCAATCAGGTGTTTTGCCGCGCGAATACCCGAGGGGCTTTTCAGAGCGATCTCTTCGGCCAACTCTGTTGCGCGGGCCAGCGGGTCATCTGCGAGTTCTGTCACCAGACCCCATGCCTGCGCCTGCTCAGCCCCAAAAACCTCGGCCGTATAGGTCAGCCGCCGCAGCACGTCGGAGCGTAGCAATCGAGGCAGCAGCACCATGCCGCCCATATCAGGCACAATGCCCCATTTCATCTCCATGATCGACAGCTTAGCATCCGACGCAGCAATACGGATGTCAGCGCCCAGTGCCAGTTGCAGACCACCGCCGTAAGCTGCGCCCTGAATGGCGGCTATCACCGGCACCGGCACCCGGCGCCAGACCATCGCCACCTCCTGCATTTCATTGGCATCGTGATGGCTGCGCGTCATCAGCCACTCCTCAGGGTCGACCTGCCCCATTTGGGCAAAGCTCATCAGATCCAGACCGGCGCAGAAACTTTTGCCTTCGCCTGACAGGACCACCGCCCGCGCATCTGACGCAGCCACCTCTTGCCCGGCAGCAATGATCGCCTTGACCATATCACTGTCCAGCGCGTTCATCTTGTCGCCCCGCGTCAGGGTCACAAAAGCAATATGGTCTTTGTACTCAATTGATACGCGCACCACTGGCTTACCCTCCTAATCTTAGTATAAAATACCAACTTGCCGTGGAACCGCAGCCCAATCCAGTGCAACGTTGGGGCAGCCAGGTCTTGCCGCCGCCCCGCTGTTCCGATTATCTGTAACCATGACAGATCCACGCTACACCCCGCTTGCCCTTTCCCTGCCCGCAACCGTGCCCTTTGTGGGCCCCGAGACTCAGGAACGTGCCCGTGGTGCGCGCTTTGCGACGCGGCTTGGGGCGAATGAGAACGTCTTTGGCCCCTCGCCCAAGGCCATAGCGGCGATGCAGGCGGCGACGGCTGACATCTGGATGTATGGGGATCCCGAAAACCACGATCTGCGACAGGCACTGGCAGCGAAGCATGACATTTCACCGGATAATATCATGGTGGGTGAAGGCATCGATGGCATGTTGGGCTATCTGGTGCGGTTGCTGATCTCACCCGGTGACAATGTTGTCACCTCGCTTGGCGCTTATCCTACCTTCAACTATCACGTCAGCGGCTTTGGCGGCACCCTTCACACGGTGCCTTACGTCGATGACCACGAAGACCCGGCCAGCCTGTTTGCCAAGGCCGCTGAGGTTGGTGCCAAGATCGTTTATCTGGCCAATCCGGACAACCCAATGGGCAGCTGGCATCGCGGTACGGATATCGTCGCGGCGATGGAGCATTTGCCCGAGGGTTGCTTGCTGTTACTGGACGAAGCCTATGTCGAATGTGCGCCCAAAGGCACGGCCGCTCCGGTGGAGGCTGACGACCCCCGCGTGATCCGCATGCGCACGTTCTCTAAGGCCTATGGAATGGCCGGAGCGCGGGTTGGTTATGCGCTGGCTGCGCCTGGCCTGATTTCCGCCTTCAACAAGGTGCGCAACCATTTTGGCATGAACCGCGCGGCGCAAGCTGGCGCATTGGCGGCGTTGCAGGATGAGCAATGGTTGAGCCATGTGCTGGGAGAGATTGTCACCGCACGTGCACGCATCGCTGAGATAGCTGTGGCAAATGGCCTGACTGCCTTGCCCACCGCCACCAATTTTGTTGCGCTGGACTGCGGCCAGGATGGCGCATATGCCAAACGTATTCTGGACACCTTGATAACACAGGGGATTTTTGTGCGTATGCCCTTTGCCGCACCACAGAATCGCTGCATTCGCATAAGTTGCGGCCCTCAACGGGATCTTGATGCCTTTGCGGCCGCGCTGCCAGAAGCCCTCAAGACCGCAAATGCCGTAGAATGATGGATATTTCACGCAAGTATCGCGGGTCTTTTACCGGACTTTATCGCCACTTGGACTAGATTATTGCAGGTCCCCCCTCGACACCGGAGGCCCAAATGCATGATCAAAAACTTCCCCGGGCGCCTGACGTTTTAGCGGCGGCGGTCACCTTCCTTGGCATCAATATGATGTGGATCTTCTTTGTGATCTGGATGCTTTATGGAATGGTCCCTGTGCTGGTAATGGCGGTGCTGGTCAACCATTTCATCACCCGTCTGGAACAACGGCTGAACTAAACGGCAGCCGTGACGAGCGCGCAATTCCGCAGTCTCGTCACTTAAACCATCACCTTAAAAGGAAGGTGGATCAGCCCTGAGCCATAATCCTGGCCGCTGCGGACAGCGCACTAGGTCCATGCGCGATATTCAGCGCCTGCAGGCCACTTTCTATGCCTCCCAACATCCCCATCACCATGTGTCCGTTGACATGACCCATGTGGCCCAGACGGAAATAGCCGTGCCATTCTGGTGACCCACTAGGTGCCATGCCAAGACCAATACCTAGGGTCAGCCCCAGATTACCCTCCAGCCATTCGCGCAGTCGGGTGCCATCTGGTGAGCCAATATGCAGCGCTGTCACCGCATGTGAGCGCAGGCCCGGATCTGTTACGTTCAGACGCAAAGGTCCTCCCTCCTGCCCCCAGGCCTCGCAGGCCGCCCAGATCGCCTGGGCCAGTCGCTGGTGCCGGGCCCAAACGTTCTCGATGCCTTCGCCGTGGATCAAGTCCAGCGCTGCGCGCAAGCCATACAGATGATGCGTGGGCGCAGTGCCGCAGAAATACAGGTAGTATTCCTCGGGGTTTACCCTTGGCTGCCAGTCCCAGTAGCGACTGACCTGCGGCATCGCCGCCCGCACACTTGCCGCCTTATCATTGAAAAAAACAAAACCCATGCCAGCGGGCACCATCAGCCCCTTCTGACTGGCGGCAACCATCACATCAACGCCCCAAGCGTCCATTTCAAACCGGTCACACCCCAGTGAGGCCACACAATCCGCCATCAGCAACGCCGGGTGTTTCAAATCGTCCAGCAGTGTGCGCAGAGCCGGGATATCGTTGCGAATGGAACTGGAGGTATCCACATGCACCGCCAGCACCGCCTTGATCTGATGATCCCGGTCATTTCTCAAGCTCTGTTCGATGCGTGCCAAATCCCAGGTTGACTGCTGGCCGTGCTCCAGAAGCTCGACCTCTGCTCCCAATCCTAGGGCCACCTGTGCCCAGCCAACGCCAAACGCCCCGGTCGCCGGGACCAGAAACTTGTCACCGGCAGCAACGACATTGGCCAACGCCGCTTCCCAGGCGCCATGCCCGTTGGCGATATAGATCGCGACATTGTGCTGGGTGCGTGCCACCCGTTTTAGATCCGGAATAATACCATGGGTCATCTCAACCAATTCACCGGCATAGATATTGGGCGAGGCCCGGTGCATCGCTTGCAATACCTGATCCGGCATCACCGATGGCCCAGGAATTGCCAGATATCCCCGGCCTGCCGCCAATTTGACTGTCTCACCCATGGTTTTATCGTCCTTTACCAGCTGCCCCGGTTGGGAGGCCATTGGATCACCTGAAATTTGCGCCCACCCTATCTGCGATGCCTGCCGCGTCAATCTGCTGATTTGTTGGCAGCGCAATCATCTGACCGCACTCGGCAATGCTTGCGCCGTCTGGTACAGATGTTTAAATGGCCCTGAGCATTACAAAGGCCGATGAATGATACAAATGTCCTGGCGAAGGTTCCCCCTATGACCGTTAAACCAAAGTCCACCCGCGAGTTGATGGGCTGGCTCTGGCGGGGCTATCTGCGCCACTACATGCCACTGCTCAGCCTTGCCATCATGTTCATGCTGATCGAGGGCGGCACCGTCGGCGGGCTCAGTTACATGATGCAGCCGATGTTCGATCAGGTGTTTGTGGCGGGCAATACAGATGCCCTGTTCTGGGTTGCATTGGCATTTTTTGTCATCTTCACCTTGCGGGGCATGGCCAGTGTTGGTCAAAAAGTCATTCTCAGCAAGATATCGCAAACCTCGGCCGCACATCTGCGCAAGGATATGCTAGCGCGGCTGATCCGGCAGGATCCCTCGTTTCACCAAATTCATCCGCCCGGATTTTTGATCCAGCGGGTGCAGAGCGACGTGATGGCGATCAACCAGGTCTGGCAGGCGGTGATCACGGGGGCCGGTCGCGACATGGCGCAATTGGTGGCGGTGATCGGAGTTGCCATCAGTGTGGACTGGATCTGGACCGTGATCATGTTGGTCGGGCTACCTCTGCTATTGGTGCCAATATCGGCCATCCAGCGTTATGTGCGCAAAAAAGCCAGCCAAGCCCGCGATCTGGGCGCCTCTCTGGCCGTTCGCCTGGACGAGATTTTTCACGGCATGGTCCCGATCAAACTGAATAACCTTGAGGACTACCAAACCAAGCGTTTCGGCGATCAGACCAGCACCTTTGTGCGGGCCGAGGTCCGAGCCTCGTTTGGCACCGCTTCGATCACCGGCATGATCGACATCATGGCCGGACTTGGAGTGATGAGCGTGGTGCTTTATGGCGGCGGCGAGATCATTTCCGGCGAGAAAACGGTCGGTCAGTTCATGACCTTTTTCACCGCCATTGGCCTGGCCTTTGACCCCATGCGCCGACTGGCCGCCATCAGTGGCACCTGGCAGGCGGCAGCGGCGGCGCTAGAGCGGATCAAAGAATTGATGGACGCACCGATCCTGCTGCACTCGCCAGCCAAGCCGCTTGCGCTGCCCAGCGGGTTGCCGCAGATCCAGCTGGATGCAGTGACCCTGCGCTATGGTGAGGCGGCAGTTCTGAACGATCTGTCGCTGGTGGCCGAGGCGGGCAAGACCACGGCGCTGGTTGGTGCCTCGGGGGCTGGAAAATCGACCATTTTCAACCTGCTGACTCGGCTGATTGACCCGCAAGAGGGTGCGGTGACGGTTGGTGGGGTTGCGGTCAAAGATCTGGCCCTGGACAAGCTGCGCAACCTGTTCTCGGTGGTGACACAAGAGGCGCTGCTGTTCGACGAGACACTGCGCGAGAATATTCTTCTGGGCCAAACCGACATCAGCGATGCCCGCCTGCAAGAGGTTCTGGAAGCCGCGCATGTGGCGGATTTCCTGCCCAAGCTGACAAACGGTCTCGACACACTGGTGGGGCCGCGTGGCTCGGCGCTTTCTGGTGGTCAGCGTCAGCGGGTGGTAATCGCCCGGGCACTGCTGCGCGACAGCCCTATCCTGCTGCTGGACGAGGCAACTTCGGCGCTGGATGCCCAATCCGAGAAAGTGGTGCAACAGGCGCTAGACAGGCTGTCTGGCGGTCGTACTACATTGGTGATTGCGCACAGGCTGTCGACCATCCGCAATGCCGACAAGATCATCGTGATGGAGCGCGGCCAGGTGGCCGATCAGGGCAGTCATGATGAATTGCTGGCCCGTGGCGGCATCTATGCCGACCTATACCGGCTGCAGTTCCAGGATGGCAAAACCCTTGTCGATCCAGTTGGTGTCGCCGCCCAAATTCCAACCGTCACCCAGGATGCCACCATCCAGCCCGGCTGGTGGCGCCGCTTTAGCCGCAAGGTTTTCGGCTAAGGACTGTGTAGGGTGCGTGCTTGCACGCACCGCTGCGCTTCATTTGCGGTATGACCGGGCCAGCGCCTCGGGGTTTGCGCCGGTAAAATAACGCGCCAGCAACCACAGATTTCGCGCGCCGCGTCGCAGCCAGCCCTGTTGCTGATAGCGCGCAGCACTGGTCAGCGCGCGGATCGGCAATTCCGTCAAGCCCTGCAAGCGGCGCACCAAGTCTACGTCTTCCATCAAAACCTGGTCCGGATATCCCCCTGCCGCGTCATAATCGCTGCGGCGTATCAGCAGCGCCTGGTCTCCGTAAGGCATGCCAAGCAGGTGGGATCGCAGATTGGCCCAACCTGCCACCACAATGGGCATCACGCCCCGCGCCCGGAACGCCAGCCGGAAATAGGCTGCCCTGCCCTGCCCATGCAACAAATGTTGCGACACCACCGCACTCCAGCCCGGTTCAAGCTGGGTATCTGCATGCAGCACCAACAGCCAATCGCCCCGCGCTGCAGCACAACCGCGCTGCAATTGCCCTCCACGAGACGCAGCCCCTTGAACCAGCCGCGCCCCCGCCGACTCGGCGATCCGCTGGGTTGCGTCCTGCGACCCTCCGTCAGTGATCACCACTTCGCGGATCAACCCGTCGACAAGCCCTTCCATCAGCGCCTCCAGGCAACCCGGCAGTTCCGCTTCGGCGTTCAGGGTCGGGATCACAATGCTAATCTCGGCAGGCATCTGAGGGTTTTCCTGTTTTCTTCCGTCTGGGTTGCTATATCACTGCCACTGGATATGACCACGTCAATGGAGCCCCCAATGAGCCAACGCCGCATTCTGCGCCTGTCCGGCCCTGACACCCGTACCTTCCTGCAGGGGCTAGTGACCAATGACGTGGATAAAATCGATCAGGGGCTTGTTTATGCCGCCCTGCTGACACCGCAGGGGAAATACCTGGCCGATTTCTTCTTGCTGGCTGACGGCGCGGATGTGCTGCTGGACGTTGCCGCTGATCTGTCTGAGGGCCTGGTCAAACGTTTGTCGATGTACCGGTTGCGCGCCAAGGTCGAAATTTCGACCAGTGATCTCGATGTGCGTCGCGGCACCGGGGAAGCCCTGGAAAAGGCGCTATCTGACCCACGTCACCCCGACATGGGCTGGCGTCTCTACGGTGATGAAGGCGGTGACGACGGCAGCGATTGGGACGCAATCCGTGTTGCTCACTGCATACCCGAAACCGGCGTTGAGCTCACCACCGACAGCTTCATTCTCGAAATCGGGTTTGAGGCGCTGAATGGCGTCGATTTTCGCAAAGGCTGTTATGTCGGCCAGGAAGTCACCGCGCGGATGAAGCACAAGACAACCCTGCGCAAAGGCTTGTACCAGGTCGAGATCGACGGTCAGGCAACACCGGGAACCGAAGTCACTGCAGGCGGCAAGACGGTCGGCACCCTGTTTACTCAATCCGGCCACCGGGCGCTTGCCTACCTGCGCTATGACCGTGCCACCAAAGACATGTCAGCAGGCGAGGCAACTGTTCGATTAACCAATCAGGGTTGAGCTTTACCGCTGCCCGGTCCACGATCCGTCATCTCTGGTAAGGAACGAGGCCCCCGGTGTTGCAACTCTATATCGCCATCTGGCGCGTCAGTGGTCGTCGTCAGCTTGTTCTGATCACATTGTCCATTGCGATTGCCGCTCTGGCAGCGCTGCCGTTGAAGTTTCAGCAGGAAATCGTCAACACCCTGACTGATGGCGAAGCAACCGCAGAGACGTTATTTCTGCTGGGGGCTGGCATGATGGGGGCGATCCTACTCAGCCTGGCGCTGAAGTGGTTGATGGGGCTGCGCTCGGGCGTGCTGGGCGAGGACATCATCCGGCTGCTGCGGCAACGATTGTACAGGGACACCAACCGCGACCAACAGGAACCGGGCGCCATACAAACCGGCACGCTGACCACCGCCATTTCCGCCGAGGCTGAGGAGCTGGGCAAATTTGCCGGCAGCGCCTATTCCGAGCCGGTGGTGCAGATCGGCACATTGATCAGCGTGATCGGCTTCATTGCCTCTACCCAACCGGGGTTGGGCGCAATTGCACTGGCCATGATTGCGCCGCAGGTGCTGCTGGTGCTGTTCACTCAAGGCAGAATCAATACCCTGGTGGCCAGCCGAGTCCACATCCTGCGCCAAGCCACCAGTCAGATCGGTGCAGACGAAACCAATGTCATCGTGCAAGCGGTTCTGGAGGAATTTGACGAGATTTTCGAGACCCGCCGACGCATGTTTGTCTGGAAACTGTCGACCAAATTTCTGCTAAGCACAATCAACGGTGCAGGTACGGTCGCAGTGTTGATGCTGGGTGGCTGGATGGTCCTGCAGGGGCGCACCGACGTTGGCACAGTGGTCGCCGCAACTTTAGGGTTGGCACGGTTGCAATCCCCAACCGCCTTCCTGATTGCCTTCTATCGGCAGGTCAGCGCCAATCGAGTCAAATTCGAACTATTGCGTGACATTCTACCGCTCCCCAAAAAGCCTCGTTAAAAACACATGCATACATGCCAAACACCCCACCTTCCCCTAGGGAAGTTACCGTGCAAATTTGGATGATCTCGTTAATTTTAAGTGAACGTAGTTAGGAAATCGAACTCCGGCGTGCCAATTTACGGGTAAATATCAGAGGATATATTTATGCGATTATTGATTGCACTAGCATTGGCTGCCGCCCCCGCACTGCCTGCCTCTGCGGTTACCGCCGCCAACTACTGGAATTACGACGATTGGCATGTTTCGGTAGACCGGATCGACACCGGAGAAGACCTTCGCATTACCTGCTATGCTCACACAGGTGGAGACGGCGATCCGGTCTGGGCACTGGAGGTATCAAATGGCGATGCCGGGCCACCCGACTATTTCCCGGCTCCACGGCTGATTGAAATTGCCCCCAGCCATCACCTGACTGCAATGCACGACCAGCAATCCATCGAGTTTGAGTTTGACTCGGGCAGCACAGTACATGGCGACGTTATCGCCTATATTAACGACGAAGGCCTTTATCAGGCCGAAAGCGCTCCCTCGCACAACTCGGTCCTGACAATGCTCATTTCGATGCGCCACGGTGCCACAGTCGATGCGCGGGCTGATGGTCAGGTCATTGCCACGGCATCGCTAAAGGGGTTCACAGCGGCGTATGGCAAGATGATGGATGAATGCGGCTTTACGCTGTCGCTGAACTAATAGGTAACCAATAGAAATCAAAAAAGCCCCGTGCTGCTATCAGCACGGGGCTTTTTCATTGCAGTGCCGAACCAATTAGGCGCGCTCGGAATATTCCATGGTGTCGGTGTTGACGACGATCATTTCGTCCTGACCGACAAAAGGTGGCACCATCACTTTGACGCCATTGTCCAGAACCGCTGGCTTGAATGACTTCGCAGCAGTCTGGCCTTTTACCACTGGCTCAGTTTCAGCGACTTGGCAGATCACCTTTTGTGGCACCTTGGCGTGTAGAGCTTCGGTTTCGTGAAATTCGACCACAATGGTCATGCCGTCCTGCAGGAACGGGCGACGATCGCCCAGCAACTCACTTGGCAGTTCGATCTGTTCGTAGGTTTCGGTGTCCATGAACACAAGCATGCCGTCGCTCTCATAGAGAAACTGCTGATCTTTCTGCTCCAGGCGTACTTTTTCAACTTTGTCGGCGCTGCGGAACCGTTCATTAAGCTTAGAGCCGTTACGCAGGTTGCGCAGCTCAACCTGGGCAAATGCGCCACCCTTGCCGGGTTTGACGTGATCGACCTTAACAGCCGCCCAAAGTCCACCGTTGTGCTCGAGCACGGCGCCGGGGCGGATTTCGTTTCCATTGATCTTGGGCATGAGAAAAATCCTGTCCGGAGGTTGATGGTTTGTTAACCGATCCTATATCTGGCAGGTCCCAGACTGGCAAGACAACGATATTTTGTGGTTAGCAAGAAAAAGGTATGCACAAATTGCATAGCAGTCATGCAACAACAGCCTATCCGAATCGATCTAGATCAGTCATAAGGAGCGCCACGCCAAAATTGCAATAGCAAGAACAACAAAGGAAACGAGATGAGAGATTTCGTTGACGGCACAGCCTTTAACAATGAGCAAGGCAACCGAGCCCGTAAACTGTTCGCAGCTGTAGTCTTGGCTGCACTGGATGATGCCATTGCTGATGACAAGAAATATGGCAATGGACCTGAGCAAATTGCTCGCTGGGCACGCTCGCGCGATGGTCGCGAAGTATTGTCCTGCGCTGGTATCGACCCCAACGAGCGGGTTGTATCGGGGCTAATGGACTTTGTCGGTCGTGGTGTTCGCACCTCGGTGGCCCTGTCTCGCGAAGAAAGCGAACGCCGCAATGCAGCGCAGGCCGAAGCCGCCTAAACACACTGCAGACTTTACTATAGAAAAGCGCGTCCTGGGGGGCGCGTTTTTCTATTTCAGAACTTCGTTTTTGACAGCCCCCGGACTTCCCTCATTGCGTAATATAGGTCATGCCAACAGCGACACAGGAGGCAGACCATGGCGCGCGCACTGATGATACAAGGCACCGGCAGCAATGTCGGCAAATCGATGATCGTCGCCGGGTTGGCGCGGGCCTTTGTGCGCCGTGGATTGAGCGTTGCGCCGTTCAAGCCACAGAACATGTCGAACAACGCGGCAGTCACCCCCGAAGGCGGCGAAATTGGCCGCGCACAGGCTCTGCAGGCGCGTGCCGCCAAGCGTGCCCCCCATACGGACATGAACCCGGTGCTGCTCAAGCCAGAGAGCGACACAGGCGCTCAGGTGATCGTGCAGGGCAAGCGACGTGGCACGCAGGCCGCTGGGTCCTTTATGCGCGACAAAAGCGGGTTGCTGGAGGCGGCTTTGGAAAGTTTTTATCGGCTGGCATCGGATGTGGATCTGGTTCTGATCGAGGGGGCGGGCTCTCCTGCCGAAACTAATCTGCGCAAAAACGACATTGCCAATATGGGCTTTGCCTGCGCGGCGGATGTTCCGGTTGTATTATTAGGCGACATCCATCGTGGCGGGGTCATTGCACAGATTGTCGGCACCCATACGGTTCTGGACCAGCAGGATCTGGATCGCATTGCAGGCTTTGCAGTGAACCGTTTTCGCGGCGAGCTAAGCCTGTTTGACGGTGGTCGCGATGATATCGCCCGCCGTACTGGCTGGCCCTCGCTAGGGGTGATCCCCTGGTTCTTTGACGCCTGGAAACTGCCTGCCGAGGATATGATGGATATCGCGTCGCGCAAGGGCGGCGCTTGCAAAGTGGTGGTGCCGCAGCTGGAACGAATGGCGAATTTTGACGATCTGGACCCGCTGGCCGCTGAACCCAACGTCACTGTCGAGATTATCCCCGCAGGAAGCCCCCTGCCCGGCGATGCCGATCTTGTGCTGATACCGGGCAGTAAATCCACCATTGGCGATCTGGCCTATCTGCGCGCACAGGGCTGGGACATTGACATTCTGGCTCATTACCGTCGCGGTGGGCATGTGCTGGGCTTGTGCGGCGGTTATCAGATGCTGGGCAAGGAAATCGACGACCCCGAGGGTGTTGACGGCAAGCCAGGAAAAGTTTCCGGGCTGGGATTACTGGATATTTCCACCACAATGGCGGGTGAGAAAAAGGTGGCTTTGCGTCAGGCACATACGCTTAACGGCAACGAACCCGTGACAGGATATGAGATCCACATGGGCCGCAGCGAGGGGCCGGATTGCGGCCGGGCCTGGTTAAGTGTCGAGGGCCGCCCCGAGGGCGCTGCCTCAGCGGACGGACGGGTGCGCGGGTCGTATTTGCACGGGCTGTTTAGTTCGGATGTTTTCCGGGCCAAGTTCCTGGCGGATCTGGGCCATGAAAGCACTATTGGCTATGATGATGGTGTCGAGGCAACGCTGGATGCACTGGCGGATCATCTGGAGCGCTACATGGATCTGGATCAGTTGCTGGAACTGGCACGACCTGTCAGCATCTGACAGGCTCCGAAATCGTAACGGTTAACCCAGGTCCTGCACTGCCAAGGCGCGGTGGATTTCGCGACGAACCAGTTTGCGCACGTTGCGGGTGATACGCTCGCCCAGAGCACCCTGTAACTCCTCACGCACGATATCTGCCACCAATTCACGCAGCGACTCTTCGTCCATGATGGTCTCGTCTGCACTGATGCCACCCAAAACCTCGTCCGCGACCGCCTGCTCGGCTACGCGACCGGCGTCCAGAGCGTCAACCTCGGGCAGTTCAATTTCAGGCGGATCATATTCAGGCCTGGCGGCAGCCTGCGGACTGGCTTCTACGACATCATCCGCAGTATCGACATCCGGCGCCTCAATCGTCTCTTCCTCTAGATCTTCCCAAGCGAGCGTTTCAACGGCGGTGCCGGAAAAATCCTCACCGGATTCGCCATCCGGTTCCCATTCACCCTCAGCCTGCCCAATGACGGCCTCCAGAGCAGCGATCTTTTCGGCGAAACTAACGGCCGATTTAACTTCATCCGCGGCCTCTGCTCCGCCGTCAGCCAACATGTCTGCGACGCCAGCGGCCGCAAACAGGGTCGCGTCGGGATTGTGCCAAGGGGCGTCCGTCGGCTGCACGTTTTCGGACTGTGCTTTCTCGGCTTGCGGCTCGGCCTCTTCTGCGACCGGTTCTGCCGATTGCAACACAACGTCAGCACTCTGCGAGGATGGCTCGACAGTTGCATCTTCAGCAATCACTTCGTCAGAAAACTCAACTTCATCCTCAGCTACGTAGATCTCCACCTCGAGCTCGGCGTCTTGCAAACTGCCAAGATCCGCGCCGTTAAAGTCAGTTTCGATCTCAACCGGGTTTTCATCACGCTGGGTGTCAGGTTGGCGGCTGGCAGCATCCTCTGCTGCAATATCCTTTGGCGCAAAATATTTCGCTGTGTCCAGCGCCACATCAGCCACCCTCAGCGAGGGCGTCAGGACCAGGCGTGGGGGCGATGTCCGCGCTGGTGCAGGCACTCCTGCCAAAACAGAATCACGTCCATCCTCACTCACCAATCGGCGAATCGAAGACAGCACATCCTCTATCTCAGCATGGGTTACAGGTTCGGACATATCTCACTCACCACTTTCGCCTCATATGCGAAGTGTAACGGGATTAGCTTTATCGCACAACTGATAGAACGAATTGTTAATTCTTTCCTAAGGCTTTCATCACCCGGTCCAGATCTTTGCTGCGCTGACTGACATAAGCCGGCGCGTCTTTAACCAGATTATAATACAGGATCGGATCATAGATCTCGACCGCCAGCCCAAGATGTTCGGCTGTCAGCAGCCCTTGGGAGCTGAGTAATCCAAACGCCGCGATAACCTGATTGGCACGGGCCTGAACCCGCGTGGTTTGGGCGTCCAACAGTTCCTGCTCGGACTGCAAGACATCCAGCGTTGTCCGTGCACCCAGAGTGGCCTCTTCACGGATACCATCAAAGGCAACCTGCGCGGCGCGCACCCGCTCGTTCGACGCCACAAGACTGGCGCGCGACGTTTCGAGAATCACATAGGCCTGGCTGACGATCTGCGCCACCGATCGCTGCACCGAGATCAGAACACCTTTTTGCGCATCCAACAGAGCGACGCTGGAGCGGCGGCCAGCAGCCAAAGCGCCACCGGCGTAAATCGGTTGCGACAGTGTCACACTGGTGCTGGAGGTATCCGAGCCACCAGCACTACCCCATGGGTCGGAATAAGAAGCACTGGCGCTAAAGGAAACGCTTGGGCCCAGCGACTTGGCGACGCTTTGCGAGGTCAGGTCCGCAGCCTTGACCGCATGTTGTTGCGCCAGCAAAGAGGGATGGTTGCGCACAGCCACAGACTGGGCTGACTGCAAGGACGAGGCCCGCTGTGGCAGACTGGGCTGCCCGGCAAGACCACCAGGAGCGTGGCCGACCACTTCGATATAGACCGCCTGCGCGGTCAAAAGATCACCGCGGCTTTCGATCAAACTGGCCTGAGCAGCTGCAACCCGGCTTTGCGCCAGTGCAACATCCGTCCGCGTCACTTCGCCAACATCAAAACGGTCCTGCGCCGCCTTCAATTCCTCTTGCAACAGCCGAAGGTTATTGCCGCGCAACGACACAGTGTCTTGCTGCAGCAACACGTTCACATAGGCCTGCACAGCTGAGAACAACACCTGTTGTTCGATATTGAGCAGGGACTGACGGGTCGCCAAGACGGTCTCTTGCGCCGCCATCTGGTTCAGCCGAGAGGCACCGCCATCAAACAACAGCCAATCCAGACGAAGCCCAGTGGACAAAGCATCGTTGCTGGCCTGCGAAATCACTGTGCCGGTGTTGGTGCGACTATAGGATTGTGCCGCTGAGAGGGTCCAATTGACCACCGGACGCAACTGCGCAACGGCGATAGCGACATTTTCGTCTTGGACCCGCAACAGAGCCCGGTTCTGTTCCAGCAAGCCGCTGGTCTGGTAGGCACCTATCATCGCGTCCGAAATGTTATCGGCCTGCCCCATTTGGGGCGCCAAAGCGACGGCAACCAGTCCGCCGGCATAAACAAAACTTTTCAATAATCCTACTGTCACCGTCTTGCGCATCTGTCGCCTCATCTGTTCAGAGCCTTTGACGGCCCGATCATTGGAACTCTGACCGGCACAAAATGGTCCCGTGGTCAGAACACTTATCTGGTCACCGCAGCTTAGGGCTGCAGATCAAGCCCTGCCCCCAATGGGATCAGAGCGCAAACTCTTTTGCCGCAGCAAAGCCCGGCAGCACCGGAGCGCCGGCATTAAAAGCAAAGCGCCAGGAGATCTGGTCGCCATTTTTGTAGCCAATTTTGACCTGCCCCAAGGCTCCGGTCATGAAAATCGCTGCAACCCGGCCACCGTCTTTCAACTGAGCCATCAGCGATTGCGGCAGGTCTTCGACGCCACCCTGCACCAGGATAACGTCATAGGGGCCATGCTCGGCAGCGCCTTCACTCAGCTCAGCAACATGCACGATGGCATTGTCGGCACCAACCTCGCTGAGCTGTGTCTGTGCCTCGGCGGCCAGCTCTTCATTGCCTTCAACCGCGATCACCATCTGCGCCATGCGCGCAACAACCGCAGTGGAATAGCCCATGCCACAGGCTACATCCAGCACCAGCTCGTCGTTCTGCACGTCCAGCGCATCCAGCATCTTGGCCAGCGTGCGTGGTTCCAGCAGGGTACGACCCTGGCCCAGGTCGATATTCTGATCGGCATAAGCCGCCTCACGCTGGGCGCCGGCCACAAAATTCTCACGTGGCACGCTAAGCATGGCCTCGATGATTGGATACTTGGTCACGTCCGAGGGGCGGACCTGGGTATCAACCATCATGCGACGGCGTTCGGTAAAGTCAGTCATGTGCTAAACTCGTCTGTTCAGTCAGTTGTAAAAGGTTGTGCCACATCCCCGCAGGCGCGGCAACGGGGCGAAATGGAAATTGCGTCTGGCTGACGCCGCGCGCCTATTTCTTTTTCACGAACTGCGTCAGGATAACGATACGCTGGCCTTCGACACGGCCCTCGATGTGTTCGGGATTGTCGGCAACCAGCGAGATACCGCGCACGGCTGTGCCACGTTTGGCGGTAAACCCAGCGCCCTTGACGGGTAGATCCTTGATCAGAACCACGTTATCGCCCTGGTTGAGTGTGGCGCCATTGCTGTCCTTGTGCTGACTGGCGGCAGCGACGTTGTCGGCCCAGGCGCGGGTATCATCATCCAACCACAACTGGTCGCTCAGATCGCGGGCCCAGTCATGCTCGGACAGACGGGTTAGCAGACGAGCGGCCAGCACCTGCACCGGAACATCCTCGGACCACATCGATGAGGATAGGCAGCGCCAGTGGTTGGCATCCAACTCAGCCTCGATCTGGGAGAGGCAGGTGTCGCAGATCGCGGCAGTTGCGCCATCCGGGCCACCGGTGACAGGGTAGTCGGACAGCGGGGTGTCAGCAGAACAAAGGGCGCAGGTCATCGAGAAGGCTCCGGAAATCTAGGGTCAGAGCTGCTATAGGTCAGGCGCCAAGCAAAGGAAAGCAGTGGGATTAGTCCACGCAACGCTGGCAAAAAGGCGTGGCCGGCAACTGATCCAGGCGAGTTTCCTCGATGTCGTCACCGCAGATCTGACAGAAGCCATAGCTGCCCTCGCGCAGCCGGGCCAGCGCCACGTCGATCTGGCGCAGCTCGTCTATTTCAAAATGCTGCAACATCTCGCCACAGCGTCGTTCAGGTAGTGGCACCGGCTTGCCAAACGGGATTGCCCCGGCCAATCCCCGCCCCATTTCGGGCAGGTGTCCCGACAACATCCTGCGTTTGTCCTCCAGCGTATTCCTGCGGGCGGCAAAATTCATTCCAATCGCTCCCATCGCAATCGCGCCAAGTAGTGGCGTTAAGACAACCTTAATTGGTTAACGTCTGTAGCAAAACTCGCTGGATATGAGGATGCCTGCGCAAGCAGAAACCGCGCCACTCTGCCGCAACTGGCGCAACACGGGGAATGCTGCTAGGTCTCGGCGCAACCAAATACGGAGACGATTATGACCAGACTTATTACCCTAGGCCTGACCCTGTTGAGCCTTGCAGCCTGCGAAACCACCAAGGGCGCAGGCAAAGACATATCTAAAGCAGGCAGTGCGATCAGCGGTGCCGCGCAGGATGTGCAGAACGCGCTTTAGGCACCTAACACCACTGATCGCCACATGATTGAAGTCAATTACGTCACGACTCCATAGGTGGAGTTAGGGCGTGACTGACTCTGGATGAGAGTGTGCAACCGTTTGGAAAAGATCCAGGGGATGGTTTCGCATTCGAACCGGCAGAACCGTCAAATTCGAACGGGCGGAGCCCAAGGCCGCATCCATCAAGCAGCACGGTTCAGATGAAAAAGCTAAGGGAAGCACCGACCCTGAGTGGGTGCAAAGCGCCCTCCTGGGGGAGGGTCGGGCGCAGCCCGACGTGCTGCCGGCTAGTGGGTCGAAAGGGGATCGTTCAACAGAAATTGGCGGAGCTGGTGCCCCGCCCGTTATTTGAGTGATGCGATTATGGTTGGTGTTGAGGGGGTGTGGCACCCGGGGCAACGTCCCGCAGAACATTCAGGTGTGGGTACGCGTTTGACTTCGTCAATCGCTGCCACCCACTCGCACTTAGATCAGCCAACAGGGCTCCACCCCTTCGCACCTGAAACGCTCCCCCGGAGCGTTTCAGAGACGGTACTCAGCTATCCATCTTCAGAGCCGAGATGAATGCTTCCTGCGGAATATCCACCTTACCAAACTGCCGCATCTTCTTCTTACCCTTTTTCTGCTTGTCTAGCAGCTTGCGCTTACGGCTTGCATCACCACCATAACACTTGGCGGTCACGTCCTTGCGCATCGCAGACAGAGTCTCGCGGGCGATCACTTTTCCGCCAATCGCCGCTTGGATCGGGATCTTGAACATGTGGCGCGGGATCAGATCCTTGAGCTTCTCCACCATGGCGCGGCCACGCGCGTCGGCGCGGTCACGGTGCACCATCATCGACAGCGCATCCACCGGCTCGTCGTTCACCAGGATCGACATCTTGACCAGATTATCCTCGCGGTAGCCGAACATCTGATAGTCAAACGAGGCATAGCCCTTGGTCACCGATTTCAGCCGGTCGTAGAAATCAAACACCACCTCGTTCAGCGGCAGGTCATAGACCACCATGGCACGGGTGCCGGCATAGGTCAGGTCTTCCTGCAATCCGCGACGGTCCTGACACAGCTTCAGCACATCGCCCAGATATTCGTCGGGCACCAGGATGGTCGCTTTGATGCGTGGCTCTTCCAGGTGATCGACAATGGTCAAGTCGGGCATGTCGGCGGGGTTGTGCAGTTCTTTCATCGAACCGTCGCGCATGTGCAGGTGATAGACAACTGAAGGCGCGGTGGTGATCAGACTGATGTCATATTCGCGCTCGATCCGGTCACGCACCACTTCGAGGTGCAGCAAGCCAAGGAAGCCACAGCGGAAACCAAAACCCAACGCCGCCGAGGTCTCCATCTCGAAGGAGAAGGAGGCATCGTTGAGAGCCAGTTTGTCGATGGCATCGCGCAGGTCCTCAAACTCGGCGCTATCAACCGGGAACAAGCCACAGAACACCACGGGTTGCGCGGGTTTAAAGCCGTCCAGCGCAGTGTCGCAGCCGTGGCGGTCATTTGTGATGGTGTCGCCAACGCGGGTGTCGCGCACCTGTTTGATCGAAGCGGTGAGGAAGCCGATTTCACCCGGCCCCAGCACGTCGATGGATTCCATTTCTGGGCGGAACACGCCGATGCGATCGACGCTGTGCAGGGTGTCGTTGGACATGAACTTGACCCGCATGCCCTTTTTTAGCTCGCCGTCGATGATGCGGACCAGCACGATCACACCAAGGTAGCTGTCGTACCAGCTGTCCACCAGCATCGCCTTGAGCGGCGCATCACGGGTGCCCTTTGGGGCGGGCAGATCCTTGACGATGGCTTCAAGGGTTTCGTGGATGCCCTGCCCGGTTTTGGCCGAGACCTGAATGGCGCCCGAGGCATCAATACCGATGACGTCTTCGATCTGTTCGGCGACGCGGTCACAGTCCGAGGCTGGCAGGTCGATCTTGTTGAGGATCGGCACGATCTCGTGGTCGGCCTCCATCGCGTGATAGACATTGGCCAGGGTCTGCGCCTCGACCCCTTGCGAGCTGTCGACCACCAGTAGCGAGCCTTCGACCGCACGCATCGAGCGGGAGACCTCATAAGCAAAATCGACGTGGCCGGGGGTGTCGATCAGGTTGAGGACATAGTCCAACCCGTCGTCGGCCTTATAGTCGATCCGCACCGTGTTGGCTTTGATGGTAATGCCGCGCTCACGCTCGATATCCATGCTGTCGAGCAGCTGGGCCTTCATATCACGGCCCGCCACCGTGCCGGTCTCTTGGATGAGACGGTCAGCGAGGGTGGATTTGCCGTGGTCAATATGCGCCACGATCGAGAAATTGCGGA
>MAAY01000054.1:0-39412 GCA_002162795.1 Rhodobacterales bacterium 56_14_T64
TGAAGCCATGCCAGAAAGGAATGCATCATAGATCCTTATTTAACCGCGTTGATCCGCTCCAGCAGGCCATCAGGCCAATCTTTGGAGAAATCAGACTCGAGGTACATCTTCTGAGCACGAGCCCGGAACGATGCAACATCAGGGGTGTAGACCTTCAGGCCTTCGCCTTCAAAGAACGCCACCAGCTGCGCTTCGTTATCAACGATCGAGGCGGTGATCGCAGCCGAAGCATCCTGCGCGGCCTGCATCACAGTTGCCTGTTGGTCTTCGCTCATGTCATCCCAAACCGATTTTGAGAAGGCGAGGAAGTTCATGTCCACCAGGTGGCCGGTCAGCACGATCTGATCGGTGACCTCGTAGAACTTCTTGTCCTTGTCGGTTGGCATCGGGTTGTCCTGACCGTCAATGGCACCGGTTTGCAGGCCTGTGTAGACCTCGGTAAAGGCCATTGGCGTCGGATTGGCACCAAGAGCTTTGCCCAGGAACTGCCAGGCGTCGGTGCCGGGCATCCGCAGGTTCACACCAGCCAGATCTTCGGGAGTGTTGATCGTCATGTCGCCGCGCAGGTTCAATTGGCGAGTACCGAAGTACATCACCGACAGCAGTTTGACGCCCAGCTTCTCTTCGACCAGCTGGTACATTTCCTGACCGATATCACCTTCAAACACCATGCGCTGATGCTCGGGATCGCGCATCAGGTAACCGGCCGTGAAAATGGACCATTCGGGGATCAGTTTGGCTAATTCTTGTGCCGAGGTGATCGACATATCCAGATTGCCACGGGCAATGGCGACCAGTTCGGTGCCTTGCTTGAACAGGGTGTCGTTATAGTGTGGCTCGTAGGTAGCAAACTCGCTGACGCCATCGGCAAATACTGTGGCCAGACCCTGCGAACGGAAATCCGTCTCGGTGGCGGGGGTGGACATGCGCAGGGTAATCTTGTCTTGGCTGAACGCTGTTGTCGCGGTGCCTGCCAGCGCTGTTGCAGCAATTGCTGACAGCATGATCCGGCGTGAGAAACTGATAGACATTTTTGGTTCTCCCTTTTGATATTCAAGCCCTCATTGAAGGGGCTGTTCAAGTTAGTGTTGTAATAGTTTGTTGTCGGCCATCACGGGGCAGGGCGGTTAAGTCGGGTTGAAATATCGCAACCCGTTTACTTGACCGCAAACAGCGTAATTTGGCGGCTTATAATGCCGGAAATATACCACAGTTCCCCTCCCAAGTAATCCTGTTCCACGTCCGTCACCGATTGAGCCACGATTGATTAATCCAGCGCTAGCCGCAATCAAATTCGCCACGCCTTGTAACGCAGGTGGATGGAAACATATCGAAAATCCAATTGCAAGCACTAACATGTTAGTGTAGGCGTTAGTCAGGCATTCCCGAGGTATTTCTTCGGCAACCACTGCTATTTCATCTGGAGACACAAATGTTTGGCATTTCAGCCGCACTTACGACCCCCTACACAAACGACGGCCATGTCGACGCTGACCGCTTGAACACTCATATCAAACAAGTTCTCACTGAGGGCTGCACATCGGTGACCCTGTTTGGCACCACGGGCGAGGGGGCCTCGGTGCCCTGTGACGCCCGTCTGAAAATGCTTGGCGCAGCGATTGCCGCTGGGATCAAGCCCGAGCAATTGGTATTGTGTCTGCACGGTGCCGCTGCTGGCGAGGTCATTGATCAGGTCAAGGCTGCGTTGGAAATGGGAACCCAGCGTTTCCTGCTGCCGCCGCCGTGTTATTTCAACCAACCATCGGATCAGGGGCTGTTTGAGTGGTTTGCTACTGTGCTGTCCGCATTCTCGGGAACTGCGGCGCAGTTTATCCTGTACCATATCCCTCAGGTGATTGGCGTCGGGTTGTCGGTCGAGCTGATAAGCCGTTTGAAAGAGGCTTATCCGGATCAGGTTTTAGGGGTCAAAGATTCATCTGGCTCGTTTGAGAACAGCAAACAACTGTTGCAGCTACCGGGGTTAGAGATCCTGGTTGGTGACGAGCGCCAATTGGCCGCTTGCGCCCGGATTGGCGCAGCTGGGGCGATCAGTGGCATTGCCAATGTCTTTGCTGGTCGATTGGCTCGGGTTTTGCAGACGGGCGTCGATGACACGCAGATCAACACCCTTGTCGATACAGTGCTGACCTTCCCAGTGACTCCGGCGGTGAAATCCCTGGTGGCACATAGATATAATGACGGTGAATGGTGCCAGACCGGAGCACCGCTGGAAGCGACGCCGGATACCGGTTATACCACGCTCGCGGCGGCATATGATGCCGCGTGCATATCTGAATAAGGTTGTTGGGACAGGACCAGACATGAAACTAAGGGATCAGGCCTACGACAGTTTCACTGACAATTTACTGTCGCGCAAAATCCTGCCGGGGCAGTTCATCACCCAACGCGAACTCAGCGCGTTGACTGGAATGCCACTGGGGGCGATCCGCGAGTTGATCCCCCGGTTGGAAGCGGACGGGCTGTTGAAAACAGTGCCTCAGCGCGGCATGCAGATCACCCACATTGACTTGGAGTTGATCCGTAACGCGTTTCAATTGCGCTATATTCTGGAAATGGAAGCTGCTGCGCAGTTTGCCCTGAACGCCACCGATGAGCAACGCGCGGACCTGGAGAAAAGCCATCAGGATATCCTGGATCAGGCCGAACATGGCATAACTGATGCCCTGGTTGAACAGGCGCAGAATGTCGACTGGGCGTTTCACGATACGCTGATTGATCATCTGCAGAACAAACTGGTCTCGGATGTGTACCGGGTGAACACCATCAAGATCAGGTTGATTCGCCAAGAGCTGACCCGGATCGTGCCGGATATTGTTTTGTCAGTGATTGGCGAGCATATGAAAATCATCGCGGCCCTAAATACGCGCGACCCGGAGCAGGCCAAGGCAGCTTTGGGTGCGCATATCAAAGGGTCCAGGGTGCGGGCGTTGAACCCATAACCCAATCTCTTGTTTGGCTGCCGGTTTGTTGTCGCTGGGCTTACTTCCCCGAGCCTGAGGCCATGCCTTTGATAATGAACCGCTCGAGCACCACGCCGATCACCACCAGCGGGAAAATTGCGGCTGCCGATAGCGCTGCCATCGACCACCAGTTGATGCCCTGGCTGCCTGTCTGACTGGCCACCATAACTGGCAGCGTCTTAGCGTCGGTGCTGGTCAGCAAGGCGGCAAAGAAATACTCGTTCCAGGTCAGCACCAGCGCCAGAATGAATGCTGCCACCATACCGGGCAGGGCGATTGGCAGGATGATGGTGAAAAATGCGCCCCAGACTGACAATCCATCAACCAGCGCTGCTTCCTCCAGCTCAACCGGGATGGCGCTGAACTGATCACGCATGATCCAGATTACAATCGGTAACACCGTCAGCGTGTACAGCAGGATCAACCCGAGGCTGGTGTCGAGCAGGGCGAACTTTTTGTACAGCACCAGAAACGGCAGCGCCAAAACCACAGGCGGCAGGATCAACTGGCTGAGGAAAAAGAACGAGATGTCTGAGTTGCGCATAAAGCCAAAGCGATAGTTGAACCTGCTAAGGCCGTAGGCCGCACAGCTGCCCAGTATCAGCGCCAGAGTTGACGCCCCTACGGACGTTTTGATCGAGTTCATGAACCGTTTTATGAACTCGTCGCGCACCGTGGATTCGGTGAAAATGGTGTTTGGCGACAGACCTAGTGATTTCCAGCCTTTCCAGCGGGGCTCAAAATCGACCCAGGGGATCATATTGCCCTGCATCACATCCGGCGCGATTTTGAACGAGGTGGTGATGGTCCAGTAGATCGGAAACAGGCAGATGATGGTCCAGAAGATCAACACACCATAGATCGCGACGCGCTTGGTCAGCCACTTGGCGCGGTGACTAAGATCCATTTCGGAATCGTGAAAGATTTGGGAGTCAGACATCTCAGTACCTCGGGTTCATCCAGCGATCGACCAGCTTCATGAAAATGGTGATGGCGATGATGATCACCACCAAATAGACCATAGCGAGCAGGGTGCCATAACCCACGTTCGAGCGGTCGCGATATTCGCGGAAAATAAAGCTGGTAACCGAATCCGTGGCGCCACCTGGCCCCCCCGAGGTCACCGTGATGATGATGTCCGCCAACTTCAGCTTAAAGATGATCCGGATCAGCACAGCTGTGATTGAGATCGGCAGCATCAGCGGAAACACCACCTGCCAGAACGCCTGAATGGCCGAGGCCCCATCGACCTTGGCCGCCTCTTGCACCTCTTTGGGGATGGCCTGCAGACCAGCCAAGATCATGATCATCATAAACGGAATAAAGGTCCAGGCGTCCATCACCATGATCATGGTGCGGGCCATCTCGGGCGTGCCAAAGAACGACGGGTGCTCCCAGCCGATCCAACGCGCCAGCCGGGCAATCGGGCCAAACCGGACCTCTAGCATTGACTTGCCAACCATCCAGCTGACCGCCACCGGCGACAGCATCAAAGGCATCAAAAAGGCGACGCGAAAGAATTTTTGCGCTCGGATTTGTGAGTTCAGCAACAGTGCTAAACCAAAGGCAATGGCGTATTCCACCAAAATGGCCATCGTGTAGTAGACCATGTTTTTCAAGGCGTTCCAGTAGAACGGATCCGCCCACATCTGGCGAACATTATCCAACCCGTTGAAGCTACGCCCATCGGGTGAGGCGAGGTTCCAGTCGGAAAACGCAATCGACAGTCCAAACAGCAGCGGGAAAATCACCATCGAGGCGACAAACAGCACCGCAGGCAGCACAAACAATGCCCGTTTGCCCTGTTCGCCGCGAATGATGACTTGCGAGGCGCAAAAACAGACGGCCCAGAACACATAGGCATAGAGCACTGGCCGCCAGTTCTCAAAACCAAAGGACAGATAGCCGTTTTCAAACAGCGCCTGGGTGGCGATCAGCAGGAGCAATATTCCCGCCGAGCCCCAGACAAGAGTGCGCCCCAACGCAATGCGGCGGGGCGTGATGTTGTCAGTGGTGACAACGTGAAGAAGGTCAACCTGGGCAGTCAAGGCACGTCTCGAATTCTAAGGGGGAAGGGGGTCGGCAGTTGCCCGCCGACCCAAGGTTTCTTACAGATTCAGCGAGGCGCGATACAGCGCTGTCTGGCTCTCGCGGCCAATCTGGTCGGTGATCTTTTCCCAGGCTGCGGCAATGGCATCCGCACCTTCCTGAGCCGAGGCATATTGCCCGGCATAGATCTTGGCCAACTCGTCCTCGGCCACCGAATAATACTGGAAGATGCCGGGAATGCGCGGCTCGATCGCAGCGTTCGGGTGGTTGTAGCTGTCAGCCTCGCTTGACAGGTAATCGTCAATAAAGGCCTCATCATACCCGGCTTCGGTCCACTCATCGACGTTGAAGTGCGATTTGCGGTAGGGCTGGAACCCTGACGGATAAGCCGATGCCCACAGCGACAGATCTTTGCCGCCAAGATGCGCCGCAGCCGACCAGGCCGCCTTGTGCCGCTTGGGATCAGCATCAACCCGTGCCATCACATACACACCCCAGCCAATGTAGGCCATGTTGGGCGCATAGTTGGGACCCGTGTCCAGGGTTTCCCATTTGCCTTCCTTGTGGTTCCAGACATCGTCTGACCCCGGCAAAATCGAGAACCCTGTGACTTCGCCTACCACGGAGGAATCCGAGGTCTTGGCACCAGCGCCAACATCGCCCCACCAGCTAACCATCGAGCCAGTACCGGCCAGGAACTGCTGGAATGCAGTGGTGCCTGGATCGGCGTTGATTTGGTCAGTTGGCTGGTCAGCCATCACATCCAACACGTCCTGAATGGCGCGCACCCAAGCCTCGTTGTTGACCCGTGGTTTCATGTCTTCGGGGTCGAATAGCCAGGCTGGATCATCCGGGTGCTTGGCATATGCGGTGGCACGAGACGCCAGGAAGTAGAAACCAAAACCACCCCAGCCTTTGAGCGGATCCAGATAGCCATGCGCATCCAGACCCGACAGCGGGTCTTTCTTGCCGGTCAGGAACTTGGTGACTTCTTGTACCTTTTGCCAAGTGTTTGGAACTTCCCAAGGTCCGTCGTGACCCTCAGAAGCCCAGGCCGCCGCGAAGTCTTCATTTTCGAAATAATCGGTCCGATAGTTGAAGTTGTGGCAATCACCGTCGATCGAGACCCGGTAGGTCTTGCCATCCCAGGTGCCAACCGGCGCCTTCAGGTAGTCAACGTAGTCATCCATGTCGATAACGTCCTTGACCCACTCAGGCATCTCGGATGCCAGGCCACGACCGGTGACATCGCCCTCAAACGGGGCACCCATTTCGATGATGTCGAAATCAACAGTCTGGGTAGCAATCGACTGCTGCAGACGAGCATTGTAGTCCGCTTGCGCCAGATCGATCCACTTGATCGTGGCACCGGTATATTTCTCCCAAGGCTTCAGGAAGCCACGGAACAAAAAGTTGTGCTGGTTCTGGTTGTTGAGCCCAAGGAATGTCAGCTCGACACCCTCAAATTCGCCCTCAGCCACAACTGCTTTTGTCGGGCCCAGTGTCATTTCGCCGACTTTTTGATAATCAGCATCGCTTGGCGATCCGGTTCCAACGCCGGGAATCTTCAGCAGGGCGGCCCGCAGATCGGTCGCCGCATTGGCCGGACCGGTGCTCAGGCCCAGGCTAAATCCACCAGCGGCGGCAACAGCCCCAACACTGGCAGCCCCCCTCAGCATCCCACGTCGGCTCATCTGACCACGCCGCATGCGGTTATAAAGTTCTACTTTCATAAGTCGTCCTCCCCTTAATTAATGGTTTGGTCTGACGTCCGAACAATTGGCCCCTGGGGTTTAATTGAACCCTCTTTTGGTAAGCGCCATCCGCCGGTGCCCGCATGAAAGGCTAGGCATCATCAGTCCAATAGGGCGATGCTTTCACTGTTGCTATCACCTGTCAAGCTTCTAACATGTTAGTGTGTCTGCATGATGGACAGACCCAGCGTCATCAGCTAGTCGTCAGGTAGCGCGGTGCGATATGAGGCAAGAATGACCCAAGTAACGATAAGCGACCTACGCAAGAATTACGGCACCACCGAGGTGCTGCACGGGGTCGACATTGACATCGCCGATGGTGAATTTGTGGTGCTGGTTGGCCCATCGGGCTGCGGTAAATCAACGCTGTTGCGGATGATCGCAGGGCTGGAAGGGGTCACCGCTGGGACCATCAAAATTGGCGACCGCGTGGTCAATAATCTGCCCCCGGCAGAGCGTGACATCGCCATGGTATTCCAGAATTACGCGCTGTACCCACATAAAACTGTCGAGGCGAATATGGCCTTTTCGTTGCGGATGCGGCGTATGGACAAGGGTGAAATTAAAGAGCGGGTGCAGCGCGCGGCGGCCATTCTGGGGCTAGAGCCTTATCTTGATCGCTATCCCCGAGCACTATCTGGTGGTCAGCGTCAGCGAGTGGCGATGGGCCGTGCAATCGTGCGCGACCCACAGGTGTTTCTATTCGACGAACCACTGTCCAATCTGGACGCCAAGCTGCGGGTGCAGATGCGCGGCGAGATGCGCGAGCTTCACCAGCGGCTCAGCACCACAACAATCTACGTGACCCACGATCAGATCGAGGCCATGACCATGGCCGACAAGATTGTGGTGATGCAGAGTGGTCATATCGAGCAAATCGGCTCGCCTTTGGATCTCTACGACCGCCCCAATAATGTCTTTGTCGCCAGCTTTATCGGCTCGCCGTCGATGAACCTGATTGATGGGGTTATTCGGGCGGGCCAAGCGGGTAACGGGTTTGAGGTCGAGGTGATGGGCAGCCGTTTCCCGGCCCCACAGATAACCGGCCTGCAAGATGGACAAGAGGTCACCATGGGGGTTCGACCTGAACATCTGGAGCTGGCAGAGACCGGTATGACGGCCACAGTGTCTGTGGTCGAACCAACCGGGGCTGAGACCCATGTCATCCTGAAATCCGATGACATCGAACTTGTCTCGGTGTT
This sequence comes from Rhodobacterales bacterium 56_14_T64, assembly GCA_002162795.1. Lineage (GTDB taxonomy): Bacteria > Pseudomonadota > Alphaproteobacteria > Rhodobacterales > Rhodobacteraceae > Parasedimentitalea. The sequence continues at coordinate 7,987 of MAAY01000054.1, forward strand.
CCGGGAACGTCATGGTTTCACGCCGGGGCAAAGCGTAAACTTGGCGCCGTCTCAGGGTGCGATTCACATTTTTGACCGCGCAATCGGTAATCGGCTTGGTTGATACAACATTGATTTTATTGACTGCCATAGGGAGAAAGACATGCTCAAAGGAATAGATCCTAGGCTGAATGCTGATGTGCTGTACGCGCTGCGCTCGATGGGGCACGGCGACACACTGATCATTGCCGACACCAATTTCCCGTCCCACTCCATCGCCGCTGAAACGGTGATGGGCGAGGTGCTGCGGATGGATAATCTGACCAGCGCTGAAGCCGTCGATGCTGTTCTTTCTGTGTTACCGCTGGACACCTTTGTTGATGACTTCGCCGGCCGTATGGAGGTGGTTGACGCGCCAGACGAAGTGCCACCAGTTCAGGCCGAAGTGCAGCAGGCCATCAATGCCGCCGAAGGTACCCCACGTCCAATGGTCAGCATCGAACGCTTTGCGTTCTACGATCTTGCCCGCGAAGCTTTTGCGGTTGTGCAAACCGGTGACCGGCGCTTTTATGGCTGTTTCATGCTGCGCAAAGGCGTTATCCCGCCTGAAACTTAAGGAGCTGACATGACCGGTGAAATCGTAATTCTGGGCGTCTTTGTCGCTGATACCAGCTATCGCGCCGACCGCGCGCCCCGCATGGGTGAAACCATCATGGGCAACAGCTTTGCGCTTGGGCCGGGCGGCAAGGGGTCAAATCAGGCTGTGGCGGCCGCCATGGCTGGCGGCGATGTGCACTTCATCTCGCGATTGGGCCGTGATCCCTTTGCCGATATGGCGCTGGCAACCTGGGCCAAGGCCGGTGTCACGCCACAGGTCAGTCAACATGGCGACAGCTACACCGGTGCGGCCTATATCTTTGTCGAGGAATCTTCGGGCGACAACGCTATCATTGTGTGCCCCGGTGTGGCGGGTAACATCTCGGTTGCAGATATCGACGCACAGGCAGAGCTGATCCAGAACGCGGCCGTTTTTGTCACCCAGTTCGAACAGCCAATGGCGGCTGCGAAGCGCGGCCTGACTTTGGCGCGCGAAGCTGGTGTCAAAACCATCCTTAACCCGGCGCCTGCCGCTGAAATGCCCGACGGCATGCTGGAACTGTGTGATTTTCTGACCCCGAACGAAACCGAGGTCGAGGCGATCACCGGCGTGTCTGTCACGTCAATCGATCAGGCTCGTCAGGCCGCGGATGTCTTGCTGGCACGGGGTGTCGGTGCGGCAGTGATCACTCTGGGTGAAAACGGCGTGTTGTATCACGATGCAAACCAGTCGGTGCATGTGCCAGCCTTTAACGCCGGGCCAGTGGTCGAGACAACAGGCGCCGGCGATGCCTTTAACGGTGGGTTTGCAGCCGCACTGGTGCGTGGCATGACCCCAGTTGAGGCAGTGCGCTTTGGCTGCGCCACGGCGGGACTTTCGGTGACCCGCCCAGGCACGGCGCCATCAATGCCTGCTCGGGACGAGATAGAGGCGCTGCTAGAGGCGCAATAATTGAGGACTTGCAGGGGACCGATATGACTTTGAAAACACGCCACTGGGACCGCCTGGGCAACGGCGGACTGACCCTGACCGAGCTGGGATTTGGCACCGCGCCGCTGGGCAACCTTTACCGCGCCATCAGCGACGAAGACGCCCATGACATTCTGACTTTGGCCTGGGACAGCGGCGTGCGCTATTACGACACCGCTCCACTCTATGGGTTTGGGCTGTCTGAAACCCGGCTTAATCGCTTCCTGCGCGATAAGCCCCGCGACGAATACGTGTTGTCGACCAAAGTTGGCCGCCTGTTGCAGCCCGTCCCGCCTGCCGAGCGCGACGGTCAGGGCAAATGGTTCGACGTTCCCAACCGACGCGAGATCTATGATTACTCTTACGACGGCGTCATGCGCTCGTTTGAGTTTTCGCTGGAACGTCTGGGTGTTGACCGCGTCGAAATGTTGTTTGCCCATGACATCGATCTGGCCAACCACGGTAGCCAGCAGGTTTTGGATGCCAAGTTCGACGAACTCATGGGCGGTGGGCACCAGGCGCTGGTCGAACTGCGTGATCAAGGTGTGATCAAGGCTTTTGGCGTTGGGGTCAACGAATGGCAACCCTGCCAGACCCTGGCCGAGCGCGGCGATTTTGACCTGTTCCTGCTGGCGGGGCGCTACACATTGCTGGAACAAGAGGCGCTGGAAAGCTTCCTTCCGCTGTGTGAAAAGCGCGGGCTGGGGATCATTCTGGGCGGGGCCTATAACTCGGGCATTCTGGCCACCGGGCCAAAACCGGGAGCGTTTTATAACTACGACCCAGCGCCGCAAAATATCTTCGACAAAGTGGGCGAGATCCAGTCGCTGTGCCAGCACCACGGTGTTCGGCTGGTAGACGCCGCGTTCCAGTTCCCACTGCATCATCCATCGGTGCTAACGGTTATTCCCGGCGGGCAGGGCGTTGCAGAAATGCAGTCGAACCTAGCTGCTGCGCATAGTGATATCCCGACTGCCTTGTGGGTCGACCTCAAATCCAAGGGCTTGATGCGGTCGGATGCGCCAACCGGGTGATTTTAACTACGGCAGACCTTCTATAGGCCTGCCGTCACAGTTACTAAAAACTACTCCCACGGTGGTACATAAAACGACGCCTTGATCCGGTCCATCACCACCGTGGTTTTAAACCCCTTGATGTCCGGATTGTCGTACAAAAAGCTGCGGGTGAACCCCTCGTATTCCTTCATATCCCGCACCCCGACAATCAGAATAAAATCAGTATCTCCGGTCACATAATAGGCGCTCATCACGGTGGGCTCGTTGCGCACGGACTTCTTGAAATGGTCAATGATATCGGAACGTTCCCGCTCTAACTGCACCGCAACCATCATGGTCATCGGTCGCCCGACTGCCTCGCTCGACACAATCGAAACATCACCCTCGATCACCTTGTCCTTGCGCAACCGGTTCAGCCGCCGCTGGGTCGAGGTCGGCGACAATCCGATCTTCTCTGACAGTTGCGCCGAGGTCAGCTGATTGTTCAGCTGAACCTCATGCAGGATCTTCCTGTCTAACGTATCAAGATCGCCCATTTTTCCCATCCCATTAAAGTTCACGCAGTATAGATGCGCGAAGTTGAAATATTCGCGTAATTTCTGCGTTGCCGTTGGCTACTATACGGCAAGGACAAAATCCATTCAAACCACCCAATCATCGGAGACCTTTATATGGACACATCACACTTGCCGTTCCCAATCGAGGAATACGACACCCGGATTGCCAAGGTGCGGGTCGCGATGGAACAGGCAGGGATTGATGTGCTGGCGGTGACCGACCCGGCCAATATGGCATGGTTGACGGGATACGAAGGCTGGTCGTTCTATGTACATCAGGCTGTGTTAATCGGCCCCTCAGGTGCGCCGCTGTGGTGGGGGCGCGCAATGGACGCACTGGGGGCCAAGCGCACGGTGTTCATGGATGCGGATGACATCCACGGGTACCAAGATGACTATGTCCAAAACCCCGACAAACACCCGATGCAGGATCTGGCTCAGCTGATCAGCGCCAAGGGTTGGCAGGGCGCACGCATCGGTCTGGAAATGGACAATTACTATTTCACTGCAGCCGCTTACATGTCCCTGGTTCAAAACCTTCCGGATGCAAAGTGGGTGGACGCCAACGTTCTGGTCAACTGGCAGCGGGCGGTCAAAAGCAAGACCGAGATCACCTATATGCGCCGCGCCGCCCGCATCGTGGAGCACATGCACGCCATCATTCTGGAACGTGCCGAGCCCGGCATGAAGAAGAACGAGCTGGTTGCCGCTATCTATCACGCAGGCATCACTGGTGCCGATGGGCACTGGGGCGATTACCCCTCGATCGTGCCGCTGGCACCCTCGGGCGAAGATGCCACCGCGCCACATCTGACCTGGGACGACAGTCCTTTGAAAAAAGGTGAGGCGACGTTCTTTGAAATCGCCGGCGTCTATCGCCGCTATCACGCGCCACAATCGCGCACGCTGTTCTTCGGCGAACCACCCGCGACATACCGCCGGGCTGAAGACGCCGTGCTCGAAGCCGTCGCTGCTGGCATGGAACAGGCCAAACCCGGCAACTATGCGCAAGACATAGCCAATGCTTTTAATGCCACGCTGAACCGTCTGGGCTTTGAAAAAGACAGCCGCTGCGGCTATCCCATTGGCCTGTCTTACCCGCCCGACTGGGGCGAGCACACCTTCTCGCTGCGCCGCGATGACATGACGGTGCTGCAGCCCGGTATGACCTTCCATTTCATGCCCGCCCTTTGGCTGGATGACGGTGGCATTGAAATTACCGAACCGGTTCTGATCACCGAAAGTGGTGCCGAAAACCTCTGTAATACCCCGCGTGGGTTGGTGGTGAAGGGATAAATCATGCGTGAATCTTCTGTCACCCCGACCATTGATCTAGACGCCGAGGGTGTTCATCACGGCTACCTGCGGTTGCCCTACAGCCGCGATGACAGTGCTTGGGGATCCGTGATGATCCCAATCACTGTGGCCAAAAACGGCGAGGGACCAACCGCGCTGATGACCGGTGCCAATCACGGCGATGAATACGAAGGCCCGCTGGCATTGGTTGAATTGGCCGCCAACATTCAGGCTGCTGACATCACTGGCCGTGTGATCATCATTCCCTTCATGAACATGCCCGCCTTTATCGCCGGGTCGCGGACCTCGCCGATTGATGGCGGCAACCTGAACCGCGCCTTTCCCGGTCGGCCCGATGGCAGTGTCACCGATAAAATCGCCGATTACTTCCAGCGCTACCTGCTGCCGATGGCGGATATCGTGCTCGATTTCCATTCCGGCGGCAAAACTCTCGATTTCCTGCCCTACGCGGCATCACATCTGCTGCACGACAAAGAGCAAGAGGCCCGCTGCTGTGCTGCGCGCGATGCCTTTAATGCTCCGTTCTCGATGCAGATGCTCGAAATCGACGCGGCCGGGATGTACGACGAGGCCGCCGAGAATATGGGCAAGACCTTTGTCACAACTGAGCTGGGCGGCGGCGGCACCTCTTGTGTGGAAAGCGTTGAAATTGCCCGCAAAGGTGTGCGCAATCTCTTGATCCATGCCGGTATCATGTCGGGTGAACTCGAAGTGGCGCCAACGCGGCACTTGTCTCAGACGGATAGCGATTGTTTCCACTTTGCCGAAACACGCGGCGTGGTGGAATTCACCATCAGTTTGGGTGATCCAATCAAAAAGGGCGCGGTTCTGGCCAAAATCTGGGAGCTGCGCCGCACTGGACATCCGCCGCAGGAAATCCGCGCAAAAATGGATGGGCTACTGGCGGTTCGCCACACCCTCGGGCTGGTTCAGCTGGGCGATTGCCTGGCGGTTCTGGCGCAAGAAAACACCAAATAGAAAGACATCCAATGTTGACCAACGATAAACTCGCGCAATGGGATCGCGAGAACTTTTTCCATCCTTCAACCCATCTGGCCCAGCACGCACGTGGCGACACACCAACGCGGGTGATCACGACGGGCGAGGGGGTCCACATCGTGGACCGCGACGGTCGCAAGATGCTAGATGCCTTTGCCGGTCTGTACTGCGTCAACGTCGGATATGGCCGTACGGAAATTGCCGAGGCGATTTCCAAACAGGCGCATGAACTGGCTTATTATCACTCATATGTCGGTCACGGCACCGAGGCCTCGATCACCCTGTCCAAGATGATCCTGGACCGCGCACCAGACAACATGTCCAAGGTCTATTTTGGTCAAAGTGGTTCGGACGCAAACGAGACCAACATCAAATTGGTCTGGTATTACAACAATATCCTGGGCCGCCCGCAGAAGAAAAAGATCATCTCGCGCTGGCGCGGTTATCACGGATCGGGCCTGATGACCGGCTCGCTGACCGGGCTGGAACTGTTCCACAACAAGTTCGATCTACCGCTGTCGCAGGTCATCCACACCGAGTCCCCATATTACCTGCGTGGTGCCACCGAAGGCATGTCAGAGGAAGAGTTTTCAGCCGATTGCGCCGCCAAGCTCGAAGAGATGATCCTGACTGAGGGTCCCGACACCATCGCCGCTTTCATTGGTGAGCCAGTTCTGGGCACTGGCGGTATCGTACCGCCCCCCGCTGGATATTGGGCGGCCATTCAGGCTGTGCTCACCAAATACGACATCTTGCTGATCGCAGATGAGGTGGTCACCGGATTTGGCCGTCTAGGAACCATGTTCGGGTCGGCCCATTACGACATCAAGCCGGATATCATCACCATCGCCAAAGGCCTGACCTCGGCCTATGCGCCGCTGTCGGGTTCGATCATCTCAGACAAGATGTGGAAAGTGCTGGAGCGCGGCACGGACGAGAATGGTGCCATTGGCCACGGCTGGACCTATTCGGCGCATCCCATCGGTGCAGCAGCGGGTGTTGCCAACCTGAAGCTGATCGATGAAATGGGGCTGGTCGAAAATTCCGGCAGCACTGGCACCTACATGCTGCAACAATTGACCGAGGCCTTCGGGGATCACCCCAACGTCGCGCAAGTTCGCGGCGAGGGGCTGATGTGTGCGGTGGAATTTGCAGAGGCAGGCACGCCGTTGAACCTCTTTGATCCGAGCAAAAAGGTTGGTTACGCAATTTCTGCTGCAATGGCACACCGCGACGTCATAGCCCGCGCCATGCCACAAGGAGACATCATCGGCTTCGCGCCGCCACTGTGCATCACGCCAGATGAAGTGGATCAGGTGGTTGCCGTCGCCAAAGAAGCGGTGGCCGAGGTGCTGGGTTAACCTAGTTCCACAGTCCAAACGAAATTGCCCGGCGTTTACGTCGGGCAATAGATCCGATTAGTCCAGTTCGACACGCAGCACACCAGCTGGTGGCAAGGGGCCCGCATCGGTTTCAACGGTCTCGGCAGTGTAGTTGAACCAGAACCGCTCGGTCGCGGTGTCGCGGACACGAACTCCATCTTGCAGGGCCATGACCTGTAGCCCTGCCTTGGCGCATAGATTGCCGATCAGCGCATCAAGCGCCGTATCATCGCCCCAGCCGCCCATATAGGTCACAGTACCGGTTTGCATGGCCACTGCCGCCCCGGCAGCGGTCTGAACCACAACGTTTGCGGTGCCTTCCAGCTCTTCCAAATACCCAGTAACAGACCCAACATTTGCCAGTGTGACTGGCATGTCAGGACGCAGGGTTTCCACCCGCGAAACGGTGACATCCAAGCCGGGAAAGGCTGGTGGCAGTGGCACAGGAATTGCCATATTGGCATCGCGCGCGCCCGTGCGCGGCCCCACCAGAACTTGCGCCGAACACTCAGCCAACGTCTGTTTCAGATCGTCGGGCATATGCATCATGCCGGGGGCTAGTACCAAGGCATAGCCGTCGAAATCCCGCGTGTCAGGAGAGACAATATCCACCGACAGACCCGCACGACGCAGTGCGCGGTAGTGGTCGAACACCAGAGCAAAATAGGTCAGGCCAGCGCCCTGAGGTTGTACATTCCAGGCCCAGTCAGCATCATAGTCAAACACCAGCGCCACCGGGGCCTGCGCGGGCTGCACATCCGGGGCCTGCTTCATCTCAGCAGCAACCTGACGCGCCTCGACAATCGCCGGTGCATCGGCGCTGTCGGGGCGCAGCATACCGGCGTGCATCTGCTCTTGCGCAAACGGCGCCTGACGCCAGCGGAAGTAACACACCGCTTCGGCGCCATGGGCAAAGGCTTCCCAGCTCCACAACCGGACCATGCCGGGCAGGGGGGATGGATTGTAAGGCGCCCAGTTCACAGGGCCCGGCTGTTGCTCCATCACCCACCAGCGACCGCGGCCAACGGCGCGGTACAGGTCGTGGTGAAAGGCCTGAAAGTCCGGATGACCCTGATTGGCATATTTGCGCTGCACCTCGACACTGGCACCGACGCGGTCCTCTAGGAAGCCCAACGGATAGCTGTCCCAGGTGGCAATCTCCAGATCCGCGCCAACCTTGTAATGGTCGAAATCAATGATCCGCCCCATATAATTATGCGAAATCGGTGCTTCCGAATGCGCACGGATGATATCCACCTGTGCCCGGTTGAACGCCACCACCTGATCCGAGGAGTAACGGCGGAACGCCAACACATGTGATGGGTTCGGCTCGGTCACGGTCAGGTTGGGCAGGTCAATGTCGTCGAAATCACTGTATTCCATCGACCAGAACACATTGCCCCAGGCCGCATTCAGCGCGCCAATTCCATCGTTCTGACCTTCGCCACTAAACTGATCCCGCAGCCATCCCCTAAATCCCAGACGCGCCGCATCGGAATAGGAAATGGTGGTGTCGTGACAGCCATATTCATTGTCTGTTTGCCAGGCTGCCACATGCGGGTTCTTGCCGTAACGTTTGGCGACCAGTTCAACAATCCGGCGGCATTCGTCCAGATACCCTTGGTGACTGAAACAGTAGTGCCTGCGCGAGCCAAACTTGCGCGGGCGCCCTTGGTCGTCCACCGCCAGCATGTCTGGGTGCTTATCCAATACCCATTTTGGCGGCGTGGCGGTTGGCGTGCCCAGAACAACCTTCAACCCGGCCTGTCCCAGAACCTCGATCGCCTGATCCAGCCAATCCCACTGCAGATCACCCGGGGTTGGTTCAATCCGAGACCAGGAAAATTCGCCGATCCGGACCCATGTCAGTCCAGCCTCGGCCATACGACGTGCGTCATCGGCCCAGATGTCTGATGACCAGTGTTCCGGGTAATAGCAGGTGCCAAGGGTGCGTTGCATTTTTGGGCCTCAGAGTATGACTTGGTGTTCGCGTTGTCCGGTGATCCCGGTGGCAAGGCTAAAGGTTTGACCGGCTTGCGGGTCGGTGCTGTTGTCCGCTGCTGATGTGACATAGACCGTGGTCAGGTCAGGTCCACCAAAAGCTGGGCAGGTGGTTTGCGACGGCGGCAGATCCCAGGTGGCCAGCAACGCACCCGATGCCGAATAGCGTGCAAGCCGTCCAGTGCCCCATTGAGCATTCCAGAAACAACTCTCGGCATCGACAACTGCCCCATCTGGGCCAAAATCTTCGCCAGAGAAATCCAGATAAACCTCAGGGTCACCCACGGGCCATCCATCGTCGGCGTTCAATGGCTGGCGCATGATACGGCCATCTGCGGTGTCGGTGTAATAGGCGCACGAGCGGTCTGGCGCGAAACAGATTGCGTTGCTGATGCTGACGTCGCCAACAAGCTGCCGCAACTCACCGCGATAGAAGCGATAGATTGCGCCCGCACCGGGTTCCGCGTTGAACCCCATGGTGCCAATCCAGAAACCACCCCACGGATCGGCGCGGCCGTCGTTAGATCGTGTCACCGGGTTGTCAGCCTCCAACGGTACAACCAACTCACGCGCACCAGATGCAATACTAAACCGATACAACCCGCTTTCGCTGGCCATCAGCAGAGTATCCGTATCTACCCATCCAGCCGCTGAGACACATTCGTCGAATTGCCAGTGCCGCTGGTCACCACTTTCAACAGTCAACAGTTGCTTAGACAGTATGTCGAACCAGAACAATTGCTTGCGTTCGGGGTGCCACATAGGGCCTTCCCCCAGTACACAGGCTGTTTCGCTAAAAACCTGAGCTTTAGTCATTGGCCCACCTCATCATAAGCCGCAACAATCTCTGCCGCGCGTGTGGCGACGTCCTGAACCGTGAAGCCGGGCTTGTAGATGCCGGTTCCAATGCCAAATCCAGTGATCCCTGCGGCCTGCCATTCGGCAAAATTATGGGGGCCAGCGCCACCAACAGCATAGGTTTTCACATCCTGTGGCAGCACGGCCTTCAGCGCAGAAAAACCGTCGATGCCCAGTTTGAAGGCCGGGAAGAACTTCAACCCATCAGCCCCGGCGCGCAATGCCGCAAAGGCCTCGGTTGGGGTCAGCACACCGGGATAAGACAGCATTCCGGCGGCCTTGGTCGCGGCGATCACTTCGGCGCAGCAATCAGGGGAGACCACCATTGCGGCGCCAATATCAGCCAGTCGCGTAACGGAAGCCGTATCCAGCACCGTGCCTGCACCAATGGTCGCCGCGTCGCCTGCATGTTTGACCATGGCCGCGATGGTATCAAACGGCTGGGGAGAGTTCAGCGGCACTTCGATCTTGGTGATGCCTGCCGCGAACAGAGCATCGGTTACGGCGCAGGCTTCATCGGATTTAATGCCACGCAGGATGGCGATGATTTCACGTGTCATGGGGTCATTTCTACCAATTTGTCATAGGCGGCGCTCAGGCCTTTCAAGGTCATATCTTCTGCGGTCACATTGCGGGCCATTGCACCTTGTTGCACCAGCGCACTGCCATAAGCCGAGGCGATGCCGCTTTCGCCAACAATTACCACGTCTTGACCCAGCCAATAAGGCCGGGCGGCGGCCAGTTCGATGCCGATCAACAACCCGGAAATCCGCGAGCGTGCTGCGGTGCTGTCCAGATCACACAGTAGCGATTCCGCTCGGATGGAAAACAGGTTGCCTGACACAGCCGAGGGCCGCGAGATCGCATCCGAGACAGCCGCCTCAAAGGCTTCGGCATCCCAGCCATCCTCACCTACCGAATGGCGCAGGACCGAGCTGTTGCAGATCAGTGCAAACAGCTCTCCAGTCATGAAGGTTCGGAAACTAACAACCTCTCCGGCGCTGATGTGGACCCATTTGCAATGAGTGCCCGGCAGGCAGATCACTCCGTCGAAATCCGGAGATCCAGCCAGGAACCCGGCAATCTGGGTCTCTTCTCCACGCATGACATCTGCCGCTGGCAATTGCTTGATGCCCGGCAGGATGAACACGTTCAAGCGTTGATCCTTGGTCTGAACCTGTGTCGCGTCGTCGATTGTTGGCGGGGCACAAGGTACTTGGGTATAGGGGGCCTCGACCCAGCCTTGGCGCGACCCGGCCATGCCGCAACACACTACAGGGAGTGTCCCTTGTGCAGGCAGCGCATCGCCGATCAGGTCCAGTAGTGTCGCCTCGTATTGATCAGATTGCAGGGTCGACATTCCCCGATCCGACCCAATGTGTTGCAGAACCTTGTTCTGATCGTCCATCAGCCAAAGCCGCAGATGCGAGGTGCCCCAATCAGCGGCGATCCAGCTTAAGTTCTCTACTTCCTTGGTCATCAGCCCGATACCACCACACCGCCATCCACAGCCATGGTTTGGCCCGTCATCATTCGGCTGGTTTTAGATGCCAGAAACAAAGTGGCGTCTACGACATCCTGCGGCTCCAGATGATCCTTCAGGCACTGACGCTCCAGATGGGCGGCCAGGGCTTCGGGAGTGGCCCATTTGTCCAGTTGTTTTTCGGTCAACACCCAGCCCGGGGCCAGTGCATTCACGCGAATGCCATCGGGGCCAAATTCGCGGGCTAACCCACGCGTCATGCCGGTGATGCCAGCATTAGCCGCGACATAAGCGGGATAGCCTGCACCACCCATCATATAGCTGATGGAGGAGAAGTTGATGATTGCCCCACGTCCTGCGCTTTTCATGCCGGGCAACACGGCCTGACAGGCAAAGAAATAGGCCTTGAGGTTGATTGCCTGCATCCAGTCCCAGAACTCTTCGGTGACATCCAATGTGTTATGGCGTTGGTCGTTGGCTGCATTGTTGACCAAAATCTCAATGGTGCCGTGGGCGCTTGCACTCTGGGTGACGGCTGCCTGCAACGCGGTGGTGTCGGTGATGTCACATTGAATGAACAAAGGTCTCTGGCCGGTTTCCTGCTCCATATGGTCCACAAATTCCGAGGCGTCTGATCTGCCAACAAACGCGACCTTAGCGCCTTGGCGCAAGAAGCCTTCGGTCAGCGAGGCACCGATACCCGAGCCGCCACCCGTAATGAAGACTGAGGCGCCTGCAAGGTCATGAAATGTGGCTGTTTTGCTCATTGAGAGGTCTTTCGTTAGAAGGGGTGGGGACGCCCACCAAAATAATTTTTTAAGTCCGCGACGCAGATAGGCAATAAAGTATGATTTCATTCAGGCCTTGGTAAAGCGTAGAGTTTGCCCAAAATCATGCGGGAACACGCATTATTCTGGTCATCATACTTGGTTGCCTTGCGTCGCGAATGGGTCATGCCGCAGAACCGTTGTTAATCCAGTCCGGCATCCAGTCGCCATGGGCCACCAGCAAGTCGTCCACCAACTTACGGATCTGGCGCAGATCCAGCTCGGCGGCGGTGCGTGGGTCCATCATGGCAGCGTGATAGATATACTCGCGGTTCTCTGCCATCAGCGCCTGCACCGTCAATTCCTGCACATTGATATTGGTCCGCATCATTGCAATCAGCTGCGGTGGGATGTCGTTGACAACAGTTGGCTGAATGCCGCTGCCGTCGACCAGACAGGGCACTTCAACTGCTGCACCCATCGGCAGTTGAGCAATCTGACCGCTGTTTGGAACATTGCCATAGATTACAGCAGGCGCACCTGTGGTGATCGAGTTCATGATGGTCGCCGCATATTCGTGGCTCTTGGGCACTTCAATCGTCGGCGCTTTGCGCAGCGCCTCGGCCTGTGTAGCCCAATCGGCGATCTGCTCTTCGCAACGCAACGGGTATTCATCCAGCGGGATCCTGAATTGTTCGATCAGATCGGGGCGGTGCGATTTGATGAACCACGGCACATATTCCGCGAAGTGCTCTGAGGATTCCGTGACGAACAGCCCAAAGTGCTTCAATACTTCGTAGCGCACAATGTTCGGGCAGCGTTCGTTGGCACCGGTCGCGGTGGGATAGCGGCCTTCTTCATACCCAGCTTTCAGAGCAGGGTAGAGATCGCGGCAGGTTCCATCCTTCAGGCGTTCCTCAAATTCCAGAAAGAACGCCATGTGGTTGATGCCAGCCGCCCGATATTTCAGATCGCTGACAGCAACATCCAGATCCCGCGCCAGTTCTTCGGCAGTGCCTTGAACCGAGTGGCACAGGCCCACCTGTTTGATCTGAGGATATTTCGCGCCAATCGCCCAGATGTTGATCGCCATTGGGTTGACGTATTGCAGCAGCGTTGCCTCGGGGCACAGCTCCAGCATGTCTTCGCAGACGGACCACAGATGCGGCACGGTGCGCAGGCCCCGCATGATGCCGCCTATGCCCAGCGTGTCAGCAATGGTCTGATCTAAGCCATAGCTTTTGGGGATGTCGAAATCGGTGGCTGTGCAGGGTTTGTAGCCGCCGATCTGGAACGCCACGACAACAAAGTCCGCACCGTCCAGCGCCGCGCGCTGATCAGTGTATGTGGAAACCTGTGCCTCCACCCCCATTGACGCGACCATCTTGTTTGCCACCAGTTCGGATTCTTCCAACCGGGTGCTGTCGATGTCCATCAGAGCGATATTGGCATCGCTTAGGGCAGGGTAATGAAGAACATCTCCGATGATGTTCTTCATGAAGATGGTCGAACCTGCGCCGATAAAGGCAATCTTGATAGCCATTGGCTTTCCTATACGTCTGTCCGCCTGTGGCAGATTACTTCACAGCACCTAGGGTCAAACCCGCGATGAAGTGTTTTTGCAGCAAAAAGAAGATCGCAACTGGCGGCAGTGCGGCCACAATGGATCCTGCCGAAACCAGATGCCAGGCGGCAACCCACTGACCGTTCAGTGAATACAGACCGGCAGTGACTGGCTGACTTTCAGCGCCTTGGGTCAGCACGGTGGCCCAGAAGTAATCGTTCCAGATGAAGGTGAACACCAGTACCGCCAGCGCGGCAATCGCCGGGCGCATCAGTGGCAGGATGATGAACCAGAAGATCCGCCATTCCTTGACGCCCTCAACCCGCGCCGCCTCGATCAATTCCACTGGTAGCGAGCGGATGAAATTGCGCATGAACAAGGTGCAGAACCCGGTCTGAAAGGCGATGTGGAACAGCGCCAGCCCGGTGACCGAATTGTACAACCCCATCTGCAGGGTCAGATCCCGCACTGGCACCATCAGGATCTGAAACGGCACAAAGTTGCCCGCAACGAACATGAAAAACACCAGCATGTTGCCTTTGAACTTGTACACCGCCAGCGCAAAGCCAGACATGCACGACAGTGCCAGCGTGCCGATCACCGTCGGGATTGTCACTCGAACCGAGTTCCACATGTAACTGCCAAGTGGCGTATTGGTGAAGATGTCCGAGTAGTTCTGGATCAGGTTAAACGATGTGGGCCAGCCCCAGTAGTTACCGGCTGTGATGTCACCAGCGGACCGGATCGAGGTCAGCGCCACTGCGATCAACGGCAGAAGCCACAAGATCATCGCAAAGGGTAGGGCGGTCTTATACATCCGTTGCAGGGCAGCGGAGCGGCGTTCAATAGGTGTTGGAAACATGGATCACTGGCCCCTTTCGTCGCGGTACATTTTCATAAGGAAGAAGGTGATGTAGATCATCATGATCAGAAGCAGGACAACGGCGATTGCAGCGCCATATCCCATACGGAAGCCGTATTCAGAGAAGGCCTTTTCGTACATATAGTAGGCCAGCACGCGCGAGCTGCCCCAAGGACCACCTGCGGTCATGATCGACACCAGATCAAAGCTGCGCAACGCGCCGATGACGGTGACCACAATGGCAATGAAGGTGGCGGGCTTCAGTTGCGGTAGGATGATGTACCACAGCATGTTCCAGCCTTTGGCATTGTCAAGCCGTCCGGCCTCGATCTGTTCGGGATCCACAGCATTCAACCCGGTGATATACAGGATCATGCAATAGGCGGTCTGCGGCCACAGGCCAGCAAAGATAATGCCATAGGTCACCCAGGTCTCATCCCCCAGGATCGCAATCGGCCCCATGCCAAACCAGCCAAGGATCACATTCAATAATCCGTAAGAGGGGTCATAGAACCAAGTGAACACCAGGCCGACCACCACTTGGCTGATCACAAAGGGAAAGAAGAACAGCGACTTATACAGCCGCATGCCAAACACCGTCTGGTTCAGGAACAATGCGATGAACAATCCGGCGGGGATCGCCAGCATGTACAGCACCAGCCAGATCACGTTGTTCTTGAGCGAGGTATAGAAGGCCTCGTCGTCCATCAGTTCAACATAGTTATCCATGCCGACAAAGGTCTTCGGACCCAGCCCGTCCCAGTCATACAGCGAGATCTGTATTGATTGGAAAATCGGAAAGATAACATAGAACAGGAAAAACAAAATTGCCGGTGCCAAGAATAACACCGGAGCAAGACTGCGCTGATTAAAACGGGATGCGCGAGACGCTGACATAGGCCAAATCCAGTTTGTTGAGAGGTAAGACGCGGCTGCGCTGGCGAGATACGCAGGGCCCAAAGGCCCCGCGTTTTGTGATAGTCTGGCGTTTACTTGTAAACGCGCAGACGAGTCTTTTCGAGACGGGTCAGAATGGCATCCAAACGATCAGGCTTGACCATGAACTCCTGGAAACCTTCCATGCCGATTTTGGCCATTTCAGCTGGTGCATCGCGGTCAAAGAATTGGGCAATGCCACCATCAGTCGAGGACAGCATGGCGTAGCCAGCCTGCAGGAACTTGTCGTCACCCACAGTCGAGTCTTTGTTGATCGGCAGCTGACCCAGAGTTTCGTTGATCTTGGTCTGAGCTTCAGCAGAGGCCAGGAATGCCAGGAACTTCCGGGCGTCTTCCTTATTGCTGGCGTTTGCCGGGATGTGCAGCGTATCGGTTGGCGCTTCTTCAGCCAGCGGTACGTCCGGGTTGATGACTGGGAACTGGAAAAAGCCCAGTTGGTCATCTGTCAGACCTGCTTCACGCAGTGGCGCCACGGCGAAGTTACCCATGACATACATGGCCGCATCACCAGCAACCATTGGTGCCAGAGCTTCCTGCCACGAATAAGACGTGTGGTTGTCCAGGAAGAAGCCTGCGTCGATCAGCTCTTTCCAGTTGTTCATGGTGTCAACAACGCGCTGATCGGTCCACTCAACCTCACCCTTGGTCAGAGCCATGTGGAACTCATAACCGTTGGTACGCAGGTTAAGGTAGTCGAATACGCCGCCAGCAGTCCACAGGTACTTGGTGCCGATGGTGATCGGTGTCACGCCAGCTGCAGTCAGAGTTGCGCCTGCTGCCTTGAACTCGTCCCAGTTGGTAGGAACTTCGATGCCATTGGCTTCAAAGATGTCCTTACGGTAGTAAACGCCCCACTGGTAGTAAGTGTATGGCACACCCCATTTTTTACCATCTATGGTCATCGAACCGGCAGCCGAGGCCAGTGATTCGTTCAAGCCGTTTTCTTCCCAGACATCGCTGACATCTTCAAACAGACCGGCGTTGACGTAGGGCAGCATGCGGTTGCCAGCATACCAGTTGGCCAGATCAGGCGCATCTGCGGTCAGGAAGTTGCGGATCGAGGTTTTATAGCCCTCGTGGTCAAACAGGTTCCATTTGACTGTGATGTCCGGGTTGGCGGCTTCAAAATCAGCAATCAGCTGTTCAAATGCCGCTTTGGGGGCTGGATCGGATGTGTCGGTGTTGATCACCAGCTCACCCGCGAATGCCGATGTTGCAAGAATTGTCGACGCAGCAAGCGACGCAATTGTTGTTTTGAATGTAGAGATCATGATGTCCTCCCAGAACGGTTTCACTATTTGAAACTTGATTTCACATATTGAAAATATAAACGCAACTCGCTATGACTTGTCAATACTTTCGTCTAGGTCACGGGGCGGAAGTTACCGGAGGAGACAAGAATGGCAGAACGGCAAGCAGGTGATGGTACCGTCGGAAAAGCACTGGAAGTGCTTGATATGGTGGCGAGCTTTGAGCGTCCTGTTCGGTTTTCTGAGGTCCTGGATGGCAGTCCTTATCCCAAGGGGACGCTGTACCGTTTGTTTCAGACACTCACCAATCAGGGCATGTTGGCCTATGATCCGGATCGCCAGACCTATGCCTTGGGTGTTCGGTTGGTCCGTTTGGCACATGCCGCCTGGCAGCAGAGTTCGCTTGCACCTATAGCGCGGTCCTACATCGATGCGTTGTCGCAGACCACTGGCGAAACTGTGCATCTGGCTCAGCTTGACCATGCTCAGGTGCTCTATCTGGATAAGCGCAACGCCCTGAACCCAATCGAGATGTACTCGCAGGCCGGCAAAGTTGGCCCGGCTTATTGCACTGGTGTTGGCAAGGCGATGCTGGCCTTTCTGGGCGACGAGGAAGTTTCCCGGATTATTTCACAGCAAAGTTTTCACCGGTTCACCGAATACACACTGACAACCGAGGCAGCGTTGCGGGCCGATCTGGCCGACATCCGCACCAAGGGATTCGGCATGGACCGTGAAGAACACGAACCGGGCATCATCTGCATCGCCGCACCAATTTTGACCCCTCGCGGGCGGGTGTTGGGTGGGCTTTCGGTCACCTCAACGACAGCCCAAAAATCACTGGCCGACCTCGAGGCGCTGGCGCCTCAGGTTCAGGCCGCAGCACAAAACATCGCGGTCGAAGCGCAAAGCTGGCGCTTTCCGGACCAAGCCACAGACACCAATAGAACGGGGACATAATCTATGTCGGGACTGACACTGAATAACGTGGTTAAGAAATATGGCGACGTACAAGTTATCCATGGCGTAGATCTGGAAATCGAACACGGCGAATTCTGCGTCTTTGTTGGCCCATCGGGCTGCGGTAAATCCACGCTCTTGCGCATGGTTGCAGGGTTAGAAGAAACCACCGAAGGTCAGATCACAATCGGCGACCGTGACGTCACCGCCATCGACCCCGCTGAACGCGGTGTGGCCATGGTTTTCCAGACCTATGCGCTGTATCCGCATATGACGGTCGAGGAAAACATGGGCTTTGGTCTGAAGATGACCGGCCATCCCAAGGCGGAAGTGAAGGAAAAGGTCGCAGCTGCCTCCAAGATCCTCAAGCTCGACGACTATCTGGCCCGCAAGCCCAAAGCTTTGTCTGGCGGCCAGCGGCAGCGAGTTGCCATTGGACGTGCCATCGTGCGTGGCCCCGAAGTGTTCTTGTTTGACGAACCCCTGTCCAATTTGGATGCCGAGTTGCGCGTCGACATGCGCATCGAAATCGCCCGCCTGCATAAGGAAATCGGCGCTACCATGATCTATGTGACCCATGATCAGGTCGAGGCGATGACCCTCGCCGACAAGATCGTGGTATTGCGTGATGGCCGTGTAGAGCAGGTCGGCAGCCCAATGCATCTGTACAAAGACCCCGACAATAAATTCGTCGCCGGGTTCATCGGCTCACCTAGCATGAACTTCATCGAAGCTGTCGTCGAAGGTGGCAAGGTGCGGGTGCCGTCTTTGGGGAACATTCTGATCGAGGCGCCGGTTACCCTGCCGGGGGAAGGCAGTCCCGTCTATGTCGGCCTGCGTCCCCAGCATCTGAACATCGAAGAAGGCGAATCCGATATCACGCTCGATATCCGCGAGCGTCTGGGCGGTGTTGCTTATGACTATTTGACGGCGCCGGGTGGAGGCCGAATCACTGTCGAAACTCGTGGAGACGAGACAATTCCCGAGGGTTGTACCGTTCGCCTGAGTTTTGATCACTCCGATGTGCTGTTCTTCGATGGTAAGACTGAGCAGCGCCTGCGGGGCTAGACATCAAAGCCTCCTTGCCCTCTTGGATTTCATCTTGGGGGCAGGGGGCGTCAATTCGATTGGATCAGATCACTCGGCGATGATGAACCTTTTGACCCGCTCGCCGATAATCCGCGCAACATCTGGATGTTTGCGAATTTTGGTGTCTGTGACCAGCGCGTCCATCTGTTCAAATCGGCAATAGCGGTAGTTGCCACTGGCCGTAAATTTGGCAGCATCCGCCAATACCGCATTCTCTCGGCTGTTCTCCAGCATTGCGGTGGCCACCTCTGCCTCTTCTTCAACCGCGTTTACTGCACCGTGCTGGTGGTCGATCGCCGTGGGCGAGGCAAAAGCAAAATCAGCCTGAACGCGCGAGATCTCACGAATGGTCTGCTGCCCCGAAGTCGCAAAATCAAAAACAGACATATTGCCGCCCAGCAAGGATACCCGGCTGGAACTGCGATTGGCGTGATAGTCCTTCTGCAACTGGCTGGCAGCTTCCAGCGAGTTAGTGATGACGTGCAGCCCATGTATGGTCGCCAGTTGACGGGCCAAAAATATGGTGGTGCTGCCGGTATCAAAAAAGATCACCTTGTGGTCGGTGATCAGATCGCAGGCGGCACGGGCAATCGCCTGCTTTTCCTTGACGTGTAGCTTGGATCGCACATCCAGCGGTGGCTCGGACCGGGCCTCGATCGAGACCGCGCCGCCATGTACCCGCCGCAACAGTCCCAGCGCCTCCATGTCCAGCAGATCCCGGCGTACCGTTTCTCGTGAAACTGATAGCTCCTCCACCAGATCATCGGTGGTGACGCTCTGCAACTCTTCCAGCCGCCGGTAAATTCTTTGGTGTCTTTGGTTTTTCCACATGTTTTTTCTTTTGTCAGGTATCTCGCAATAACTCCAGCGCCGCGCGATGCAATTGCGGCGTAGCGGCAGCAATGACCCGACCATCCGACCCTTGGTGCAACCGGTCCCCCGCCCAATCGGTGATAATGCCTCCGGCGCTTTCGACCACAGGGATCAGGGCAAAATAGTCATAGGGCTCCAGTTGAGATTCAACCACCAGGTCCACATGGCCCGAGGCCAGTAATCCGTAAGAGTAACAATCCCCGCCAAAGCGTGGCACCGCAGTGGCCTGCAACAGCGCTTCGATTTTTTGCCGGTCCTCGGCCTCGAAGTACAGAATGTTGGTGGTGTAAAATCGGGCCTTGGCCAGCGTTTCGCAGGTCGAGACGTGACAGTCCTGTTCCAATCCGCTCTGATCCACAAAAGTGCAACCTTTGCCACAAATGCCCAGCCATCTCTCCCGAATCGCAGGCATGTCGATTAGTCCAATCTCGGGAAGCCCTTTGTGTAGCTTGGCCAGCAGAGTGCCCCAAATGGGCCAGCCAGTGATAAAACTGCGGGTTCCATCAATTGGATCAACCACCCACAAATCGTCCGCATCCAGGTTCAGAGAGGGAAATTCCTCGCCCAAAACTCCGTGCGATGGATAGGTTTTGCTGACCATATCTCGAACGAACGCTTCAACACTTCTGTCGATTTCCGTGACCGGGCTTTGGTCATTTTTCTCTATTATTTCAATTTCTTTGCGAAATCCAGGAAGCGATACCAGCCTGGCTTGGTCCGCCAGGTATCTGGTAAATTCCACGGTGCCATTTGGCACGGTACGGGTGTCGGTCATGGCGGTTCTCAAGTGTGATGGCTTGGGGCGTGTTCAAATACGCGCGCCTTGCCGTGGGGTGAAATTGCATCAGAGTTCTATTTGTGTAGGTTCTAGACAGAAAAGCACAATTATGCAAGAAAACATAGAAATACACAGAAGGACATCCTAAGGTGACGCGATCGGAGGTTCAATTTTCTAAGTGCTAAAGGCCTGGTTCTGTCCCGAACGCAAAGCCGTGAGATTTGGTGGAACGGTCAGTGACAAACGTGATGAGGGCTCGCAACAGTCCCTTCCGTGAATTTGGAAAGCGAAGAGGCGATGGAATATTCGATCATAAGTCGCGCTAATGAAGTTGTAGGTTTAATCGATTTTTCTTGTGGAAAAATCCTGCCAAACTGATTGCGGCTTCACAAAAATCTTACAAAGGAGTGATCAACAACTCCGCACAACAATCTTGAAGACTAACAGAGGAGACTACAATGAAACTCAAAGTATCAACTCTCACATCTCTGGTCGTGAGCGCATTATTTGCCACATCAGTCGCGGCGGAAACAGAGCTGACCGTCTACACTGCTGTCGAGGCTGAAGATCTCGCCCGCTATGCAGCGACATTCAACGAGACCCATCCGGACATCACAATCAATTGGGTGCGTGATTCCACCGGAATCATCACCGCCAAACTGCTGGCCGAGCGGGACAATCCGCAGGCCGACGTGGTTTGGGGACTGGCCGCAACATCGCTGCTTCTGCTCAAGGCCGAAGGAATGCTAGAAGCCTACGCTCCGACTGGTGTTGAAAAGCTCGACGCCAAATTCGTGGACGGCGACAATCCACCGGCATGGGTTGGAATGGATGCTTGGGTGGCCTCGATCTGCTACAACACTGTTGAAGCTGAGAAAATTGGCCTGACACCACCAACGTCTTGGCAAGATCTGACAGATCCCCAATATGCTGGCCATCTGATCATGCCAAACCCGAACTCCTCGGGCACTGGATTCCTGGACGTGTCTAGCTGGCTGCAGATTTTTGGCGACAAAGAAGGCTGGGAGTATATGGACGCGCTACACAACAACATTGCGCGCTACACCCATTCCGGTTCCAAGCCTTGTAAATTGGCCGCCGCGGGTGAGATCCCAATCGGTATTTCCTTTGCCTTCCGCGGAGCCAAGTCCAAGGCTGCCGGCGCGCCACTGGAAATCATCGTGCCAAGCGAAGGTGTTGGCTGGGATATGGAAGCCACAGCGATTGTAGCTGGTACAGCCAATCTGGAAGCCGCTCAGAAATTGGTCGATTTCACTGTCACTTTGGGTGCCAACGAGATGTACAACACCGGTTACGCCGTGGTTGCTTATCCCGGTGTTGCCAAGCCGGTCGAGCATTTCCCAGCGGGCCTGCTGGACAAGATGATCGACAATGACTTCGAGTTCGCCGCCAACAACCGGGCTTCGATCCTGGCCGAGTGGCAGTCGCGCTACGACGGCAAGTCCGACCCTAAATAGTTTGGATCAGGCCGGGGGGCAGTTCTGTCCTTCGGCACCCCTATTTCAAAATCCCCCGGCACTGCCTGGTCACCACGACCATGGATTGTAGAGCCGTGTCGACTTAGCAGACCAAAGGACCATGCCCCGTGACGCAAACAGCATCTGGCGATCTCTACCTGAGTATTTCGAACCTTTGGAAAGCTTTTGGCGATTTTATTGCCCTCAAAGACATCTCTTTGGACATCAACGAAGGCGAATTCATTTGCTTTCTCGGCCCATCAGGCTGCGGAAAAACCACCCTGCTGCGCGCCATCGCCGGGTTGGATCTGCAGACCAGAGGCTCGGTTCAGCAAGACGGCATAGACGTGTCGAACCTGCCGCCCTCTGAACGTGATTTTGGTATTGTGTTCCAGTCTTATGCGCTGTTTCCGAACCTGACGATTGAGAAGAACATCGCCTTTGGCTTGGAAAACACTGGCCGCAGCAAGCCCGAGATCACCGCGCGTGTCAGCGAACTATTGGAACTGGTTGGCCTGCCCGAACAGGGCCGTAAATACCCGGCGCAATTGTCGGGTGGGCAGCAGCAGCGGATTGCGCTGGCCCGCGCCATTGCCACCAAACCTGGTCTTTTGTTGCTCGATGAGCCGCTATCCGCACTGGATGCCAAGGTACGTGTACATCTGCGCCACGAAATCAAAGAACTACAGCGCAAGCTGGGGGTTACCACCGTGATGGTGACCCACGATCAGGAAGAGGCCCTGACCATGGCCGACCGCATCGTGGTGATGAACCAGGGGGTGATCGAACAGGTCGGCTCACCCACTGAAATCTACCGCGAACCGGCCAATCTGTTTGTGGCGGACTTCATCGGCGAGATGAACCAAATCAACACCGCCGTGGCACCGGATGGGCAGCTATGGCTGGGCTCCGAAAGATTGTCCTGCAACGGTCACGGCTTTACCCAGGGTAGCTCGGTTGTAGCTGCCATCCGCCCCGAAGACATCATCCCGCATCAGGCCGGATATGTCCCGGACGCAGGCAACAGCAACTGCATCGAAGTGCTGATGCAAGAAATGGAATTCCTCGGCTCGTTCTGGCGCTGTCATTTGCAGAGCGACCGCTTCGGGGCCTCAGAGCTGATCGCTGATTTCTCCATCAATGCTGTCCGCCGACTGGAACTGGGCGAGGGCAGGACAATGGTTGTTGAACTGCCGGAAAACCGCCTGATGGCTTTTGCTCAGCCGGAGGCAAACTGATGAGCAGTGAAACCACGGATCTCACCCAGCTGCCGCCGGGCCCGGTGATCAAGCGCAAGCTGAGCCGCGACGACATCGTCATGCGCGGCGGCATGGTCGTGATCGCGCTGTATCTGGTGGTGACACTGGCTTTTCCGCTTTACGCGATGCTGTCAAAGAGCTTTTCGACCTATCACTTCGAGTTGTCGAACTATGAAATGCAAGTGTCAGATCAGGAGGGGGTGTTTGACGGCACAGTCCTAAACCCGGCGGATCTGAACACCAGCACAGGTACTTATTCGGATGCGGATTTCAGTACCGGATCAGATGGCCGTCTGCCGGTGGCCAAACTATTCCCCGACTTTAGCTTCCGCAGCCCGGTGATGTACCAGATCCGCAATGCCCTACCCGGAGGCCGCTTTCTGGTTGGCTCCACTCTGCACGACACCAGCGATTGGGTCGAGATGGACAGCAACACTTTCCGGCGGGTGCAGTTGCGACCGGTGAAATCCACTGGAATGGACAATTTCGTCAATTATTTTTCGACCCCGGCGCTGTCCAATTCGATCAAGAACTCGCTGATCATCGCGGTGATCAGCACCGTGATCACCGTCACGCTGGCGTTCTGGTTTGCCTATGCGCTGAACCGCAGTTGTATGCGTTTCAAGGGGATGTTCCGCCTGATCGCCATGGCCCCTATCTTGGTGCCCTCATTGCTGCCCGGCATTGCGCTGGTCTATCTGTTCGGCAATCAGGGCATGCTAAAAGAGCTGCTGTTTGGCGCCAGCATCTATGGTCCAATCGGCATCGTCATTGGTTCGGTGTTCTTCACCTTTCCGCATGCCTTTCTGATCATCTCCACCGCGCTGGCGATTTCGGACGCTCGCCTGTACGAGGCTGCAGTTTCCCTTCGCGCTTCCCCCTGGCGCACCTTTTGGACCGTGACCATTCCCAGTGCCCGCTATGGCCTGATTTCAGCTGGATTTGTGGTGTTCAATCTGGTGATCACCGACTTTGGCCTGCCCAAAGTGATCGGCGGCCAGTTCAACATGCTGGCGGTGGATATCTACAAACAAGTGATCGGCCAGCAGAATTTCGAGATGGGCGCAGTGGTCTCGGTGGTGCTGATCATCCCGGCGATCTTTGCCTTTGCGCTGGATCGCTACGTGCAAAGCAAACAGGTGGCCACTCTGTCGTCGCGATCGGTGCCGTTTCAACCCAGCCCAGACGCCAAAATGGACCGGATCTTTTTGATCTATTCCAGCCTTGTCGGCCTGTTCATCATCGGTATTCTGGCGGTCTGCCAATTTGCCGCTCTGATCAAGTTCTGGCCTTATGACCTCAGCCTGTCGCTGAATAATTATCAGTTCGACAAAATGGACGGAGGCGGCTGGGGCTCGTATTACAACTCAATCAAACTGGGCCTTCTCACGGCTGTCATCGGCACCTCGGTGATCTTTTTCGGGGCTTATCTGGTGGAGAAATCCAACGGCTTTCGGTTGGGGCGCTCGCTGTTCCAGATGATTGCGATGCTGCCGATGGCGATTCCCGGCATGGTGCTGGGCCTCGCCTATATCTTTTTCTTCAACAACCCGGCGAACCCGCTGAACTGGATCTACGGCACCATGGCTATTTTGGTGATCTCGGCTGTGACCCACTTCTACACCGTGTCCCACCTTACGGCAGTCACCGCGCTAAAACAGATGGACCGCGAGTTTGAATCGGTTTCGGCCTCGCTCAAGCAGCCAACCCTAAAACTGTTCAGCCGCGTCACTGTGCCGGTCTGTCTGCCAGCCGTGCTGGACATATCAATCTATCTGTTCGTCAATGCGATGACCACGGTGTCAGCGGTGGTGTTCCTGTACTCACCCAAAACCTCACTGGCTTCAATCGCGGTGCTGAACATGGACGACGCCGGCGATATCGCCCCGGCGGCGGCGATGGGAATGATGATTTTTTACACCAATGCAGCGGCGCGCATCCTGCACCTGATTGCGTCAAAGGGCATTCTGCGCCGCACCCAAGCCTGGCGCGCGCGCTAGGTCATAGATTGTTGCTAACGAGTACTCCCCCGCATGTGTCACCACTTTGCGGGGGATTTTACGATTGCACTGTCCTGGCGCAATCCATGAAGGCGCGGATCACTTTGACATCGCGGCGCTGCGATAAATGAACCAGCGATTCACTCATGGAGATGTCGATGCCGTCTATGGTTAATGGCTCCAACCGCTCATCATGGCCAAATTCTGCCCGTGAGACAAAGCCAATTCCTGCCCCCGAGGCCACAACCTCGCGTACCGCCTCGCGCCCTTCGGCCTCAATGATTGGAGCTAGGGAAATGCGTTGCTTCATGGCCTCCTGAACCAATTTCTCGCGGGTCTTTGATCCAACCTCGCGGAATATCAGCGGCATCTTCGACAGTTCCCGCAGCGTCACCGAGGTCTTTTCCGCGGGCAGCAGGTCTTTGCTGGCAAAGCCAATGATCTCGGTCGCGCCCAGATCCATCGCGTCCATGTCTTTGCCGGGCGAGGGACTACCGGCCACGCCTATCTCGGCGTTATAGGCGCGCAGCTCTTCCAGAATTTCACCGGTGTTGCCAACTCGCAGATTGACGGTGACATTGGGATAACGCAGGCGAAAAGCGCGCAGGATGTCGGTCACATGATGCGCTGAATCGGCAATGATGCGCAGGGTGCCGTCAATCGCCGCACTGGTTTCAGACAAATAGTCCCGGATGTGTTGTTCAACCTCGAAATACTGTTTGGTCCGCAAAAACAACTGCGCGCCTGCCTCGGTCAACTGTACTCGTTTGCGATCCCGGCTGAACAGTAGCACGTCGTGCTGTTGCTCCAGCTTGCGCACCTGTTCGGAAATTGCCGGTTGGGTCAGATGCAATGCTTCGGCGGCGCGCGAGAACCCCCCAAGTAGTGCGACATGATGAAATGCCTTGAGTTGGCTATGGCGCATGGGCTGGTCCTCTCCTTCATAGGCTGAACTTATAGATTGATCGTTATTTGCAATTTTACATATAGATGAGAATGCCGCAATGCTAGCCTTGAAAAGAGCGTTCGGAGACAACCATGACCAGCCGAAACAACACCTTAGAATCCCCCCGTCTTGGTGAGCCATATTTGCTGACACCGGGACCGCTGACCACCTCATATGCTGTCAAACAAGCGATGTTGCGCGACTGGGGCAGCTGGGACGGTGATTTCCGCGCCATGACCGCCGAGATGCGCCGCCGTCTGCTTGATATGCTGGGGCAGGGGGCTGACGAGTTCGACTGCGTGCCGATGCAGGGCAGCGGCACCTTCTCGGTCGAAGCAATGCTGGGTACATTTGTGCCTCGCAATGGTAAGGTTCTGGTCCTGGCTAATGGCGCTTACGGACTTCGTTCGGGGCAGACACTGGCTTGCTTGGGCATTGAACATGTTGTGTTGGACAAAGGCGACTATCTGCCACCACGCGGCGATGAGGTAGCGCAGATTCTGGCAGATGATCCTGCAATCACCCATGTCGTGGCAATCCACTGCGAAACCAGCTCGGGCATCCTCAACCCGATCGAGGAAATCTCGCAAGCCACCTATGCCGCCGGGCGCAAACTGCTGATCGACAGCATGTCGGCCTTTGGCGCGCTGCCGCTGGAGGTGGCAAAGATCCGCTACGAGGCTATGGTCTCGTCCGCCAATAAATGTATCGAAGGCGTCCCCGGATTTGGCTTCATTATCGCCCGCAAAACCGAGCTGGAGGCCGCCAAAGGCAACAGCACCTCGCTGAGCCTGGACGTGCATGCACAATGGGCGACGATGAACAAAACCGGCCAATGGCGGTTCACACCGCCAACCCATGTTGTCGCCGCTTTTCTAGAGGCGCTGCGGGCGCATGAGGCCGAAGGCGGGGTCGAGGGCCGTGGAGCGCGCTATACCCGAAACCGTGACGTGATGGTGGCCGGTATGCGTGAGTTGGGCTTTGAAACCCTGCTCAAAGACCGCTGGCAATCGCCGATCATCGTCACCTTCTTCTGCCCAGCCGACCCAAAGTTTGTCTTTGAAGATTTTTACGAGATGATGAAGGCTAAGGGTTTCATCATTTACCCGGGCAAGCTGACTGTGGTGGAGAGTTTCCGCATTGGTTGCATTGGTCAAATGGACGAACATGTGATGCGGCAGGTGGTTGCCGCAGCCAAGAACACGCTGGACGAGTTGGGGGTGCGCGACGCCACCCCACCGGCCCAAGCATTGATAGAACGCGCCAAGCTGGCGGCCTGAAGACACAAAGGAAGACCGATGACTATTCAATCCCCCATCGAAGCCAATGGCCGCATTTATCCCGTGCCCAAGGTCTGTGCAATTGCGATCTGCCTGGATGGCTGCGAGCCCGAGTATCTGGACAAGGCCATCGCTGATGGTCTGATGCCAACACTGGCTCGTATGCGCGAAACTGGCACTGATCGTCTGGCTCATTCGGTGATCCCGTCCTTTACCAACCCCAACAACCTGTCGATTGCCACGGGCCGTCCGCCCTCGGTCCACGGCATCTGCGGGAATTTCCTGTACGAGCCGGAAACCGGTGAAGAAGTGATGATGAACGACGTGCGCTTCCTGCGCGCGCCTACCGTGTTCTCCAAGTTCTACGAGGCCGGCGCTAAGGTCGCCATCGTTACCGCCAAGGATAAGCTGCGCGCACTGCTTGGCGCGGGCCTGTCGTTTGACGATGACCGTGCCCGGTGTTTTTCGGCCGAGAAATCCGACACATCAACCGTTGCAGTGCACGGTCAGGACGCGGCCAGCACCTGGCTGGGGATGGCGCAGCCCGAGGTCTATTCCGCCGATCTGTCGGAGTTCGTCTTTGCCGCCGGGGTCAAGCTGCTGGCTGAATGGCAACCGGATGTGATGTATTTGACCACCACCGATTATGTGCAGCACAAATACGCACCCGATGATGCCGAGGCCAAGTCCTTCTATGAAATGTTCGACAAGTACCTGGCACAACTAGATGAAATGGGTGCCGCGATTGTAGTGACGGCCGATCACGGCATGAAGCCCAAGCACTTGGGTGATGGCTCCCCTGCGGTGGTCTATGTGCAAGACTTGCTGGACGAGTGGCTGGGAAAGGCCGCCGCGCGGCTGATCCTGCCAATCACCGATCCTTACGTGGTGCATCACGGCGCGTTGGGCTCTTTTGCCACCGCATATCTGCCCGAAGGCGCAGACCGCAACAGCATCATTGCCCGCCTTCAGGCCATTGACGGCATCACCCACGTGTTGACCCGCGAACGCGCGGTCGAGGAGTTTGAACTGCCCGCCGACCGCATTGGCGACATCGTGCTGGTCTCAGGCGAGAACATGACCATCGGCACCTCCGAACACCGCCACGATCTGGCGGCGCTGAACGAACCCCTGCGTAGCCACGGTGGACTGACCGAACAGGTTGTCCCCTTCATCGTCAACCGGGTGCTTGATCTGGGCAACAAGCCGGATCTGCGCAACTTTGATGCGTTTTTCTACGCCACCACCGCAGCGGCGCTGTGATATGAAGGATGATCAAACCATGACAGACAAAATCGAAGTCCGTCACGAAGGCATGCGCATCGGTGGCGAAAAGGTCTTCACCGATGACGTAATCGAAGTGAAATACCCCTACACGGATGAAGTGATCGGAACAGTGCCTGCGGGCACTGCCGAACACGCGGCGCGGGCGTTTGAAATCGCCGCCAACTACAAATCCAAACTCACCCGGTATGAACGCAGCCAGATTCTGCAACGCGCTGGTGAGTTGATTGGTGAGCGGCGCGAGTATCTGGCCAAATGGCTGGTGCTGGAGCTGGGTATCTGCCACCAGCACGCCCTGTATGAGACCAAGCGGGCGCAGGATGTGTATCAGTTCGCATCCCATCAGGCGCTGAACGACGATGGTGAGATTTTCTCCTGTGACCTGACTCACAATGGCAAAGATCGTAAGATCTATACCAAGCGGGAGCCGGTTCGGGCGATCTCTGCGATCACCCCGTTCAACCACCCATTGAACATGGTCAGCCATAAGATCGCACCGTCGATCGCCACCAACAACTGCATGGTGTGCAAGCCAACCGAGCTGACACCGCTGACGGCGATTGCGCTGGCCGACATTCTGTATGACGCCGGACTTCCGCCTGAAATGTTCCAGATTGTCACCGGCCTGCCCAAGGACATCGGCGACGAGATGATCACCAATGATAACATCGACATCATCACCTTTACCGGTGGGGTGCCAGTGGGCAAAATCATCGCCGACAAGGCCGGTTACAAGCGTCAGGCGCTGGAGCTGGGCGGCAATGACCCGCTGATCATCTGCAACGACCTGAGCGACGAAGATCTGGAAAAGGCGGCAACCATTGCTGTGGCGGGTGCGACCGGAAACTCAGGCCAGCGCTGCACTGCAATCAAACGTATCCTTGTTCAGGAATCCGTGGCCGACAAGTTTGTTCCCTTGGTTCTGGAGAAGGCCAAGAAAATCAAATTTGGCGATCCACAGGACCCTGAAACGCAACTGGGCTGTGTGATCCATGCACAGGCGGCCGAGCTGTTTGAAAATCGCGTCTATCAGGCCGAAAAAGAGGGAGCAAAAATCCTTTATCATCCCGGTCGCCAAGGCGCACTTTTGCCGCCCATCGTGGTCGATCACGTGCCCCACGGCAGCGAATTGGTGATGGAAGAAACCTTTGGCCCGATCATTCCGATTGTCCGGGTGCCAGACAATGACGAAGAGGTCATGGCGATCTCAAACTCGACCGATTTCGGCTTGTCATCTGGTGTCTGCACCAACGATCTGAACCGTGCTATTTCTTATATCAACGGGCTCGACGTGGGGACCTGCAACATCTGGGAACAACCCGGCTATCGCATTGAAACTTCTCCCTTTGGTGGCATCAAAGACAGCGGAAACGGCGTCAAAGAGGGCGTAACCGAAGCGATGAAATTCTTCACCAACGTCAAGACTTATTCGCTGCCCTGGCCCACCTGATACGGAATTCTTCCCTGACTGCGGGGCCTGACTATGGGCCCCGCCTTTTTTATTTACGGTTGAGGAATGCTGATGCCCCAGATTGTCCACACCGAAGGTGAATCCAACACCTCAGATGCGCGCCGTGACTGGCTGAAGCAATCTATCGGTCCCAAGTCCGCACCGCTGCTGAAACGGGACGCCGATGTGTTTTTGCACCAAAGCCTGTCCAGCCCCTGTGTCAGCACCATTACCAAGGCTGAAGGCATCTGGATCGAGGATCTTGATGGCCGTCGACTGATGGATTTTCACGGCAACTCGGTCCATCACATCGGCTATGGCCATCCCAAACTGGTGGCGGCGATCAAGGCACAGCTGGACGATCTGCCCTTTGCCCCGCGCCGTTTTACCAACGATCCGGCCGTGGAACTAGCCGAGAAACTCGCGGAAATCGCCCCCGGAGATTTGAGCAAGTGCCTGTTCACCACCGGCGGATCTGACGCCAACGAGGTTGCCCTGAAAATCGCCCGTGCTGCCACGGGTCGGTTCAAAACCATCTCGTTCTGGGATGCTTTTCACGGCGCCGGGATGGGCGCGGCTTCGGTCGGTGGCGAGGCAACTTTTCGCAGCCATATCGCCGGTCCCTTGCTGCCGGGCACTGAACATGTGGCGCCGTTCCATCCGACCCGTTGTCCCTATGGCCACAACACCTTAGAGGCCAGCGCCACAGCCTGCGCCAATATGATCGACTATGTGCTGGAACGCGAAGGTGATGTATCCGCCGTCATCGCCGAGGCCATGCGCGCCGTGCCAGTGGTGCCACCGCCAGGGTTCTGGAAACAGGTGCGTGCCGCCTGTGATCGCCACGGTGCGCTGCTGATCCTGGATGAAATCCCCACAGGTCTGGGCAAGACGGGCAAGATGTTTTGCTGCGAACATGATGAGATTGTCCCGGATATCCTGACCGTCGGCAAAGCCTTGGGAGGTGGCATCCTGCCCATCGCCGCCTGCATCGTGCGCCCGGAACTGGATGTCTGTGGTGACTTTGCCATCGGCCACTACACCCACGAGAAAAACCCGGTGACAGCACGCGCCGCCCTGACCACCATCCAGATCATCGAAGAAGACGGGTTGGTGGATCGCGCGGCCGAGCTTGGCCACTATGCCTTGGAACGGTTGCGCAACCAGCTGGCAGATTGCCCAATTGTTGGCGATATCCGCGGGCGTGGTTTGATGTTCGGAATCGAGATCGTCGATAACCGCAGCAACAATACTCCTGACACCGCAGGTGCTGAGCAGATCTATTATGCCTCGCTGGCGGCGGGTCTCAGTTTCAAGATCTCGCAGGGGTCTGTGTTGACCCTGTCGCCACCGCTGACCATCGCGCGCGACGATCTGGACCTTGCGTTGGATATCGTTGTGGCGGCCATTGGGGACGCTGCCGGGTGACCACAACAACCGTCCTTATCGTTTTGTTCGCGGCCTTTTTGC
>MAAY01000054.1:39442-49926 GCA_002162795.1 Rhodobacterales bacterium 56_14_T64
GTGATCCCTGGTATCGCGATGGTCTGGATCTTCCCGCTGCCGGGCTGGGGCGCAGTGCCTTACGTGATTGCTTCTACCGTGATCCACTGGGGGTACTACTTCCTGCTGAACGTGGCCTATCGCTTGGGCGATCTTAGCATGATCTACCCAATCACCCGGGGCCTGTCGCCCGTGCTGATCGCACTGGGTGCGCAGTTTTGGGTGGGCGAGACACTGCCGCCTTTGGCCTGGGCCGGGGTGTTCATTGTCTCGGCAGGGGTGCTTATCCTGACCAAGGGCATCGTGCGCGGTGGCATGTCCCGCACCGGCGTTATTGCCGCCATGGGAGTTGCAGTGATCGTGGCCTCTTATTCACTGGTGGACGGCATCGGAGTGCGGCAGTCGCACAGCACCCTTGGATATATTGGTTGGCTCTATGTCTCGGAACTGGCTGTTGCCTTGTTTGTCTTTGCCACCCGTTGGCAACGGCTGCGGCAGATGTCACTGCAAAGCTGCGCGTTGGGGTATTTTGGCGGTCTGGTCTCGGGGGCGGCATATGGTCTGGTGCTCTATGCCAATACACTGGCGCCGCTGGGAGTGGTGTCGGCAGTGCGCGAAACTTCGGTCATCTTTGCCGCCATGATTGGCGTGATGTGGTTCGGCGAAGGCCCCAAACGCCGCCGACTGCTGTCTGCGGTGATTGTGGCCACAGGTATCATCTGCATCGGCATCAGCAGTTAGCGCGCTGAAAAGAGTCGAATTTCTTGAATTTCACTGTAGTTTCAAAGCGAGGTTGGGGATCTACCCCAATTGGCCAAGGAGGAACATCTTGCGATTAGCAACAGTGATCTATGATGGAAAACCCCGTGTGGTGGTCGCGATGGAGCGGGGAACCCTGTTGGATCTGGCGCTGACCGCCACATTGCTGGAACAAGATGCAAGTGCCTTTGCTGACATGCTGTCATTGGTGCAGAGCGGCGCCGCGGGCCTTGCACAAGCCGCCGCTCTGCTGGAACTGGCCCCCGGTGCCGCCTGTTTGCATGTCGAAGAAGTCGCATTCCTGCCGCCGATCCTGCCAGTGCAGTTCCGCGATTGCCTGGTGTTCAAGGAGCACTTGGAAAACAGCTTTGCCGCCGCTGGACGGATGACCGGTCGTGGCTTTACCATTCCCAAGGTGTGGTACCGCCAACCGATCTATTACAAGGGCAACCGGATGTCGTTCATCGGTCATGGCACGGATGTGATCTGGCCCGACTACTCCGAACATCTGGATATCGAGCTGGAGCTGGCGATTGTTGTTGGCAAACAGGGCAAGGACATCAGCGTCGAGCAGGCTCCGGAATTTATCTTTGGCTATACCATCCTGAACGACATCTCGGCGCGCGATGCGCAGATGGCCGAGATGGCGGGGCAATTGGGCCCGGCTAAGGGTAAGGATTTTGACACCGGTAACATCCTGGGACCCTTTATCCTGACCGCTGACGAGGTGCCGCATCCGGCGGCGCTGGACATGCAAGCACGGGTCAATGGGGAGCATTGGGGCGGCGGCAACAGCCGCGACATGATGCATGATTTCGGTGCTATTCTGGCGCATATATCGGCCTCGGAAACGATATACCCCGGCGAGGTGATTGGATCAGGCGCAGTGGGAACCGGCTGTGGGATGGAGATCGGCAAGCGGCTGCAGCCGGGCGATCAGTTCGAGCTGGAGATTGAGCGGATCGGCGTGCTGGGGAATAGGGTTGTGAAGTGAGTGTGAGAAGAAATAGGTGAAATCAGTATCTATTTTCGATGAAATTCAGAAACCGAGCCACGGTGCAGGTGACGTCTTCAAATTCCATGAGGTCGTCCTGAATAGTGATTTCGCCTGTTTTTATGTGGCGAACAAATAGGATTGTGTTGGTCCAGAAGATTTCCCCGTCTTCTAGTTTTGCGTCTGTCAGTGCGTTCTGTAAAGTACGCTTGGGCAAGCCCTTCATTTCAAGGTCTAATCTGTACAACAGGTTCTTGGGAAGCATCATGAATTCCTTAAAGAGCAGAGTTGCCTGAAAAATTTTCGAACCCGGCAGTTGTCTCAGTCACCTCGGCTTCATAGTGATCGATCATTGGCATGACCAAGGGTTCGATCTGCTTGTTCCATACCGGTCCTTCGTAGAAACCATCTTTGATTTTGTCGCGTTCTTCAATGGACGCGAATGCACGCATCCAATGAACCTTTTCAGGGTTCTCCAGATCCCGCAGTGGGCCAAAGACCAGCATCCCTGCCTCGCGCAAAGCTGGCCGGTTCTTTTGCTCTAAGAATTCGATGAACGCCTCGCGCTGGCCGGGTTTCAAAGTGTAGTGGCGGATTTCAAGTATCATGTCTTGGACCAATTCATGGGTAGCATATTATATCAATTGATTTTTTCCGAGAAACCTGCGCACTCGGGTCAGTCCTTTGGAAACCGAAGCTAGAAAAAACTGCTGGCATCGGTTTGGGCAAATGCTGCCCAAACTTTCAATCGTCATTTGCAGTCTGTCAAGCTGGTGCCGTTTGACTATGCCAGCGGGGGAAATACCGTCTAAGCAGGCGCTACATAATCGCCATCGAACTTTACCAGATCATCGATGATGTCATACCAATCCGGTTTCGACGTCGTGTGAATATGGACACTTGGCCGGATTTTGGGATCATCATCCAGCGCCGAGGCTGCA
The DNA here is from genome assembly GCA_002162795.1 of Rhodobacterales bacterium 56_14_T64. GTDB lineage: Bacteria > Pseudomonadota > Alphaproteobacteria > Rhodobacterales > Rhodobacteraceae > Parasedimentitalea. Next base: position 42,116 of record MAAY01000054.1, read on the forward strand.
ACTACGTATACCTCACCCGAAGCCATGTCGCCCAGTGAGGTGCCACATTCCTTGCAGAAACAACGCTCAAATTTAGAGTCTGTTTCGGGTTTGAATTTGGCGATCTCACCTTGTCCGGCTGTAATCAGAAGATCATCGGCCTTGCCAATCAGAACTGCAGAAAACACGCCTGCAGCTTTGCGGCATCTGGAGCAATGGCAATAGCTCAATGAAAATGGCTCGCCCGAAATTTCGAACTTCACTTTGCCACAGAGGCAGCTTCCCTTGATCATTTGACGTCCTGTTAGTTGGCATTCAATGAATGAGAACGTACCGGGAACATGTCGCAGCCGCAAGGCAAAACGGGCTGCACAAAGAGCCTTTAAGAACGCAAGGGCACTTTCGACGTAAATCGGCTTGTTTCACCTGCGCAGCAGATAGATATCCATGATCCAGCCGTGGTCAGCGCGGGCTTTGGCGCGGGTCTCGATGATCTGCTTTGCAACATCGCTTAGCGCGCCAGCGATCAGGATCTCTTCGCGCATCCCTGCATAGGCGGACCACCAGATCTGCACATCTGCGGCGCCGATGCTCTGGAACGAACACTCACCATCCAGCATCACCACCAGTGTATCGGCACTGTCAGGCCAGCCGTGATCGCGCAGTTGACGACCAGTGGTGATGGTGAACGGTGCGCCAATCTCGTTGATTGGAATGGCGTGTGATGCGGTTAGCGCCTGGATCGAGGTGATGCCGGGGATCACCGTCAGGGCAATCTCTTGCTGGCGCTGCAGGCGATCGGCGATGCGCATGGTGCTGTCGTATAGCGAGGGATCGCCCCAGACCAGAAAGCCAACTTTGCCGCCTGTGGGCAGGTGGTTGGCGATGGTGTTGGCCCAGACACGCGCGATGGCGTCATGCCAGTCGTCCACTCGCTGGCGGTAGTCCGGTGTTTTGGGATCACGGGTGGGCAGGTCAAATTCAACGATTTTGACATCTGTATTGGTAATTACCTGATCGCAAATCTGGCGGCGCAATCCGGCCAAATCATCTTTGCCGACGCCCTTGTTGGGGATCAAGATCAGCTCAACAGCGTTCAGCGCGTCAACGGCCTGCAGCGTCAGGTGCTGCGGGTTGCCGGTGCCAATACCAATCAGGGTCAGGTCGATCATGTGGGTTACTCCAAGGCGTGGCCCGGCAGTGCCGAGCCAAAGATCAATCGACTTGCAGCGAAACGGTCGCTTCGACCGGTTCACCGTCAACCGTCAGCATGCTGTGGCTGTTGGCGTTCAGCGAGACTTTCACTTCGACTTCACCTTTGGGCAGGTCGCCGATGTGCAGCCAATTGCCATACAGGCGGCCCAGTTTGGTGCCATTGATATAGACATGCGCATGGCCTTCGCCGTCGACATCCGCAAGGGACGCGTTTTCGGGTGAGAAGCTGAAGTTCTGCGGTAAGACGTGCAGGTTCCAGCCGGCCATAGGGTCTTTGGTCAGCTTGATCTCCAAACCGGGTGCATATGCTCCAGCGGGCAGGTTCACGGCACCATGGTGGGCGCTGTGGTCCATTTCGGCGTGAGATTCAGAACCACCATGCTGTGCGGGATCGCTGTGGTCATGACCCTCAAAGGTTATTCCATTGCCTGCGGCAATCACAAAACCAGCGGCACCACCAAAGACAAGGCCAATAGCAAAAATTACGAGATGACGAGACATGTTTCGTCCTTTGAAATATGAAGATCCTCCGCCGGGCAGGGCCGGGCGGAGGGTTAGACCTGTGTCTAGGCTGAGGCCTCGGTGCGCTCACCTTCGGCTTGCCAGAAATAGCCGGCAAAACTGCCAACCAGAACCCAGGCCGCCATACCAACGCCAAAGGCGCGGGCGGCGAACAAGGCACCGATCTCGGTTGGAACCGGACCTGAAAAACTGTCGGGTTCGGGCGCGCCAATCAGATGCGGCACCAGCAACAGCACGGCAGCAATTAGGTAGCTGATCTTGTTGCTACCAAAGGCGATCAACCACATGGCAACGCCAGCTGCGGCCACGGTTGCGGTCCACCAGATCTGACGATCCGCAACATCGGCTGCGGCAACACCTGGAACTTCGGGAGCCAGGGTCAGACCCGGCGCAAAGTGAAAGGTGATGAACCCAGCAAGACCCCAGATCAGGCCAGTGCGGGCGTTGATCTCAGCGCCCCTACCTTCGGCAACGGACATCAAAGCCACCATGACCAGCGCATAGCCGGTGTAGGTGAGCATGGTGAACACGATGCTGAGACTATCGCGCATCAGGTCAAAGCCCGGCAACTCGGGATGAGCGGATACAGCTGCGCCGCCGAAATGCACCAATTCACCGGTCTCATAGAGCTCGGCGTGGAGCAAAACAGGCTGCACAAATACCAACTGCAGCAGGGCGGCAATCAACCCTGCTGCAGCACCAGCGAACAACGCGCTGGTTAAAATGCGGCTGTACATCTGCTTAGTGGCAGGGGAAGCCAGTTGCGTGACGCACATCATGTGCGGCGTCATGCAGAGCGGCTGCCTGAACGTGGCCGGTCAGGGTGACAACACCCAGGCCCAGAACGATGGCGAATACGGCTGGCAGAAAACCAAGACCAGCAGCGGAAGCATTCAGTGTTTTAGTCGTCATTTTGTCTCTCCTTACCGTCACACCCGACGGCATCAATTGCGTTCCACATGGCCGGTCTCCTGACTCGTGGGTCACAGCCAACTTTCCCCTTCCCACCGGACAGTTGCCCGACAGTGGATTGGAAAGCCGCTCGCCACTCACAGTCGCGGGGGCGGTTGAGGTCTCGACGCCGCAATTGGGTCCGCCGTTCCTCATTCCCGTTTCAGCCCTGACGCTTTGCGCCGTACGGACACCATATCCGTGCAATGTGCCTTATCTGAGCTTGTGGGGTCAAGTTTGAAACCGACAGTTTGATGTGGTTCTTGCGACTTATTATTGTGCATCTCTGATCGCAGGACGTGCAACTGCCCTTGCGGCCCAGACTGAGATCCGTGGTGATGTCAGTCTATGTTTGCCGGGATTCGGGCAATGGCCTTGAACCGCAAGCCTCCCAGTGGACGGGCGTCGGCAAAATTGCCGTCCTTGCTGTCCCCATAGAGGCGCAGAAAAGTCAGGATGTCCGATATGTCGGCTGCGGTAATTTCGCCAAACAGATAGGCCGTCTTGCCGCTTTGGCGCACCGACAGAGTTTGCGGGCGTTTGCAACCGGACATGCAATCCACCTGTTGCATCTTGACGTGTATCCCGGTGCCGGACAGAGCCTCGGCCAGTTGATCTGGCAGGCTGGGATCTGCAGTCTTGCAGGTCCGGCACAGGGTCAGAGTCGGAGTGCTCATTCTGGCTCGGCCAGGGGCCCATAGAGGATCAGCACCGGCGCGGTGGTTTGCAGTTCACGCAGCAGGGTCGGCAGTTCGCCAATCGTGTGATGCGACAGTTGCTGGTCCGGGGTGGAAACAGCCAGGGCCAGCATAGCCGGGGTCTCGGGGGGTAACCCATGGGCTACCAGTAGTTCTGCCAGCGATGCAAATGTGCGCTTGCCCATATAGACTACGGTGGTGGCGTTGGCATCAGCCAGCGCGGCGAGGTTCAGATCCTGGGGCAGCCCTCCGGTCACGTCATGGCCGGTGATATACTGCAAGCGTCGCGCAGTCAGGCGACGGGTCAGCGGGATGCCGGCGGCGGCTGCAGCTGCTGATGCTGCGGTGACTCCGGGGATGACCTCATATTTAATACCAGCGTCGCGCAGGGCAGTGATTTCTTCCTCAAGACGGCCAAAGATGCCGGAATCGCCCGATTTCAGCCGCACGACATGGGCACCTGCGCTGGCGTAATCAACCAGCAATCGGCTGACGTGGTCCTGCTTGGGTGAAGGCCGACCGGCGCGTTTGCCAACACCCACCAGATCAGCGTCGTCTTTGGCGTGGCTCAGGATCGGGCCTGATGACAGGTCATCGAACAACACCGCGTCGGCGGCCTCTAGCCGTTTGACGGCCTTGACCGTCAGCAGTTCGGGGTCGCCGGGGCCTGAAGAGACAAAGCTGACAAAACCACTCATGAAGTTTCCCCGGTGATCAGGTGGAAGAAGCTGCCGGTGACATTGCCTTTGACCGATCCGGTCTCGGGAACCGGGTTGCCATCGGCGTCGAACACCTGTGCCAGTGGCGCGTCGGGTTCATCCAGGATGGTGGTATAGTGGAACTCATGGCCGCGTAGGGCATCACCTGCGGCAAATCCGGGCATTGCGCTTTGCAACACCGCACGGCGATAGCCGAGGTGGAATTTGCGTTTCTCATAAGATGTGACCAAGCCCAGCAGCCCGGCCAACTGGTGGCGGTTGCCCTGCTTGTCGATCAGTGCTTCGCCTAAGGCCATGTAGCCGCCGCATTCGCCGTGTACCGGTTTGGTCTGCGCATGTTTGCGCAGCCCGTCGCGATAGTTTGTTGCCGCCGCAAGTGTGGCGCCGTGCAGTTCCGGATAGCCGCCGGGCAGCCAGACCAGATCAGCGTCCGAGGCGGGGGCTTCGTCGTTGAGCGGCGAGAAGGGCAGGATTTCAGCGCCAGCATTGCGCCAGCCGGTGAGCAGGTGCGGATACGTAAACGAGAATGCCGCGTCGCGGGCCAGAGCGATGCGTTGCGCCGGAGGGGTTGGCAGTGGCTGTGCGGTGGGTGCGGCACCGGATAGGGCGGCGGCTTTGATCGCGTCGAGGTCAACGTTTTCGCGCAGGAAGGTTGCATAGCCTGCAATCGCGGCCTCAAGATCTGGGTGTTCAACCGCTTGGATCAGGCCAAGGTGGCGTTCGGGCAGGGCCAGATCTCCGCGTCGGGGTAATGAGCCGAGCACCTTGATGCCTGCCTTTTCCATGCCCAGCCGGGTGAGCCTTTCGTGGCGGGGGCTGGCGACGCGGTTGAGGATGACACCGGCAAAGGGCACCTCGGGGTCGAAGTTTTTGAAACCCAATGCGGTGGCGGCAGCGCTTTGTGCCTGACCGCTGACGTCGACCACCAGAATGACCGGCCAGCCCATGCGTTTGGCGGTCTCGGCACTGGTGCCAAAGGCGGTTTGGCCGCGGGTGGCAACGCCATCGTATAGGCCCATCGATCCTTCACCGATGCAGATCTCGGCGCCGTCAGCTTGTGAGGCGACAGCGTTCAGCAGCGTCTCGTCCATCGCCCAAGTGTCGAGATTGAACGAGGCGCGTTTGGCGGCTGCGAGGTGGAAGGCCGGATCGATATAGTCGGGGCCGGATTTAAAGGGCTGAACCGACAGTCCGTCCTCGGCAAAGGCGCGCAGCAAGCCCAGCATCACGGTGGTCTTTCCGGTGCCCGAGGAGGCGGCGGAGATCATCAGGCCGGGAGGATTTTGGGTCATCATTCTGTTCCTTCCGGAAAGCGTGGATCAGTGCCGACAGGGCGGTACCGGCGGTCGTAGTCACCGGCATAGAGACAGCTTTCGTCGAATTCTTCGGCGCCGATGGCGCGACCAACAAGGATCAACGCGGTGCGCCCACGTTCGCCGCCCGTGGCGTCTTCCAGTGTTTCCAGGGTGGCTTTGATCACGCGCTGGTCTGGCCATGTGGCGCGCCAGACGATGGCTACGGGGCAGTCGCCGCCATAATGCGGGGTCAGCTCACTGATAACTTTCTCAAGCACATGCACCGACAGGTGAATCGCCAGAGTGGCACCGGTTTTGGCAAAGTTCTCCAGCGTTTCGCCATCGGGCATCGACGAGGCCCGCCCCGAGGTGCGGGTCAGGATCAGCGATTGCGCCACGCCGGGTAGGGTCAGCTCGGCCCCCAGGGCGGCGGCCGCGGCGGCAAAGGCGGGCACGCCGGGGGTCACGTCGTAGGGAATGTCCAGCGCGCGAAGGCGGCGCAGCTGCTCGCCCATGGCGGACCAGACCGAGAGGTCTCCGGAATGCAGGCGGGCGATGTCGTGACCTGAGTCATGGGCCGATTTGATCTCGGCGATAATCTCGTCCAGTGACATCGAGGCGGTGTTGATGATGCGGGCATCAGCGGGGCAGTGTTGCAACAGCGCCTCGGGCACCAATGATCCAGCATAGAGGCAGACGGGGCAGGAAGCGATCAGGTCGCGGCCACGCAGGGTGATCAGGTCGGCGGCACCGGGGCCAGCGCCAATGAAATGTACGGTCATGGGGTCGTCCTTTCGGCAATTGCCGCTGTGGCAAGGCCATTATCAGTTTTTACGCGGGGGGCGAGCAGGTGCACGGTTGCACCGGTTTGGCCCTTATGAGCGGCGGTCAAAGCGCAGGCTTCGGCCAGAGACCCGGTGCCAAAGCGGGTTTGGATCCGGTCAGAGTGGGTGGGCGTGGCAACGCCGGAGATTTCAGTCTCGGTCAGTGCGATCACTGGCAGGTTCATCTCGGCGGCGAGTTGCTGCATTTGCGGCGCGGTGGCCTTGGCGGTGATTGATGCAAGTGCGTCAGGGGTCGGGCAGCCGGTAAGGGCAAGTGCGGCGCGCAGGTCTGTTGCACTTGCGCTTTGGCGAAACCCAAATCCGGCGATCTTCATCGGGTGACGCTCCATTGGATGACCGGGCGGGCGCGGGTCCAGCCGCGCATGGAGCCCAAGGGGCCGGCCTCGGCGATTTCTGCCTTTAGCAGGTGGCCGCCGTGTTGCGCATGGGCGTTCATCAACAGGGTCTCGGTTTCCAGTGTTACGCCGTTGGCCACCACGCGGGTGCCTGCGGGCAGGATTTGCCAGAGTTGGTCCAGCAGGGCCTGCGAGGCACCGCCACCGATGAACACAGTGTCGGGCAGTTCTTGCGCTTCCAAGGCTTTGGGGGCCTGTCCGACAACCAGGCTCATCCGGTGGGTGAGACCGAACTTTGCCGCATTCAGGTTAATATTCGCAGAGCGCTGCGAACGCTGCTCAAAGATCAGCGCGCGGGCGCCGGGAGCGGCGAGGCACCACTCGACCGAGATGGAACCCGAGCCGCCACCGATATCCCAGAGCAACTGGCCAGGGCGCGGTGCAAGGGCCGACAGGGTCAGGGCGCGAATGGGGCGTTTGGTGATCTGGCCATCGCTGTGGAACATTTCATCCGGTAGGCCCGAGGCGCGTGGCAACCCGCCGCTGCCGACGGCGGCAATGGCCAGGACCACCGGGGCCTGAATGTCGCTGAGATCAAAATTATCGGCCTGAGCGATGCGCACCCGTTGATTGGGGCCGCCAAGGCGTTCCATCACCGCCAGTTGTGAGGCGCCAAAGCCCTGTTGGGTCAGCCAGTTGGCCAGCTCAGCCGGGGCGGTGCCGTCGCGAAGGGTGCAGATAAGCTGGGTATGTGCAGCCAGTAAGGGCAGCAGGCGTTCAAAGGGCGCGGCATGCAGGCCAAGACAGAGGGTGTCCTCAAGGCGCCAGGCCAGATGATTGGCGGCCAGCGCGAAGGTCGAGGGGGCGGGATAGGAGAACCACTCACCAGGTTCGAGGTGTTTGGACAGAGAGCCGCCTGCGCCGTACCAGAACGGGTCACCGGAGGCGAGGACGGCAACCTTTTTACTGCGTGCGGCCAGCACCGGTTCAATGGAGAACGGAATGGGCCAAGCGTGCCCCTTGTCCCCGGCTGCGACCAACTCCAGATGGCGGGGGCCGCCAAAGATGATTTCTGCCTTTTCTAACGCCTCACGGCTTGCATCTGTCAGGCCGGCTAGTCCATTTTCGCCGAGACCAATGATCGACAACCAGGGTTTAGACATGACAGGTATCCTTTTGCTGGGCGGAACCACTGAAGCCAGTGCCTTGGCCAAGGCGCTGGCCATGGCCGGGCGGGACGCTGTGTTCAGCT
>MAAY01000064.1 GCA_002162795.1 Rhodobacterales bacterium 56_14_T64
GATCTACGGCGCGCCAAAGATAATATCGTTCATCGCTAACCTTCACAAACATCTCGTCCAAATGCCACCGCCACTTGCTCGATTGTATCCCAGCAATACGCCGTTTCTTTATTTCAGATGCAAACATAGGGCCGAAACGAAGCCACCAAAAACGGACCGCCTCGTGACTGATATCTACACCCCTCTCATGCAGAAGCATCTTCCACGTTCCGCAATGAAAGTGGGAACCTGACATAGAGCATCACAGCTAGGCGGATGATTTCCGAGCTGGTCTTGAAGTACTTGAATGGTGATCGTTTGGTCATGGCAGGACGCTAGTTCAGTGCCCTGCCCGCCTCAAGCCAGTTCAATCTGACAATGCCTAGCTGGACGCTAAGGGACCAACCTGCCCTTCTCAACAGAATTTCCTCTGACAGGACCACTTGACAGGGTATGACCCGGTTTGCGATTTAAGGGCGTAGGTAAGGAACAGTTTAACTTGGTCAAGCAAGGGATACATTTTGTCTTCGTAGTGGAAACCGGCTTCACGATGCAGGCGTTCTCCTCTGCGGTCGAAGTTCTTCGGGTTGCCCGAAAGCTCGGAGCCGAAGATCTGTTCTCCTATTCCGTAGTCTCTCTCGACAACGAGTCCGTGGCCGCTTCCAACTGGATTGAGGTCTTACCCAATCTTGACATCGATGAGCTGCCCAAAGGATCGATCATTGTCGCCGTGGCCGGAGCCGGGGCTGACAGACAGCCGAATCCCACAATGTCGGGACGGCTTCGCCGCTGGGCGCGTGAAGGCCACCCGATCTGGGCGATTTCGTCCGGCGTTGTCAGGTTGGCTCAGGCAGGGTTGGTCGACGATTGTACGGTCGCGCCCCATTGGGAGGACGTTCCCTATCTCAAAGACAACCACCCCAGAGTCGAGGTTTCAACTTCGCTTTTTGTTTCAGATGAGAAATACCCAACCTGTTCGGGTGGCGGTGCCGCGGCGGACTTGATGTTGAATTTCATCGCCCGATCCGGGTCTAGGGATCTGGTTGACGAAATCGCGTCACTCTTGATGATTGACGGGGTGCGTGATGGGCGGATGAAACAAGCGTTGCCGGCCGAACTTCGCTATACGACGTCCAACAAAACTGTGTTCGCGGCGATGCGCCTGATGGAAGCGAATTCTTTTGATGCACTGCCTGTGCAGGAAATCGCACGCCGGATCGGCATCTCGCAACGGCAGCTTGAACGACTGTTCAAAACCGCTTTCTCAAAAACACCCAAGGCCATCTATCAGGAACTGCGTCTGCAGGAGGCTCGACAAGAGGTTCTGGCAGGGCGGCGGTCGATCTTGGATATCGCGCTGGACTACGGGTTCGAACCCGCAGTATTCTCGAAAGTGTATCGCCGTGTCTTTGGCATTTTGCCTTCCAAAGAGAGGTCACTGTCCGCGCAGACCATGTCGTGAAATTCTGGATCAATGTCGATAAAGGCCCGTCCCGGGCCATCCCATGTTCGTAATCTCGTTCCAATCAACGCAGGCATGAATCCGGGAAGGCTAGGCCGCGCATATCTGCAACGCAATTAGGAATTGTCATGACCACTCAAGCTAGGATCATCATCATCGGCGGCGGCATTGTTGGCGTTTCAACACTTTACCATCTGGCCAAAGCGGGAGAAAAAGACGCGTTGCTGTTAGAACGTCGCGAATTGACCGCCGGGGCAACCTGGCACGCCGCCGGTAACGTTCATACGCAATCGGCATATGCGAATCTCTCGGCGCTTCAGGCCTATTCTCTCCGCCTCTATGACGGCCTTGCCAAAGAGGTCGGCCAAGATGTCGGCAGCCACGTCGTAGGCGGCTTCTTTTTGGCCCAAACCAAGGAACGGATGGAAGAGTTCAAGCATCTGGCCGGGAAGTTCCGCGCCCTGGGACTGGAATATGTGATGGTAACGCCCGCCGAGATCAAGGCGAAATACCCGCTCATAAATGTTTCGGATCTGCAAGGTGGGGCGTGGGACCCGGAAGAAGGCTATGTTGATCCTTATTCAGTGACAATGGGTCTGGCTGCGGGCGCTCGAAAATACGGCGGTACCATCCGCCGCAATACCCAGATCGACTCAATTACCCGTTTGCCGTCGGGACATTGGCAGCTCATGGCCGGGGAAGAGGTTTTCGAGTGCGAGGTCCTCGTCAATTGCGCAGGATTTTGGGCCGATGAAGTTGCGCGCATGGTTGGTACGCGCCTTCCGATCACCAATATGGAACACCAGTATCTGGTAACGGACACTATGCCGTCGGTCGAGGCTCTTGGCTACGAATTGCCGATGATCCGGGACTGTGACAGTCAATATTACCTGCGTCAGGAAGGACAGGGATTGCTTCTTGGTCCCTGGGAACAGAATTGCCGCCGGGCTTGGAACCGTTCGGATGGCCGCGCGCCATGGTCCTTTGGGCAGGAACTGTTCGAGGATGACTGGGAGCGCCTTGAAGACGGACTTGGTGCAATTTTCCACCGGATCCCGGATCTGGAAACGGCGGGCATCAAGCGCGGTGTGAACGGCGCAATCAGTTTCGCCCCCGACGGCCGACCCATGATCGGGCCGATGCCAGGCGTGCCGGGCTTCTTCGTGGCCTGCGGTTTCCTTGGTGGGATCGCACAGGGCGGCGGAATCGGTCTGGCGATGAGCCAATGGATCCTCGAAGGCGAAAGCGAGCTTGATCTGCATTTCATCGACGTCGCCCGCTTCGGCGACTGGACCACACGCGAATTCGCCCGCGAGCGAACACACGAGATCCTTCCGATCCGGTATGAGCTGATCTATCCTAGCATCGAACGCAAAACCGGCCGACCGCTGAAGACCACGCCGATCTATAATGACTTACTGGCACACGGTGCGATTATGGGCCAGACCTATGGCTGGGAGCGCCCGCTCTGGTATGCACCCGAAGGCGTTGAAGCCAAGGATGAGCCCAGCTTTGACAAGCCAAACTGGTGGAGCCATGTCGGCAACGAAGCCATTTCGATGTCTTCTGGCTGCGGACTGTCGGATATGTCTTCTTATGGCAAGTTCCGCATATCCGGCCCGGACGCCGAGGCGTTCCTTGACCATATCGGCAGCGCAAAATGTCCGAGAAAAGCCAGCAAACTTGCCCTATCACTCATGTTGAACAATCGGGGCGGAATCGTCGGTGACATCACCATCGAAAACGCTGGCGACGGGTCGTTCTACTGTGTCGGTGCGACCCTTGGTGTGGCCCTCTACCAACGCTGGATGGAGGACCATGTTAGCAATTTCGATGTCAGGATCGAGAATATCACTGACCATCTTGCAGCCATCGGAATTGCCGGGCCAAAATCCCGAGCGCTTTTGAATGAGCTTTCGCGTGGGGCATTTGAGGATTTCCCTTTCATGACTTCGAAAGTGGTCGAGATCGGACGGGTAAAGTGCAAGGCGATCCGAATATCGTTTTCGGGTGAACTGGGCTGGGAGTTACACTGCCCGGTTCTCAACCAGAAGGCACTCTTCGATGCCTTAATGAAAGCAGGACAGGATCATGATCTGGTCCTGCTGGGCGGTCGCGCGATGGGCATGCTGAGGCTTGAAAAAGGGTACCGCAGCTGGGGTGCGGAAATGACAACCGAGATCACGCCCCACGCAGCCGGGCTGGAACGGTTCTGCTCTACCAAAAAGGACTATATCGGCCGGGCCGTGGTGGACGCCGAACGTCACACCCTGCCCCAAAAGAGGTTTGTCACGCTGGAGATCGACCCCACGGCCCCTCCCTGTTGGGGTACCGAACCGGTGCTGAAGGACGGGGAACTGATCGGCTATGTCACTTCTGGTGGCATGGGGTGGCGTTCGGGCAAGATGCTGGCTGTCGGCTGGGTCGAAGCCGGGGACATCGAGACGGGGAGTGCACTTGAGGTTCAGATCCTGCTTGAACCCTACCAGGCCTGCGTGTTGGCCGACCCTGTCTACGATCCAGAAAATGAACGTCTTTTGGGGTGAGTAACATGGCTACGCTTCCCTCAAACGCATCCGATGTCGCCATCGGTAGTGACATCACGGGGCATACAATCCTCTATCACCTGACCCAGAGCCAGAACGAATCTTTGCCGCACGCACCCCTAGCTTGAAGGCGATATTATTCAGGCTTACCAAGCACGGTGGCGTCAGACCAACTCGAACTCGTCTCTGCTAGGACAACTTCGCTGCCCTTTATGCCGCGCCAAGTTGGCGCCACTCGGCGAGAGCAGCGGTACGGTTGAGCTTGAAATTTGGTCTGGAGTAGAGGCTGCGCTCCGAGTTGAAAAGGTTGTAGACCGAGGCATGAACGGCGACGAATTTCTGCAAACTTCGCATTCGGCGAAAGCGCAACATGGTGGTGTCAGACTAATTCGAACTCGTCTCTACTAGGCCAACATCACTGTCCTTTATGCCACGCAAAGGCGGCGCCACTCGGCAAGAGCAGCGGCACGGTTCAGCTTGAAATTTGGTCTGGAGTAAAGGCTGCGCTCCGAGTTGAAATGATTGTAGACCGAGGCATGAACGGCGACGAATTTCTGCAAACTTCGCATTCGGCGGAAGCGGAGCATGGCTCGTTCTCGTCGTCGA
>MAAY01000046.1:0-13540 GCA_002162795.1 Rhodobacterales bacterium 56_14_T64
CTGATCCCAGCGATGGAGAAACAGGGTTACACCCGTAAATTCGCTGCTGCGATCACCGCTGCAAGCTCGGTCATTGGGCCGATCATTCCGCCATCGGGGATCATGATCATCTATGCCTATGTCATGGGCGAAAGCGTAGCTGCGTTGTTTCTGGCAGGTATCGTCCCAGGCATTCTGGTCGGTGTGGGCTTGATGTTGGTGGTCAAAGTCATGGCTGACAAATATGATTTTCCAGTTGCCAGTGCCAAATCCACATGGCCGGAACGCGGCCAAGCCTCGCTCAAGGCGTTTTTTCCACTGATGACCCCGGTGATCATTATGGGCGGCATCCTGGCTGGTGTCTTTACCCCAACCGAAGCCGCTGCTGTTGCTGTCGCCTATGCGTTGTTCATCGGCTTTTTTGTGCTTCGCACACTGACTCTGGCTGAAATTCCCGGCATTCTAAGCCGGGCAGGCATGATCTCATCTGTTGTGTTGCTGCTGGTCGGCGCCGCGATGGCCTTTAAAACCGTTGTTAGCCTAAGCCATGCGCCCGAGCAGCTGGCCTCGTATATTCTATCCCTGTCAGACAATCCGTTGATCCTGTTGTTCTTGATCAACCTGCTGCTGTTTGTGGTGGGCATGTTCCTGGATGCAGGCCCAGCCATCATCATTCTTGGGCCAATCCTGGGCCCGATCTTTATCGATCTGGGCGTTGATCCGATCCACTTTGCCATCATCATGAGTGTCAACCTGACTGTCGGGTTGGCCACACCACCAATGGGGCTGGTGCTGTTTGTGGCCTCGGCTGTATCGGGCGAACGGGTCGAGGCTATTGCCCGCGCCATTCTGCCATTTTTGGCGGTGGAAGTTTTGGTGATCTTCCTGATCACCTATGTCCCCGCCATTTCCATGACAATCCCGCGTCTGACCGGGTTTGCAAACTAACTAAGTATAATAGGGAGGAACCAACTATGCTTAAGACGACCCTCAAAACGCTGACCGTAGCGGCCATATTGGCCGGCTCCGCAATCAGTGCGACGGCGGCGGATTACAAAATCCGTGCAACAGCCAATTCCAATGAAAACGACGAAGACTATGACGGTCTTGTTGTGTTCAAAAACTACGTCGAGGCGGCCTCGAATGGCGCTATCGAAGTTGAACTGTTTATCGGCACACAGCTGTGTTCGAACGGTGCTGAATGTCTGCAAGGCGTGGCTGACGGATCAATCGACGTCTACATTTCCACCTCGGGCGGCGCGTCGGGTATCTTCCCCTACGTTCAGGTTCTGGACCTGCCTTATCTGATGGCAGACGACCGGATTGCCGAACATGTGCTGTCAGGTGACTTTACCCGCACAATGCGTGCAATGGCTCTGGCGGATTCTGACAACATGATCCGGTTGATGACCATCGGCAATACCGGTGGCTGGCGCAACTTTGCCAACACCAAACGCCGTGTGACCGAGCCTGCCGACATGGAAGGTTTGAAGATCCGCACAGTGGTTGCCGATCTGCCGCAGGAACTGGTCAAGGCACTGGGTGCGTCGCCGACTCCGATCCCATGGCCCGAGCTGTTCACGTCATTCCAGACTGGTGTTGTTGAAGGCTCGAAAAACGGTATCACCGACATCATGGGCATGAAGTTCCCCGATGCTGGCTTGCAGTATGTGACCCTGGACGGTCATGCCTACATGGGCGCGCTGTGGTGGATGTCGAACGAAAAGTTCCTAGCGATGCCGGAAAACATGCGCCGTGTGGTTGTTGATGGATTTAATGCCCTGCAGCAGGCAACATTTGCTTCGCCCAAGCGCAAGTCAATCCAGGCTTATGCCGATTTTGTTGCCGGTGGTGGCGATCTGTATGTTCCAACACCAGTCCAGAAGGCCGCGTTCAAAACCTCAGCTGCGCCGGTTTATGACTGGTTCAAAGGTAACGTCGCAAATGGCGAAGAGATTTTTACCGCTCTGACCGATGCCGTTGCTGCTGCTGAAGCTGAAGTTGGTGCCGCACGCGCAGCCGATCTTAACTAACCAATTGCGCCGCGGGCAGGGTCTTCCAGCCTGCGGCGCAAACCGTTTAACGAAACGGATACATCCACACCTTGTAGTCATCGACCAGGATATGAGACTTATCAATTTCGGCTTGCGTCATCTTCTTGACCACTTCTTCCAGCGAGATCGCCGCATCCGGATCGCCGCCAATGGCGCTGAGCGTGTACCACATATAGGCCCGGACCAAATCGGGCGCAGGCATGCCACGGCCAACCTCGTAGTACCAGCCAACACCGGATTGCGCGCCGGGATGTCCCTTCATGGCGCTGCGCAGATACCATTCAAAAGCACGTTGGTCGTCGCGCGCAACACCAAGTCCCATTGCGTACATCACACCAATCAGCTCTTCCGCGTCGGCATTTCCCGACCGCGCAGCGGGCCACAACTCGGTATATGCCTCTTGAAACTGTCCTGCCTCCATCATGTCACGCGCCTCCTCAATCTCGGCAAAGGCTGGGGTTACGCTCAGGCCCAAGGCCAGAATTATGTAGCGCATTCTTTTAGTCTCCGGGTTGTTTTGGCCGGGCTGATCCTGACTGCAGGGGCCGTGCATGGAGGCGAGTATCCTGCGCCTCTTAGGGCCAAGGATTTTTTGAATTTCGACCGCGATCAAGCGGCCCTTGGACAGCTGTTATTCTACGATAAAATATTGTCCGGGAACAGAAATATCGCCTGTTCTACCTGTCATCATCCGGATTTGGGTACTGGCGATGGACTGTCTTTGGGAATTGGTGAAGGCGGGGTTGGTTTAGGGCCGGATCGCACGGCCGGCAGTGGTGAGGATCGTATTCGAAAACGTATTCCTCGCAACGCGCCCGGGTTGTGGAACCTTGGTGCGCGCGAGGTCCATACGTTGTTTCATGATGGGCGCCTTAGCCGCTCGGACGCCTATAGAAACGGATTCAATTCGCCGGCCGAAGAGTGGCTGCCAACGGGGTTTAACTCTATCTTGGCAGCTCAGGCTGTTTTTCCGCTGGTGGCACAGTTCGAGATGGCGGGGAACCCAAAAGAAAACGAAATCGCTGGTGCCGTGCATGACAGGATCGATGCGGCTTGGCCGATCCTGGCCAAACGTGTGCGGACAATCCCGGAATATGGAAATCGATTTGTCGCATCATTTGAGCATATTACTGAGGCCAACCAAGTCACCATCGTTGAAATTGCCAATGCTTTGGCGGCCTTCATGGCTGTCGAATGGCAAAGTATCGACAGCCCGTTTGATCTCTACCTAAACGGAGACATGTCTGCCCTAAACGCAGCGCAGATGGCGGGGAGCGAGATTTTCTATGGCAAGGGAAACTGTTCGCAGTGCCATTCAGGCCCGTTAATGAGTGACCAGAAATTCCACGCTTTGGGTGTGCCGCCTTTTGGGCCAGGACGAACCCGCCGCTTTGATCCGATAGTGCGTGACGTAGGACGTATGTCGGAAAGCGATGCCCTGGCGGATGCCTATCGATTTCGCACTCCGATGCTGCGCAATATCGCGCTGACAGCGCCGTATGGGCACAACGGCGCATATCCGGATCTTGATGGCATTATACGCCAGCATTTGGACCCTAACCGGTCGAGAACAAATTGGAGCCCCGAGATGGCGGCATTGCCAAAAGTTCCTTGGGTCAGTGCGATCGATTTCGTGGTCTGGCAAGATCAAAGGGAGTTGCAACGTCAGCAACAGGCTTTGGATATCGTGAGAGTTGACCTTGGAGACGATGAAATTCGCGAACTTGTAGAGTTTTTGGGCAGCCTGACTGGTAAAAGTATTGCGACCCCTCCATTCGGCAAACCCGACCGAGTGCCAAGCGGCCTAGCGATTGACTAGAAATTGTGGAGGGAATTTCGACCTATTGTTTGGCAGTGGCCCGTTGCCATTCCAACAGAGGGAATCTTTTCTCAACCACTTGTTCTGTTGCCAACCTCAAATGGCCCGCGTTGTTCCCCGGGCTGTGTACTGACAAAAAGACTGAGCGCTGCCCCGGCGCCCTGTGTTGTTGTCGGAAGCCATTGGGCGCGACATGTTTAGTGGGTAAGCTCTTTTGTGTCAGAAGAACTGAACGAGAATGTCGCATATAGGGCAATGATTGACCTAAATCGTTCTGTGCTTTTTGTCAGGTCTCTTCAATTCTGACCAAGAAGCAGACGAGGGCATCATGCGGTATTCCGGCCTAAAAGTAATCAAAGAGGCCTTGACTGGCCATAAGGGGTGGAAGCCGACCTGGCACAACCCGGAACCCAAAGCGAAGTACGATGTCGTAATCATTGGGGGCGGTGGTCATGGGCTTGCCACTGCGTATTACCTAGCAAAAAACCACGGTATCACCAATATTGCTGTGGTCGAAAAGGGCTGGATTGGCGGCGGCAATGTCGGGCGTAATACCACTATCGTGCGCTCAAACTATCTGCTGGATGGCAATGGGCCGTTTTACGAGTTGTCGCTGAAGCTGTGGGAAGGGTTGGAACAGGATTTCAACTATAACGCCATGGTGTCGCAGCGAGGGATTTTGAATCTGGTGCATTCAGATGCGCAGCGTGATGCGGCGCGGCGGCGGGGTAATGCGATGATCCTGAATGGCTCGGATGCTGAGCTACTGGACGTCAGCGGTGTGCGGGCGATGTATCCGTTTCTGAACTTTGACAATGCCCGGTTTCCGATCAAGGGTGGATTGCTGCATCGGCGCGGTGGAACTGTGCGTCACGATGCTGTGGCTTGGGGCTATGCCCGTGGTGCAGATATGCTCGGCGTCGATATCATCCAGAATTGCGAAGTGACCGGGTTCCGCATTGAAAATGGCACATGTCTGGGCGTCGAGACCTCCAAGGGGTTCATCGGTGCGGGCAAAGTGGCCAGCTGCGTGGCGGGGTCGTCATCGCGAGTGATGGAAAAGGCCGGAATGCGACTGCCGATTGAAAGCCATGTGTTACAGGCCTTTGTGTCGGAAGGGCTGAAGCCGGTGCTGGACGGTGTGATCACCTTTGGAGCTGGGCATTTCTATTGCAGTCAGTCGGACAAAGGCGGCTTGGTCTTTGGCGGCGATATCGACGGTTACAATTCTTATGCTCAACGCGGCAATCTGCCGGTGGTCGAGGATGTGGTTGAGGGCGGTATGGCCTTGATCCCGGCACTCGGCCGGGTTCGGGTGTTGCGCAGCTGGGGGGGCGTCATGGATATGTCGATGGATGGTTCGCCCTTCATCGATAAAACCCATATTGACGGGCTCTATTTCAATGGCGGTTGGTGTTACGGCGGGTTCAAGGCCACGCCGGCCTCGGGTTGGTGTTATGCGCATCTGCTGGCCACCGGGCAACCGCATGACGTCGCCACGGCCTTTCGACTGGACCGGTTCCGCCAGGGCGGCATGATCGACGAAAAAGGCCAGGGCGCACAGCCCAACCTGCACTAAGTGAGGCTCCACGATGATAATCAACCATCCAATCCTGGGTCCGCGAGACGCGCAGGAGTTCACCTATCTGGGCGATGCTGCGTTGATCGACCGGCCTGACTGGCAGGCTGACAATGCCGCCGAGGGTTTTCACGACTATCTTTACCTGCGGGACAACCCGGCAGGGGAGCACCGCGAGTTGTGGTTTCACGAGCAGGGCGACCGTTCGTGGCTGGTGTTGACGCGCAATACCGTCACCCATGACATCCTGAACGTCGAACTGGCCCGCGACGTGGCCCGCGCACGGGGGCGCAGCAAATGAGTGATACAACGATGAATGGCGGACAGGCAGAGTTTCGGGCGGATGGCAGCACAGCCAGTGTTGGGGCCAAACGCGGAGCTCAGGTGAACCGTCTGTCTGGCGGGCTGGTGAACAGCGCTAAGGTGATGAATTTCACTTTCGACGGTAAGTCATTTCAGGGATACGAGGGCGATACGCTGGCCTCGGCCTTGCTGGCGAACGGTGTGCGGTTGATGGGCAGGTCGTTTAAATACCACCGGCCACGCGGTCCGCTGACTGCGGGATCTGAAGAGCCGAATGCGTTGGTCGAATTACGATCAGGCGGGCGGCAAGAGCCCAATACCCGGGCCACGGTGGCAGAGTTGTATGACGGGTTAGAGGCCAATTCGCAGAACCGCTGGCCATCGCTGGAACGCGATTTTATGTCGATCAACGACAGGTTCTCCAATTTCCTGACCGCTGGGTTTTATTACAAGACGTTCATGTGGCCTGCTGCTTTTTGGGAGAAGGTCTATGAACCGATCATCCGCAAGGCCGCCGGGTTGGGCCGTCTTAGTATGGAAGATGACCCGGACTCCTATGACAAAGGCTTCCTGCATTGCGATCTGCTGATTGTCGGTGCCGGCCCTGCCGGTTTGGCAGCGGCGCTGACCGCCGGACGCGCTGGCGCACAGGTGATCCTGGCAGAAGAAGATTTCCTGCTGGGTGGCCGTCTGAACGCAGAGAACTTTGAACTGGGTGATATGTCCGGTGCCGCCTGGATTGCCCAGGTTCGGGATGAGCTTGCAGCTCTGCCAAACGTCCGGGTGATGCCACGCACCACGGTAGTCGGTGCCTATGACCACGGTGTCTACAGCGCGGTGGAACGGGTGGCGGACCATGTTCTGGCCCCTGAGGCGGGCAAACCACGGCAGATCCTGTGGCGGATCTATTCAAAACGCGCGCTGCTAAGCGCTGGTGCCACGGAGCGACCGATTGCCTTCGAGAACAACGACCGCCCCGGTATCATGCTGGCCGGAGCAATGCGCGCCTATGTAAACCGTTGGGCAGTGACGCCGGCGCAGACAGTTGCGGTGTTTACCAACAACGACGATGGCCATCGCACCGCTGCCGATCTTATCGCCAAAGGCGTAAAGGTCACTGCTGTGATCGATACGCGGCCAGGTGCGCCAATAGTTGCGGGCGCCGAATTGTTTGCGGGCGCGCAGGTGATTGATACCAAGGGCAGGTTGGGGCTGACCTCGCTTCGGCTGCGTCTGGCCAGCGGCATTACCCGCGAAATTCCCTGTGGTGCACTGGCGGTCTCGGGCGGTTGGAACCCTAATGTTCATCTGACCTGCCATCAGCGGGGTCGCCCTGTCTGGCGTGAAGACATCGCCGCCTTTGTGCCCGCAGGTGACTTGCCCAGTGGTATGCGCGTGACCGGCGCGGCCAATGGTGACTTTTCTACCGCGGCTGCACTGCGCTCCGGGGCAAAAGGGGCTGTGGCCGCGTTGAGTGATCTGGGTATTGAGGCGGCGATGGCAAAGCTGCCGCGGGCCGAAGATGCACCGGTCAACCTTGAGGCTTTCTGGTACGTCGCTGAAGGGAAGGGCAGGGCTTGGCTGGACCTGCAGAACGACGTGACTGTCAAAGACGTGAAACTGGCCCATCAAGAGAACTTTCGCTCGGTCGAGCATCTGAAGCGCTACACCACGTTGGGTATGGCGACGGATCAGGGCAAGACCTCGAACATGGGTGGATTGGCCGTTATGGCCGAACTGGTGGGCAAGCAGATTCCCGAAGTCGGCACCACCATGTTCCGCCCACCTTATACGCCGGTGGCGATGGGGACATTGGCTGGGCGATCCGTGGGGGAAGATTTCCGCCCTACGCGCAAAACTCCCAGCCACAAATGGGCCGAAAAGCAGGGCGCAACCTTTGTCGAAGTCGGAATGTGGCTTAGGGCTCAATGGTTTCCAAAACCGGGCGAGAGCCGTTGGCGGCAATCTGTGGATCGTGAAGTGTTACAGACCCGTAAATCTGTTGGTGTCTGTGATGTGACCACACTGGGGAAAATCGACGTGCAAGGCGGGGATGCGGCGGAATTTCTGAACCACATCTATGCCAATGCCTTTGGTAAACTGGCGGTGGGCAAGGTGCGCTATGGGTTGATGCTGCGCGAGGATGGCATTGCCTATGACGACGGCACGGCAGCCCGTCTGGCCGAGGACCATTTTGTGGTGACCACCACTACCGCCAATGCGGTTCTGGTCTATCGCAATATGGAATTTGCCCGCCAGTGCCTGTGGCCGGATCTGGATGTGCAATTGATCTCCACCACCGAGGCCTGGGCGCAGTTTGCCGTTGCTGGTCCCAATTCACGTAAATTGCTGCAAAATATTGTGGACCCCGAGTTCGACCTGAGCAACGAGTCTTTTCCGTTTATGGGCTGTGGCGATGTCACCGTCTGTGGAGGGCTGCGGGCACGGTTGTTCCGGATTTCATTCAGTGGTGAGTTGGCGTTTGAGATCGCAGTGCCGACCCGCTATGGCGATAGTCTTTTCCGGGCGCTGATGTTGGCTGGCGAGGAGTTCGACGTCGTGCCCTATGGCACCGAGGCGCTGGGGGTCATGCGGATCGAAAAAGGGCACGCGGCTGGCAATGAACTGAACGGAACCACCTCGGCGCTGAATCTTGGCATGGAGCGGATGGTCAGCAAAAAGAAAGACTGCATCGGCAATACCAGCAGCGAGCGCAGTGGCATGAACCGCGACGACGCGTTGATTCTGGTTGGTTTTAAACCTGTGAACAGTGCTGATCCGGTGGCGGCAGGGTCTCATCTGATGAATGCCACCGGTGTTGTCAGTGCCGAAGCAGATCAGGGTTACATCACATCAGCGGCCTATTCGCCGATTTTGGGGTGCTCTATTGGACTTGGCCTTCTGAAGGACGGCGGTAATCGCAAGGGGGAGATTATCCGTGCGGTGAACCCACTGGAAGGCTCCGAGGTTCAGGTCGAAGTTGTCAGCGCCCATTTTGTGGATCCTGAAGGGGAACGTCTGCGTGCATAATTTGAAAGCCATTACCCCGTTGGGGGGAACCAGCCCGAAGATCGACAGGTTTGAGGGTCTGGTGATTAGCGAGAATGTAGACCGCGCCCTCACCTCGGTTGCGGCGCGTCAAGGACGGGAGGCGGAATGTTGTTCTGCTGTTCAGGCAACGCTGGGATTGGTGCTGCCGAAACCGGGTAAATGGTCCGCCGAAGGGGCCTATATGGCTTGGTGGATGGGGGTGGATCTGTGGATGATCGATGCTGACCACGCGGATCACGAACTGCTGGCTGCCCATGTGAAAACTGTCGTCGGTGTTGCCGCATCCGTGGCTGAGCAGACGGATGGTTGGTGCCGCTTTGATGTGTCCGGGGCGCGGGCTATGGATGTGTTCGAGCGTCTGTGCAATCTCAACCTGCGGGCGGGAGGAACTGGCGATGCACATCGTGCCTCGATTGAGCATCTGGGTTGTTTCGTTCTGTGTCTGGAGGCCGGTGTGAAATACGCTGTGATTGGTCCGAGGTCCTCGGCCGGTTCACTGCGTCATGCTTTGGTCACGACCGCTCAATCAGTGATCTGAACTACCCGGTTGAACCTTTAGGCGCTCGGCTGTCGGTCGGGTGCTATTTCATAGTTATTGGATCTGCAAAGATCGATCACACCGATGGAATTGGACGGTTGTCCTGCACCCGGAACAGATTAACCTTGTTGCGTTCTTCCTTGGGCGACATGCCAAAACTCTCCCGGTAGTGCAGCGACAGGGTTGATGACGACACATAGCCCACTGCATTGGCAATCGACGTGATTGAATCCCGTGAATACATCACTAACTGCCGCGCCGCGTTCATCCTGAGGGTTCGGTAGTACAGCGCCGGGCTTTGCCCGGTTGCAGCCTTGAAGCTGCGCTCCAACTGCCGGGGTGAGATGCCAATATTGCTGGCAACATCACGGATCGAAACCGGGTGTTCAAGGTTGTTGGCAAACATATCCACCGCCCGTCCCACAAAAGAAGGCAGGGCATCAGTGGTGCTGTCTGTCTTGAAAGCCGGAGTTTTCTGCTGCACCCCTTCGGCTCGCACCATGGGGTGCTGAAACCAGCAGGCAACTTCGGTCATGACCGCCTCGCCAAGTGCCTGTTCAATCAGATTGAGCGAAAGGTCGAACATAGCGGCAGCACCGCTGGCAGTATAACGACGCCGGTCCAACACCATCACATCATCCACCGTGTCCAGATCCGGAAACTCAGCTGCAAAAGCAGCTTTGTAGCACCAGTGAATTGAGCAGGTATGCCCCTCAAGAAGCCCGGATCTGGCCAGCGGGAAAACGCCACCGGAAACGGCGCCTAAGGTGACTCCATGCCGGGCCAGGTGGCGCAGCTTACCGTAGGAGGCGCGTGGTTCGGCAAATACCCCTTGGGGGCCGGACAACAGAAACAGCAGGTCTATGTCGTCGACCTTATCCAGCGCGCAGTCTGGCTGAAAGGCGACATTGGCCGAGGCGTTCACGCTGGCGCCATCCTCTGAAATCAATTGCCAGCGAAATGTTTCGCTTCCGGCGATTTCATTGGCCGCGCGCAGCGGTTCGATGGCCGACGTCAAGCAGGCCATTGGGAAGCCGGGGAAAATCAGAAAACCGAGGGTCATGTTCTTGGTGTGTTGCATAGGGGAAATCATAGTGGGCAAAGGTGCGGTTGCACAGCCATTGGTGAGCGAAACATGCGCCGCATCAAGGCGGCGCAAGTCTTGGGATTAATTCTGGAGGTAAGCCTCCAGCGAGTCATCCAGAGCATCCTTCCACGGGGTGTGGTGGACTGGTGCCATGGTGCCGGTGATGACCGATTTGTAGCTGTTGTTGCGGAACGCCATGATGTCTTGGGCTTTGTGACCTTTCCACTCATAAAAGGCCTGACAGGCCCCGGCGACGTCGAATGTCGGATAATCGGTTTCTTCGATCAGTTCGAGCACGTAGTCGCCCTGATATTTGATGGCATACTTGATGTCATCCGAGGCCTCTTCGCGCGCAACCCGCTCGTCGACGTCAGCCAAAAGGCAGGCTTTGTCGGTTGGGACTTCGATCTTGCCCATAATCGCATCGCGAACCCACCAAGCTTGGGCGTCAAACATATTGAAGGTGAACCACTGGTCCTGCATGCCGAGGTAGAACATCTTGGGGTTATGAGCAAAGACCACACCTTTGTAGAGGTCGGCGGCAGCCAAGCGGTTTGCGGTCTTTAGGCGCAGATCGTCAGGCAGGTAGTTGAAGTAATGTTTGTAGCCGGTACACAGGATGATCGCGTCAACCTGTTTGGTGGTGCCATCCACAAATGTCGCTGTGTTGCCGTCGACCGTTTCCAGCGCCGGAATTTCGTCCCAATTGTCAGGCCAATCGTAGCCCATCGGTGCTGAGCGATAAGATGTGGTGATCGACTTGGCGCCGTATTTCCAGCACTGCGAGCCAATGTCTTCGGCTGAATAAGATGCCCCAAGGATCAGAATGTCCTTGCCTGCAAACTCGCGCGCATCGCGGAAATCATGGGCATGCAACACGCGGCCGTTGAAGGTGTCAAAGCCAGGGTAAAACGGCACGTTTGGTGTCGAGAAGTGGCCCGACGCACAAATTACGTGGTCGAATTCTTCTTTGTAGGTGCTGTCTTTGGTGTGGTCGTGCACCGTGATGGTGAAAGTGCCCTTGTCTTCATTGTAGTCCACCCAGCGGATTGCCGAGTTGAAGCGGATCCACTTGCGCACATTAGCCTTTTCCACCCGGCCCTGGATATAGTCGAACAATACGGCGCGTGGCGGGTATGAGGCGATCTGCTTACCGAAATGCTCCTCAAAGGAATAATCGGCAAATTCCAGACCCTCTTTGGGGCCGTTCGACCACAAGTAGCGATACATCGAGCAATGCACGGGTTCACCGTTTTCATCCAACCCGGTTCGCCAGGTGTAATTCCATAGCCCGCCCCAGTTGTCTTGCTTCTCAAAACAAACGATTTCGGGGATGTCCTCGCCTTTTTGCGCCGCGGACTGGAATGCGCGCAGTTGAGCCAGGCCTGATGGGCCGGCTCCGATGATGGCAACGCGTTTGGTGGACATATATATCTCCCTATTGGTACGGACCAATTAATTAATTTTGGTACTTTTGGTTTGAACCAAATAGGACAAAAAGCGCCACTACAGTCAACTGTTTTTCACAACAGGAATGAGAATTTACAAAATGGACTGGCAGGGCGGGGATTTACTGGTAAGTTCCGACCATGAATTTATCAAGTTTTGCACATCAGCTTGCGGGTCGGGCAGCCCTGCCACGATTTTCGGTAGGAATGACAGAAAGCATAAACATCGGCTTTCTTGGGCCGTTGTCTGGGGCGGTGGAAAGCTGGGGGCAACCGGGGTTGAATGGCTGTCAGATCTGGCAGGATTGGTTGAATAAGGCCGGTGGGTTGTTGATTGGTGGCCGTCGCTATCCGATCAAGATTTACACGTATGATTGTGGTTACGACCCCGATCGCGCCCTGAAGGGGGCGGTGGAATTGGTCCAGCAGCACAAGGTCAAGCTTTTGATGATGCTGGGAGGGGATACATTCACGCCGATCCGCGACTATGTGAAACGCAACAAGGTTCTGACAACGACCTTGTTGCCCTCGGACCTGTCCCCTGACACGCCTTATCTGATCGCGCCTTCGGAACTGCACCCAATTTTCAATGTCACGGCAGTTGATTGGCTGGCGCGCACAAAACCGGATCTGAAGACTGTGGCGATTTGTTCGCAGACTGATGAAATTGGATTGCCGTCGCTGGCAACCTACCGAGCTGCGTTCAAGGCCGCCGGGATTGAGATCATTGAGGAGATTCAATACGCGCCTGACGCTACGGATCCGGTTCCGATTGTGGGTCCAATGTTGGGATCAGGCGCTGATATCCTGTGCTGGGGCACGTCATATGCGCCGATGGTTCATGCCATGACGGAATATGCTTATGAACAGGGGTTTCAGGGGCAATTGCTGTCGTGCACATTTGATAAATACGACCAGCTCGTTGCCCGTACGTCGGCCGAATTCATGGAAGGTGCACTATTTCAGTTCCCCGATTTTGACGACCCAATGCTGCGGGAAAAGGCTTTCTTCTTCAATCAGCCTCATGTGTTTTTTGAGGAATACAACCGGCGTTTTCCGGGGACTTGGTCTGCAGTTAGCTGGGAGTACGCCGCCATCTTGGATATCTGGCACGCTGCAGTGGAAAAGGCAGGGACGGTGCAGCCCTTATCTGTTTTGGCGGCGATGAAACAACTGGGTCAAGTCACCCATGCCTTTGGTTCGGCAGAGTGGTGGGGCGAGGATATGTTCGGTATTTCCAATGCCTTGATCGGTGATTGGCCGGTGGTGACGATGCAGGACGGTAAGGCGCGAATTGTCGAATTTGGCTCGATCCCTGCCTGGCTGGAGCACCATTCAGAGCTGCTGAAGCAGGAGATGTCGAACCTTGGGCAACTGTGGCAGCAGCGTCTGGATCTTGGCGCAACGCCGCAGCGATAATTCGCAGGTGGTTGGTTAGACGTCCTGCAGCAGCAGATTTTGCTCTTCGACCAAGTGCAGTTTGATGAACTCTACCGCGGATTCCACGTCTCGTGACGCAATTGCATTGAACAGGGTGTTGTAACCCTTTTGGTAATCCTGAATGCGTTGCGGAGTTAGGTGGCGGCGGCGAAGGGCAGTGCGGTAGGTTTGGCGGCAGGCTTCGATAGTCAGCTCATAGCAAGAAAAGAGCAGTGGATTGCCTGTACCCTCGGCAATCTTGC
>MAAY01000046.1:13769-13901 GCA_002162795.1 Rhodobacterales bacterium 56_14_T64
GACAAAGCTGCCAGAACCGGCGCGGCGTTGAATGACATTCTGAGTTTCCAGCACGTCCAGTGCCTCGCGCACGGTATTGCGGGACACTCCCAGTTCAGAAGCAAGAGTGCGCTCGGAGGGCAGGCGGGTGTC
>MAAY01000046.1:13922-25926 GCA_002162795.1 Rhodobacterales bacterium 56_14_T64
GATCCGGGCAAAAAGCGTGTCGATGACCACTTGAACGGTGGCGCCTACGGAATGAGTGGCCAGGATTTGGGTTGTGGTGTTGTCCACGGGATGCATCTCGGTTCGGGAGTTTGGGCCTGACGGCATTTTGGAAATACGGGTGGTGTAGACATTCGAAAATCGACGTGCCGCGACCAATTACTGTCATATCTGGTGAGAGTTTGCGGATCAAGGCTTCCTGACTAATTGGTTCTGCAACTGGTACCTTTTTGGGTGATCCATATTCGAATATTTGTGCTGAACAGCTCCGCTTTCGATCCAACTCGGGGAGATAATTCTTGCTATTAGCAGGCTTTTCTTCGACTTTGATACTAACAGTAAATTTATTTTCCCTGAGCTTTCTCTCTGCAACTTATTGCGCTTAAGGGGGAACTGGCTTACCGCGCCGATGTGCGCATATTTGGGGCCGTTGATAAGGAAATTTTGGACGTGGCTAAATCAAAGACCGATACTGATGTATCCGCAGGCAATCTTTCACAGGATCCGCACCGAGTCCGGGATGGGGTTGAAAAGGTCCTGGAAGTGGCGATCGGTCGTGAAGTTCGGGCCTTTCGCCGTCAGCAAAGTATGACAGTCGCAGACTTGGCCACTTTGACTGGCCTGTCGATTGGTATGCTGTCCAAGATCGAAAACGGAAATACATCGCCGTCACTGACCACTCTGCAATTGCTTGCCAATGCACTGAGCGTACCAATCACGTCATTTTTTCGCGGCTTTGAAGAGGCTCGGGAAGCAGTGCACTCCAAGGCAGGCGAAGGTGTCGAGACGGAGCGGGCAGGCACCCGTGCGGGCCATCAATACCAGTTACTGGCGCATATCGGTGCCAATGCCTCCGGGGTGTTGGTCGAGCCTTACATGATCACACTTAACGAAACATCGGATGTTTTCCCGACGTTTCAGCACGACGGGATCGAGATGCTGTACATGTTGGAAGGCGAGGTGGATTACCGACATGGCGACAAAGTGTTTCCACTGAAGCCGGGCGATACACTGTTTTTTGACGCAGATTCTCCGCATGGTCCAGAGGGGCTGGTGAAGCTGCCCGCCCGCTATCTGTCGATCATCTCTTATCCGCAATCAAACTAAACCTGCGGGTTATCATGACCGGTATTAGGGAACGTCATTTCGGGTGGGCCTGCATCGATACAGGCCCGGCCCAAGTGGATGGTGCTAGGCCTCGTCCGGCCAGATGCCATCTGATGTGGGGGCACCATCGTCGAACTGGGACAGGTACTCTAGCATCAGTGGTTTGTTGGCGATGAAACCTTTGTAGGTAGCCAGTTCATCAGGAATGTCGCGCAGGACGCGGTGCAGGCGACGGCCCCATTTGGGCTCGGTCATCAGATCCTCAAAGCTACACAGATAGGCGCGGATCGGAAAAGCGACGGCGTTTGATCGGGGCAGGCGGAACAGCGTTTGCAACTCGACACGCAGGTGCTGTTTGCTGCCGATGTTTTCAATGGTGAGGCCGGTCTTCATCGGACCCCATTTGTGATAGTTTTCCGGGCTGGTATCGAGCAGTGGGTTCACTGTCATGGTCCAGTTCAGACGGCGCACTGGCGCACCCTGCTGCAAGTTCAACAAGAACTTAAGGGCGCGGACAAAAATGCCCATCTCATTCGCTTTGGGGACTGGCGCGTGCCACTCAAAAAAATTCATACCGACGTTGAAATCCAGCGACCAATCGGCCTGCGTGGTGATCATGCCGGCATCCAGCCACAGATTGTCGTCGCGTTGATCCAGTAGGGCAAAATCGCCTTGGGTCTGACGGGTGATATACTCCATCGGTCCGCAGGGCAGGGTGCTTTCGTCCATAAAGATGAACGTCTGGTCAATCTCCAGCGGCTTGTTGACCCAGTGCCAAGAACTACCGTCTTTGGTCAGGCTGAACAACTCGGGATAATCCCGCGCTTTGGCCTCCATGATGTATTCCAGCAGATCCCAGCCAGCCAGCGTCATATGTGGCAGGGATTGGCAGCGCAGCGGGTCGTCGGCCAGAACCTTCGCTCGGTCTTTCATTTCCGAGACATAGTGCTCGTCGACATCAAAGGCGAACTCGAACGGGGAGCCGGGGCGCGTTTTGGTATGGGGTTCCAGGTTCACTGAATACATATAGCTGTCTTCGTGGAACGGGAACGGGAAGCGTTTGATCGCCGTCTGCGAGTTCTTGAAGGTAAAATCGTCGCGGAAGGTTTCGTCGTTGAATTCAATGGTCATTGTCTTTTCTTCCCTTACCGGTCCAGCACGAGTGTTTTGCCATCAAAGCGCGACACGCAGGGCATGATCAGTTTGCCTGCGCGGTGCTGTTCATCGCTCAGCCAGTGGTCACGGTGGATCAGTTTGCCATCACATTCGACGACGTTGGTTTCGCATTGGCCACAAGCACCACCCCGGCACAGATAGGGGGCATCGACATCGTTGGCCTCTAGGGCTTCCAGCAGCGATTGGTTTTCGCCGACCTGGATGGTTTTGTTGCTGACGGCCAATCTGACCTCGAAAGGTTTGCCCGAGGCCGGAGCGAGGAATTCCTCGTAGTGGATCGCCTCGCGGGGCCAGCCCAGATCCGCAGCCTTGCCACGCGCCCAGTCGATCATGCCTTTTGGGCCGCAAATATAGATGTGTGTCCCAAGTGGCTGACCGTCGAGCAGGTTTTCCAGGTCGATCGCTTGGCCCAAATCGTCGTGGTAGACGTGGACCTTGTTGGGGAATTTCTTTGTCAGCTGGTCGGCATAAGAGCCAAGAGAGGCCGTGCGCACCGAGTAATGTAGCTCGAAGTGGCCATTGGTAGCTGACAGTTGCTGCATCTGCGCCATAAAGGGTGTGATCCCAATGCCGCCGGCAATCATCAGGTGTTTTTTTGCGCGCAGGTCCAGCGAGAACAGATTGACCGGATTGGAGATCACCATCTCCATACCCGCGGTCACTTGTGAGTGCATGAATTTGGAGCCGCCGCGGCCTTGGTCATCACGGCGCACTGAAATCATATAGGCGCTGCGATCAGCGGGATCCGACATCAGAGAATAGGGATTGAGGCGGGTGATACCGTCGTCTCGCATTTCAACCACAGTATGGGCACCACCCGAAAAGGTTGGCAATTCGCCACCATCGGTGCGGGTGAATGTGAAGCGGGTCACCAGATCATTGATCACTTTGACCTCTGCTACGGTGACATTCAGTTTTGCGGTTCCGGCACTCATTTGAACAGCTCCACACTTTCGGGTACGTTGCCCGGGTCTTCGGCGTCGACGCAGACGGCTTGGAATGCGGCGATACGGCGGGAATAGTGATCGCGCACAAAAAGGTTCAGCCCGCAATGCGAGCAGACAAAGGGATCGTGCGTGACATCCTCGGTGATGCCCTTGCAATGCACGCATTGCATCCGCCGCGCGGTTGATCCGCGATGCTCGGTCTGGATCGCTGTATGTGGAATCCCAGCCGAGGTCGCGGCATACATTGCTTGCCCCATCAAGCCCTCGGTGCCGGCCAAATAGACCTGCAACCCCATATGCGCCTTGGAAAACGTGTCGACGATGCGCTGCTTTGCCGCCGCATATGAGGGGCCTGTGTAGAATTGGCCGGGAGTGAGCGCCTGCAGTTTGGCGACATATCTGCTGTCGGTGGTCTTGGGGATGTAAATGATATGGGTCTTGGCCCAGAGATCAGCGGGGGCCTTGGTAGCGAGCTCCAATAGGGCCTCAGCGCCTTCGGCGTCTGCGATCATCAAATGGTGCTTGCCTGCGCGCATCTCAAACACGCCGTAAACCGGGCGGCTATTGATCGACAGGGGGAATTCGGTTTTCGACATGTGGGGTCAAGGTCCTGCGGTCGGGGAGTCGAAAGTGCGCGCCCCCTGGGGGGTGGGAGCGCTTGGAAAGAAGGTCAGCCTTTTGCGGTCCGACGTTTCTTTTCCGGATCGTGAAACGGCATCTCGGCCGCGACGCAGGCAATTTCGCCAGACGCATTCTGAACGGTGAGCGGTACACCGGGTTCAGCGCAGTCCACCGGCATACGGGCGATCCCAACGTTGTGCTTGTTCAGCGGAGAGTACATGCCGACGGTGACAATACCGACCTGTTTGCCGTCGCGCATCAGCGGTGCACCTTCGTCTGCCGGTTCGGTTCCCTCTAGCTTTACGCCGTAGATCTTGAAGCGTTCCTTGCCCTTCAGGCGGTAATGCTCTTCGGCGCCGCGAAAGCCCTGCTTGCCCGGCGACACGGTGAAGTCGAGGCCTAGTTCCCACAGGGTATCGCCGTGCTTTTCGTTCTCGAACGGATACATGTCCGAGTTGTCGAAGGGGAAGAACAGCAGATAGCTTTCGGCGCGCAGCAGGTCCAGGGTGGTGAAACGGGTGGGGATGATCCCCATCGGAGCGCCTTTTTCGACCAGAGTGTCCCAGATATGAGGCGCATCCTGACCGCGACAGAAGATCTCATAGCCGCGCTCGCCAGTATAGCCAGTACGTGAAATGGTCACTGGCTTGTCGAACAGCATGGTGTGCATGTGGCTGAAATAGGCGAGGTCGCGGATGCCCGGCACGCCTTGTTCGTCAAGAAAGTCCACGGCCATCGGACCCTGCAGCGAGATGTCATGCAGATTGTCGTCGAAACGGATATCCACATCGCGACCTGTCGCGGCCATGGTCAGCTGCTCGTGGCCCTGGCCCGAACCATGCACGACCATCCAAGAGTTTGGCCCCATGCGATAAATCACGCAGTCGTCGACGAATTTCCCGTCGTCGTTCAGCATGCAGGCATATGATGAGCGGCCCGGTTTGATCTTGTCTGCGCGGCGGGTGGTGGCGCGGTCAATGACGTGGCTGGCGTGTGGTCCAACGATGTGGACTTTCTTCAGGCCTGATACGTCCATGAACCCGGCTTTGGTGCGGATAGCCATGTATTCTTCGGTTTGATCTTTGTCGTAAGACCAAGCGGTGCCCATGCCGCTCCAATCTTCCAGATCAGAGCCCATGGCGCGGTGACGGTCGGCAAGCGTGGAAAATCTCCAGGATGCAGTCATTTTTCTCTCCTGTTTCGTCTTTTGTTGTCGGGTATTGAGCCCGAACCGTAGGCAAAAAGCAAGAATGAGGTTAAATAAAATTTCCTACCAGGCAATATGCGACCCACTGTGCCGTATCCAGAGCATCGCACCACATAGAAAAGGGGCCGCAAGTGATGCGGCCCCTTTCAATCGTTTGTTGATTCGCTATTTGCCTTCGAATTTGGCGAACCGCTTGTGTTCCGAGCGGTTGCCTTCGATCAGCACCCAGAGGCAGATCACCGCTGAGATCGCAGTGGTGATGGCGGGCAGCGAACTGCCCCAGCCGATGAACATGGCACCGTCCACAACAGACCAGCTTACTTCACTATATGGAAAACCCATTGTTTTCTCCTTTTCCTGTTGTGGTTATTCGGCAGGTGTCGCGGAGGCTGGGATGCCTTCGGGATACCCTTGGATCGGCACTTTCACTGTGTCCATACCTGCCAGTTCTGCAGCTTCGGGGATCCGCAGCATATTTGCCTTCTTAAGGATCCAAGAAACGGCATAACCCGGCACAAAGCCCAGCAAGCCAAACACCACGGCGCCAACGATCTGACCCCACAGGCTAATGGTAGCGACTTCACCAGCAGCACCTTGCAGAGCTGGCCAGCCAGAGGCAAAGACACCCAGCATGACAACACCGTAAAGACCGATAGTTCCGTGAACCGTGACGGCACCCACCGCATCATCAATGCCGCGTTTCTGCAACCAGTTGGCGCAAGGAGCAAGGATCGCACCAGCACCAAAGGCGATGATGAAGGTCATGCCTGGGAAGTAGATATCCAGACCAGATGCGGTCGAGATGATCCCAGCCAAGGCGCCAGACATCATCCAGAACGGATCCTTGGTGAAAATCCAAGTGCCAATGATACCGCCAGCAATGCCCATTAGAATGTTAAACGACAGCGCGCTCAACGTGATTGGTGTGCCATAGATGGTGGCGGGTTGATCGGCAAACCAAGACCAGGATTCACCCGGCACGATGACACAGGCCATCAGGAAGCCAAAGAAACCAACGATGATCATCATCAGTCCCACCAACGTCAGTGGCATGTTGTGGCCAGCGATGTTGTTGGCCGAACCATCGGCGTTGAACTTGCCAATGCGCGGGCCGAGGTTGATCAGCACGCCCAGGCCAAAGAAACCGGCAACCGCGTGGACCAGACCGGCAGCGCCAAAGTCATGTACCCCAAATTTAGTAACCAGCCAGCCATCTGCATGCCAGCCCCAAGCCGCGGCAACGACCCAAGCGAAGGATCCCAACACAATCGCCAAGATTACAAAGCCAACAGTTTGGATGCGTTCGATAACCGCGCCTGACATGATCGAGGCGGTGGTGGCAGCAAACAACGCAAAAGCGCCAAAGAACACGCCCGATGCTTGGTCGGCAATGTTCGGACCCATGTATTGCGCCGCGTCACCCCAGCCCAATGCGATCGAGCTGGCATATTCAGCACCCGAAATACCTGCCGGGCCAGCCGAGAGGGTAATTCCGGTGGGAAACGCCCAGTAGACCCACCATCCGAAGAAATAGAACGTTGGGATCATGAAGGCGAAGGCAAGGATGTTTTTTACACCCGACGACAATACGTTTTTGAGACGGGAAGCACCCATCTCATAGGCGAGAAACCCCGCGTGGATGAGCACCATCAGTGGGATGCTCAAATAGTAAAATGTTTCGGCAAACATCGAGTTTGTTACTGCGCTGGCCCCCTCTAGCGCAGCGACCTGTGCCGCCAGTTCTGCGAGTTGTTCTTCCACGTTTCCCTCCAAGTTGGTTTAGTCATCTTTTTTTGTTCGCTTCTGTGAGCATCGCAAATGAAGCACGAGTAAACCTGTATGGCTACAATTTTTTGCCTAAGAAGAAAAAAAGTTTCTTGATGGTTGAGCGGTGAGAAAATTGCTGTTAGCATTCTGGCAATTGCCGTGATGGCAAACCATGAGGAGATGTTTCACTAATGTGTGGGATTGTAGGGTTGTTTTTGAAGGACAAGGCGCTTGAACCCCAGTTGGGTGCGCTTTTGACCGACATGTTGATCACCATGACGGACCGGGGTCCAGATAGTGCTGGAATCGCGATTTATTCTGATTTTTCAGAGGGTACGGGAAAGTTGACTATCCAGTCAGATGACCCGAAAAGCGACTTTTCCAGTTTGGATTCGGAGCTGTCAGAGGCTTTGAATGCCGAGGTTTCAATCCGGGTTATTGACACCCATGCGGTGGTAGAAACAGCCCATGATAAGACCGCGCAGGCCCGCAGTATTTTGACCACTCTCCGCCCGGGTCTTCGGGTGATGAGTGCAGGCGAATCCATTGAGATTTTTAAAGAAGTTGGGCTGCCGGAAAATGTGGCAAATCGCTTTGAATTGACCAAAATGTGCGGTTCGCACGGTATCGGTCACACCCGCATGGCCACCGAATCAGCGGTAACTACCGAGGGTGCGCATCCATTCTCCACCGGTCCGGATCAGTGTTTGGTGCACAATGGATCGCTGAGCAATCACAACTCGTTGCGCCGCAAGCTGGTGCGCGAAGGGGTGCAGATCGAAAGCCTGAACGACACCGAAGTTGGGGCCGCCTATCTGACCTGGAAAATGCAGAATGGCGCTACCTTGGGTGAGGCTCTGACCAGCTCGCTAGAGGATCTTGACGGGTTCTTTACCTTCGTGGTCGGCACCAAAGATGGGTTTGGTGTGGTGCGCGATCCCATTGCCTGCAAACCTGCTGTCATGGCCGAGACCGATCAATATGTCGCCTTTGGGTCCGAGTACCGTGCGCTGGTCAATCTGCCAGGTATCGAAGACGCCAGAGTCTGGGAGCCCGAGCCCGCAACTGTTTACTTTTGGAACCACTAAAATGCAGACATATGATCTTGAAGCAAACGGGCTGCGCGGCCTGAACGAAACGCTGCATGCCCAAAGTGGAGCCACCAACCAGACCGCGTGGGAAGTGGTGAACCCAAAAGGCAGCCACGCAATTGCGGTGGGGCTGGATGCACCGATTGAAGTCACCGTCAAAGGGTCGACCGGCTATTACTGTGCTGGCATGAACCAGCAGGCAACTATCAGAGTTGAAGGTTCGGCTGGACCCGGTGCGGCTGAAAACATGATGTCGGGGACCGTCATTATTGACGGCGACGCCAGCCAATATGCCGGGGCCACCGGCCATGGCGGTCTGTTGGTGATCAAAGGCAATGCCAGCTCGCGTTGCGGGATTTCGATGAAAGGCATTGATATCGTCGTGCACGGGAATATCGGCCACATGTCGGCCTTTATGGCACAGGCGGGTAATCTGGTGGTCTGCGGTGACGCTGGGGATGCGCTGGGAGACTCGTTGTATGAGGCCCGCCTTTTTGTGCGCGGATCCGTCAAAAGTTTGGGCGCGGACTGTATCGAAAAGGAGCTGCGGCCCGAGCATATAGAGATCCTGAAAGATCTGCTGGGCCGCGCCGGTGCTGATGCCAAACCCGAAGAGTTCAAGCGCTATGGCTCGGCCCGTCAGCTTTACAACTTCGACGTCGATAACGCAGCTGCGTACTAAGGATAACATCATGAGCGATAACAACATCCCGCGCACTGTGCCGATCCAATCGGCTACATTCACCAATGAAATCAACGCCGAAATTCGTCGTGCTGCTGCTACGGGCATCTATGACATTCGCGGCGGTGGCGCCAAACGCAAAGTACCGCATTTTGATGATCTGCTGTTTCTGGGCGCGTCAGTTTCACGCTACCCGCTGGAAGGCTACCGCGAAAAATGTGACACCAGCGTGCTACTGGGCACCCGCTTTGCCAAGAACCCGATTAAGCTGGATATCCCGATTACTATCGCCGGGATGAGCTTTGGTGCCTTGTCAGGTCCTGCTAAGGAAGCCTTGGGCCGGGGCGCATCAATGGCGGGAACCTCGACCACCACCGGTGACGGCGGCATGACTCAGGAAGAACGCGGTCATTCTACGCAGCTGGTCTATCAATACTTGCCGTCGCGCTATGGGATGAATCCCAACGATCTGCGCAAAGCAGACGCAATTGAGATCGTGGTTGGGCAAGGTGCCAAGCCAGGTGGCGGCGGGATGCTGCTCGGGCAGAAGATCTCGGACCGGGTTGCCGAAATGCGCACCTTGCCCAAAGGCATTGATCAGCGGTCCTCTTGTCGTCACCCGGATTGGACCGGCCCGGATGATCTGGAGATCAAGATCCTTGAGCTGCGCGAGATCACCAATGGGCGGATACCGATCTATGTAAAGATTGCTGGTGCGCGGCCCTATTTCGACACCACACTGGCGATCAAAGCGGGTGCGGATGTGGTGGTTCTGGACGGAATGCAGGGCGGCACAGCCGCAACTCAGGACGTGTTCATCGAACATGTCGGTCAGCCAACGCTGGCCTGTATCCGCCCCGCCGTGCAGGCTCTGCAGGATCTGGGTATGCATCGCAAGGTGCAGCTGGTGATCTCGGGCGGCATTCGCACCGGCGCCGATGTGGCCAAGGCGATGGCTTTGGGAGCGGATGCGGTATCGATTGGCACCGCTGCAATGATTGCGATTGGTGACAATGACCCCAAGTGGGAAAGCGAATACCAAAAGCTTGGCTCGACCACTGGTGCTTATGATGACTGGCACGAAGGCATGGATCCGGCTGGTATCACCACCCAGAACCCGGAACTGATGAAGCGCGTGGACCCAGTTGATGCAGGTCGCCGTCTGCGCAATTACCTGAAAGTGATGACGCTGGAAGCACAAACCATTGCGCGGGCTTGTGGCCACAATCATCTGCACAATCTTGAACCCGAGGATCTTTGCGCCTTGACCATGGAGGCCGCCGCGATGGCCCGTGTGCCACTTGCCGGTACCGACTGGTACCCAGGTAAGGCCGGTTTCTAAGCGATCAAAAATATGGGCGTGGCCTTCAACGGGACGCGCCCAATTTTTACAAAAACACTAACAGGGAAAGGAAGTGGAACTATGACAATCGATCTGGCTACTTTCGCAGAAGAAAAAGGCGTCAAATACTTCATGATCTCCTTCACCGATTTGTTCGGTGGCCAGCGCGCCAAATTGGTGCCGGCTCGGGCGATTGCGGATATGCAGGAAAACGGTGCGGGTTTTGCCGGTTTCGCCACCTGGCTGGACCTGACACCAGCGCACCCCGATATGCTGGCGGTGCCGGATCCGGATGCGGTAATTCAATTGCCTTGGAACCCCGAGATCGCTTGGGTGCCCGGCAATTGTGTGATGGAAGGTGAGGACGTCGCCCAGGCTCCGCGCAACGTGTTGCGTCGTCTGATTAAGGAGGCCGCCGACGCAGGTCTGCACGTCAAGACTGGCATCGAGGCTGAATTCTTCCTGCTGACACCGGACGGAGAGCAGATCTCGGATCCTTATGATAACGCTGAGAAGCCTTGCTACGATCAGCAGGCGATGATGCGCCGTTTGGATGTGATCCGTGAGATCAGCGATTACATGCTGGATTTGGGTTGGGGCGCCTACCAAAACGACCACGAAGACGCCAATGGTCAGTGGGAAATGAACTGGGACTTTGATGACGCGCTTGCCACCGCGGACAAGCACAGTTTCTTCAAGTTCATGACCAAAACCGTTGCTGAGAAGCATGGCTTTCGCGCGACGTTTATGCCCAAGCCGATTGAAGGTCTGACCGGCAATGGCTGTCACGCGCATGTTTCGGTTTGGGATGCGCCGGGCAAGGATTCGCGGGTCAATGTGTTTGCCGTCGAAAAGGGCGAAGGTCAGTTGGCGGAGCTGGGGCTGTCTGAACAGGGTGGCTATTTCTTGGGTGGCATCATGAAACATGCCTCGGCCTTGGCGGCGATCACCAATCCGACGGTGAACTCGTACAAACGCATCAATGCGCCGCGCACCATGTCGGGGGCCACCTGGGCGCCAAACACGGTGACCTGGACCGGCAATAACCGCACCCATATGGTACGTGTGCCAGGTCCTGGTCGGTTTGAGCTGCGGCTGCCAGATGGCGCGGTGAATCCCTATCTGTTGCAGGCCGTTATCATTGCCGCTGGCCTGTCTGGGGTGCGCTCCAAGGCCGATCCCGGTCCGCGTCATGATATCGATATGTATGCCGAAGGTCATAAAGTCACCGATGCTCCGAAGCTGCCGCTCAACATGTTGGATGCATTGCGGTTCTATGACCAGGATGCAGGCTTGAAGGCGATGATGGGGGAAGAGTTCTCGGCTGCCTTTTTGAAGATGAAGCACCAGGAATGGGATTCTTTTGTGTCGCATTTCTCGCGCTGGGAAAAGGATAATACTCTGGATATCTAGGCGAGCTTTAGAGAATACCTGTTTCGTCTGGGTGTTTTGCAGGCTTTGGGATTTGAGTATTTGTGAAAAGATGAAGCAGGGGCGGCCCGCAAGAGCCGCCCCTGCTGAATTATAGGCCCAGAAAGGCGATGCCGGCAAAGGTCACCGCGACGCTGACCCACTGGTTTCGGGTCATGGTCTCGCGCAGGATGGCCCAGGCCAGTATGACCGTCACCAAGCCAAAGAGAGAAGAGCCGACTGCGGCAAACTCGGGTCGGGGCAGGCTGCCGGCGAATAGAACAAGACCGAGGGCCAGAGCGTCAAGGGCCCCCATGGCGCAGAGCAGTGGTAGGGTTTTCAGGGGCGGGCGGGCATCTATTCTACTGATAACAACCGAGACCGCTATGACCGCAACAGCGGCAGCGCGGGTCAGCAGCAGGACCGGTAGTTCGGCTCCGGCCCGGGTGGCCGATTGGCCAGCAGCAAAAGTGAGCGCAAAGCCGAACGCCGCCGCGATGCCCCAGAAAATGCTGGAAGGCTGTATGCGCTGGCCGTCTTGTTCGGAGGCGAACAGGGCCACTGCTGCAACACCAGCCACCACCACCAAAACGGCAATCCAGTGGCTAGGCCCAACCGGCTGACCCTGCAGGCTGG
>MAAY01000046.1:26040-39133 GCA_002162795.1 Rhodobacterales bacterium 56_14_T64
ACAGGGCTGATAGCCACAGGGACTGAACCGTCACTGCCTGCCAATCGCCCCAGATCAACGCCACGCCAGCGACCAGAACCAACCCTGTGACCAACACGGTCAGCATAGCGGGCAGAATCCCGGTTCGTTGCGTTACAAACCGAACACAAATGTCGTGGAATCCCCAGGCGACTGCCGCCACCAGCCCTAAAATCAATGCCTGCATTCCTGTGATCCTTTCGTTTGCGACATGGGTTCGATAGAGAATGCCGCATCTGTCGTCATGGGCTTGTTTTTCGGTGAAATACAACAAGTTTGTTGCCTAGATCAAAAACGCACCTTATTCTTATCATTAAATAAATATTCCGGTCATGCAATGTGCGGAATTCTAGTAACCGGGAGACCGCGCGATGAGTGACATGAGATTTCCTGAGGTTCCGAGTGGGCCACCCCGGCCCTCGGGGTTGTATCAGCCTTCGGTGTTTTCTCTGCCCAAGGGAAGTGAACGCTATGTGGTTGAAGGCAGCGGCGCTGTTTTGATCCTGGTGGAGCAGGGAGACCGGATTACTGTCAGTAATGACGAAGGCGGCCAGGTTTGCGAGATCATAGCTGCGGACAACAAAGGTGTGATTGACGCAGATATTGTCGGTGCGGTGGCCAATAGCGATGCGGCTGGGTTGAAGGCCTTGCTTAGCGGGGCAGACAATTCCTTACGTGGGCTGAGCATGGGGGTGCAGGCGCGTGGTATAGATCTGTCTCGGGTCGGCGCAGTTCGGTTTTTCGATTGGGCTACCCCGGCCAAGACCGAGCAGATATTTACGGCACAACGCGACGGTGTGGTGATCATTGCCGCTCCGGGCGGCATTATGGACTTTAACAAGCAGGACACAGCGACTCCGCTGACAGTGATGATCAAACGAGCCGTGATCAAACAAGTTGCACGGTTTGAGTTGCCGGACCCGCTGGCGGACCCGGTGCTGGATCTGCGGGTCAAGAGTGCTAGTGCTGAAGCCTATTTTGTGAAGGCAGGCGACTATATCCAGATCCAGGATGTGGATGGGCGCCAATGCACCGATTTCCAATGTTTCAGTGCCCGTAAGCTGGATCAGGGGATCGAGCATGCCTTGGATGTGACCACCACCCGAACGTTGCAGGGCCATGCCTATCCGATGCCTGGGCTGCATGGGAAATACTATGATCAGGACATGTTGCCCTTGGTCGAAGTGGTGCAGGATACCTGTGGGCGCCATGATGCGTTTGCCTTGGCCTGTGCAGCGAAGTATTATGATGACATTGGCTATCCGGGGCATGCGAACTGCTCGGACAACTTCAATGGCGCGCTTGCCGACCATGGTGTCAACGCCCGTGCAGGCTGGATGGCGATCAACTTCTTCTTCAATACCGCCATCGATGAGCACGGCGTGATGTACGCGGACGAGCCATGGTCGCGTCCAGGCGATTATGTCCTATTGCGGGCGCTGACCGACCTGGTTTGCGCCAGTTCGGCTTGCCCGGATGACACCAGCGCGGCCAATGGCTGGAATCCCACCGACATTCATGTCCGCACCTATAGCGGCGAAGAGACATTCCAACGTGCGGTGGCGACGCGAGCCACCCCTGAATCGGAGCCAAAGATGACCAAAGAGACCGGTTTTCACGACCGACTGAGCCAGCATACTCGCAATTTTGTTGAGTACAAAGGCTATTGGCTGGCCAATTGTTATGCCGAGTCTGGCCCGATTGAGGAATACTGGGCCTGTCGTGAGAAATGCGTGGTACTGGATCTGTCTGCGCTGCGCAAATGGGAGATCACCGGGCCGGACAGCGAGGCGTTGTGTCAGTATATCTTCACCCGCAACATCAAGAAACTGGCAGTGGGGCAGGTGGTCTATACCGCGATGTGCTACCCGCATGGTGGCATGATCGACGACGGCACACTGTTCCGGCTGGGCAAAGATAACTTCCGCTGGATTGGAGGCGATGACTACGGTGGAGAGTGGATCCGCGAAAAAGCGGATGAACTGGGATTAAAGGTGCTGGTGCGCGGTTCAACGGATATGCAGCACAATGTTGCTGTTCAGGGGCCTGAAAGCCGGGATCTACTGAAGAAGATCATCTGGACCTTGCCACATAATCCGACATTGGAGGAGCTGGGGTGGTTCCGATTTGCTCCGGCTCGGATCGGCGGCGAACATGGCATCCCTGTTGTGGTGTCGCGCACCGGATACACCGGCGAGTTGGGGTATGAGGTGTTCTGCCATCCCAAACACGCCAGCGAGGTTTTTGATGCGATCTGGCAGGCTGGACAGGCGCATGGCATCCGACCAATGGGGCTTGAGGCGCTGGATATGGTGCGGATTGAAGCCGGGCTGATCTTTGCCGGATATGACTTCAGTGATCAGACTGACCCGTTCGAGGCTGGCATTGGCTTTACCGTCCCGCTGAAATCGAAAGAGGATGATTTCATTGGTCGCGAGGCCTTGATCCGTCGCAAGACCACCCCGGCGCGCAAGCTGGTTGGTATCGACATCGATTCAGCCGTGGATGTGGCGCATGGTGACTGTATTCATATCGGTCGGGCCCAAATCGGCGAGGTAACCTCGTCGATGCGATCGCCGCTTCTTGGCAAGAATATCGCGCTGGCGCGGGTCGATGTGGCGCATGCCGATCTGGGAACCGATGTGGAAATTGGCAAACTTGATGGACATCAAAAACGTCTGCCCGCAAAGATTGTACCCTTTGCCCATTACGATCCTCAAAAAACACGGCCCCGTTCCTGAGGCCGTCCCAAAAGGCGGCTAGGGCAAATGGTAGAAAAACTGATAGATCAGATCGGTGGTGAGGCGGTTCTGCGGGCACTTGTGGACCGATTTTACGATATTATTGAAGAGACTGAAACGGGGTCTCAGATCGTCAAACTTCACAAGCGTGGCCATGGCATGGGCCACGCCCGGATAGAGCAGTTCAATTTTCTCTCCGGGTTCATGGGGGGACGGAATTACTATCTGGAAAAATATGGTCATATGGACGTGAGGGGGATGCATGAACATGTGCCTATTACCCAGCAGGATGCTGAGAATTGGCTTTGCTGCATGGATCAGGCCCTGGACGAAATGCAACTAAGTGGAGCACATATTGAGCGTTTGCGCCGGGTGTTTCGAAGGGTGGCGTTGTTGTTGGTCAATAGTTTGGCGGATTGGGGCGAAAAACAGGAAACGGCCAGTTCACCAGTTTAAGTCCCGACCTGACGTGATCCAAACGTCCAGCCATAGCTGTCTCGAATGACTTCGGTCATCAGGGTGTGTGCACGTGAGGCATTTTCCGACGCAATGGGCGTCACAATGGCGTGCTGTTT
The DNA here is from genome assembly GCA_002162795.1 of Rhodobacterales bacterium 56_14_T64. Classification (GTDB taxonomy): domain Bacteria; phylum Pseudomonadota; class Alphaproteobacteria; order Rhodobacterales; family Rhodobacteraceae; genus Parasedimentitalea. The sequence continues at coordinate 29,375 of MAAY01000046.1, forward strand.
TTCTGCGTGTCGTCGACCACGATGGCGTTCAGTTCGACTTCAACGGTGGTCAGCGAATAGTCGATGGATGTGTACAGTGAGAACACGATGCCAGCCAGCCCAGCCGGTTGCAACAACCGGAGCGATCAAATTGGCATCGACACCCTGCGCAATATACTAGCGCAGGGTGTCGATTTGATTTCCCTGGTATCAGAGCGTTTCATCAGGTGATCGCTCGATTGATCATCAATCCACTCAGCTTTGCGTTACGCGTAGTCCGCTTTCTGTATCGAAGTAATGAACAAGCTCAGCTTTAGAATCAAACCCAATCATGGTGCCTTTGCCGACGGCCGGTGCGTGCTCCATTTTGACAATGAATTCCGCTCCCTGATCGCCAGTCAGATGGACCAGAGCGTATTCACCCAGTTGTTCAACCAACTCGATCTTACCGCAAACAACAGCCTTATCCAATTCGCAGTTGCGAAGATGTTCTGGGCGGATGCCTATGAATTGTTCGTCAGTCAACTGATCAGACAGCTGGGCTTGCGCGCCGGCGGCGAGATCTTTGGGTTTAAAGAAATTCATCTTTGGGCTACCGATGAACTGCGCGACAAAGGCATTTTGTGGCCGTTCATACAACTCAAGGGGGCTGCCAACTTGTTCGATACGGCCATCCCGCAGAACGACGATCTTGTCTGCTAGCGTCATAGCCTCGACCTGATCATGGGTCACATAGATCATGGTGGCACCCAGACGTTCGTGTAGGCGGGCGATTTCGAGGCGGGTTTGCACTCGCAGTGAAGCATCGAGGTTGGACAGCGGTTCGTCGAACAGGAACACCTCGGGATCACGCACAATGGCGCGTCCAATGGCAACCCGCTGACGCTGGCCACCCGACAGGTTGCGTGGGCTGCGGTCCAGATAGTCAGTGATCTGCAGAATTTCAGCCGCCGCGTTTACGCGTCGTTCGATCTCGGCAGTGGGCGTTTTGGCCTGCTTCAATCCAAAGGCCATATTTTTGTAAACGGTCATATGCGGGTAGAGCGCATATGTCTGGAACACCATTGCCACTCCGCGTTTTGAGGGCGAGACCTCATTGACCACCCGGTCACCGATCGACACATCACCGCTGGTGATGTCCTCCAGCCCGGCGATCATCCGCAAGAGAGTGGATTTTCCGCAACCTGATGGCCCGACAAAGACAACAAATTCACCGTCTTCAATATCCAGATCAACACCATGCATCACCTGCATTGGGCCATATGATTTTTTCAGATCACGTATTTTCAAACTAGCCATTTAGTCTCTGCCTCTTCGATGCTGGCGCGCAATTTCAGCGCAAATTCCGGGTAAGTTTCAGGTAAATCGCCCCAAAGCTCTTTTGATTGCACAAAACTGTCCTTGGTCGGATCTTCCAGCATTTGCTCCAATTTGGCCCAGCTGGGTTCCACATAAGAAAAGGGGATACGACCGGCAGCTGATTGTTTTGCAAAGACAAACCAACTGGCAACAGACTGAATTCCGTAGGTCGGCATTTTGCCCTGCTTCAAACAACCAGCCAATGTCGGGCGGATGAAGATGGGAAATTTGGCCATCCCATCAGCGCAAATACGGGCAATGGTGTCGCCAATTGCCTGATTTTCGAACCGCGCGGCAATTTCCGCCAGGTAGGATGATTTATCAAACGGCAGCTCACGAGTCAGGGCAACCAGAACCTCTTGGGTCTCATAGCTAATGAAGTGATCTCTTAGCTCGGGATCGCACATGGCTGCGTCAAAGGTTTCAATGCCTTTCAGGGCTGCGAGATAGGTCAGGCAAGTGTGGCCACCATTCAGGATGCGAATTTTTGCCTCTTCGTATGGATCAACGTCATCGGCAATTGTCACGCCGACCTTGTCCAGTTGAGGAACCGGGCCCGCAAAATTACCTTCGAGAACCCATTGCATGAACTTTTCTGCCATCACAGGAGTTACGGACTGCTTGCCAACAGCGGCCTCAACCTGATTTCGCATGTCATCGGTCGCACGTGGTGTAATGCGGTCAACCATGGAGCAGGGGAAGGTCACATTCTGATCCACCCAGTCTGACAGTTCGGTTTTCCCTGCCAACGTCAGGTAGGCCATCAGGTTTATGCGAAGTTTTTTGCCGTTTTGCTGAATATTATCGCAGCACAGAACGGAAATTGGTTGGTCCAGCTCGGTCCGTCGCAGATCCAAACCGGCGGTCAGATAGGCATAAACACTCCGTGTTTCGCCACCAGCCAGTTCTGCGGCTATCGTCTTATCCTCGGGATCCAACAATCCTCCAGTGTCGCCATAATAGCCGCTTTCGGTCACGGTAATGGTGACGACATGAACACTGGAACGCGCAAGCATAGACTCGGCTTTCGCTGGGTCTTTTGACCAATCCAGATAGTTGAGGTGTGATCGAACACGACGCAAAGTGGATTCGCTATTCGGTGCAACAGATTTTAGAATGTAGCCGTTTTCAGCACCCTTGTTACGGGCGAATTCCTGGCTTTCTTCGGCCCGTAAGTTGACCGCCGCAATACCCCAACGCAGATCGCCGGTCTGGTCCATATAGTCGTCTAGATAAACGGCCTGGTGCGCTCGGTGAAAAGCTCCATATCCTAAATGCACCACCCCGACGTCGCAGTTGGATCGGTCATACGCGGTGGAATGGACATGTGGTCCGGTAGAGTTAGTCATTCTGCGCTCTCCGATGGTCGCATTAGTTCACGACGGGCAGTGTCGCGGTATTCTGAAGGGGTCATGCCCTTCATTTTCAGAAAGTGGCGATTGAAATTGGCCAAATTTTGGAAGCCGACCTGAAAGCAGATCGAGGTGATCTGGTCGTCCGAGGCATAGAGCAGGCCACAGGCCTGCCCGATGCGCACCCGGTTCACAAATTCAATGAAACGCTTGCCTGTCGCCCTTTGGAAGTTGCGGCTGAAACTGGCGGCGCTCATCCCGGCCATAGTGGCTGCCGCATCGACTGGAAAATCCTCGGCAAAGTTATGGACGATGTGATCCACCACTTCGCCAATCCGGGCCTGACGGCTGCCACCTGCAGGCTGAACCAGCTTGGCGACTGACAGGGTCTGCTTCTCAGCATGCTCGTTTAGACGCACCAGGAAACGAATAAAGGCAAGGATACGCTCGGGGCCTTTGCTGTCCCGGATGGCCTCCATGTGGCCGCGCGCAAAGGTTGCGTTAAAGCCTGTGAATTCGATGCCAGACTCGGCCATCTTCAACAACTTGAGGACTTCACCAAATTCTGGAAAACCCTGAGCGAGGGAGGCAATCGACGCGTGAGAGAACTGAACCAACATATCACGGGTCTCAACCGCTTCGGTCCAGACCTTATCGGTGATCCAGTTATGGGGCAGGTTCGGGCCAGTCAGGTAGAGCATGCCGGGGTGAAAATCGCCAATGTAGTCGCCAACAAAAGCTTTGCCGCGGGTGGCAACCATCAGATGAAGTTCATATTCTTCATGGGCGTGCCAACGGCACAGATCGGTCGGCCAGCCATGCTCCAGATAGCGGATGCTGCGGGTCGTGCGGTCGACAAGTTCTATTTCAGGCTGAATAATAGACATTGGTTACCTCAACACGTTGCCACCATCCACACAGAGCGTTTGGGCGGTGATGTAACTGGATTGATCCGAGGCCAGGAAAACTGCAGTGCGGGCCACGTCAGCAGGGTCACCCATGTATCCAAGCGGCACAGCTTCGCCGACTTCACGTTTCTTCTGACCGGGCTCCTTGCCTTCATACTTGGCAAACAAACCATCCACGGTTTTCCACATAGGCGTGTCGATCACACCCGGAGAAATGGCGTTCACACGGATCTTATGCGGCGCAAGCGCCAGCGCGGCGGACTGAGTATAGCTGATCACAGCAGCTTTTGAGGCGCAGTAATGGGCCACCAAGGCCTCACCGCGGTGGCCTGCCTGCGATGCCAGATTGATGATCGACCCTTGTGTTTCGGTGTCTACCATCGACTGGGCCGCTGCTTGCATCACAGCGTAAAACGCCCGGACGTTTAATCCGAACAGACGGTCATATTGCGCAAGATCAGCGTCCAGCACAGTGCCCATGTCAAACAGGGCTGCATTGTTGAACAGGACATTTGGCGCGCTGGCGTTGATCCAGTCTACACAGGCGTTCAGGCCATCAGGGTCCAGCAGGTCAAAGGGCTGATATGTCACCTCAGCGGAACCGGTGAAGTCCGGGCCAATATCGGTGGCAAATACTTTGGCGCCAAGGGCTGCAAAGTGTTCTGCAGCGCTTGCGCCGATGCCGCCATTGGCACCAGTTACGATGCAGATCTTGCCTGTCAGATCAGTTGGGGCTGCGTTGAGGGTCATTTTACCGCTCCAAATGTCAGGCCTTGCACCAGTTGTTTTTGGCAGAGCCAGCCAAACACGACGATGGGCGCACAGGCCAATGTCGATACGGCAGAAAGTTTGGCCCAAAACAGGCCCTCGGGAGATGAGAAGGAAGCGACCAGTGCTGCTAGAGTGCCGGCATCCGATGCTGTCAGATTGATGGCCCAGAAGGCCTCGTTCCAGCACAGCACGATGGACAACAGTGCGGTAGATGCAATTCCGCCCCATGCCAGCGGCATAACGATTTGCGTAATTTCGTTATAAGTCGAGGTGCCATCCATGCGCGACGCTTCCAGGATTTCCTTGGGGATCTCGCGAAAGTAGTTGAACAGGATCAACATGATGATTGGCAGGTTGATCATCGCGTAAATGACAACCAAAACGAACTTAGTATCCAGCAAGCCCAGCTTTTGGCTAATCAGGTAGATCGGCATCAGCACGCCTACTGCGGGCAACATCTTGGTCGACAGCATCCACATCAGGATATCCTTGGTGTGACGACTAGGGTTAAAGGCCATCGCATAGGCCGAAGGAATTGCGATCAACAAGGCCAGCGCTGTGCCTCCCACAGATGTCACAACCGAGTTCCACGCATATTTGGTGTAGTCGGTGCGTTCCTGGATCAGCGAGAAGTTCTCGAGAGTTGGTTCAAACACAAGCAGCGGTGGCACGGCGATGGCCTGCAATTCCGTCTTAAAGCTGGTCAGAACCATCCAGAAGATCGGAAAGAAGAACAAACTGGCCACAATCCAGGCTGCGATCACCGCGATGCGGTCTTTCAGTTTGGCGCGTTCTGTATCTGTCATGATCTTACACCGTCAGAGTTTTGCCAACCGCGCGGATCAAGAAGATCGCAACGATATTGGCAAGGATGATTGCAAACACACCACCGGCAGAGGCGACACCTATGTCAAAACCTTGCAGCGCCTGGGTGAAGATGAGGTAGGTGAGGTTGGTCGATTGAACGCCGGGTCCACCGCCCGTGGTCACGTAAATCTCCGCAAAGATCGACAGATGAAAGATCATCTGGATCAGCAGCACGATAGAAATCGGACGGGCCAGATGGGGCAGGGTGAGGTTCCAGAACTGCGCCCAGAAACCGGCACCGTCCAGAGTGGCGGCCTCTTTCTGTTCCTGGTCTTGCGACTGCAGTGATGTCATGAAGATCAGGATGGCAAAGGGCGTCCACTGCCAGCTGACAATGATGATCACCGACAACAGCGGCAGTTGGGTCAACCAGTCAATTGGTTCAACTCCAAATGCGGTGGCGACCACAGCAAACAGACCATAGATCGGGTTCATCATCATGTTTTTCCAGATCAGAGCATTCACTGTTGGCATGATGAAAAAGGGCGAAATCAGCATGACGCGGACAATTCCACGGCCGCGAAAGGGGCGATCAATCAGGATTGAGATCGCAAGGCCAAGCACAACCGAGATCGCCAGAACGGATCCAACCAGGATCAGCGTGTTCAGCAGGGCGGGCATGAAGGACGGATCGGTCCAGAAGTACTCGTAGTTGGAAAGCCCGACAAAACCGCTACGCTCTGGATAAAGCAGATTGTAGCGAATGGTCGAGAAATAGACCGTTAAGCTGAGTGGGACGATCATCCACAAGAACAAAACGATAATACTGGGGGCCTGAAGCCATCTGACAAGCGTCGGGTTCATAAAACTATCCGGAGGTTAGGTGACAAAGGTCTCTGGGGCGGCATTCGCCGCCGCCCCAGAGGGGGAGGGCAAGACTTAGTAGTAACCAGCCTTGCGCATTTCGCGGTCTGCTGCCTTTTGCGAGGCTTCCAGCGCTTCTTCTACCGAGATATCACCTGCCAGAGCGGCCGACATTTGCTGCCCCACTGCTGTGCCAATTGCTTGGAACTCAGGGATTGCCGCAAACTGAACACCAACATAGGGCGATGGGTTCAGGGTTGAGTTCTCAGGATCCGCCGACAGGATCGCCTTCAACTCGGCCTCCGCAAAAACAGCGGCCTTCTGAAAGTTCTCGTTGTCATAGGTGGACTGTCGAGTCCCCGTTGGAACCGCGCCCCAGCCGTTGGTTTCAGCGACCAGTTCGATGTATTCCTTGGATGTCGCCCATTCGATGAATTTCTGAGCATCTTCAGCTTGATTTGTGCCAGCCGGGATCGCAAGCGACCAAGCCCAGAGCCAGTTGGCTCCACGTTTTGTCATCGCCTGTGGCGATTGAGCAAAAGCAATCACGTCTGCGACTTTCGACTGCTCAGGGTTCGATACAAAGGAGGCCGCGATTGTGGCATCAATCCACATGCCGCATTTGCCTTCGTTGATCAGCGCCAGGATCTCGTTGAACGAATTGCCAGCCGAGCCGGGGGGGCCATAGTTGGTCAGCAGATCCACATAGAAGGTCACTGCGTGGTTCCACGCTGGGCTATCCAGTGCCGGGGTCCAGTCCTCGTTGAACCATTGTGCGCCAAAGCTGTTGGCCATGGTGGACAGGAACGCCATGTTGTCGCCCCAGCCTGGTTTGCCGCGCAGACAGATACCGTAGACGCCATTGTCCTTGTCAGTCATGGCCGCTGCTGCATCCTGAATGTGACCCCAGCTTGGGTTGTCAGGCATTTCCATGCCAGCAGCATCCAGCAGGTCTTTGCGATACATGATCATCGAGCTTTCGCCGTAGAATGGCGCCGCATAAAGGTTGCCGTCATAGGACAAGCCGTTGCGCATTGCTGGCAGAATGTCATCGACATCATAGTCGGCGTCAAATTCCAATGCCTGCAGCCAACCACGCTGGCCCCAGATCGGCGCTTCGTACATGCCGATGGTCATAATGTCGAACTGGCCACCTTTGGTGGTGATGTCCGTGGTCACGCGGCTCCGAAGTGTCCCTTCGTCCAGTGTCACCCAATTCACGGTAATGCCGGGGTTGGCTTCCTCAAAGGCTGGCGTCAGCTTTTGCATTTCGATCATGTGGCCATTGTTAACGGTAGCGATCGTCAGCTCACCGGCCAATGCCATTGATGCACCAGCAACTCCAAGAGTTAGTCCGAGTGCTGTGTTACGTAGAGATTTCATAATTTCCTCCCAGAAAATACGACTGAATTTTGACTTCGTATTTGTAGGATGAAGCAAAAACCCGTCGCGCCACTCATACCTTTCCCTCAATAAGTAGTACGAAATTGACCGAATATTAAGAAAACTGAAAAATATATCGTGTATTAGTACATTGTGAGCATTGATTAGAGAGGGTGAAAAACCGCGGGGGACAGGGATTTCATTTTTCGCCGGTTGTGAGTTCTGTAGAAAACTACAATTTCTCCCATCAAACGGCCTGTCGGGGGGCTTTTCCTGCAGGGATCGATTTGGCGAACTTGGCATGCGCTAGAGACTTCGAACGTTGCAGGGACCTGGCAAACCAGTCGCCTATGGTAAAATTTCAACCTGCGTGACGCACCAAATGGCAAGCCGCTAGCACGTCACGCAGGTTTGTCCTGTCTAACGGTGCCGGCTTTCACACAGGAAAAATGGGAATACCGGCATCATTTGGTAATCCAGCCGAGGACGGTGCGACAGCCGGCAAGCCTAATGGTTCAGGGATGCGACCAGCTTTGAAATTTCGTATAGGTCCATTTCCGATTGAACCGCGCCCATTTTCTTGGCCTGGGCTGGCATACCATAGACCACACAGCTTTTCTCGGATTGTCCGTAAGTGGCAGCGCCGGTATCGCGCATTTCCTTTAGCCCCTGAGCGCCATCGTCTCCCATGCCGGTCAGAATGATGCCCACCGCATTTGCCCCAGCAACGCGGGCTGTGGAGCGGAACAACACATCAACCGACGGGCGGTGGCGGTGCACCAAGGGACCTTCTTTGACTTCAACCTGGTAATTGGCTCCGCTGCGGGTCAGCAGCGTATGGCGGCCACCCGGGGCGATCAACGCCTGACCGCGCATGACGCGGTCGTCGTTGCGGGCCTCTTTGACGGTGATCTTGCATTTTTTGTCCAAGCGTTGTGCAAAGGCCGAGGTGAAGGCCTCGGGCATGTGTTGTACAATCACGATGGGCGGCGAATAGGGCGGCAAGCTTTCTAGTACGTTGGCAAGCGCCTCGGTGCCGCCGGTGGATGCGCCAATGACCACGACCTTGTCGGTGGTCTTTAACATTGCACACCGTGACGGCGGCGCTATTACTGCATCCGCTGACAAGTTAGGTCTTATCTTCATCGTCGTCCGCCGGTCCAGCCGGGCCAATGAGGCACCCAGTATCGCATCCTGGATATGGGTCCGACTGTCGAGTAGCTTTTGTCGGGTGCCGCTTGACGGCTTTTCAATGACGTCCACTGCACCAGCCGACACGACGGCCTCAAGGGTTTTGGTGCCTTGCCCAACCAGGGATGAGCAAATCACAACCGGGATTGGTCGTTGGGCCATCAGTCGGCGCAGAAATGTCAACCCGTCCATACGGGGCATTTCGATATCAAGAACAATCACATCCGGCACTTCGTCGCGGATACGTTCCGAGGCCTGGAAGGGGTCTCCCGCGGTGGCCATGACTTCCAGGCGTTTGTCTGCGTTTACAATCTCGGACATGACCTGACGGACAGCAGCGCTGTCATCGACAATCAAAACCCGTTTTCTAGCGTCTTTCATGGCTAAATGACTTTCTGAAAAATCGATGGGTGGACAGCAATCAGATCGGGGTGTTTGAAGCCGGTTTCACTGTGCCCTGTGAACAAATAGCCACCGGGGCGAATGTTGTTCACGACGCGGTCCACGACCTCCCTTTGTGTCTGCCGGGAAAAGTATATCAAAACGTTGCGCAGAAATGCGACGTCGGCCGAGATCCCACGCAGCCCATCGCCGGTTGTTAGATTTGCCACTCGCCAATCGGCGTTGCTGCGCAATTCAGGGGATATCCGGTAGCGACCATCTTGATTGCGGGCCCGCAAAAAATACCTGTGGCGAACCTCATCCGAGACATCATTCAATTCGTTCTGCAAATAAACCGCCCGCGAGGCCTGTTTGACCACAGCTGTTGATACGTCAGTTCCAATCAGCTGGCAGTTGAAAAATTTTCCGTGTTGGCGCCGAAATTCATCGGTAACCATCAGGCTGGTCCAGCCTTCTTGCCCGGTCGAGCAGGCGGCGCTCCACAGCACGATATTGGAACTGTGCTGGGTCAGCTCGGGCAGGGCAATGTCGCGTAGCCAGTTATATTGCGCTAGGTCGCGGAAAAAACTGGTGGTGTGCACGGTCAGGCATTCGACAAATGTCTGACGCTCAATGGCATCGCTGTCCAGCAGATCTATATAGCATCGAAATGAGCCCGCCTGACTGTCCAAAACCCGCTGCACAAGGCGGTTCTGCATGAAATCCAATTTGTTTTCATCCAGCCGAATTCCGGCAGTTTGAAA
>MAAY01000041.1 GCA_002162795.1 Rhodobacterales bacterium 56_14_T64
TGTTTGGGAATGTCGTGTAAGTGATTGATTTTAAATGGAGGCGAGTACGAGAATCGAACTCGTGTACACGGATTTGCAATCCGCTGCGTCACCACTCCGCCAACTCGCCTTTGTGGTGTGAAAACAACCGACTGGCTGGATTCCATAGGTCGAACATTTTCCGAGTTATCACAAGAATTATCAAATCCTTGTTCCTGCCCCGTTCTGTTCCAGCGCGTTATTGCCGTTTTTAATGACCTTGTCCAGCCCTCATTCTTTGCAATGCTGCACCGGCGTTTTTTTGATCGTTGCCTTTGTTGAGTGGCCTGAATAGCTGGCAATTTTGTCGTCCGTGCTGCCCTGCACCGCCAATTCATGGTTGCACGATAGCGCAGCGCGTGCAGGTCATATGCGTCGCCATCCAAGCGCTTGCGGTCGCTCTGTCCTTCGACGGTAGGGCAGTGGTGTCCAGTCCAGTTGTGTCAAGATGGTCGGGCGCCGTTTGGGAAAGCGTTTCAATGCGGTTATCAGGTGTTGGGTGCAGGGAATATACATTTCCTTGCCAACCTTCTGCTGAATGATTCTTAGCCTGGCATCGTCAAAACTATCCCATCGAAATAGGGCCCAATCATCGGGGCGCTGACGCTACCGATTCCAATCTCACAAATAAGCCGGTCGGTCTCATTGGCCTCGGTGAAAAATATCACTACCACCTAATCCGGCCAAGGAATGTGAAGTTGTTTCTTGCGTTCTGGGGTCTTTAGGTACCGGATGCCCTAGGGTGGATTATGATCCTTCCATCCATCCTTAACTCGTAACAATTGCCCTTGCCGCTCCTTGATATGCTAGTCCCCCGTTTTTGACGAGGTGTGGCTGTAGAATTCAAGTCGCCATTTGTAAAAAAGGAGGTTCTGCTTATCCCATGTTCTCAGTGCGGTTCAGACACTGGCACGCCACCCTCTGCCTTTTTCAAAATGCACATAATCTGCGCGTCGCTATATCGTGCCACCTTGATCAAAGATCTCCTTAGATATCTTGCCGAGAAAACCCTGCTTTTGAGCACCGATGATTTTAGGGAGTTCCTCCCTCCAGCGACTCTTTCGTCTTATGTTACCGCGCATCCAATACAGATTTCCCACCTCGCTCCAGGCTCCATGCCAAGGCCGCGTCGGATTTTAATCTTTTGCATGAGGCTAGGATTTGGGTGTTGTCGAGTGTTGGCCGAGGGGCGAGATCGCCCTCAGTAGAGTTTTGCGCGTTCTTCTTTTGACGGGATCTCGGGCTTGGCCACTGGCAGACCTGTCTCCACGTCAAAAAATGGCGTCTGACGCCAGCGGCCGGACATGCGGCTGGTGGCCATGCGGCTGATAATGCCCAGAGCCATTGCCGCAGCACCTTTGGTCTTGGGGGGCTTGCCTGGCTGTGGAACAGAACCGCGGACGCGAATTCTACCCAGAGCATCTTTGTTGGCAAAGCGATCCGAGTGCAGACCAGCAAAAGGCAGGGTCGGTTTGGCCAGGGTATTGGCTAGCGGACTATTGCAGCAGCTTGCATACCAGCGAAACAGGCCTTTGGGGCCAAGACGCATCAGGCGTAGGTGTTCAGCGCCTTGGGTGATTTTGACACTATCCGGGGAGGTCTGGAAAACATCCACTGGGCCCGGGGCGGGATCGGGCTGACCGAGGTATAAAACGCCTGCGCGGCAATCGGCGCAATAGCAAACCGCGCGGGTGCCGTTTTTGATCCCATGCGCCGAGACATAGCCGCTGAGCGCGCCGCAGCTGCAGGCAAAGGGCTGATCCACGGCGGCCATAGCCTTAAGCCGCCGTGTTTTTGTTGGCAGCTTTACGTTTGCCCTTTGCTTTGGACTTGCGGCTGTTGGCGTCCATGAAGTCAATCACCAGGGGGCGGATATTGTTGCGCCAGCTACGACCAGCAAAGATGCCGTAGTGACCAGCACCGGGTTCCACATGGCTGGCCTTGCGACTGTCATCCAGTCCTGTGCAGAGGTCCAGCGCTGCGATACATTGGCCGGGAGCGGATATATCATCATTGGCACCCTCAACAGTTTTGACGGCCACATCGGTGATTTTGCCAAAGTCGACCTTGTGCCCGTCGATGGAGAATTCGTTAAGGGCGATCTCGCGGGTTTTGAAAATACGCTCGACGGTCGACAGATAAAACTCGGCCGGCATGTCCATCACTGCCAGGTATTCGTCGTAGAACCGGTTGTGGGCGTCGTGATCCGAGGTCTCGCCTTTAGCGGCGCGCTGGATTTGGTCGGTGAACGCCTTGGAGTGGCGCTCGGTGTTCATCGAGATAAACGAGGACAGCTGCAGCAATCCAGGGTAAACCAGACGACCCACGCCGGGATATTTGAAACCGACCCGCTGGATAACGGATTTTTCAAGCTGGCCCATGGTCACCCGGCGACCAAAATCTGTGACCTCGGTTGGGGCGGCGTCGGGGTCCACCGGGCCGCCAATCAGGGTCAGCGAGCTAGGCTGTGCGGCGGGATCTTGTTCCGCCAGATAAGCAGTTGCGGCCAGCGCCAGGGGCACCGGTTGGCAAACCGCGACCACATGGGTGTCGGGGCCCATCTCGCGTAAGAAATCAACCAGATAGAGGGTGTAATCCTCGATGTCGAACTTACCGGCTGATACCGGGATGTCGCGGGCATTGTGCCAATCGGTGACATAGACCTCGCAGTTGACGATCAGGCTTTGCACGGTGGAGCGCAAAAGGGTGGCATAGTGGCCGGACATCGGCGCCACCAGCAGAACTTTGCGGGGCTGCTCGGCGCGGCCGGTCACTTTGAAGTGAATAAGATCGCCGAAGGGGCGTTCAACAACGGTCTCGATGTCGACCAGATGATCCTTGCCGTCATCGCAAGTAAAGGTGCGAATACCCCAGTCGGGTCGGGCCGCCATGCGTTCAAATGTGCGTTCAGTTACCTCACCCCAGGCGGCCATCCAATCTAGCGCAGGGTTCGGCATGGCAGAGAACATCGGATAAGATGCCATTGATCGCGCTGTCGCCCCAAGCCACTGGTTGGTGTTGCGGGCAGTTTCCATTAGATCGTAGGTCATCATATAGCGCATGCTCGTGTCCCTCAGAGTGTGTCCAAATTTTATGGTGGAAAAACATCCAACCCATCGGACTTTTGGTCGCTTTGCCCTAACATGGGGGCGACGTTATTCTGCATAGCAGAAAATTAAGGGGAATTCCTTAAAATGGCAACTAGTGACGAATTTAACCCGGCGCATACGTCGGAACATATTGAAAGACTTAAGGAAAATATGAATCACGTTGAGCAGCTGTCAAAGCGGTTGATCGAGGTGATGGCGCAGAAAAAGGCGCATAACGCGGCTTTGGACGGTCCGAATCAAGACCTTTATGCACGTGCAGCAACGGCCTATTGGGCTGAAGCGGTGCAAAACCCGGCCAGATTACTGGAACAACAGATTGAATTCTGGGGTAAATCGGTGGTGAATTTTGCCGAAGCACAGCAGGCTTTTTCCCAAGACAGTGGTGAGCAGGCTGAAGGAAAGCCAAGTGATCGCCGTTTCGCCAACCCGATGTGGCAGAGCAATCCGTATTTCAATTTCATCAAGCAGCAGTACCAGACCAACGCCGATGCCATTCGTCAGTCTGTGGCAGAGATCACCGACCTAGAGGGCAAAGACAAGCAGCGGCTCAGTTATTTTGCCGATCAGATTGTTGAGATGATGGCGCCGACCAATTTTCTGGCCACCAATCCAGATGCGCTGGAAAAGGCGGTCGAGACCGAAGGTCAGTCCTTGGTTGATGGGTTGGAAAACCTGGTGGCGGATCTGGAGGCCAATAATGGCGAGTTGGTCGTTCGGCTGGCGGATGAAAGCGCTTTTGAGCTGGGGCGCAATATTGCGACCTCGGAGGGTGAGGTGGTTTTTCGCAATCGCATGATGGAGCTGATCCAGTATAGCCCGTCTACTGAGACTGTATTTGACACACCGATCGTGTTGTTCCCGCCTTGGATCAACAAGTTCTACATCCTGGATCTGAAGGCGCAGAACAGCCTGATCAAATGGGTGGTTGATCAAGGTCATACCCTGTTTGTGGTGTCCTGGATCAACCCGGACGAGAGCTATGCTGATGTCGGCCTGGAAGACTATATTCAGGACGGATATTTGACCGCCTTTGAGGAGGTCAAACAGATCTGCAACGTTAAGTCGGTCAATGCTGTGGGCTACTGCATCGCGGGCACCACGCTGGGCCTGACCCTGTCGTTGATGAAACAGCGTGGCGACAAATCGGTGAAATCGGCGACCTTCTTCACGGCCCTGACGGATTTTGGTGAGCAGGGTGAATTTACCCCGTTTCTGCAGAACGACTTTATTGATGGTATCGAGGAAGAGGTCACACAGGTTGGCATGCTGCGGTCTTATATCACTGCGCGCACATTCTCGTTTTTGCGCTCAAACGATCTGGTCTATGCGCCGGCTATTCGCAGTTACATGATGGGTCAGACTCCACCGGCCTTTGACTTGCTGTATTGGAACGGCGACGGGGCGAACCTGCCGGCCAGGATGGCAATACAGTATTTGCGCGGACTTTGTCAGCGCAACGAATTTGCAGGCGACGGATTTGATCTGATGGGGCACAAATTGCGCTTGAGCGAAGTCGATGTGCCGCTGATGGCGATTACCTGCGAGACCGATCACATTGCGCGCTGGAAAGATTGTTACCACGGGGTTCAGCAGATGGGCTCGCGCAGCAAGAGCTTTATTGTGTCCGAGTCTGGCCACATCGCTGGTATCGTCAATCCACCGAGCAAGAAGAAATATGGCCATTATTCCAATGCGGACCTGACACAGGATGCCAACGATTGGTTTGAGGGGGCACAGTTCCACGCTGGTTCGTGGTGGCCGCGCTGGCAAACCTGGCTGAAAACGCGCTCGGGTAAGCAGGTTGCGGCGCGCCAACCCGGTGATTCGACACATCCACCGCTGTCTCCGGCCCCAGGAACCTATGTGAAGCTGGCGGCAAGGCGCTGAAAATATTGGCGAAGTGAAATTATTCTGCGCTGCAGCAAGAAAAATCTTGAAATGCTGCGCTGCAGCAAGCATATAGTTCTCATGCTGAGCAGGCGGGATGGTCCCGACGGCGGCACATTGAGGATTTGGAACTATGGCTATGAACCAAGACTTTACCGCCGTCATGAAAGACATGATGGGTGCATTCCCTGTAGACACGTCTGCCATGGAAGATGCATTCAAGAATACCGCCGCGCTGAACGAGAAACTGTCGAGTGTTGCTCTGAGTGCTGCTGAGAAATCTGCCGAAGTGTCCAGCAAGTGGACCAAGGAAACTCTGGCCAAACTGGGCGGCATGTCGGCTGCTAAGGCTGATCCGGCTGATTACGCCAAGACCATGACTGATTTCGCCAGCGCGTCGGCTGAAGTTGCTGCCGAAAACATGGCCGCTTTCGCTGAGATCGCCAAGAAGGTTCAGATGGACACTGTTGAGCTGATGATGGCCGCTGGCAAAGACATCAGCGAAGAGGCCGCAACAGTTGTCAAAAAGGCCACAGCTGATGTGACCACTGCAGCTAAGAAAGCTGCAACCAAGTAAGAAATTCACGCAAGCGGCACCGGCTCCTCCCTCTAGGTGCTCTTGCGGTGACGGGCAGGTCGAAAGACCTGCCCTTTTTTGTTTTAGGGGCGGGTGGTGTGGTCTGACAATCAGAATACGGCGTCCTGAAATTGTATGTGCCGGGGGGCCCAGCCGCATAGGTCGCGGATTTTGTCAGAACTCATTTGTTGGTCCAGGGTCGGTCCCTCGGCCCAGTCGCCGTGTTTGGCGATTACGTGCTTCAGGTTCCGCACAAGATACCCGGCCTGATGGCGATGGCGTTGGGCAATTTCCGCTACAATATCGGCAACTGTTGTGCCGGGTTCAGCGGCGACGTTGTAAGTCCCGGTTAGATCGGAGTTCTCTAGCAACAAGCGGTAGGCTACGGCCAGGTCTTCGCGATGAACCAGCGGCCAACGGGTGGTTATACTGCCCCAGACCTCGATCGGAGCACCGGTCTGCGCCTGTTGAATGAAACGCGAAAAGACGCCGCCCTGTTGATGGTAAACCATTGCTGGGTGGACGATTGCAGCTGACACCTGCGGCGCCGCGGCCAGTTCCTGACCATTTTGTGTCATCCAAGCGAACGGCGGAATCGGGCGCAGTGGACGGGTCTCGCTGGCAAGATTGTCACCGGTTGCTCCGTATAGCCAGCAGCCACCAGTGTAGAGCAGGCGAAGAGGAGCCTTTCGGTGCGCGGCCTGGGCGAGAACCGCTTGCATCGCGTCCGCGTCAACCTGCGCCATGTCTGTACCAAAGGTTGTTGCCAGCTGGATCAGCCCGTCGACCTCAGCCACCAGGTGGTTCCATTGATCTGGCACCCGCAGATCGCCGCGGTGTGGCGTTGCACCCATCTGTCTGAGTTTGTGGTCTGACGTTGCCGAGCGACTGAGCCCGATGACGCTGTGGCCATGCTGGACCAGTTCGGCCGTCACGGCAGTGCCGATTGAGCCTGTGCCGCCCAGGATCAGAACTTTCATGGGAATCCCCTTATTCGTTTGTATTGGGGATGATCTTTAAAAGCTCAAGCCCACTTGAGGTCAAGTGAATAAGAAGTGCATGGGATATGAAGCTCTGCAGGTCATCAAAAAAGGGATCGGAACAAAATGCCTGTCGAGCAGTACAATGCTATCTTTTTGTGCTGCGCTCGCATAGGCTTTGCTGCGATGCATCATGTGCCGGGAGAATTGACATGGCGGAAAAGGATAAACCCTTGCTGATCAAGCGTTATGCCAGCCGTCGGCTGTATAACACCGAGACCAGCGACTATGTCACGTTGGAAGATATTGCCGGCTTTATTCGTGAGGGCCGTGAGGTCCAGATTATTGATTTGAAATCGGGTGATGACCTGACTCGTCAATACCTGCTGCAGATCATTGCTGAGCACGAAAGCCGCGGCGAGAATGTGCTGCCAGTGGACGTGCTGAACGATTTGGTGCGTAGTTATATGGTGCCCGGTGGCGGGGTGATGCCACAATTTTTGCAAAGCTCGTTTGATATGCTGCGCGACAGCCAATCCAAGATGGCCGAAAATCTGACAGCGATGAACCCGATGGCGAAGATACCGGGGTTTGAGGCGATGAAGGCCCAGCAGGAAGCGTTCCTGAAGGCGATGACCGGCGGCATGACTGGCGCGCCCGGCAGTGGCTGGACTGGGGCTCGCGAGGAGCCGAAACCGTCCAGCAGTGGTGGCGAAGAGTTGGATGAAATCAAGAAGCAGTTGGCAGATTTGCAGGACAAGCTGTCAAAGCTGAAATAAGCCTGCAGACATTGGTGCGTGCCAGCACGCACCCTACACTGGCATATCGGTCATGGTTTCAATGCGGGCCTTTACCTAGACGGGTAGGTCCTGCGGCCTTGGCGATATTTTGCTAGCCGTTTGTGTTGAGCCATCCTTCAGCCCACCACGTATGGTCAGAGAGTGCAATATTTAGACAGAGGCCGTCATCGCAAACTCTGATCTGGACGATGTCCGTGCTATTTTCGTTGTTGCCGAAGTGAGAAGTGGCAGCTGGGAGAGCACAAATGTACAGTTCGAGCCCATTATACCGACCTTCTGCAACGCAGCGAATGCCTTTTGTAGCCCCTTGTGATCTGCGTTATCCGTCTCGCCCAGCTTCGTTCGGATCGTTGGTGAACAGTGCGATCTTGTTCCCTTGAGGGTCGCGAAGGTAGCCAACATAGAAGTGAGGTCCATAGGAGGCACGAAAACCCGGCTGGCCCTCGTCAGAGCCGCCTGCGGCCAGCGCGGCGGCGTGAAGGTCACGAACATGCTGATGACTGCGCGCTTGAAATGCGATCATAGAACCGTTCCCAGCCGATGCCGGACCTCCATCGAAGGTTGGTTTAACGTAGAAATCAGGCAAAATGGCCGACCGGCCCGATGGTACGGGCAGTGCGTAGCTTAGGCCTTCAGAACCTTCCTCCAATTCGTAATCAAGGGCTGGCAGGAACGCAGAGTAAAACCGTTTCGCACGAGCGATGTTATCAGAACCGACGGTGACGTAGGCAATCATGCTGCGTGTACCTTTCTGGGATGGTCAGCCTGACATGTGATTGCATGACTTAAGCGGCAACGCGGCCTTTAACTTCGGCAGCTGCCTCCAGCAGGATATCGGCAATCACGTCCAGCTCGTTCCGTTTCAGGCGGACTGGTAGGCGAACGTCGCAGGCCTTCATCAGCATGGCGCGGGTTTGCGGCAGATCGGGCAGATCTTTCAGGAACTGCCAGTTCCAAAACGCGCGGGCGTTGTCGCGGGACTGTCCAAAAATCTGCACTTTGAGGCCTCGCGCAGCTGTTGCCGTAGCAAAGGCTTGGATTTCGTGGGTGTCCATATCGACCAGATTGAACTGGATCGAATCCGGCGCGCGTACCTCAGGCGGTAATGGCGCGGGGACATCCAGAACCGGCGAACTATTTATCCGCTCGGCCACATAGTCATGGTTGGCCCGGCCATCACGGACCCGGCGCATCAGTTCGGGCAGTTGCGGACGGATCACCGCCGCCGACAGGTTGCTCATCCGCAGGTTATAAAGCGGCAGTTGGTTCTGCCACTTGGCAAAGGCCTGCGCCAGTTCGAATGAATTATCGCCGCGCGGGCCTTTGTGTTTTTGCCAGTTGTGCTCGTAAGCGCCAGACATGATCACTGCGCGGGCCACCAGATCAGCGTCATCGGTGATCAGGATACCACCTTCGCCGGCGTTGATCATCTTGTAGGACTGGAACGAGAAGCAGCCGATGCGCCCAATGGTGCCAATGTTGCGGCCACTCCAGGTGGTGCCCAGCGAATGGGCGGCGTCTTCGATGACCGGAATGTCACGCGCCTCGCACAGCGCCATGATTGCGTCCATGTCCGAGGTATGGCCGCGCATGTGGCTGATCAGAACGGCAGCGATATCTTGGTCCAGCTTGGTCTCAAAATCAGCCAGGTTGATGCGGTAATTGTCGCCCACTTCGCAGAGGACCGGAATGCAATCGGCATGCACCACTGATGACGGAACCGCAGCAAAGGTAAAGCTGGGGATCAAGACGCGGGCGTCGCGTGGCAGATCCAGTGCCTTGAGCGACAGGAACAGGGCGGCGGAACAGGACGATACTGCCAGTGCGTATTTGCTGCCCAGCAGTTCGGCAAACTCCTGCTCCAACAGCGCAACTGGCGCATCTTGCGTCGCTGTGTAGCGGAACAGATCACCGGACGACATCAGCGCGTCAATCGCTTCGCGGGCGGCGGCGGGGATGGGTTCGGCGTCATGAACGTTGGGAGGCAGCGTCATATTTCAAAATCCTGAATTGAATCTTTGGAAAATGTAAAACAATGTTGGGCGACTGCCAAGGAAAATCCGATCAGCAACTGCTTAGCCAGTCAAATTTCATGCAACTGTTACTTGTGATGTCCGGTTTCTGGGGCTGGATCAGACTCCCAGCCGGTCGCGCAGTGCGTACCAGGTCATCGCCAACACCAGTAGCGGAGAGCGGAGGCGAGAGCCGCCAGGAAAAGACGGAGCCGGAACCCGCGCCATGGTGTCAAACCCCTCGGCCTGACCCTGTATTGCCAGCGCCATCAACTGGCCGGCATGGGTGGCAGTTCCGACGCCGTGGCCGGAATACCCCGAGGCGGACAGCACATTAGACCCAAGTCGCGCCAGATAGGGCATCCGTTTCATGGTGATACCTAAGGTGCCGCCCCAAGCATAGTCTACTTTGACATCCCGCAGATGCGGAAAAATTTGCATCATCGGTTTGCGCACCACAGCCTCGATATCGCTGGGAAACCGGTAGCCATAGCTTTCGCCGCCGCCAAACAGCAGCCGCTTGTTGGCGCTGAGCCGGAAGTAATTGACCACAAATTTGCTGTCGGCCACCGCCACATCCTGGGTCAGGACTTTGGCTGCCTCATCTCCCAGGGGTTCGGTTGCGGCAATGAAATTATTGATCGGCATCACCCGTGCCGCGACCTGAGCATTGAGCCCGCCAAGATAGCCGTTACAGGCCAGGATCAGGTGATCCGCTGTGACACAGCCGGAACCGGTTGCGACCTTGACCTGTGTGCCGGGTTCAATCTGCACAACTTCACTTTGCTCATGGATTTGCGCCCCCGCAGCAGTTGCCGCCTGCGCCAGTCCTAGTGCATAGTTCAGCGGGTGCAGATGCGCCGCACCGTTATCGAGAAACCCACCGCGATATGCCGGTGAGGGGCACATCTGGTGGCAGGCCTGCAGATCCAAAATTTCTAGCTCACCATAGCCATAGCGATCTTGCAGATGGTGGCCGTAGTCATGCAGATGCGCCACGTCACCAGCACTAGAGCCGGTCCAAGCGACACCCGGCTTCAGGTCGCAATCGATTGAGTGTCGCTTGATAAGATCTTTGACCAGGTCCTTGGCCTCTTCGCCCAGCTGCCACAGTTTGGCGGCCTCCGGGTCGCCCATCAGCGCTTCCAGTCCCTGCTGATCCAACCGCTGCCCGCTGCCCAACTGGCCGCCATTGCGCCCCGAGGCGCCAAAGCCAACACGATGCGCTTCCAGCAACACGACGCGAAGCCCGGCCTCGGCCAGATGCAGCGCAGCGGATAAGCCGGTATAGCCAGCCCCAACAATGCAGACATCGGCGCGCGTATCGCCACCCAGCGACGAAAAGGGGCCGAACCTGTTGGCGGTTGCGGCATACCAGCTCGGGGGATATTCGCCCTTGCGGTCATTGCTGTGCAGCAGGTTCAAACCCATTCGATCACCCAATCTGGCGAGGCGTCGATGGAGTTTCGCGCCGCTGATGTTTCTTTTTGCCCAAAATACTCAAATCGCCACCGCCCCGCCTTGGCGCGCGGTGGCGACTCTGTCTCAAACGTTGAGTAACAAATGCTCTCGCTCCCAGGGCGAAATCACCTGCAGGAACTCATCGTATTCAGCGCGTTTCACGATCGAATAGACCCGGGCAAAGTCCTCGCCCAGCACCTTGTGTAGCTCTTCGGCACTGTCAAACAGGTCCAGTGCATCGCCCATCACCCGCGGAATATCCTCGTCAGCGGCATAGGCGTCGCCTTTGAATTCCTTGCTGGGGCGAACCGCGTTGACCAGCCCCAGATAGCCACAGGCCAGCGAAGCCGCGATGCCCAGATAGGGATTGCAGTCCATGCCAGCGATGCGGTTTTCCACCCGGCGCGCACTGGCCCCCGACAGCGGCACCCGAATGCCGGTGGTGCGATTGTCGCGGGCCCAGCTCAGATTGATCGGGGCCGCGTGGTCCTTCACGTAGCGACGGTAGGAATTGACATAGGGCGCCAGCACCGCAATTGCCGAGGGCAAGTGGGTCTGCAACCCGCCGATGAAGTGATGAAACGCCTCCGTCTCACCACCCTGAGGTCCGGAGAAGATGTTGTCGCCGGTCGTGATGTCGATGATCGAGTGATGAATATGCATTGCCGAGCCTGGCTCGTTGGCAATTGGTTTGGCCATAAAGGTGGCATAGCAGTCATGCCGCAAGGCAGCCTCGCGGATCAATCGCTTGAAGTAGAACACCTCATCCGCCAGCTTGATCGGGTCGCCGTGCACCAGGTTGATCTCCAACTGTCCGGCGCCACCTTCCTGTGTGATGCCGTCAATCTCGAACCCCTGCGCCTCAGCAAAATCATAGATATCGTCGATCACCGGGCCAAATTCGTCCACCGCAGTCATCGAGTAGGCCTGACGGGCAGCAGCTGGGCGGCCCGAGCGACCCATCATCGGTTTGATTTCCTGCAAAGGGTCAGTGTTGCGGGCAACCAGGAAGAATTCCATTTCCGGTGCCACAACAGGTTTCCAGCCCTTGGCAGTATAAAGATCGACCACCCGTCTCAGCACATTTCGCGGTGAAAACGGCACCGGCTCGCCGGCGCTGTCAAAGGCGTCGTGGATCACCTGAAGGGTCCAGTCGCCGGTCCAGGGGGCAGCGGTGGCGGTACTCATGTCGGGGCGCAGCACCATGTCGCGTTCGATAAAGCCATCGTCGCCTGCGGCCTCACCCCAATCGCCGGTGATGGTCTGGTAAAACACGCTGTCGGGCAGGTGGAAATAGTCCTGCCGGGCAAATTTTGAGGCCGGAACCGCCTTGCCGCGGGCGATGCCAGGCAGGTCTGAGACAATGCACTCAACCTCGTCGAGACGCCGACCCTCCAGATAGGCTTTGGCGGCGTCGGGCAGGGTGGCGATCCAGTCGGACATCAAGTCCTCTCTTTCGTAAAAAATGCGGCCATGAAGGCGGCGATTTCGGCGGTGTTCAGTGGTCCGTTCAGGGTGTCGCTGGCGGCATCAAGAATGGCATCAGGCACCACGCCCCGGCCGCGCTTTTCGATGAGCCCGGCGACAAAGGCGGTGGAAAATTCGGGGTGGGGTTGCAGCGTCCAGATGGTGTCGCCATAGGCCAGAACACCATTGGCGCAGAAATCGCTGCCAGCCAAAACGCGCGCACCTTCCGGCGGCGTTGTGACCTGATCTTGATGCCAGGCATTCAGAGACAGGGTTTGACCGTCTTGTTCATATTCAACACGCCCCACGGCCCAGCCGCCGGGATATTTCTCGACCGTGCCACCCAGCGCCTGAGCGATGATTTGGTGGCCAAAGCAGATGCCGACCAGGGGCAAGGCTTTGGCATGGATTGCGCGTACCAGTTCTTCAAGTGGCGGTATCCAAGGATGATCCTCATAGACACCGAATCTAGAACCGGTGATTAGCCAGCCGTCAGCCGCCTCGGGTCCTGCGGGAAAGACGCCGTCGAGCACGGCATAGGTCTCGAACTCAAAACCATGACCGTCCAGCAGGGTGCAAAACATCTGGTCATAGTCGCCAGCCGTATCTATCAGCGTATCCGGGGCGCGGCCGGTTTGCAGAATTCCGATTTTCATGGGTCACCTGAATTTGATCAAATTTAGCCTAGCCGAGGCTTGGGCAGCATACAAGAGGGGCTCAGACTGACTCGAGCAGCGACAGCCAATGGGTCTCAATCGGGCGCTGTGCGAACAGTCGCAACTCTTGCCGCTTGGTCATCACCAAATTACTGATCAGCATGGCAGGCAGGATACGGGCTATCAGCGCAGAGCCCTCAAAGGCATCAATGGCGCTGCCCCAATCCGTAGCCAGTTGCGGCAGGTCCTCAACCTCATAGGCATTGCCGGTGGTTGGCGCGGGCGGTTGCATCTGGTCTTCGATGCCGACCATGGCAGCGCCTAGAACGGTGGCGAGCATCAGATAGGGATTGATGTCACCGCCTGCGACCCGATGTTCAATGCGCCGCGCGGCAGTAGCGCCGCCAGGAATGCGGATAGCAGTGGTGCGGTTCTCATACCCCCAGGCAGCACCTGTGGGCGCATGGGCACCGGGCACCAGCCGTGTGTAGGAATTTCCCTGAGGTGCAAACACCAGAGTGCTGGCGGGCATCGCCGCCAGACAGCCAGCCACGGCTTGTTGCAGCAAGTCTGATCCGGTTTCACTGCCGTCATCAAAGACGTTGTTTCCGTCCTGATCTACTACTGAGAAATGCACATGCATGCCGTTGCCAGCCTCATCCGCATAAGGCTTGGCCATAAATGTCGCGGCAAAGCCATGTTTGCGGGCAACCCCTTTTACCAAGGCCTTGAACAGCCAGGCATCATCCGCAGCGCGCAGTGCGTTCTGATGGTTGAGGTTGATTTCGAACTGACCCAGCCCGCCTTCGGAAATTGCGGTCTGGGCTGGAATGCCCATCGCAGCAGAGGCGTCATACAGATCAGTAAAGAAGGCATCAAAGGCATCCAGCTCGGCCAGAGACACAATGGCATGGCAGTCCAAAGCCCGACCTGTCACCGGATTTTTCGGCGGGCAGGGCTGTTCACTGCTGGCATCGACCAGGTTGAACTCCATTTCAGTGGCGGCCATCACCGTCCAGCCGCGATCCGCGTACCGTGCAAGAACCATTTCCAACACATGGCGGGGATCGCCCAAGAATGGTGATCCATCCTCGTGATACATCATCATCGGCACCAGTGCTGATGGGGTTGCCAGCCAGGGCATCGGCACCGCACCGCGATTGGTGGGCAGTAATATTCCGTCGGCATCGCCAGTTTCAAATACCAGCGGGTTGTCGTCTATGTCGCTGCCCCAAAGGTCTAGGTTCAGGGTGGACAGCGGCATCCGGGCGCCACCTTTATCCAGTTTGGCTGCTGCCTCAGAAGGCATGCGTTTGCCACGCATCTGGCCGTTCAGGTCGCTGGCGGCGATCCGGATAGTGCGGAGGTTGGACAGGTCCATGTTGGGCTCCCTTAGTGCTTGGGAGTGGTTTTAGCGCAGGACGACGCGCGCGCCAAGATAATTTGATCAAAAGTGTTCGGTCGCGCCAAAGGGCCAACGTGTGTCCTATTCCAACCAGCGCTTCTTTTTGCCGAAAATACTCAATTCTACTGGTGCTCCAAGTTGGGGTACCAGAGATTTTCATCGATCCACTAGCCTAGCGGATCAGGTTCATCCGCAGTTTCAGTTTGGTCCGGCGAGCCTGCGGTAGGTGGCGGTTCAACCGTTTGTTAACCTGTCCATAGACACCAATGATCACCAGCGTGAGAAGGATGAAGTAGAAGGCTAGGATGGGGTAGGGGATAAACGGGTTGAAGGTCTTGTCGGCAAAGTAGTTGGCGTAATACAGCGCGTCTCCCTTCTGCCGCCAGGTTGGAAACCCCGAGAAATAGACCAGTGTAGTGGCATGAAACATAAAGATTGCTTCGTTGGTATAGGCGGGCCAGGCCAGCCGCAGCATGGTGGGCCAGATGATCTGGCGGAACCTGGACCAACCGGTCATGCCGTAAGCATCCGCCGCGTCGATATCGCCCTTGGGGATCGAGCGTAAAGCACCATAAAAGATTTCGGCGCTGTAGGCCGAGGTGTTGAGGAACAGCACCAGAAGCGCGCCCAGCCAAGCTGAGGTCAGGGACGAAAAGAACGGGCTTGCGGTCTTCAGTTGTAAAAACAGGAAGTAGGCAAAGAAGAACTGGATGAACAGCGGCGAGCCACGAAAGAGAAAGATGAACCACTCGGCTGGTTTGCGAAAGACGGGGTTTTGCGAGCTTTTGGCGACAGCCAAAGCAGTTGCGAAAAAGAATCCTGTGATAATCGCCAAAATGCCAAAGTAGACATTCCAGATCAGCCCGGATCCAATCAGGGTGAACTGCTCACACAGGGTAAAGTCACTGCGCGGCAGCAGTCGTTCGCCGTAGCCAAGCGAGCGCAGGCCATAGTCCTGTAAGGTCTGAAGACAGCTCATGACGCTTTCCTTTGCGCAGCGCCGCCTACGGTGGCCTGACCATGTGACAGCCGAACCCTCAGCCGGTCGAGGAATATTTCGGAGACCTTGGTGAAGGCCAGATAGAACACCAGCAGCGCCAGGAAATACCACATGCGCCAATCACCATGCGGGTAGGCGGTGAACTTGGCGGTTTTAGATCCACCCAACTCGCGCGCCCAATAGACGATGTCTTCGACACCCAGCAGGAACAGCAGTGGCGTGGCTTTGATCAGCACCATCCACAGGTTCGACAATCCGGGCAGGGCGTAGATCCACATCTGCGGCACCAGGATGCGCCAAAACGTCTGGCGGTGGCTCATACCGTAAGCCTCGGCGGTTTCGATTTGGGCGTGCGGCACAGCGCGCATAGCACCAAACAGAACATTGGCGGCAAAGGCGCCAAACACCAGGGCAAAGGTCAGCACAGCGAGCGAGAAGCCATATGTCTCGTGCATCCATTGTGGAGAGGAGCCAAGCGGCATCTTAGCGATGTCGCAGACTAAAAAGTCGCTGCCTTGGCGGATCGGCTGATCCCAGTCGGGGCATTTGACCTGATGCCGCAGCCATTCGATGCCCTGATCCAGTGCGATTACAAAGAACAGGAAGAAGGCGATGTCGGGGACACCGCGCACGATGGCGATATAGCCTTTGCCCAACCAGCTGAGCGGTGCAAAATTCGCGCGTGCTGCCATCGCACCGCCAAAGCCAAACAGCATTGCGGCAGGGGCGGTGATCGCCAGCAACAAAAGTACCGTGCCAAACGAGAGATAGAACGACGCGTGTTTCCCGGTGGTCAGGTAGCACGACAGCCACTGGAAACCTTCCAGAACTGAGGGGTCAGAGCAATAAGAGAAAATGGCGGACCTCGTCGACTAAACATGTTCGAGTGTAAGAGACGCAAAGGGGAGCACTGCCCCCCTTTGCTTTGAACGTATGGTTAAAGCAACGGCTTACCAGGTGCCGCCAACTTCCCACTTGGAGATGAGCGCGTTCAGCGTTCCATCTTCTTTCATCGACGTAATCGCTGCGTCAAACTTAGCGCGCAGCTCGTCGTCGCTTTCGCGGAAGGCCATGCCGATGCCGCCACCCAGAGGCACGTCGTCACCAACAAACATGAGATCGGTTTCTTCGACGATGGGCTCCAGGAAATCTTTGTCGGCAATGACGGCGTCGGCTTCGCCGGCGTTGACAGCTGCGACGGTTTCATCGGGGGTTGGGTATTCAACCAGAGTCGCGCCAGTATCGACGACGTGGTTGGATTGGATCGTTGCTGTCTGTGCAGCAATGATGCCGCCGTTCAGGTCAACGTCAGCGGACAGTGCAGCATAGGCCGAAGGCGATGGAGGAGTGTAACCTTGGGTAAAGTCGACAACTTCTTCACGCTCATCAGTGATCGACATGCCAGCAATGATGGCATCGTAGTTGCCGGATACCAGGTTGGGGATAATCGAATCCCAGTCATTGGTAACCCACTGGCAGGTCAGCTCGGCGCGTTTGCACAGCTCGTCACCGACTTCACGCTCAAAGCCGTCAATCTCGCCGGCGTCATTGATGAAGTTATACGGAGGGTAGGCGCCCTCGGTGCCCAGACGGACGGTCTCGGCCATGGCAAAGCTGGTGCTTAGTGCCAGGACAGCGGTCCCCAAAAACAATGACTTCATGGTGTTACTCCCAGTTTGGTTGGTTATTATAGTTATTTGGTCTCAGTGGCGGGTGGCGGACAAGAAGCCGCGCAGACGCTCCGATTGGGTGTTGCCAAACACGTCGTCCGGCTTGCCCTGTTCTTCGATCAGGCCTTGGTGCAGAAACACAACATGATTTGAGACATCGGCGGCCAGCTTCATGTCGTGTGTGACGATCATCATTGTGCGACCTTCAGCAGCGAGATCTTTGATGACTTTGATCACTTCCTGTTCCAGCTCAGGATCCAGTGCCGATGTGGGTTCGTCAAACAACAGCGCTTCGGGTTCCATGCAGAGGGCGCGGGCAATGGCTGCCCGCTGTTGCTGGCCACCTGATAGTTGCGCCGGGTAAGCATCACATTTATCGGCGATGCCGACTTTGTCCAGATAACGACGGGCTTCGGCTTCGGCCTCGGTGCGGTCGCGACCAAGAACGGTCACCGGTGCTTCCATCACGTTTTGCAGGATGGTCATATGGGCCCAAAGGTTGAACTGTTGAAACACCATGGACAGATTTGTACGGACGCGCAGCACTTGTTTGGCATCCGAAGGGCGGCGGGCCAAACCTTGACCGGCCCAGGAAATGGGCTCGCCTTTGAACAGAATGTCGCCCTGTTGGCTATCTTCCAACAAGTTGCAGCAGCGCAGTAGGGTGGACTTGCCCGATCCGGAGGATCCGATCAACGACACCACGTCGCCACGGTGGGCGGTGATGTCGACGCCTTTGATGACTTCAAGCTCGCCATAGGATTTGTGCAGGTCGCGGATTTCCAGAACGGGTGTTGCGTCGGTCAAGGTCAAGATCATCCACCAGCTGTTAAGTTGCCGGTAGTATTGGACTGAAAATTAGCGCCATTGCAATGTGCAATGCGGTTATATCGTGACGCAACTTGGCAATTTGGCAGCGAAGGGTGCCAGAACGGAGGCGGCTCTCTCTCGGCCATTAAGGTTGACTTCACATTTCGAACTCCAGCCCAAGGGATTGAGAGCTGAGTTCGCTATCATTGTCGCGTACTCGACTTGGGATCGCAGATAACGGCCAGGCAATAAGCGGGTCAGAGTATGCGCTTTAGTTGAGGGAGAGGGTCCGATCTCCCTCTTTGGTGAAGCACCTTACGCGTCGCGCGGGGCAGGCGATCCTGTCACAAGCTTGGGTCGCGACCTTGATGGGTCATCAGCGCGGGGCCTACGGGGGTTGGAACCGCAAGGTAATCCGAGGCTGGAATGGCCAGCAACCCTTTTAACCGCAGAGTGTCGCGGTAGGTGTCAGGCAAATCCGAAATAGCGGTCTTGATCGCTGTAAATAATGGTCGCGCATCGCGTCCCATGGCGGTGATATAGGGCAGCACCGGGGTTGGATCGGTGCGGGTGATCTCGACCAGATCAGCGGCAAAGCTGTCATAGCGCTGGATCAACTCCCAGGTCAGCGCATCCAACCCGGCAAAATCAGCACGCCCTTCAGCCACAGCCCGAGCGGAGGCCTGATGGCCACCGCTTTCCACCAGCTCGCCGGGCATCAGGTGCCGCGAGCGCAGGTGGGTGATCGGCGCAGCCCAGCCGGACTGAGACAGGGATTCGTTGTAGGCAAAACGCTGCCCGTCAAATTTGGAAAGGGCGTCACCCTCACGGGACTTATGGGCGATTAAAACGCTGTTGTAGTGTCCCGGCGGGCAGCCTGGCAATCCGTAGTCCGGTGATCCGACAAGCTGCACTTCGCTGTAAAGACGGGTGCGGTAGGGCATGCCGCAGGTCTGCGACAACAGCAAATCCGGAGACTGCCAGACCTGCCAGAAATCCGCCCCCCGTGTCAGCGTATCTGGCCCAAACCCGAGTTGCGCCTGGATGGCGCTCCAGAAAGCGTCATTGGCCCCGGCAGTTTCAGGCCGGTCGTACATTCCAAGGTGGGCTATCACTGGGCCTGCTCCATTCGTTGACGTGCCAAAGCGCTGTCGCGGTCGCTGACACCCAGTAGATTGGCCGAAAGCCGCAGAATGGCATCTTCGCTGTCATCACGCTGTCCATCGGCCAGAACCACCTGCCAAAGCGCCTCGACCACGGCAATGCGGTCCTCATAGGCCACGACATCCTTGATGGCCCGGGTAAAGCGGACAGTGTCAGGGGCTTCGGCCTCCATGGCCTCGGCCTGCTCGCGCAGCAGGGTTGCCTCGCCCAGATCGAGCCCATAGCGGGCTGCTGTGATCCGGTCTATGCGGTCCTGCTCCACATCGGCATAGTCATGGTCCGAGCGGGCAATGCGCACCAATAATGCAGTTAGCGCCAGGCGGGCGTCCTGTGGGCCGAGCGTGGTGGGAACGGGTTGTAACAGCTTATTCAGCAAGTCCTTGAACATCAGATTAGCTTTCTTCTGGCTGTTTTGTGAGTTTGTCTTGGGCCTTGGCACGGGCGTTTTGGCTGTCGGCATAGGACAAGCCCATTGCCTTGCGTGTTTCTTCGACGATGGTGATCTCGCCGGGGTGCTCTTTGTCGTCAGCCAGCACTACTTCCCACAGAGCGTCCATTGCGGCCAAACGCTCCTGGATCCCGGTGGTTTCACGGATCAACCGGCCAAAGGTGTCGCTTTCCGGTGCCGCGGCCTGCAGCTTCTCGCAGGTGGCACGTACTTTGGCGGCCTCGATGGCATTGTGCTGGTACAGCCGCGCCAAAATCCGATCGATCAGGCTTATCTCTTCAAGTTGGTATTCGCGGTCGGATTGCGCCACCCGCACCATCAATGCCCCAAGGGCCAATTCGGCATCGGGGTCAGGCAATGTCGCCGGCCCCTTGGGACGAATGGCTTGCAGAAATTTTTTCAACATGGGCATGGGGCTCTCCGAAACATGGGACCAGACACAGGGTGTCTAACCATCATAACCTTCAATGATCTCCATGTCGCCTTTGGAAACCGGGTCCCGCAGGGCTTTAGCATCCTGGTAGGACACCGAGTCGTAACAGGCCTTGGCGGTTGCATAATCGCTGAACTCGATCACTACGGTGCGAGCTCGGGTTTGACCTTCGCGGACTTCTTTCTGGCCGCCGCGCACCAGAAAACGGGCGCCATATTCAGCAAAGGGTGCTGCATTGGCGGCAACGTAGTCTTTGTAGCGCGCCATGTCGTCAACATCGACATGAGCAACCCAATATCCCTTTGGCATGTTTCTCTCCCCTGGTGCTATGACGGCAGGCTGGAACAATTTTGCGTGTATATCAATGAGTTGCTTTGACATATTTTCCCCGTAGCGCGCTGCGAGAGGCGGAAGGTGCGTGCAAGCACGCACCCTACACAGAGTTGATTAATCGTGTTTTTCTGATTTTAGCCCAGCTCAGACAGGCGTGCCAATGCCTCTTTGATCTTGGACTCTTCTTCCTCACGCAGTTCCAGGTTGGCGCGGGTCTCCGCGACCACTTCAGCCGGAGCCGAGTCGGCGAATTTGGGGTTCTTTAACCGACCACGCAGGCCGCCCAGCTCTTTCATTAGTTTCCCAAGGTTCTTTTCTTGGCGCGCCTTTTCAGCCGCGACATCAATGATGTCAGCTAGTGGCAGCGCGAACGAAGCGCCCGGCGCACCGATTGAGATGCAGCCCTTGGGCAGTGTCTCGGCATGCTCAAGGCTTTCAATACGGGCAAATCGTTTGATCAGCTCGCCGTTGCGATCCCAATAAGCCTGACCAGCCGCATCGATCTGCGTTACCAGCATCGGCACCTTGGCACCGGCTGGCACGTTCAGCTGCGCGCGGGCTGATCGGATGTTGTCGATGACGGCAATCACCCAGTTCATCTCGCGCTCGGCATCTGCGTCAACCAGATCAGCCGCTGTGTAGGTGGGCCAACTGCCATGCACCAGCATCTGTGACGCATCACCATCCGCGTAGCCACGCCCCTGAGTGACGTTCCAGATTTCCTCGGTCACGAAGGGCATGATTGGGTGCATCAGGATCAACGCCTGATCTATGGCCCAGGCATAGGTTGCTTGGGTCTCATCCTTGGCCGACTGATCATCGGCAAAGAAGATTGGCTTGGTGAATTCCAGATAGCGCGCACAAAAGCTGTTCCAGAAGAAAGAGTACAGTGCGTTGGCGGCATCGTTGAAACGATACGCCTCAAACGCGCTGTCGACCTCTTCGCGCAGCTTGGCGATTTCACCGATGATCCAGCGGTTCAGGGGCAGGCTGGCCTTGGGTGGATTGGCTCCACGGGTGGCGCTGAAGGCATCAATCTGGCTGTCACCGTACGAGGAAGCCTGCCAAATCTTGGTGACAAAGTTGCGGTAGCCTTCGATCCGTTTCATGTCGAGTTTCAGCACGCCCCCAAGCGAGGCCATGGCCGCATTGGTAAAGCGCAACGCGTCGGCGCCGTATTCATCAATGATTTCCAGCGGGTCGACCACGTTGCCGGTAGATTTTGACATCTTCTTGCCCTTGGCGTCACGCACAAGGCCATGCAGGTAGACGGTGTCAAACGGGATTTTTTCGGCAACCGGACGATCTGAGAGAACCGCCATCTGCATCATCATCATCCGTGCAACCCAGAAGAACAGGATGTCCTGCCCGGTGACCAGGGTTGAGGTTGGGAAATATTTTTGCAGCTCGGCGGTGTCTTCGGGCCAGCCAAGGGTGCCGATGGGCCAGAGGCCAGAGGAGAACCAGGTATCGAGAACGTCGGGGTCGCGCCATAGCATTGCACTAGGCCCCGCTGAAAACGTCGTATAATCTGTTGAGCGATAGCCGGTGGGCGTGTCGGCTGGCTGGATAGAAATACTAGCGTCTGCGCCGTAGACTTCATGAGCTTTTTCAATTGCTTCAGCTTTGGTTGCTGCGCAAAACTCTAGAGGGGGCGTATTCTGGCTAGCGTCAAGAATTTTAAGCGACTCTTTCCAAAGGTCGGCAGGTAGCTCGCCATTGTTTTGAGCTCGAATTCTATCTTGCTCTTTTCCTAGCTCAATCCCAGCTTCAAATCGTTCTTTACTTGGCCCATACCAAACCGGGATCTGGTGGCCCCACCACAGCTGGCGCGAGATGCACCAGGGCTCGATGTTTTCCAGCCAGTGGTAATAAACCTTCTCGCCGCTTTCCGGCAGGATCTTCACATCACCGTTTTTGACTGCGTCCAGCGCCGGGCCGACGATCTTGTCGGTCTCAACAAACCACTGGTCGGTCAGCATCGGCTCGATCACCACCTTGGAGCGGTCACCAAACGGCTGCATGATTGGTTTACTCTCGACGTAAGGCGTGGTTTCGGAAACCTCACTCTCGTTGCCGTCTTCGTCCTTAACTGTCTTGGTTACGGTTTGCATCACGGCCAGACCTTCGGCGGTGATATCGGCCACAACGCGTTTGCGCGCCTCGAAACGGTCCAGGCCACGATACTCCTCGGGCACCAGGTTCATCGTAGCGATGGACGCTTCGGTGAACTCCTGCTCGCCATTGGCGATGGCCTGCGCGGTGGCGGCCTCGTCAACATAGGGTGCTCCATCGGCGCGCATATTGGCCTTGGTGTCCATCAGGTTGTACATCGGAATGCCGCCACGCTTGGCGACCTGATAGTCGTTGAAGTCATGCGCACCGGTGATCTTCACCGCGCCGGAGCCAAAGTCTTTGTCTGGGTATTCGTCGGTGATGATCGGGATCAACCGGCGCTGCGCCTTGAGGCCAACCGGGATTTCGCAGAGCATACCGACAATGGGCGCGTAACGCTCGTCCGAGGGGTGCACCGCCACCGCGCCATCGCCCAGCATGGTTTCGGGGCGGGTGGTCGCAATAGAGATATAGTCGCGCTCCTCAGACAGAGTGACATTACCGTCTTCGTCTTTTTCAACGTAAGTGTAGGTCGCGCCGCCAGCGAGGGGGTATTTGAAGTGCCACATGTGACCGGCAACTTCGATGTTCTCGACCTCAAGATCCGAAATCGCGGTCTCAAAATGCGGGTCCCAGTTGACCAGCCGCTTGCCGCGATAGATCAGGCCCTTGTTGTACATGTCCACAAAGACCTTGATCACGGCGTCGTGGAAGTTGGGCGAGTTTTCGTGTCCGGTGCGGGTATCGCCTGCGGCACCGGACATGGTGAATGCGGTGCGGTCAAAGTCGCACGACGCGCCAAGGCGTTTGAGCTGTTCAACAATGGTGCCGCCGGATTGCTCTTTCCAGGCCCAGATTTTGGACAGGAACTCTTCGCGGCTGAAATCAGTGCGCTTCTTGCCCTCTTTGGCCAGCTCGCGCTCCACCACCATTTGGGTTGCGATACCTGCGTGGTCGGTGCCGGGCTGCCACAGAGTGTCATAGCCCTGCATGCGTTTCCAGCGGATCAGGATGTCCTGCAGGGTGTTGTTAAAGGCATGGCCCATATGCAGCACACCGGTGACGTTCGGCGGCGGGATCATGATCGAGAAGCTGGAGGCGCCGGGTTTGGCATTGGCGCCCGCTTTGAAGCAACCAGCCTGTTCCCAGGCCTTATACAGCCGGTCTTCGGCTTGGGCCGCGTCGAATGTCTTTTCCATCGCCATGTGCGTCGTCCTGAATAGGTATCCGTGGTTGTGGTTTCCTTAGCGAATAGGGGCGCCAAGGGAAAGGGAGGACCGGCATTGTGTGGACGTGAGCGGCAATATTGGAGGTGAGGACAGGGATTTGAGTATTTTGGGCAAAAAGAAATTTGGGGCGGCACCCAGATGTGCGCCTGACCAATTTACAGCCCGCAAGCCAAAATCGGTCAGGCGGCTTCTCTTTGCACGGCTATCGGCTCTCCAGCCTGTACCGCAGAATTTTAATACCTCATTAACCTTAAGGACCCGTTACTGGCATCTTTTTGCCAAAAATACTCAAATTCTGAGGATGAAATTTGGCGCGCCGGGTTCAGTGGCACGTCTCAAGTGCGGTCCAACTTGGTTGCCAAATGGATCAGGCTTTCTGAGGATTTCACCCCGCGTGCCTCGCCGATACGGTCGATAGTTTCGTCCAGTTCTGCCGTGGTTTGTGCCACCACTTGCGCCAGCAAATCAAACCGACCTGAGGTGGTGTGAACCACCTGCACTCCGGGTAGGCTGCGCAGCCGGGACAGCACATCAGGGCCTGAGCGTGGCTCGATTGAGATCAGCACCGTGGCTTGCAGTGGAGGGCGCGTGGCGGCAGAGGCGCGCAGGGTGTATCCGGAGATGATGCCAGTGGTCTCGAGCCGCTCTATGCGCGCTTGTACAGTGGTGCGGGCCAGCCCCAACTGGCGCGCCAAATCTGCGACTGGACGACGGGCGTTTTCGCGCAGCAGCGCCATCAGTTTTTGGTCAGTTCCGTCGTGTTGCATGGATAACCTGTCATTGTGACGTAAGATTTGGTCATTATAGGCGGTCTGTAAGGAGGATTCGACGGGCAAATGCCCGACACTGGAGAAAACAATGAGGCCTTTTCCTGATGCAGCACATTCCTCCCCTCTGGCACGACCCCGAGACTCATTTGGCGCGGCGCCAGCCGGATCACCCGATCCTGTATTTTTCACCGCGCGTTTTGCATCAGACGGCGGCGCGGTTTCAGACGGGTTTTCCAGGGCTGGTGACCTATGCGGTCAAGGCCAACCCACATCCGGCGGTGCTGTCCAATCTGGTGGCTGCCGGGGTGGGGACCTTTGACGTTGCCTCGCCCGGCGAGATGGCTGCAGTGCACGCGGCCAGTCCAGCGGCGGTGATGCATTATAACAACCCGGTGCGGTCGTTGGCTGAGGTTCAGGCCGGTATTGCCTATAAAGTAGCCAGCTGGTCAGTGGATGAGTTGAGCGAGCTGGAAAAACTGGCGGAGGTGCCGCGTGATTGTGAGATCGCGGTGCGGTTTGCGCTGCCGGTGTCCGGTGCGGCCTATGATTTTGGCAGCAAATTCGGCGCCGCCCCTGAGCAAGCCGTGGAGCTGTTGAAACGGGTCGCCGCCGAGGGCTGGACTCCGTCGCTGTGCTTTCACCCCGGAACGCAATGCGAAGACCCAAGTGCTTGGGGCAAATACATCATTGAGGCCGGTCGGATCTGTGAGGCCGCAGGGGTCAAGATTGCCCGGCTGAATGTCGGCGGTGGCTTTGCTGCCAACCGCGACGGTGTGGCGCCGGATCTGGAGCAGGCGTTCTGCGCCATTTCAGAGGCAGTAAAGGCGGGGTTTGGAACGGATCTGCCCGAGCTGATCTGCGAGCCGGGGCGCGCCATGGTCTCTGAAGCTTTTACTCTTGCAGCGCGAATTAAGGGAATACGCAAAGGGGGCGAGATGTTGTTCTTGAACGACGGTATCTATGGCGGCTTGGTTGATATCCGCGATATGGGGCTGCCGGGACGGGTCTATGTGGTGGCTGGGGATGGGTCTCATCGCACTGGGGACGCAAGGCCACGGGTGGTGTTTGGGCCAACCTGCGACAGTCTTGATCGATTGCCCGACGGGCTGCCACTAGCGTTAGATGCGCAAGCTGGCGATTATGTGCTGTTTCCAGGGTTGGGGGCCTATTCCTCGGCGATGAGTACCCAGTTTAACGGCTATGGACTGTCAGATGTGGTGACAGTGATTGAGCTGACCGCCGAGACCTCGCGCTAAAGGCTGGCTGGTGCAGGACAATCACCTCATTATCACATAATTCGCGGCGCGCGGTTGCCTGGCGCGTGCCTGTGTTACCATATCGAAAGTATTTTGGGCGATCCTGCAGAGACAGATGGTTTTGAGTTTCCGGAGGAACGTCAGTTGGCGTCTAGTGCTGGAGCGCTGTGAATAGGATAGGGGGGCAAAGTCTATGCGCCTTTCTAGGCTGGTCAGAGCGCAGGAACAGTGGACTGTCCAAACATTGGCTTTACCTCAATATCAGTGGCTCTAAAGCCAACTGTGAAGAACAGGACCTGGCGTACAGGCCAATTGAGCAAGGCAGAGGCTGTGGTGAAATGCGACCGCCGATCCTGTTCGCGGCGACTGTGTTTGCCAAGTTGAGGCACGGATACTAAGGAAAGTGGTGAGGAATGTTTCTATCGCAACTGGGTCGGCGGATCATTGGGTGGCTTGGGCGGCCACTGCGATCAGAGCATTCGGGCGAGACCAAACTGCGCGGGCCGCGGGCCCATGTCATTATTCTGGACGGCACTATGTCGACGCTGGAACCGGGGCAGGAAACCCATGCCGGGATCACTTATCGGCTGTGCCGCCAAATGGGCGGTCAGGTCTCGGTGTTTTACGAGGCTGGGGTGCAGTGGCATAGCTGGCGGACTACGCTGGATGTGCTGATGGGGCGCGGTATCAACCGTCAGATTCGCCGCGCCTATGGCTATCTGGCCTCGCGCTATCGCCCTGGCGACCGGATTTACCTGATGGGCTATTCGCGCGGCGGCTATGCGGTCCGGTCTCTGGCCGGGGTGATCGACCAAGTGGGCTTGCTCAAGGCCGAACATGCCACCGTGCGCAACATTCGCACTGCCTATCGTCATTACCAAGGCGAGGGAAGCGAAGCATCAGCCCAGTTTACCAAAGCGTTTTGTCACGCCAAGGCTGATATTGAAATGATCGGTGTGTGGGAAACGGTCAAAGCGCTGGGCCTGCGGTTGCCATTGCTGTGGCGCTGGGCCGAGGACCGCCACGCCTTTCACAACCACAACCTGGGCCATAATATCCGCAATGGCTTTCAGGCGTTGGCACTGGATGAAACCCGGCAAGTGTTTGAACCAGTGCTATGGGAATGTCCCACCGGCTGGAAGGGTCATGTGGAGCAGGTATGGTTCCGCGGTGCGCATGGTGACGTGGGCGGGCAATTGGGTAGCTACGAGGACGCGCGTCCTTTGGCCAATATCTCACTGGTGTGGATGCTGGAGAAAGCCGAGGATTGCGGCTTGCCGCTACCAGGAAACTGGCGTTTGCAGTTTCCAGTCGATCCGGCAGCGCCGTCAGTGGGAACATGGCGCGGTTGGGGTAAGATATTTCTGCTGCGCAGCAGCCGACGCGTAGGCCTAGACCGTAGCGAGCGGCTGCACTGCAGTGTTGGCAGCAGTTCAGTCTCAAAGGCCACCGGTTTACAGAACTTGAGATCCAAGGCGGTGCGCTAGGCACAGATCGGCACAGTGCTGACACTTCCAAACTTCAACAGGCGTCATCTATTCAAAAATACTCAGACTCGACACCTGCAACGCACCGAAACGTCAGTGTTTCCCACCCGAAAGGTTCATAACGATGCAGGTGGTCGATCCCGTGGCGTAGAGCTTGCCATCCTCTATCCCGCGAATTTCGCCTCGTGCTACCCCGGTGGAGCGGCCAACATGTTCACTCACTCCGGTGCAATCAATGGTCATGCCTAATGGGATAGAGCGAAGAATATTTATCTTGTATTCCAGTGTTGTATAGACTGACCCTCTTGGAACACCTGTCATCACTGCACAAGCCATAGCGCTGTCTAGCAGAGTGCCATACCAGCCGCCGTGCACAGTTCCCATCGGGTTGGTGGTCGCAAACTCAGGAGTACCGCGAAAAACCACGCGGCCTGGTTCAACACTAAGCAGATGATAGCCAAGGGTCTCGGCAATCGGCGGACCTGGTAGCTCTCCATTGAGAATACCAGTCATGAATTCCAACCCCGACATTTCGGTGATCTGGCTGGGTTTTAATAACTCGCCGGGTGTCCGGGCATAATACATAACGCGTTCCTTTTGGGCGGACCCTAAGAACGCGTCAGAGCGCAGGCAAGTTTTACGCCACGTTCTCCAGCGCCACCTTGGGGGTAACGCCCAAAGCATGGCAGACGTCACGGGTCAGCTCGGGTCGGTTCATGGTGTAAAAATGCAGCTTGTCGACACCTTCGTCGAGCAGATCCGAGCACAACTCGCTGCAGATCGCCGTGGCCAGTAGATCTTCACGGTTGTCGCGCATAGCCTTGTCAAAAGCATCATCTAGCCAAGCTGGGATCACGGTTCCGCAGCGCTGGGCAAAATTGCGCGCGCCTTTCCAGTTCTCGATCGGCAGGATGCCGGGGGTGAGGACATGATCAATACCGACCTTGGCGCATTTGTCGCGAAACCGAAAAAATGTTTCGGCTTCAAAGAAAAACTGGGTCAGCGCCTCACAAGAGCCGGCGTCGATCTTGCGCTTTAACCAGTCGACATCGGCGTCGGGGCTGGTCGCCTCGGG
The DNA here is from genome assembly GCA_002162795.1 of Rhodobacterales bacterium 56_14_T64. GTDB lineage: Bacteria > Pseudomonadota > Alphaproteobacteria > Rhodobacterales > Rhodobacteraceae > Parasedimentitalea. Next base: position 28,164 of record MAAY01000041.1, read on the forward strand.
GTGACGATCGGGGTAGGCACCGACACGAATATTGAACTTGCCGGTCTCCGCCAGCGCCTCGATCAGTTCTAGAGAATTGGCAAAGCCTTCGGGGTGGGCGGTGAAGCCGCCGGCCCCCTTAGGCGGGTCGCCACGTAGGGCAACGATGTCGCGAACACCCGCAGCGGCAAATTGATCTGCAATGTCCAGAGTTTCGGCCCGGCTGGCATTAACGCAGGTCAGATGCGCGGCGACGTTGAGACCTGAGGACTTATGCAGAGTGGCCACTGCGTCTCGGGTCAAATCCCGGGTGGTACCACCAGCGCCATAGGTCACCGATACAAAGCGTGGGTCCAACGGCGACAACACCTGCACAGTGTCCCACAAGCGAAACGAGGCCTGCAGGTTTTGCGGCGGGAAGAATTCAAATGAAATCTCGGGCGTCGTCATCTTGGGGCATCTCCTGTTCAATTGCCCCCTTGTTGCACGTGCAGCATTGTGAGACAAATTCATAATTCTCAAGAACAACATGAGTGAAGTGATAGGATGCACATCGAATTCCGCCATCTGCGGACCATCAAGGCAATCCATGAGGCAGGCGGGTTGGCGCGGGCGGCTGACCAGCTGAACATCACCCAGAGCGCGTTGAGCCATCAAATTAAGGGGCTGGAGGATCAGGCCGGGGTTGAGCTGTTTTTGCGTCGCTCTAAACCGATGAAACTATCGGCGGCTGGTCTGCGGTTGCTGCGGTTGGCCGAGCAGGTGCTGCCGCAAGTCGAATCTATGCAGGCCGAGTTCTCTGCTTTGCGCGATGGCCATGCCGGACGGATGCATATTGCCATTGAATGCCACGCTTGTTTTGAGTGGTTGTTTCCAGTGCTGGAAGCGTTTCGCAAAAGCTGGTCGGATGTGGATGTCGACATTCGCCCCGGTCTGGCCTTTGACGCACTGACAGCCTTGCAAAAAGAAGACGTCGATCTGGTGGTGTCTTCGGACCCCGAGCAAATTGCCGGGGTCGATTTCATCGAATTGTTCGACTATGCGCCAGTCTTTGTGGCCGCCTCGCAGCACCCGTTGGCGGCTAAGCCCTATATTGAGGCTGAAGATTTTGTGGGTCAGACGTTGATTACCTATCCGGTGGAGAAAACCAAACTGGATGTGTTCAGCCAGTTGCTGATCCCCGCGGGCGTCGAGCCGGGCAGCATTCGCCAAGTTGAATTAACAGCCGTAATATTGCTGTTGGTCGCTTCGAACCGTGGGATTTCTGTGTTGCCCGACTGGGTTGTGCGCGAGGTGAAATATTCCTCTGACTACATAACCCGGCCGCTGACTAAAAAGGGTATTACGCGCAGTCTTTATGCTGCGATACGCAGCGAAGATCGCAAAAAGCCTTATATGCAAGAGCTAATCCGCTTGGCAAAGGTCGAGGCCCGTAAGTTGCAATTGCAATAACGATTCTCCCAAGTTTGATATGGCGGTCGTGGTGCGTGCAAGCACACACCCTACACATACTGTAGGACGGTTTGGGCGAGTGTAGGATGTGTGCTTGCACGCACCTTCCGCTCGCCCCAAGGCAGCTTAGACCAGTTTTACGATCTGTTTGCCCATATTGCCGCCTTTTAGCATCGCCATAAAGGCTGCGGGAGCATTTTCCAAACCTTCCGCGATGTCCTCCAGAAAGCGGATGTCGCCATTTGCCACCAATGGGCCGACTTCTTTTTGGAAGTCCGGATACCGGTCGAAGTGGTTCATGATGATAAAGCCCTTCACGGACAAGAATTTCACCAGAATATTGCGCCAAATCATCGGCGCAGTCAGGGTCGCATCAGCCCCTTGCGCTCCGCCGTACCAGCTGATCATGCCGCAAACTGGGATGCGGCCATGAGGGTTCATTAGCGGAATAACCGCTTCGAGAACTTTTCCGGCAACGTTTTCAAAGTAGATATCAATGCCGTTCGGGCATGCCGTTGCCAATTCGGCGCGCAAGGCTGATGCATCCGCAAAGGCGCGGTGATCCAGGCAGGCGTCAAAGCCAAAGGTGTCAACCGCCAGGGCGCATTTCTCGGCGCCGCCTGCAATACCAATTGTGCGCAAGCCAGCCCGTTTGGCCAATTGCCCGACCATCGATCCAACTGGACCTGTAGCGGCGGCGACCACCAGGGTTTCGCCTGCTTTTGGCTTGCCGTATTCATTCAAGCCATACCACCCGGTCAAACCCGGCATGCCGAGAACGCCGAGTGCAGCGGTGATTGGCCCGTGATCTGGGTTCAGTTTTTGCAGCTGATTAGCGGGCAGGCAGCCGTGGCTGGCCCAGCCAAACAAGCCAAAAGCAAAATCGCCGGGTTGGAACGCGGGGCTGTTGGAGGCGATCACTTCGCCAACCGCTCCGGCCTCCATGGTGCCACCAATGGCGACAGGAGCGGCATAAGATTTAGCGTCGTCCATCCGACCACGCATATAGGGGTCCAGCGACATATAGTGGAGTTTCACCAATACCTCATCCGGGCCGGGGACCGGCAATGCAGAGGTCTGGAGGCTGAAGTTCTCAGCCACTGGTGCACCGTTCGGGCGACTGGCCAGCGTGATCCGCTGCATTTGATCTGACATGGGGGGGCTCCGTGGTTGTTTTCTAGCTTTCTAAACTGTGCGGTTCAGATTGGCCATTGGCAAGCGCAGCACTATAATAACCTAACGGCAAACGTGGGTGGCTTTGGCCCTTGGCAAGGGCGGTCTCGCGGCGTATAGGCAGCCTTTGACCAACATCTCTGACGACATAGGAGCCCCGATATGATCGGCAGTGCGAATCTCAACATCATGATCAAGGCCGCCCGCAAGGCTGGCAAATCACTGGTCAAGGATTTCCGCGAAGTGGAAAACTTGCAGGTGTCAGTAAAAGGCGCCGGGGATTTTGTCACCAAAGCGGATATTGCGGCTGAGAAAATTCTGAAAGAAGAATTGCTGGGCGCGCGTCCGACCTATGGTTGGCTGGCCGAAGAGAGTGATGAAATTCCAGGCCAGGATCCGACGCGCCGCTGGATTGTCGACCCATTGGATGGCACCACCAACTTTCTGCACGGGTTGCCGCACTGGGCAATCTCGATTGCGTTGGAGCACAAGGGCAAGATTGTTGCTGGCGTGATCTTTGATGCCTCCAAGGACGAGATGTATTTTGCTGAAAAAGGCGCTGGCGCCTGGATGAACGAGACCCGGATCCGGGTTTCTGGTCGTCACCGGATGATCGAAAGCATCTTTGCCACTGGATTGCCCTTTGCAGGACGTGCCGATCTGCCAGAAACCCTGAAGGATCTGGCCCGGCTTCTGCCTGCTACTGCAGGCGTTCGTCGCTGGGGCGCTGCCTCGCTGGACATGGCCTATGTCGCCACTGGCCGTTACGAAGGCTTTTGGGAGCGTCGTCTGAAATCCTGGGATCTGGCTGCGGGCATTATTCTGGTGCAAGAGGCCGGTGGTCTGGTGCAGGGGTTGAATCCCGATGACAATATTGTTGAAAGCGGTGAAGTGATTTGCGCCAACGAGCCGATCTTTGAGACTTTCGCCAAAGTGATCCGCGGCTGAAGTTGCTGATCTTTGAAATTTGAACGCGCGTCCGGAGAGTTCCGGGCGCGCGTTTTTGTTTGGGCTGTGCCTGTTGGTCAGCGCGATGCTTGTGCACGTCCGGGTTCATTTGACCTGAATGCTTTAGCTGTCTTTGCCCCACGGGGAGCGACCAGGTTTCTTGCGAGCCAGTCGGGGGATGCGGCTGGCGCTATATTTGGTCTGCGGATGTGGTGGTTGGCCATGGGTCTGGCTCCAGAATGCGCGGGCGCCGCGTTTGATCCACAGGGGCACGGTTAGAAGCAGTCCAACACCAAAACCTCCGGTATGGGCCCAATAAGCAACGCCACCTGCATTGGGATCAGCATTGAGGGTGCCAAGGAACTGCATGCCTAGCCAGACACCCAGCATCATGTAGGCCGGGATAGAGAATATGCGGAAATAAATGATCAGGATCAACAGGATGTCGATGCGGGCACGCGGGAACAACAACAGGTAGCCACCCATGACACCGGCAATGGCGCCCGAGGCTCCGATGGTGGGCACATGAGAGCCGGGGGCCGAGGCAACATGGATCAACCCGGCGCCAATGCCACAGGCAAAGTAGAAAGCGAGGAAGGGCAGGTGGCCCATTTCATCTTCCATGTTGTCGCCAAAGATCCACAGAAACAGCATGTTGCCCGCCAAGTGCATAATGCCGCCATGCATGAACATTGACGTGACAAGGGGGGACAGGCGGTGGGAGCTGTCGATCTCGGTTGGGATCAGGGCATAGGCGTCGTAGAACCGTGCCAATTCTATGTCGGTGTCAAACGCGGCAGAGTAAGTGAAATAGATCAGGATATTGAGGGCCATCAACGTGTAGACGACATAGGGCGTGCGGCCGGACGGGTTGTGATCGCGGATTGGGAACATGTCCTGACGCTGGGCCGAAAATGGTCCAGCGTCAAGATGTTATGGCGCTTATCCATCGCCGCCCAGCAGGGCCGCATTGCCGCCGGCGGCGGTGGTATCGACACAGATATGGCGTTCGCCGAGCACGCGGGCGCGGTCGGGGTGGCCGGGGATCAGTGGCAGGATGGGGCCGTCGCGCATGGCTAGAGCCTGTTCAATGGTCCGGCCCGTTTTGTCGTCCCCCCACCAGAGCACGCCTGATATGTTCTGGATCTGTTGCAGCTGTTGCAGATCAATCCTGCCGGATGCTTGCAAAGCTGTGCCGCCTTGGCGGGTGACCTCCTGCACCTGGGCCACCACAGCATCGGGTCCGGGGCCCATGCAGAGAAGCGGCAGGCGGGGCGAAAGCGTCAGTCGGTTGCTCTCACCCGTGGGGCCGGGCAGGCTTTGGGTTGTTGGAATTGCCGGGGCTCCGGTTGGGGTGGGAAGGCCGTCCTGAGTGTGCTGCCAGTCGGCGTCACTGTGCTGGCGATCAGGTGCGCAGAAGCGGGCCAGATAGTTGGGGCCGCCTGCCTTGGGGCCAGTGCCCGACAGGCCTTCGCCGCCAAAGGGCTGGCTGCCGACCACTGCGCCGATCTGGTTGCGGTTGACATAGATATTGCCAGCCTCGATGCGGTCAGTGATGTGCTGCACCCGGTCGTCGATGCGGCTGTGCAGCCCAAAAGTCAGCCCATAACCGGTGGCGTTGATGTCGTCGATGACCTGATCCAGGTCGCTGGCTTTGAATCGAACCACGTGTAGGACCGGGCCAAATACCTCTTGCTCCAGCGCAGCGATGCCAGGAATTTCGATCAGTGTCGGGGGCACAAATGTGCCGTCCGTGGGGGCATCTGTTTGTTTCAGCAAGCGGCCCTCGGCGCGGGCGATCTCGATATGCGACAGGATGCCATCACGGGCTGTCTGGTCAATCACCGGGCCGCTGTCGGTGCTGAGATGCCAGGGATTGCCGAGGCTGAGGGCCTCCATTGCACCGGTCAGCATAGTCAGCACATCTGTGGCAATGTCTTCCTGCAGGTACAGGCAACGCAGGGCCGAGCAACGCTGTCCAGCCGATTGAAAGGCGCTCTCGATGATGGATTGCACGGCTTGCTCGGGCAGGGCGGTGCTGTCGACGATCATGGCGTTCAGCCCACCGGTTTCAGCAATCAAAGGCGTACCGGGGCGCAGAGTGTCGGCCATGGTGGCGCGGATCTTCAGGGCGGTGGCGGTTGAGCCGGTAAAGGCGACGCCTTTGACCCGATTATCGGAGGTCAATGCTGCACCAACAGAGCCACCACCAGGCAGCAGTTGCAAAGCGCTTCGCGGCACTCCTGCCTGATGCAGCAGCGATACGGCGCGGTAGGCGATCAGCGGGGTTTGCTCGGCCGGTTTGGCCAGCACTGCGTTGCCGGTAGCCAGCGCAGCCGCGATCTGGCCTGAGAAGATTGCCAGAGGGAAGTTCCATGGGGAAATGCAGGTGAAGACTCCGGCTGGTTTTGCGTCGGTGGGGATGCGGGCGGCATAGAAGCGCAGGAAATCCACCGCTTCGCGCAGCTCTGAGACGCAATCTGGCAAGGTTTTGCCTGCTTCGCGAGTGAGCAGGGCAAATAGCTCGCCGAAATGCTCTTCGTATAGGTCGGCGGCTTTGTTCAGGACTTTGGTGCGGGTGGCGGCAGGGGCATCCCATGGGCTGGCAACTGCCAATGCTGTTGCGGTGTCCGCTTCGCTAGCTGTGGCGACCTGGCCAACTGGCGTTAGGTTACTGGGGGTGATGACATCCTCAGCGGCTAGTGGGGCGGCGTCTTGTGCCAACAAGGGCACGGCATTCCAGCTGTGGGTTGCCCAAGGCGCGCGGGCCTGTCCGATGCGCTTTAGTGTCGGCGCATGGGCCAGATCATAGCCGCTAGAGTTGACCCGTTCAGGCGTAAACAGCTCGGGCCCGGTGGCGATGTTGCGGCTGACGTCGGCGATCATGTCAAACGGGTCGGCGGCGACTTCCTCGGGCGAGACATCCTCGTCGACGATCTGGTTCACAAACGAGCTGTTGGCACCGTTCTCCAGCAGGCGACGCACTAAATAGGCCAGCAGATCGCGATGCGCACCCACGGGGGCGTAGATCCGGCACTTGGTGTGGTTTTGTTCCAGTACCATCTGATGCAGGGTCTCGCCCATGCCATGCAGGCGCTGGAACTCGTATGGCTGGTCGTCCTGCGCAATATGCAAAATGGCGCTGACGGTATGGGCGTTGTGGGTGGCGAACTGAGGGTAGATGCGGTCGGTCATGCCCAGCAATTTGCGGGCGTTGACGATGTAGGACACATCGGTAAGCGGTTTGGATGTGAACACCGGGAAACCATCAATGCCCATTTCCTGTGCCCGCTTGATTTCGGTGTCCCAATAGGCGCCTTTGACCAGTCGCACCATGATTTTGCGGTCATTGCGTTTGGCCATGTCATAGAGCGCATCAATGGCCAGGCCAGCGCGCGGACCATAGGCCTGCACGACGACTCCAAAACCATCCCAACCGGCCAGCGCCGGATCGGCCAGCACAAGGTCGATGACATCGAGCGACAGCGACAGACGGTCGGCCTCTTCGGCATCGACGTTCAGCCCCATGCCAGCGGCCTTGGCCAGCAGGGCCAGCGCGCGCAGGCGCGGCACCAGTAGCTCCATCACGCTGGCCTCTTGCGCCAGCTCATAGCGCGGATGCAGCGCCGAGAGTTTCACTGAGATGCCGGGGTTCAGCCGGATGTCGTTGCTGTTGCAGCCATCTGCTATGGCCGAGATCGCGCGGGAGTAGCTGAGGTGATAGCGGGCGGCGTCCGCCTCGGTGCGGGCGGCTTCGCCTAGCATGTCATAGGAATAGGTATAGCCCTTGGCCTCCATGCCGCTGGCGCGTTTCATTGCACTGACAATGCTTTCCCCCAGCACAAACTGACGGCCCATTTCTTTCATCGCACGGCTGACGGCGGTGCGGATCACCGGCTCGCCCATGCGTTTGATGGCACCGCGCAGGGCACCCACCGGGCTGCGATCTTCATCCAGCACCTTGCCGGTCAGCATCAGCGCCCAGGTCGAGGCATTGACCAGCGAAGACGAGGATTTGCCCAGATGCTTGCCCCAGTTCGAGGGCGCGATCTTGTCCTCGATCAGCGCATCAATGGTCTCGGCATCGGGCACCCGCAGCAGCGCCTCGGCCAGACACATCAATGCCACGCCTTCATCTGTGGACAGACCGTATTCTGCCAGAAATACCTCCATCAATCCTGGAGCCGAATGGCCCCGAATATCGCTGACCAGCGCTGCCGCATTGGCACAAATTCGCGCTCGGTCGTCGTCTGTCAGAGCGGCGGTTGCGATCAGTTGATCGCGAAGATCTGCTTGATCGGTATAGGTCAATGCATCAAGGGCGAGGCGCAGGGGATTGGGGTGTGCCATCAGGGGATCTCCAGTAGAGGCGGGCGTTATGATGAGAATACTGGCAAATCTGCGGGACATTCGCCCGAATATCTGAGACTATAGGGCGATCGTATTGAATTTCGAGGGCAGGGCAGTGCAAACGAGTTTTCCCAAATTGGATCAATTCGATCAGGCGATTCTGAACGTTCTGGGCGGCGAGGGGCGGATATCGATTGCCGATCTGGCGCGCCGTATTGGCCTGTCCAAATCGCCCACTCAGACCCGTCTGAAACGGCTCGAGGCTGAGGGCATCATTACCGGCTACCGTGCCTTGGTGGATCCGATCCGGCTGGGGCTGGACCACGTTGTCTTTGTCGAGGTGAAGCTGAGTGATACCCGAGAAGTGGCGCTCACGGCCTTTAATGCTGCTGTGGCCAAGGTGCCCGAGATCGAGCAAGCCCATATGATTGCGTCGAATTTCGACTATCTTCTGAAAATCCGCACCCGCTCGATGGCGGCTTATCGCACGGTGTTGGCCGAGAAGATTTCAATCTTGCCGCATGTGGCCTCGACCTCGACCTATGTGGCGATGCAGGCGGTCAAGGATGACGGCGCCCTGGCGCAGCTGTGAGCCTGCGCAACACCACCGCCCGATAAGTTGATTTGAATCTCATCAATTTTGGTGCAGCTTGTGAGTTATGTTTGATCTGTCCTCTTGGCCTGTCGGCCTCCGCTTGATGGCGCTCGGCGCTGCTTTGATTCTGCCTGCCCGTCTGGCTCAGGCCGAAGGCTGTCCGCAGTCCCCGGACCATTCTGCTTCACTTGAAACGCTGTTCCTTCAGGTTCAACAAGCCGAAGATGAGCCAACGGCTCGGCAAATATCCAACCAGATGTGGGAGTTATGGGCAGACGCCCCAAACGAACAGGCACAGGCGGTTCTTGACCGCGGCATGTCGCGGCGATCGGGGTATGATTTTGCCGGTGCTCTGGAGGATTTCGATACCCTAACGGACTATTGTCCGACCTATGCCGAAGGGTATAATCAGCGCGCCTTTGTCCATTTCCTGCGTCAGGATTTTGCCTCCGCCCTGATTGATCTGGACCGCGCACTGGAGCTGTCGCCGCAGCATGTGGCCGCAATGAGCGGTCGCGCTTTGTCGCTGTTTGGCCTGTCGCGCACCGACGAGGCCCGCGCGGCATTGGAAGCGGCGCTGGCCTTGAACCCTTGGCTGCCAGAACGCGGACTTGCTGCCCCGGGTGGTCCCTTGGCGCCAATACCGGTCGAAGAATTCGAATTATAGGAAAATTCCCGCTAAGACCTTGATAAAACCGATTGTCCCCAACGGCGCACGGGGCTAGACCTGAGCGCGTGAGTTGCCTTGGCATTTCACATGCGGGCGTGATGGAATGGTAGACATACCAGACTTAAAATCTGTTGGGCGTATGCCCGTGTGGGTTCGAGTCCCACCGCCCGCACCATCAATCCGCCATAATCCTTTGTTATTTATTAATATTTTTGTGGGGAAATCCCAACTGCCCCACATTTTGCCCCACACTATGAGCTTGCTAGGCAGATGCGCCTTCGATGAGGCTGTCGAGGTCGGAAATCTTCAATAAAGCGCAGCCGTCCAGCTTGTAGATCTTGATCCTTGGCGGGGTCTCTTTGTTCCAGCGATAGATCTTGTCCCTGGCTATCTAGTACATTCGGGACATACACTTCCCCCCAAACGATCTGGAGTTCCTTGTCCTGCTTAGACAAATTAGCTACGAGATTATCAGTGTCTCCCATCAACCGAGCAGGGTCCTCCGTCTTGGTCAGAGACGTGGTCTTACTATCTGTCAGGTGCATGTGGATGGTCAAAGTGCCCGCCATGTTGTGCAAACGTTTGCACGCCAATATGCCTGAGGCTGGTGGACCGCAGTAAATGGCTGTAACGAGCCTGTAGTCGTCACCTGCCGAACGCGCAACATTCGACAGTATGGGCGTATTCTGTTGAAAACTCCGTTTCCGGGCATGATCGGACAATTTCAGAGTGAAACAGGGCGAGTAAGAAATTTAAGCGTGGGGTTCGGCCAAAATCGGCCACAAGCGCTGGTGGTCAAGCTCTACGAGCCTTGTGAATAATCCTATCCGACTTTCGCAGGACACGTGTTTCTGACGAAATTTCGATGATTGTTGATTTTGGAGTTTTTCAACACAATCCGCGGTTTGCAGCCGTTCGCTGCGGTCAGAACCAATGTGTCAATGAGCGTTCAAAAGTGCCCCGGTATCAGCCTTTAAAAGTGATCCACCCGATATGAGGCAAAGCCAGCAGGCGAGCTGCCCCAAATAGCGAGATCGTCTGCTGGCTTTGTTTGCGCTGAGGCTTATTGGTTTCGCGACTTTTTGCTCTGAGCGAAGCGGAAGGATGTGTTCCCCGTTTCGATGATTGAGCAGTGATGCGTGAGCCTGTCGAGGAGCGCGGTAGTCATCTTGGCATCCCCGAAGACCGAGACCCATTCACCGAACTCCAGATTGGTGGTGATGATGACGCTGGTTTTCTCATAGAGCTTGCTGATGAGGTGGAATAGCAGCGCGCCGCCGGATTTTGGGAATGGGATGTAGCCCAACTCGTCGATGATCACACAATCCAAAGGCGTCAGCTGCCGGATGATCTTTCCAGCGTTTCCATCAGCCTGCTCCCTGATCAGTGCATTGATCAGATCAACGGCGTTGAAGAAGCGCACTTTCTTTCCCTGATTGATCAGTGTGGTTCCCAAGGCAATGGCGATATGGGTTTTGCCTGTTCCGGTTCCGCCCACCAGAATGAGATTGTGGGCGTCCTGGGTGAACTGGCCAGAACAAAAGGGTTCGATCTGCGCCTGCCTGACGGCGGCCGCGTTGTAATCGAAGGTGGCAAAATCCTTGTGATGGGGG
>MAAY01000037.1:0-27541 GCA_002162795.1 Rhodobacterales bacterium 56_14_T64
AATGAAGAAAAGCAGATACACTGAGGCGCAGATTCTTTCGATCTTGGGTCAGGGCGAAGGCGGCGTGCCGGTTTCAGAGTTGTGCCGCGAGCATGGCATGAGTAATGCGTCGTTTTACAAGTGGCGAGCGAAGTTTGGCGGCATGGATGCGTCCATGATCAGCCAGATGAAGGCCATGGAAGATGAGAACCGACGCCTAAAGCGAATGTATGCGGACTTGAGCATGCAGGCAGATCTATTGAGGGAAGCTCTTGGAAAAAAGTAGGCGGGCCATCTCACCGCCGGGAGATGGCCGAGAATGTGGTGGCGCGCCGTGGGGTCAGCATTGCGCTGGCTTGCCGAGCCTTCGGGGTCAGCGAGACTTGTTATCGCTACAGCCCCCTGCTGAGCGACGAGAATGAGCAGATTGCCGATCTGCTGGTTGGGCTGACCACTGCCTGACAGGGCATTAAAAATGCCCGAGAGGGGGAGGCCCGGAAATCCTGGGGGTTTGGGTTATGTTTTTTTTGCACCTGCGGAACGTGAAGGGGCATTCCTGGAACCACAAAAGAGTTTACCGGATCTACTGCGACCTGGAGCTGAATTTGCGGATCAAGCCTCGGAAACGGTTAAAGCGGGGCAAACCTGATGCGCTGGCCGTGCCAGAAGCGCCGAACATGACGTGGTCGTTCACTGCCCGGCAGGCTTTTGCAAAGCAAACGCCGTTAGGGGATTTCATGGCGGATCGCCTCGGGGATGGTCGGGCGTTCCGGCTCTTGAATGTGCTGGACGGTTTTAACCGCGAGGGCTTGGGCATCGAGGTCGATTTTTCTTTGCCAGCGGAACGCGTGATCAGAAGCCTTAACCGCATCATCGAATGGCGCGGAAAGCCCGGCACAATAAGAGTCGACAACGGGCCTGAATACATCAGCGGAAAGTTGATGGAATGGGCCGAGAAACAAGGGGTTTCCATCCTACACATCCAACCCGGGAAGCCTCAACAGAACGCTTATATCGAGCGCTACAACCGGACGGTTCGCCAGGAGTGGCTGGATCAATTCATCATCGAAAGCATAGGGGAGGCGCAAGATCACGCCACGCAATGGCTATGGACTTACAACAACGACCGCCCGAACATGGGCATCGGCGGCATCACACCCGCCATGAAACTCAAAATGGCTGCTTAAGTTCTACGACCCCATCCCATTAAAAATGGGGGGATTACCGCATCACTGAACCGCTGTGGTCGACCGCGTTTGCCGCTCAGCGGCGGTATCCAGATCATCAGGGGATTGAACCAGATTTCCAGCGCTCCACATCGTTTCAGTGCGTTATTGTAAGTCGAACAGTTCGTGGTCTTGTACTTTGTGGGGCCCAGTTGCTCATGTCATCCAACTATCACGCAGGATTTACGCACTGCCCCCCAACATTCGATTTGTACAACAAAGCCGCTAAAAACTCTAATTGTCGGGCTCAATCAGCCCCAACCCACGCAGATAAATGCCAATGCCAGACTCAAGCAGATCCTCGGGCGAGAAAGGTGATGCCGTGCCTGGCGTGTTGCGCGCATAGAGTTCCACGACTCCGTGGCTCAGCGCTAGAATATGAGCCGAGAACATTGAGGCAGGCGGGCGTTTATGCGGCGGAATATGTTCGCACAACTCAGTAACGGCCCGCTCCAAGACACCGCGGGCGCGGGCGGCGGCATCGGCGAGTTCGGGCGTGCGATTGACCGAAATACCACTTTCGAACATGGCGATGTAATGACCTGGATGTTTGCGCGCAAAGGCCAGATAGGCGCGACCAGTGGATTCAAATGCTGCCAAGGCAGAGGGCTGGCCCTTGTCATAGGCATATTGCATCAGCTCCGCGAACATTGAAAACCCTTGGCGCGCGGCCTCGGCGATCAGTTCTTCACGACCTTCAAAGTGGCGGTAGACAGCGGCGGGAGTAACGCCAGCCTGTTTGGCGGCTTCAGATAAGGTGAAACCGGTAGGACCCTTAACTTCAATCAGCCGCAATGCTGACTCGACTAACGCTTGGCGCAGATTTCCGTGATGATAACCGCGTTTAGGCATTCCAGACCTCTAGTCCTCCACAGATTTTACCGTCAATTTTTCCAATGGCTTTATCGTCTTTATTGTCATAATCCAAGGCACTTAGAACGTGTCGAATGGCAGCCAGTCGCGCGCGCCGCTTATCCTCGGACCGGATCACTGTCCAAGGGGTGATTTCGCTGTGGCTTCGCTCCAATGTCTCACCGATGGCGGCTGTATAGTCATCCCAGCGCTCTAGGCCCTTGATGTCAATCGGGCTCAGCTTCCATTGCTTTAACGGATCTTGCTCGCGTTTTAGAAAACGCCGTAATTGTTCCGCTCGGCCGACGTTCAGCCAAAACTTGAATAGCTTGATACCGTCATCCACCAAAGCCTGCTCAAATCCACCAACTTGACGGAAAAACCGCTCACGCTGATCGTCGCTGCAAAACCCAAATACCTTTTCGACCACACCCCGGTTGTACCAACTGCGGTCAAAAAAGGTGAGCTCTCCTCCTGAGGGCAAATGATCAATATAGCGCTGAAAATACCACTGCGTTTGCTCCGATTCCGAGGGTTTGGCCAAGGCCACCACACGCGCGCCGCGTGGATTAAGATTCTCACGAAACCGCTTGATTGTGCCACCTTTTCCAGCGGCATCGCGCCCCTCAAACAAGATTGCGATACGTTGGCCTGATTGTTTGGTCCAGGCCTGCAATTTGACCAGCTCTATCTGCAGCTTGGCTATATCTTTTTCATAGTTCTTGCGGCGTAACTTGTGTTGGTGAGGGTAGTCAGAGTTAAGAAGTTCATCGTTGCCCAAATCGAGTATGGAATTTCGGATATCGTTTGGGGCAGCGTCTTCAAAATAGGCACTGATGGCCCCGTTGAATGGCAGTTGCATGACAAAATCCTTCCTATCCTCAATCCTTTATATGGCAATTCTATATCTGATGTGAATTGTATCCGTGCAGAGTTTCTTGCAAACTTGTACAGAGATAATTGTAGCACGGTGGTTTTGGTTCGAGAGCTGTTGCCGGATACAAAGAATGGCGTTTGTGTAGGTTTGATCTCTTCGAGATCAGTGCCTATTGGCGCGTGTAGCGCGATCGGCGACATGTCAGTTGAAGCGTTATCAGGCAGACACGAAATTATTACAGCTGGGACAGACCAAGTTGATTTTGAAGGTGTTTCATGCATTCGGGCCAAGTATAATCAGTGGGCAAAATTGCTACGACTTTTCTCCAATGGAGCAAAGTCGTAGCAATTCCTGCTATAGGTCCTGCTCAGCAGCCGTCCGCACAGCGGACGGTGGCTGTACGGAGCTGCATAAGACACTGGTTGTACTATTGGCGGCAAAGGTTTTTGGTTGCTTAGACCTGCGGTAATGAACTGTTACACCCTTTGCCAGATGGTCACCCTAGAACGCCTCTGAAGCCTGTTCAAAATAGGCGAGCAAGTACGTTGGACTTGGCAGAATTTCCACGCAGCCGGTCAAAAATCGAGCTGCTTGGAGGTATGAAATCGCGAATTGAAACAATCCCTAACACCTGTCCGTCCGCGCAGATCGGTAAATGGCGGAACTTTCCCTTGATCATTATTTGGTATGCTTCAGTCGGCTTGGCATCCGGCGAAAGCCATTGTGGATTGGGTGTCATTACCTGTTTGACAAGGGTCGTAGCCGATGGACGGTAAACGATAACACTGCGTTGAATAACGTCTCGCTCGCTTAGTATGCCAACGAGGACACCGTTGTCGTCCACGACGGGAAGGGCCCCGACGTTCACCGAGGTCATGATAATGCAGGCAGTCCGCACAGTATCATCGGGAGATGTTTTGTGTACCTGTTTATCGACGATCATGTCAGCCAGTGTGGAAGACTTCATTGGTTACGATCCCGTTGTCGTTCAGTTCTGAGCTTTATAGTAGCATGAGAAGTGATCTCTAATATGATGAAAAGTATAAAGGTTTACTAAAGTTCGTGCAGTAGTGATTTGGGCGTTGATCCAGTGGACACCATCGCCAGAAATAGTGAGGGAATTACCTAGGCTTGTAGGCCTTGTGAAGGGCGGACGCGTCCAATCATTGAATGGGCATTTGAGCGTCGCGAGTTTGATGGCAATCTTGTAACCGATTTTTTCAATTCTGAAGTCGCATCGCTGCTCAGAACACCAAGCAAAGAAAAACGCCACGGGATCTCTCCAGCGGCGTTTTCGAATGTCAGGATCTGAAAGGCAGATCCGTATGGGCCGTTAGCCTTCGGCTTTGGCAACAGCGGCTGGTGCAGCAGCAGTGGGCTTTTTGGCGGCGGTGCGGCCCGGGTTCAAGGGGTCGTCCTGACGCTGTACGGAGCCCTCAAAATGGGCACCGCTCTCGATGGCGATGGTCTTGTGGATGATGTCACCCTCGACCCGCGCTGTTGCTGTCAGGCGAACCTTCAGCCCGCGCACACGGCCAACGATGCGGCCATTGATCACTACGTCATCAGCAGTGACTTCACCTTTGATGGTCGCAGATTCGCCAATGGTCAGCAGGTGGGCGCGGATGTCGCCTTCGACGATGCCTTCGACCTGAATGTCGCCGGTTGTCTTCATGTTGCCTGTGACGTGCAGGTCTGATGACAAAATGGAGGCCGGTGGTTTGGCCTTGGGGGCGCTTGCCCGGAAATCGCTTTGAGCCGGAGCAGTAGGGGCCATAGCCGAAGCCGGAACCGCCGAAGCGGGCTTGGATTCGGGGCTCTTAGCGCCGGGTTCGTTGATTTTGCTTTTAGAAAACATTGCGTGCAGCCTTGATATAAATCATCGGGTTAACTGGTTTGCCATTGACCCGAACCTCGTAGTGGAGGTGGGTCCCGGTGGACCGTCCGGTGTTACCCATATCACTGATGTGATCGCCGCGCGAGACCCTTTGGCCGACTCGCACGCGGATGTTAGAGTTATGGGCGTAACGTGTTTCTATGCCAAAGGCATGCTGGATAATCACCAGCTTGCCATAGCCGGATTGCCAGCCCGCTTTGGTGACAACCCCATCGGCGGTGGAAAAGATATCGGTGCCGGATCGTCCAGCAAAGTCAGATCCCTTGTGCAGGCGGCGACCACCGGTTTTGGGATCACGACGATAGCCAAAGCCCGAAGTCTGGCGCACTGCGCCGAGGTTGACAGGGGTGGCAAACGGCGCCTGCTGAGCGGCAATACGGTAGAGGTTCAGCTGGTCCATCTGATTAAGCAACAGATTTGCGCGAACTTCATCCGCGGTTGGTTCTTCACCGCGGGTGGACAGGGAAAAAGGGTTGAGCGGACCGCCCTGACCGCTGTATCCGCGCCGCACCTGTTCAAGGATGCGGTCTGTGGGCATTCCGGCCGAGCGGAACATTTTATCGAGCGGTTCGACCGAGATCGCCATGGCCTCTTCCAGCTGGCGAAAAATCTGATCATTGCGGTCGTCCATCAGACGAATTTCTTTTTCCAGCTCGTCGCGAGCGTCCAGGGCTGCCTGCGCGTCAGACAGGATCTGGTCACGTTCAAGCGCGGTTTCGGCCAGCACTGTTGCCACAAAATCCATCTGCGCCGGAGCTGAAGAAGCGGTAGTTATGGTATCGTTGTTTTCTTGTTGCATCTGGACCAGTTGGCTACGCGCGGCCTCGCGGTCCTGCATGGTTTCGCGCAGCGTGGTCTGGATGACTTCGATCCCGGTTTCCAGCTCGTGACGTCGGGTTTCTGAGGCTAAGATCTCGGATTGCATCACCGAGATCTGAGCCAGCGCTGCGTTGAACCGGTTTTGCGCGGCCAGAGCCTCTGTTGCGCGGTTGTCGCGTTCGTCGGACAACAGATTTAAACGTTCGCGGTAGGTTTGTTGGTCGCGCTTGGCTTGTTCGCGAAAGTTGCCCGAGCCGATGCTGTCCATCAGTACGATCGCGGTGGCGACGATGCCCCAGGCGACGATCACACAGGTGCCAGCAACGGCGATCAGCTGAGTTTCCGGGCGCAACCGAATAAAGCGCGTGTCGGTGTCGGATTTCAGGAAAACACGCCGCTCGGGAAAGCGTCGCTCCAGAAATCCGTGAATACTTATAGCCAGACGTGTGCGCACGCGCGGATCCTTGTTCTATCCCAGTATAAAAGCACCGCAACCAGTTTGGCATCGAGACTTTTCGCGTAAGGAATAGCCAGCCACAGGAGATTGGGCAAGCCTGTTGACCAATCGTGCGGTTTGCAGCTGGCAAAAGGATGGGCATGGGCGGCTACACGCCGACGGCAGGGCTTACCGCCGCCGAGCCTGAATTCAGTCTTTGAGTTCTGCGCTTAAATTTTCGGTCAGGGGCCAGTAGAAATCTGGCGGAATTCCGGCTTCGGCGCGTTTTTCTTCGTTGAAGGGGGGCTTTAGCGTGCTGTGGAAATATCGCCGCACCAAGGTGTGGAAGACTTCTTTTGGGTCGACATTTTCGCGACCGCACAGGAAGTGAAACCATTTACTGCCATAGGCAACATGGCTGACTTCCTCGCTGTAGATCACCTCGAGCGCCTCGATCACCTGCGGCAGTTTGGCCTGGCGGAAAATCTTGATCATACCGGGGGTGACGTCCAGTCCGCGCGCCTCGAGAACCATGGGGACAACGGCTAGGCGGCCCATCAGATCATGCGCGGTGTCTTCGGCGGCGCGCCACATGCCAGTATGAGCGGGCAGGGCGCCATAGTGGCTGCCAAGCGAGGCAAGGCAGTCACACAGGAGGTTGAAGTGTTTGGATTCTTCGTCTGCAGCTTTGACCCAATCGTCAAAGTACCCCATCGGCATCGGAATGTGTGAAAACCGCGCGATGATGTCCCAATGTAGGTCAACCGCGTTCAACTCGATATGAGCGACGGCATGCAGCAGTGCTATTTGTCCTGCGGGTGATCCCGGTTTGCGCTTTGGAACATCGCGAGGAGATAGCAATTCAGGATGTTCGGGACGGGCGGGATGCAGCGGAGGAGTGGCAGTGCCGATCTCAATTGGCGCGTGGGTTCCGGCGCGGGCGGCAAACCAGTCGGCTGCGTGGCGGCGCGATAGCGCGGTCTTTTCAGCCCCGTCGGCGGTGTTCAACACCTGCGTGGCGCGTTCAGCAAGAGAGAGATTGGAGCTGGTCATGTCAATAGTCCGATGGTTGCAGGTCTGGATTGCCTCGAATTGTGGGCTTTGTCCAGAACCAGGTGCCACCTGCGCCGCGCGCAAGTGCGGTGCGCGGCCCAACGGGAGGGGGCTTTGTAAAAGCCCACCGACGGGCGGGATCTCCCGCGCTGTCGAGATCAGCAAAGCTGAGCTCTGGCAGGCCTGGGCATGGCACCGCGCTGACGCGCGGTGCGGGTGTGGCTAGATCACAGGGCCTGAGCTGCCGCCAGAACTTCGTCTACATGGCCTTCTACCTTGACCTTGCGCCAGATGCGGGCAATGCGTCCCTCGGCGTCGATCAGAAAGGTCGAGCGTTCAATGCCCCAGTGTTTCTTGCCGTAGAGGGTTTTCTCTTTCCAGGTGCCGTAGTCCTCGCACATGGTGCTATTAGCATCAGACAACAGCGGCGTGGTCAGCTCATGTTTGGCAATGAAATTGTCGTGTTTTTTGAGGCTATCTTTGGAGATACCAAACACCAAAACCTCTGCCACGGCAAAAGCCTGCAACTTATTGGAAAATCCGATGGATTCCTTGGTGCAGCCCGGCGTATTGTCACGGGGATAGAAGAATAACACGATGGGTTTGCCCCTAAGGTTTGCCAAAGAGACCTCGGCGCTGTCGCCAGTGCAAGGCAGGTTGAAATCAGGGGCTTTGTCCGAGGGTTCGAGCATTATCAGTGTCTCCGTGGAAATCTATGGGGACTGCCTGCCATAGTTGGGCAGCATCAGGCAAAGGAAAAGCAAAGATCACGCGCGCCGACAAGATACCGGGCCCCGACCCAGACCAGCAAACCTCGGTGCCTGTGCGCACTGGACGGCGGAGTTGGCGCGGTCGGTTGTTGCGATACTGTATCTGGACAGTGGCGTCGCTTTCTATTCTGGCGGCCGCGGCGATCTATTTTGGTCTGGGCACCCGGTTTGAGGCTCCCGATTGGTTGCGCCATCGTGTGGAAACTCGGATTGAGCGCAATCTGGGAGGTTTGCAGATAGAATTTGGCCAGATCTACATGGTAGTCAATCATGGCTGGCGACCCAGAGTGGGATTGCGCGATGTCACGCTGAGCAAGGTTGACGGGACAATTGTGGCGCAGCTGGCGGATGCGCAAATGTCGCTGGCGATGCGGCCTTTGCTGTCTGGGGTGGTGCAGCCGAAACGGATCAGCGTCAGTGGGCTGTTTGGCACTTTGCGGCGCGAGGCCAGTGGTGAAGTGGCGCTGAGCCTGGCCGAAAGTGAGGCACCGTTACGTCAGGCCGCTGGGGTGCCGCAGTTGATTGAGCAATTCGACAGCCTGTTGATGACACCGGCGCTGACAGCCCTGGTTGCCATTGAGACCGAGGCTCTGACACTACGATATGAGGATGTGCGTCAGGGCCGGGCTTGGACATTGGACGGAGGCCATTTGCGTTTGGACCGAACTGGTCAGGATGTTTCCATCGCCGGCGGGTTTTCAGTGCTGAGCGGGCGGGATTACGCGAGTACCGTTGAGGCTAATTACAGCTCGGCGATTGGTGACACGGCTGCTGAAATAGGCATTTTGATCAGCGAAATTGCCAGCGAGGACATTGCCGCCCAAAGTCCGGCCTTTGGTTGGTTGCAGGTGCTGCGGGCCCCGATCTCGGGGTCTTTGCGCGGTGGCATTGGCAGTGACGGGGAGCTGCTCCCGTTCTCAGCCAGCATGCAGATCGGCGCAGGCGTGCTTCAGCCAACCGATCAGACTCTGCCGATCCCGTTTCATGGCGCCAGCAGCTACATCACTTTCACGCCCAAAACTCAGACGCTGCGTTTTGACGAGCTTTCGGTGGACAGTGGTTGGGGGGCGGGCACCATGGAGGGGCAGGCGCATCTGAGCGGCGTTGAGGACGGCCAGTTGACCGACTTGGTTGGACAGCTGCGGTTTTCGGATCTGCGGCTTAATCCAAAAGACCTGTATGAGACACCTCTGGAGCTGACCGGAATCGCTGCGGATTTTAAGTTGGAACTGGATCCGTTTCGCCTGCGTTTAGGCGAAATGCTGATCCGGGATGGCGACAGTCAAATCCTGATCGAAGGTGAGTTGCGGGCCGGGAATATCGGCTGGGATTATGATGTGACAGGCCATGTCGATCAAGTCGACGCAGAGCGGGTCAAGCAATTGTGGCCCGAGGCGGCGCCGCCGAAACCGCGGAAATGGGTGGGCGAAAACCTGTGGGAGGGCACCGCGCGGGACGTTAATCTGGCGCTGCGTGGGCGCAATGGCGGCAAGCCTTTCGTCTATCTAGATCTGGGATTCGAGGATGGCGTGGTGCAGTTCCAAAAGGATATGCCGCCGCTGCGCAATGCTAAGGGACAGTTTAGCCTATACGGCAAACGCCTGGTGGTGATGGCGACAGAGGGCACCATTTCTGCGGATCAGGGCGGCGACATAGATGTGGCGGGGACCTCGTTTATCATTCCGGATACCTCGATCAAGGACGGTGGCCCGGGGATCGCACGGATCAGGGCCTCTGGCCCCGTGACGGCAGTGCTGTCGTTGTTGAACCGGCCACCTTTGTCGGTGCTGAAGAACAGCAGTCTGCCGGTGGATCTGGGGAGTGGGCTGGTGACGGTCGCAGGCACCTTGTCGCTGCCTTTGAAAGAAAAAGTGCCGGTTGAAGAGATCGCCTATCACTATCAGGGTCACATCGAAGATGTGCAAACCTCGATTCTGGTGCCGGGACATCAGTTGTCGGCATCCCGATTGAACCTGAACGGAGACCAAAACCGGGTTGAAATCCAAGGGCGTGGGCAACTGTCCGGGGTGCCGATCAGTGCCCGTTGGCAAATGGCGCTTGGTAAAGATGTATCCAAAGCAAGCCGGGTCGAGGGCACGGTCGAGCTGTCGCAATCGGCGGTGGAGGCGTTTCATCTGGGGCTGCCCAAGGGATCAATCAGTGGTCAAGCGCTGGGTGAATTTAGCGTTGATCTGACCCCAGACGCGCCGCCACAGCTGTCGCTTCAATCTAATTTGGCTGGCGCGGGCCTGCAGGTTCCTTCGTTGGGCTGGTCGATTTCGCCGGAAACCACTGGCAGCTTAAGCCTTACCGCCACTCTGGGAGAGGTGGCACTGGTGGACCAGTTTGACCTGACTGCACCGGGCCTTTCGGCGGCTGGTAGTATCAGCACCCGCGACGGTGGTGGATTGGATCGGGCCCAGTTTGACACAGTGACGGTCGGAAACTGGATGCAAGGTTCGGCTGAACTGGTGGGGCGTGGAAATGTGGCTCCTGCGATCAATGTGCTAGGCGGCGTTCTGGATATGCGCAGGTCGCCGTTCACCGCTGCCAGCGGAGCGGCTGGCAGCGGTGGTGACAGTGGGCCGATCAGTCTGCAACTGAACCGGTTGCAGGTGACTGACAGCATCGCATTGGATGGGTTTCGAGGCAGGTTTTCGACACTGGGCGGGTTTAACGGCGAATTCAGCGGTGCCTTGAACGGGCAGACTGCAATCAGTGGCCATGTGGTGCCGCAGAAGGGCGGCGTCGCCACCCGGATCCGCTCGAATGATGCCGGCGGCGTATTCCGCTCGGCTGGGGTGCTGCGCCATGGTCAGGGCGGCAGTTTTGATATGACACTGACACCAGCGGACAAGCCGGGCGAGTATGATGGCCACATCAAGGTGCAAAACACCCGTGTCAAGGACGGCCCGACCATGGTGGCGCTGGTCAATTCTCTGAGCCTGATCGGGTTGATTGATGAGCTGGCCGGGCAGGGCATCCTGTTTACCGGAGTCGAAGCGCGTTTCCGGCTGGGGTCGTCTTATCTGGTGCTGCATGAAAGCAGCGCGGTGGGGCCATCGATTGGGCTGTCAATGGATGGCAATTATGATCTGGCGCGTGGGGTCCTGAATATGCGCGGAGTGCTGTCGCCGATCTATATGTTGAACGCTATTGGCCGGGTGTTTACCCGCAAGGGCGAAGGGCTGATCGGCTTTGCTTTTACCCTGCGCGGCACCGCGGATGAGCCCAAGGTGCAGGTGAACCCACTGTCCGGGCTGGCGCCGGGCATGTTCCGAGAGATCTTTCGCGGTCCAGCCCCAACCATACCGGGGCAGCCTGCGCCTAAACCGCCTTCCCCGAGTCCAAACGTTGCGCCTTCGTCAAGTCCGGCTGAAGATCGGTGAAAATAAGATTGTTTCCCTAGTTGTGCCTTGCCCGGCGGCACGCCGCTCCGCGTTTCACCTTTTGCCAGGGAAGGCGCTTTGCTCGCTTCCAAGGCTCAACGCTGCCCATATTTCCTAAGGAGACTCTGAAAAACCTCGGCATATCGGTGTGATCTGATGAGCTTTGATCGAACGATCAAGTCGCCCTCTGATGCCTAAACTGATGACGTTTGCCTCTCTTGCCTATAGCTCCAAGAAGAAGGTGACCCGGCGCGAGACGTTTCTGGTCTGAAGGAAGTTGATGGTATGATGGGGGAGACTGACAGAAACAGGACGGCGTCGACCAAAAGAGCGGCACGACCCTCTGGGCCGACGCGAAGCCAGACAACCAAAGTCGAAATCTGGTCGAAACGGCCAAGTCGGCCCGTTGACCAGACGTTCTTGAATACTCCACAGGTGGCAGACCGGTTTTGCCCCATGGCCAAGCGGCAGTGAACGCCCTATAGCGCGGGCATGAAACTGAGTGATTTTGATTTTGAGCTGCCCGACAGCCTGATAGCCACCCGTCCTGCCTCTCCACGTAGCGCCGCACGGCTGCTGGTGGCTGAGGGCGATGTGATCCATGATCGCACCGTGACCGATCTGGTGGATTGGCTGCGCCCCGGTGATCGGCTGGTGCTGAACGACACCAAGGTAATTCCGGCACGGCTGAGCGGGCTGCGGCACCGCCTTAGTGCACAGGGTCCGGTGGCGGCTAAGATCGAGGTGACACTGCTGGAGCCACGCGCCGATGGTTGCTGGAGCGCGCTGTTGAAGCCGCTGAAGAAGATCAAGATTGGCGAGGATGTTGTGTTTTGTGAAGGCTTTAGCGCCACGCTGGAGGCCATTGCAGACGGGCAGGGCCAGTTGCGGTTCAATCTGGCTGGCGATGATTTTGACGCCGCATTGGCGCAGGCGGGCGCGATGCCGCTACCGCCTTACATCGCCGCCAAACGCCCTGCTGATGCGCAGGACAAACAGGACTATCAAACCGTCTGGGCGCGCCATTCCGGCGCTGTGGCAGCACCAACTGCCAGTCTGCATTTCGATGACGCCTTGTTGGCTGCCTTAGCGGCCAAGGGGGTGGAATTCACACATGTCACCCTGCATGTGGGGGCGGGCACCTTTTTGCCGGTCAAAGTCGAGGACGTCACCAGCCACAAGATGCATGCGGAATGGGGCAGGGTCAGCCCGCAGGCTGCAGCTGAAATCGCCGCAACCAAGGCGGCTGGCGGACGGGTGATCCCGGTTGGTACCACGGCCTTGCGGCTGATCGAAAGTGCGGCGCGGGGGGGCGAGATTACCCCCTGGGAGGGCGATACAGATATCTTTATCTATCCCGGTTTCACCTTTCATGTGACCAACGCGCTTATGACAAATTTCCATCTTCCCAAATCAACTTTATTGATGCTGGTCTCGGCGCTGATCGGGCAAGATCGGGTTCGTGCGATCTACGAACATGCGGTATCGGACGAATATCGGTTCTTTTCCTATGGCGATGCGTCGCTTTTGATCCCTTGATGACGAAAACATCGCAGACCTGAGATTCGTTCTCGGGGACAAGCGCGCAACTGAGAGGTCGTGACCCATTGGGTCAGGCTGGATGGTGCTGTCCCTAATTGAGAAGGAACGTCGGGGATGTTTCAGGTTCTGTCGAGCGCTTGGGCGCTGTTGCTGGGAATGGGTTTGCTGATGGTCGGGAACGGCCTGCAGGGGACTTTGCTTGGGGTCAGGGGCGAGATCGAGGGGTTTTCAACCCTACAGATGTCCTTTGTGATGTCGGCCTATTTTGTTGGATTTCTGGGCGGCTCGCGATTGGCGCCCGAGATGATCCGACGAGTTGGCCACGTGCGGGTGTTTGCGGCGCTGGCCTCGTTTATCTCTGCGGTGATGATCTTGTATCCGGCCTTTACCAACCCTGTGGCCTGGAGTTTTGGGCGGGCGCTGATCGGGTTTTGCTTCTCCGGCGTGTATGTCACTGCCGAAAGCTGGTTGAACAATGCGGCGGACAATCAAAACCGCGGCAAGGCGCTGTCGCTGTATATGATTGTGCAAATGTTTGGCATCGTATCCGCACAGGGGCTTCTGCTGATTGGCGATCCGGCCGGATATGAAATCTTTGTTCTGGCCTCGGTGCTGGTGTCGATCTCGTTTGGGCCGATCCTACTGTCGATTTCCCCCACGCCAGCCTTTGAAACCGCCAAGCCGATGAGCTTGGGACGGCTGATGGATGCCTCACCGTTGGGTTGTGTTGGCATGTTCCTGCTGGGCGGCGTGTTTTCGGCGCAGTTTGGCATGAGCGCGGTCTACGGCGCTAAGGCGGGGTTGAGCCTGGCTGAGATCTCAACCTTTGTGGCTACGTTTTATGTTGGTGCGTTGTTGATGCAATATCCGCTGGGCTGGATGTCGGACCGAATGGATCGCCGGGTGCTGGTGCTGTTTGTGGCGGCACTTAGCGCTGGTGGGTCGGTGCTGGGCCTGATGTTCGGGGCGCAGTTCTGGACCTTGCTGGTGGCGGGGTTTCTGATTGGCGGTTTGTCGAACCCGCTGTACTCACTGCTAATTGCCCATACCAATGACTATCTTGAGCACGATGATATGGCGGCGGCCTCGGGGGGGCTGGTGTTTATCAATGGCTTGGGTGCCATTGCCGGTCCGCTGATCATCGGCTGGCTGATGGGGGACGCAGTGTTTGGACCCTCGGGATATTTCCTGTTTATGTTGGTGCTGCTAACGCTGCTGGCGCTCTACGCTGGCTACCGGATCACTCAGCGGCCGGCGATTCCCATCGAGGACACCGGTATCATGACGCCAATGTCGCCGACGGCCTCGCCCGTTGCGGTTGAGTTTGCCCAAGAATATGCCATTGAGACGGAGCTGGAAGAGCAGGAAAGTGCCGAGGATTAACGATGATTGCGCTAAAGCGCCAATTTTATGCCTAAGGTTTCACAAAAACGTCACACCTGTTGCAAATTGTTATCTTAACAGTCTTGTAAAACAGGTGCGAAATCGACTGAACTTAGCGGACAGGCAAAATTTGGAGTATGACCCATGGTTGGTCCCGACGAGGTTCTAGAGTACTGGCTCGATAAAGCCGGACCTAAGAGCTGGTACTTACAAGACGAGGCGTTTGACGCTGATATACGAAACCGGTTTGAGAAAACGTGGGAGGGCGCATGTGAGGGTAAGTTTTCACTGTGGCTTACCTATCCCACAGGGGCATTGGCCTATCTCATCCTAACCGATCAATTCCCGCGCAATATGTTCCGTGGCTCGCGCACGGCCTTTGCCAGTGACAAGCTGGCGCTGGCGGCGGCCAAGATGGCCATCAGTAAAAAATGGGACATGCGGATCGACGAGCCGGCCCGGCAGTTCTTTTATCTGCCGCTGATGCATTCCGAGAACCTCTGTGATCAGGACCGCTGTGTGCGGCTGATGAAAGAACGGATGCCGGTAGAAGGCCCGTCCAATATGTTGCACGCTAGGGCGCACCGCGAAGTGATCCGGCTGTTTGGCCGCTTTCCCTATCGCAACGAGGCGCTAGAGCGTCACAGCACCGAGCCGGAAATGGACTATGTGATGGCAGGTGGTTACGGTGAAACTGTGCGTATGTTGCAGACCGCAGTCTGAGCCTGTTCAGGACGGTGGTGGCACACAGCTGGTTAGGCGGGTAATCTGCCCGGCCAGTTCAGCCGCCCCCGTTTGTGCTGCACCTTGAATGATCTCTGTTGGGAGCTGGCGGAGCTGTGTCAGGTCTTGTTGTAGGGCGGCAAGATGTCGGTCCAATGTGTCCAGCTGGCTAGATACGGCCAGCTCAGGACGGCTGACAATATCGCTGCGCAGGCCTGCCACTTCATGCCGCAGATCCTGGAGCCGGTCCTGAACCGGGGTGATCTGCACCACGGCCTCGGTCACTTTGCCGGTGACATCTTGAACGGAGCCCATCAACTTCCACCCTAAAAACAGGCAGAGCGCCAGCAGTAGCAGGGTGGCATTTATCATTGCCTTAAGCAGATCCAGGATCAGTGTCTTCATGGCGTGGGGTTCCTGTGTGCTAAATACATGCGGTGCAAGCTGGTTGGTTTCTATGCGCGCATGGTTTCAGAAACTGCGCTAGAATGCTATTGAGAACCTTGAGAAATACAGGGCTGGATTGCTACGATACTGAGTGATTGCAGCTCGATTGCAAATAGTTTAATGGTGAACTAGTTTTTTGAACCGCAGTGCTGAGGGAATACCAATGGCTACCAAATCCTTTGATCTGATCGTTATCGGGGCCGGTCCGGGCGGCTATGTTGCTGCCATACGTGGGGCGCAGTTGGGCCTGAACGTTGCGGTGGTCGAGCGCGAGCACCTGGGCGGCATCTGCCTGAACTGGGGCTGTATCCCAACCAAAGCTCTGCTGCGCAGTTCCGAGGTGTTTCACTTGATGCACCGGGCCAAGGAATTTGGACTGAAAGCTGACGGCATCGACTATGATATCGATGCAGTGGTGAAACGCTCGCGCGGGGTGGCCAAGCAGCTGTCCGGTGGTGTGGCGCATCTGCTGAAGAAGAATAAGGTCACTGTCATCATGGGCGCAGCGACACTTACGGCCAAAGGCAAAGTCAGCGTCAAAACCGACAAGGGCTCTGAGGAGCTGACCGCCAAGAACATCATTGTGGCCACTGGTGCCCGGGCGCGTGAATTGCCGGGACTGGAGGCTGACGGTGATTTGGTCTGGACCTATAAGCACGCGCTGAACCCGCCGCACATGCCTAAAAAGCTGCTGGTCATCGGATCGGGCGCAATTGGTATCGAATTTGCCAGCTTCTATAATACTCTGGGCACTGACACCACGGTGGTCGAAGTGATGGATCGGGTGCTGCCTGTTGAAGACGCCGAGATCTCGGCCCTGGCCAAAAAGGCGTTTAAAAAGCAGGGCATGAAGATCATGGAGAAAGCCATGGTCAAGCAACTGGATCGGGGTAAGGGCAAGGTGACCGCCCATATCGAAGTCGGCGGCAAGATTGAGAAGCAAGAATTCGACACAGTGATTTCGGCTGTTGGCATCGTCGGCAATGTCGAAGGCCTGGGGCTTGAGGCACTGGGCGTCAAGATTGACCGCACCCATGTGATCACTGATGAGTTCTGCCGTACCGGTGTCGAGGGGCTTTATGCCATCGGCGATATTGCTGGTGCCCCTTGGTTGGCCCATAAGGCCAGCCACGAAGGCGTGATGGTCGCGGATATGATCGCGGGTAAGCGCGCCCATCCGGTCAAACCCGAAAGCATCGCCGGCTGTACCTACTGCCATCCACAGGTTGCCAGCGTTGGCTATACCGAAGCCAAGGCCAAAGAGCTGGGCTATGACATCAAAGTGGGTCGGTTCCCGTTTATGGGCAATGGCAAGGCCATCGCGTTGGGAGAGCCTGAGGGGCTTATCAAGACTGTGTTTGATGCCAAAACCGGTGAGTTGCTGGGGGCACACATGATTGGTGCTGAGGTCACTGAACTGATCCAGGGTTATGTGGTGGGCCGCCAATTGGAGGCCACTGAGGAAGATTTCATCAACACGGTGTTCCCGCATCCGACACTTAGCGAAATGATGCACGAAAGCGTGCTGGACGCCTTTGATCGCATGATCCACATGTAAGTTGGGTCATATTCGCTTAGGTTGTAGCGCCCGGTGCCCGTGAGGACACCGGGCGTTCTGGTTTTTAAAAGCGATACTGGCAATTTTTCGCCCATGTAGACAGGGACTAGTTCGCTTATTAATTCTGTGATTAGTTAAGTTTATCTAACCTTGGCCCGCTGACTAAGTATGAATTTTCCAGCTGATGACAAACCAATCGACAGCCCTTAAGGAGCGGCTTAGAGTCGAGAGGTTTACTGTTGTTTTTTGTAGGGGGTATCCCATGAAGACCTTTAAGTCTCTCGCTGCGGTTGCAGCTGTCCTAACCATATCTGGCACTTTGGCGTTTGCCGACAATGCAGTGCTGCCCGGCGACGGAACTTTTACCAAATATGGTGAGGTTGAAGGCTGGACTGTCTATGTCGACGCTGAGCGCCAATCCTGCTTGATTGAGCGGATGGACGACCAGGCCAATGTTGTTCAAATGGGTCTGACGTCGGACCATAAACTTGGCTATCTTGGCGTGTTCTCCAAAACCGCTGATCTGAGCAGCGGCCGCAAAGAGGACATCTTTGTCGATCTTGACGGTGTTATGTACTCGTCGCAGGCAACCAAGATGAAGAAAAATATCACCGAAGGCTATACCGGTGGCTATATTCTGGCCAACAATCCTCAGTTCATCGAGGATCTGGCCAAGAAATACACTATGACGGTGTTCCCCAAGAAAGAGCAGGCGTTTGTGGTTGATCTGGCCGGAACGTACAAAGCGATGGAGCTAGCCCGCACTTGCAATGCCGAGCAAGGTTGAGTCAGTATTCATTTACGATAGAGGGGTCGCGCTTGTCGCGGCCCTTTTTTTGATCTGACGTTTGAATAGCAACACTTTGAGGGATGCCAATGCCGAGTCTCAACCGAATTGCGATGGCTAAATCCAGTCGCGGAATGATCCGTCAACTGGGGCCAAAGCAGCTGCATGTGGCTGAAATTTCGGGCAAATGGGGGCAGATGTTTGATTTTGCCAGCTATCAGCAATTCCGGTTTCCCCAATATGATATCTGCGAAGGGCCGATCCGCGACGACAATGGCGGTGTCTTGAAATTCGATCTGGTGCTGGCCAATCAGGTCTGGGAACATCTGGACCGGCCTTATGCCGCGACCAAGAACGTGCGCAAGATGCTACGGCGTGGCGGGTATTTCTGGCTGGCGGTGCCGTTTTACATTCCGTTCCATGCGGCACCCAACGACTGCTCGCGTTGGTCGGCGCGGGGGCTGAAAAACCTGCTGATGGAATGTGGTTTTGAAGAAGATGCGATCCGGGCGCAGCAATGGGGCAACCGAAATGCGGCGCTGCGCAATTTGGAAGACATATGGCCGCCTGAGTATGACGAGGCCAGTGATCCTTTGGACAATGACCCCGAAATGCCGGTTTGTGCCTGGGCCATAGCTCAGAAAACCTGAGACACGCATTAACTCACACTGAGATGTGCAATATTTCACAGGCTAGGGACTGGCCCATGAATTGGGTTCCGGCTAGGGCTGTTCGTAATGAGGCTTAAGGCGGGATTTGGCCTGGCCAAGAGCGAAGGCATAACAATGACATCCACAGATGACACCCGCTGGGGGCTGGTCCTGGTGATCTGGGCAGCTGGCCTAGGGGCGGCGGCGCAATACGGTAAAATCAGTGTGGTCTTTGACCGGATGGGAGAGCTGTATCCGCTGGCCGGTGGATCGATTGGCTTTACAGTATCGCTGGTTGGGCTGTTAGGAATCCTGTTTGGCGTGGTTGCCGGTATGTTTGTCGCGGCCTTTGGGTATCGTCGCACTCTGGTCTGGGCCTTGTGGGTGGGCGCCGCCATGTCCGCGTTGCAGGCGCTGCATCTGCCGTTTCAGGCCTTTTTGGCCACGCGGGTTGTCGAGGGGATCTCACATCTGGGGGTGGTGGTGGCGGGGCCGACCTTGATCGCGCATGTTAGCACGGAGAAAACCCGCGGGCTGGCAATGACCTTGTGGAGCACGTTCTTTGGCGTCGCCTTTGCACTGCTGGTCTGGTTTGGCTTGCCGCTGGTCAACGCATTTGGGGTTCTGTCGCTGTTCGGAGCCCATGCGGCGATCATGGCCGGGTTGGCAATTTTGCTGAGCGTTGCCCTGCGAGATGTGCCGGTGCCCGAACGCCGTCCGGTGCCAAAGCTGGCAAATCTACCGGCTCTGCATTGGCGCATCTACCGCTCACCCTGGTTGGTGGCCCCGGCGGCAGGCTGGCTGTTCTACACCGCGTGTTTTGTCGCGATCCTGACGGTTATTCCGCCGTTTATAGATGAAGAGATGCGTGGGATTGTGCTGGGCGCGATGCCTTTGGCCAGCATTGCGGTGTCCATGACCATCGGTGTGTATCTGCTCCGCTTCATTCCTGCTGTCCGCCTGGTTCAACTGGGTTTTTTGCTCTGTGTGCTGATGGGAGTTTGGCTGTTATTGGTGCCAGGATCTCCGCTCGCCTGTATTGCGTTGGCCGGGGCGATGGGGCTGGTGCAGGGCGGCAGTTTTGCCCTGGTGCCGCAACTGAACGATACGGCGGCTGATCAGGCGCAGTCCAGCGGAGCGATGGCGCAGGCCGGCAACTTGGGCAACACCATTGGCACACCGCTAATGGTCACGAGCCTGTCCGTTGCTGGCTACTCGGGGATGCTAGGGACGGTTGTGGTGTTGTTCCTTGCCGGGTTTGGAGTGCACACGCTATTGGCAATGCGCCGCCGGTTTTAACTTGTTCGTGAAATGTTCTCAAATTTGGGTTGGAAACTCCAGCGGTTTTCCTTATGTCTAAGAAGTCTTCTGGGGGGCACTATGGCTGAGCAAAAATTCATCGAGGTGCGCGGCGCGCGCGAGCACAATCTAAAGAACATCGACGTGGATATTCCACGCGATCAACTGGTGGTGATCACTGGTCTGTCCGGCTCGGGTAAATCCAGTCTGGCCTTTGACACCGTCTATGCCGAAGGCCAGCGTCGTTATGTCGAAAGTCTGAGCGCCTATGCGCGTCAGTTCCTGGATATGATGGAAAAGCCGGATGTGGACCATATCAGTGGTCTAAGCCCGGCGATCTCGATTGAGCAAAAGACCACCAGCAAGAACCCACGCTCCACTGTTGGTACCGTGACAGAAATTTATGACTATTTGCGACTGCTGTTTGCCCGCGCAGGTACGCCTTATAGCCCAGCCACCGGATTGCCGATCGAGGCGCAGCAGGTGCAGGACATGGTCGACCGGATCATGGCGCTGGAGGAGGGCACACGCGGATTTTTGCTGGCACCCATCGTGCGTGATCGCAAGGGCGAGTACCGGAAAGACTTTCTTGAGCTGCGAAAACAGGGGTTTCAGCGGGTAAAAGTGGACGGTGAATTTTACGAATTGGATGAACCGCCAACGCTGGACAAGAAGTACCGCCATGACATTGACGTTGTCGTTGACCGACTTGTGGTGCGCGATGGGTTGGAAACGCGGCTGGCGGACAGTCTGCGCACGGCTCTGGATCTGGCTGATGGCATCGCCATTCTGGAAACCGCTCCGCGGGCCGCAGAGGGTGAAGAGGCTCCAGAGCCTGAACGGATCACCTTTTCGGAAAAATTTGCCTGTCCGGTCAGTGGCTTTACCATTTCCGAGATCGAACCCCGGCTGTTCTCGTTCAACGCGCCCTTTGGTGCCTGTCCCGACTGTGACGGGTTGGGGGTCGAGTTGTTCTTTGACGAACGGCTGGTGGTGCCCGATCAAACGCTGAAGATTTATGACGGGGCGCTGGCGCCCTGGCGCAAGGGCAAGTCACCTTATTTCCTGCAGACGATTGAGGCCATCGCCAAACATTACGAGTTCGACAAAAATACCTCGTGGAAAGACCTGTCATCCAAGGTGCAGAACGTGTTCCTGCGCGGCTCGGGCGATGAGGAAATCATGTTCCGCTATGATGAAGGGGGGCGGGTTTATCAGATCGAGCGGGTGTTTGAGGGGGTAATTCCCAACATGGAGCGCCGCTATCGCGAGACTGATAGCAATTGGATCCGGGAAGAATTCGAACGCTACCAGAACAACCGCTCCTGCAAAGCCTGCAACGGCTACCGGCTGCGGGACGAGGCCTTGGCGGTGAAAATTGCCGGTGTCCATGCCGGGCAGGTGGTGCAACTGTCGATCCGCGAGGCGCTGGCCTGGATCGAAGATGTGCCCAATCATCTGAGCGTTCAAAAGCAGGAAATTGCCCGCGCCATCGTCAAGGAAATCCGCGAGCGGCTGGGGTTCCTGAATAATGTCGGTCTGCAATATCTTTCGTTGAGCCGGAACTCAGGCACTCTATCCGGTGGGGAAAGCCAGCGCATTCGTCTGGCCAGCCAGATCGGTTCGGGGCTGACCGGGGTGTTGTATGTGCTGGATGAGCCGTCGATTGGGCTGCACCAGCGTGACAATGACCGACTTTTGGGCACGCTGAAAAACCTGCGTGACCAGGGCAATACGGTGATCGTGGTTGAACACGACGAAGAGGCGATCCGCGAGGCGGATTTTGTCTTTGACATTGGCCCGGGTGCTGGTGTGCATGGCGGCCAGGTGGTCAGTCAGGGTACTCCGGCGGAATTGATTGCAGATCCTGCCTCGATCACTGGGCAATACCTGGCCGGAACCCGCGAGATTGCAGTGCCAACTAAGCGGCGCAAGGGCAACAAGAAGAAGATCAAGGTGGTCAAGGCTACCGGCAACAACCTTAAAAGCGTCACTGCTGAGTTTCCGCTGGCCAAGTTTGTATGTGTGACCGGGGTCTCTGGCGGTGGCAAGTCGACCCTGACGATTGAGACCTTGTTCAAAACCGCCTCGATGCGGTTGAACGGTGCGCGCCAGACGCCTGCGCCTTGCGAAACCATAAAAGGGCTAGAACATCTGGACAAGGTGATCGACATTGATCAGCGGCCCATCGGGCGGACTCCGCGGTCAAATCCGGCCACCTATACCGGGGCCTTTACCCCGATCCGCGATTGGTTTGCCGGCCTGCCCGAATCCAAAACACGCGGCTATAAGCCGGGGCGGTTCAGTTTTAACGTCAAGGGCGGTCGCTGCGAGGCCTGTCAGGGCGATGGGCTGATCAAGATCGAGATGCACTTTCTGCCTGACGTCTATGTCACTTGCGAGACCTGTCAGGGCGCGCGCTATAACCGCGAGACACTGGAGATTAAGTTCAAGGGCAAGTCGATTGCCGATGTGCTGGATATGACGGTTGAGGACGCGCAGGGGTTTTTCCAGGCGGTGCCACCGATCCGCGACAAGATGGACGCACTGAAGCGAGTGGGGCTTGGGTATATCAAAGTTGGCCAATCGGCGACTACGCTGTCAGGTGGTGAGGCGCAGCGGGTGAAACTCTCCAAGGAATTGGCCAAGCGGTCGACCGGGCGCACGCTGTATATCCTGGATGAGCCAACTACGGGACTGCATTTTGAGGACGTGCGCAAGTTGCTGGAAGTGCTGCATGAATTGGTTGATCAAGGCAACTCGGTGGTGGTAATCGAACACAATCTGGACGTGGTGAAAACGGCAGACTGGGTTATCGATATTGGTCCCGAAGGCGGAGATGGGGGTGGCGAGATTGTTGCTGTGGGGACGCCGGAAAAAGTCGCAGAGGAACCGCGCAGTTATACAGGGTATTATTTGAAAAATATGCTGGCGCCTAAGAAGGTTGCAGCGGAGTAGGGGGCTTTGCCCCTCTGCACGCTTTGCGCGCATTCACCCCAAGGTATTTAGGACAAGAAGAAGTTTTTGAGCGTGTAGGGCCATCCCCTATGTTTCTTTTTGCCTAAAATACTCCAGCCGAAGGCAGCGTCCCCTATTGGGGGCGCTTCTTTTTCTTAGGTCCGGGTTCGTTTTTCAAAACGGGGCAACATGGCCGAGAAATCCATGCCGTTGCCGTTTTCGTCGTCAACAAACTGTGCATAGAGCGCTTGAGCCAATTGGCCCATTGGTGTGTCAGCATCCGCGCTTTCTGCGGCTTGTTGCGACAGACGTAGATCCTTGAGCATAAGTTCAGCTGCAAATCCGGGCTGGTAGTCGTTGTCGGCCGGGGATTGTGGGCCGACCCCCGGGGCTGGACAATAGGCGTTCATGGTCCAGCTGTATCCGGACGAGGTCGACACAACATCGTACATTTTTTGCCGGTCCAAGCCTAGTTTATCCGCCAGGGCAAAGGCCTCACAGGTGGCGATCATTGTAACGCCGAGGATCATATTGTTGCAGATCTTGGCGGATTGGCCTGCTCCGGCCTCGCCGCAATGCACGGCTTTCTGGCCCATTACGTCAAACAGCGGCTCGGCCTTGGCAAAGGCTTCAGCGCTTCCACCTGCCATGAAAGTTAGCGAGCCGCCCGCCGCACCACCAACACCGCCCGATACAGGTGCATCGACAAACAGCAAGCCTCCTTTGATGGCCTGATCCGCCACCGCGCGGGCCGAGTCTACGTCAACGGTTGAACAATCAACCAGCGCCGCACCATCCGCCATAGCTGGGATCAACTGATCTGCCACGGCGCGCAGGATTTGGCCATTGGGCAACATAGTGATGACCACTTCGGCGCCAACGGCGGCCTCGGCCCCCGAGGCGACCATAGCGACGCCATCGATAGCCACATCGGCCATGTCAAAGCCAACAACCTGGTGGCCCGCTTTGGCCAGATTGGCTGCCATTGGTCCGCCCATGTTACCAAGGCCTATAAATCCAATTTTCATGTGTTATCCCTCCTCAAAAGTCAGCGCCTCGCCGCGCAGCGGTTGCAGCATTTGGCTGACGGTGCTGACGGGGACATTCATATCGTTGTGTCGCCACTGTGGATTGCGGTCCTTGTCGATGATCGCGGCCCGGATGCCTTCGAGAAAGTCACTGTGTTCCATGGCGCGATGGGTGAACCGGTATTCCAGTTCCAAGGCCTTGCGGATGGTTAGTGACGTGCCGCGCAACCGGTGCAACATTTCTACGGTGCAGGCCATCGATAGAGGTGAATTGCGGGCCATCGTCTTGAGTGTGGTGGCGGAGAATACGCTATCTTCGCCACGCAGACTGTTGAGAATGTCTCCCAGTGTTTCACCGCCAAAATGGCGATTTATGTCATCTTGCAAGTCGCGTAACTTGCCCTTGGGGGCTTGGGTTGCTGCGTCTTCAAGGCCACCGATTTCGCCACTAATTTCCAGGGCGTCGATCAGAGCGGGCCATTTGTCCTGCGGGATGAAATGGTCGGCAAATCCGGCCAAAATGGCGTCATCTGCGCCCAAACGGGTGCAGGTCAGGCCAAGGTATTCGCCCAGCCGTCCAGTTGCCAGCGCCAGCATCAAGGTGCCGCCGACGTCTGGCACCAGACCGATACCTACTTCGGGCATCGAGATCTGGCTGGTTTCCCCTACAATACGGTGGGTGCCGTGGCAGCCAATGCCAACCCCGCCGCCCATGGTAAAGCCCTGCAGGAAGCTGACAATGGGCTTTGAGTACTCAAAGATGCGTGCGTTCAGACGGTATTCGTCGCGCCAAAATTTGCGGCCGTAGGCGTAGTCGCCCTTGGTGCCGGCGTCATATAGCTCTGCGATGTCGCCACCAGCGCAGAAGGCCTTGTCTCCCTTGGCGTCAAACACAATGAGTTTAACCTCGTCGTTCGAAGCCCAGTCGGTGAATGCGGCGTCGATGGTCATGCACATGTCATAGTTGAGTGCATTCAGGGCCTTGGGGCGGGTCAGGGTGATCCGGCCGGCCTTGCCGGTGATGCGTATATTGATGTCACTCATTTATCGGGTCTCGGCCAGTAGATTCCGGGCGATGATCACCCGCATGATTTCATTGGTTCCCTCAAGGATCTGATGCACCCGCAAGTCGCGCACGATTTTCTCAATTCCATAGTCAGCCAGATAGCCATATCCACCATGTAATTGCAGGCAGCCATTGGCGACGTCAAAGGCAGTGTCGGTGACCATCAGCTTGGCCATGGCGCAGAATTTGCTGGCGTCATGGGTCTTGTTATCTAGTTTCCAAGCAGCCTGGCGCAGAAAGATGCGAGCGGCCTGTAGTTTGGTCTCATATTCGGCCAGACGGAACTGCAACCCCTGAAACTGGTTGATGCTTTTGCCAAAGGCCTGGCGCTCGGACATATATTGCAATGTCAAGTTCAGGGCCTGTTGGGCACCACCCAGCGCCCCGGCCGAGATGTTCAGGCGACCACCGTCCAGACCTGCCATGGCATAAGAAAACCCCTTGCCCTCAACTCCGATCAGGTTGTCCGACGGGATTTTGCAGTCATCAAATTGCACCTGCGTCGTGGGCTGGGCTTTCCAACCCATTTTCTCCTCAAGCGCACCAAAGGACAGGCCGGGGGTGCCATCTTCGACCACCACAGCCGAGATGCCCTTGGGGCCATCCTCACCGCTGCGCACCATGCAGATATAAGCGTCAGAATACCCACCACCTGAGATGAACGCCTTGGTGCCGTTCAGCTTATAGCCATCGCTGGTGATTTCAGCGCGGGTTTTCAGCGCAGC
Source organism: Rhodobacterales bacterium 56_14_T64 (assembly GCA_002162795.1). Classification (GTDB taxonomy): domain Bacteria; phylum Pseudomonadota; class Alphaproteobacteria; order Rhodobacterales; family Rhodobacteraceae; genus Parasedimentitalea. The sequence continues at coordinate 25,465 of MAAY01000037.1, forward strand.
CGCGTCAGAGCCCGAGCCGGGTTCGGTCAGGCAATAGGAATAGACCTTTGACATGGAGCAGAGATCCGGCAGCCACTTCTGTTTTGTCTCCTGTGATCCAAATTTGTCGATCATGCCGCCGCACATGTTGTGAATCGACAGGAACGAGCCAACAGCAGGGCAGGCCATGGCCAAGGCCTCGAACACCAGGGTGGCCTCTAGCCGTGACAGACCGGAGCCGCCGTATTGCTCAGAGACATAAAGCCCACCAAACCCCAGTTCGCCCACCTGCGACCATAGATGCTTGGGAATGGTTCCATCACTCTCCCATTGGCGGGCATGTGGCGCGATTTGCTCCTGTCCGAATGCAAAGGCCATGTCGAATATGGCCGATTGTTCCTCGGTTTTTGCAAAATCCATGGCGGGGTCTCCGGTTCGATCTGTTGGCTGGTCGTATCATTAGGTTTGATACGTACATATGTGCGGGTTTGATACTGAAACTGTTCGGCAGTCGGCATCCTATCCGGGATCATCCAGAGTTCAATTCTTATCTACCGAAATGACCCGCCGTTTTTTGTCTCCTTGCCGCCTTTTGTCAATCAGCCCAAGGTTGGATACTATATGGCCAGTGACCTCCTGGCGTAGTTGTTGCGGGCGACCGTTCGCCTCGAAAACTCTTGATGCCGCGCAAGTTTCCATTAGGATTAATTACGACAATCTCCAGCTCAGGCATAACAATCGGGACCGAATTCTTGCGTTTCCTGCCTTCCTTCGTAGTCGTCGCGATTCTTCTCTTTGTGCTGGTTCTTGCGGACCAGGCTCAGGTGCGGAACGTGATAAACCTACGGCGCGGGACTGCAGCGGTCATGTTGCGTGATAGCCAAGTTTTAATGAACCGCTACGTCAACGATACATTACAAAGCGCGCACGATCTCGCCGCCCGGATCAATCCTTCCTTTGACATCGACCAGGAAGTTTTTGAGGAACTGGTCAAAGAAACTATGACCGGATCGGCAAAATTGACCCTCGCTGAACTCGCGCCGGGTTTTGTGACACAAATGGTTTATCCGCAGGTGGACAACCAAACTTTTATCGGCACGCGTTCTGTGCCCACTTCGTCTGACAAAAACGATAATCATGAGGGTGAGACGACACGCGGTGCTGGGAACCCGACCAGGATCCATGTGACCAAATCGGGCCTTGTCGAGTTGCAGGTCCAAGGGGAGGTTCGGGAGGCGGTGGGGTCAACTGTTGTCTCCACTGGCATGGTGAATCTCGTTGTGCAGTTCGAACCTGCCGTTACGGCCCCGTCCGAAGGGGTTCGCTTCGGCGAAGTGGATTTCCTTGTGCTCGCCCAATCGGACGGCGCGCCGCCGCCCAAAGTTCCGCCAGAGTGGCAGGTCGGGGGCAATTTTAAACCCTACACCATCATCGCGCAGTACCCGCAGGGTAATTTGCTGCTGTTTCTGCGTCCGGCTGACGGTTGGCACCCGCAAATGGCGGATAGGTTGGGATATCGTCTGCGCCTTGCTGTGCTCGGCCTGCTTTTGTTACTGCCTGCTGTGCTCGCCAGTTGGTTTGTCGTTTCGCAGAATGGGGAACATAGCCATCTGATGCAAACGCAAGACCAGCTCAAAAGCGTGCTCAAGGACCTGCCGGGCGCGGCCATGACTGTCACCTGGCCACCGGGTGCGACAGGTGAAAGCAAGGACGACACAGTTTACTTCCTGAACAAAGAGGCCTGCTATCAGGTATGGGGTGTCCATGCGCATGAGGCCGAGGCCGATCTTGGATTGCTTCGATCGCTCAACGAAGAAACCGAGGAGACGGCAACGCTTCATAGGGAAATCCAGAAATCGGTGGACGCCATGCGTGCCTGGACCTCGATTTGGCCGATCCGAACACCAGACGGAGAGCGCAGGTGGCTTGAAGGCCATGGGCATCCTACGCGGATGCCTGACGGTTCAACCCGCTGGACCAGCATCGTCCTAAATGTCACAGAGCAGGTTCAGCGCGAACAGGAACTTGAACAGCAGCGTCAACATGGTGAAAAATTGCAAAGGCTCGATAGCATTGGCAAACTGACTGGCGGGGTCGC
>MAAY01000037.1:27571-66134 GCA_002162795.1 Rhodobacterales bacterium 56_14_T64
GAGCAAGACCCGGAGAAGATCCAAATGCTAAAGGCCAGCATCAACGCGGCCCAACGTGGGGCGACCCTGACGCGCTCGATGCTTGCTTTCGGGCGCAATGCGCCGCTGGATCCGTCAAAGATTGTCCTCAACCTGTTGGTCAACGAAATGCGTAATTGGGCCGGCCGCACCTTGCCTGCCAATATCGAGGTCAAGACCACGCTGCCTGAGGGGCTCTGGCCGATAGAGGCCGATCCGACATCAACCGAAGCGGCATTGTTGAATTTGATTGTTAATGCACGTGATGCCATGCCCGAAGGCGGCAAGCTGACCATTGAGACCGAGAATATCAATATTGGTCAGAACAATCAAAATGGACGCGACGACGACATTCAGTCCGGGCGATATGTGATGCTGGCTGTATCCGATTCCGGCGTCGGCATTGCAAAGGACCTGCAGGCAAAGATTTTCGAACCTTTCTACACGACCAAATCACTTGCTTCGGGTTCTGGGCTTGGTCTGTCAATGGTTCAGGGGTTCATGCGACAGACAGGCGGCGCGGTGCGGGTCTATTCCGAACCGAACTGTGGCACGACGTTCAAGCTCTTTTTCCCTACCAAAGTGACGGAGGTGGAAATAGCCTTGGAGGTGAAATCACCGTCAAAACCGTTAGAAGACACGTCAAGATGTCATATCCTGCTTGCCGAAGATCAAGACGAAGTGCGGGCAATTATCGAGAAGGCACTTACGAAGGCGGGCCATCACGTGACCGCGGCCGCCTCTGGCGATGAGGCATTTGAGCTGTTCAAGGCGGGTCTGAGGTGTGATCTTTTGTTGACTGACATCATCATGCCGGGGGACCTTCAGGGGCCGAAGTTAAGTCAGGTGCTCAGAGAAATGCGGCCTGACCTTCCGGTTGTCTTTATGTCCGGATATGCCAGCGAAGCGGCCGTCCACGGCAACGGGCTGCGACCCCAGGATATTCGTTTAATGAAGCCTGTAATGCGCACCGACCTGTTGGAGGCTATTCGCAAAACGATGCAGGGCTGAGACTTTTCGGGCGTACTAATTTTTGTATTTTCCGAGCGGCGTTCAATAATAACACCCAAACACGACTTTCAACCTAAGGGGTGGCACTCCTTAGATTGCCTATCTGGAGTGATGCACAGTTGTGCGCTTCAACTCCCAAAAGGACACTCCAGACACGGCCACATCAGGCTGTTAGCCGTGTCCTCAAGTCTCAATCCTGCCTACTTTAGCACGAGGGACCTATTCACGCCTGCTTTGTTTCTTCGGCCTTCTCTTGGGCCTCAGCAATTTTCTTGTTCAGAAATTTGCGCGCAATGCGTTCTGCAAGGCGGACGCGCATTTCAGTCAGAAATGCTTCTTCCAAAGTTTGGGAGGAAGCAGCCAAGACGCTGCTTATCTCCATAAATAAACGGTCCTGGCCAGTGGCATCCTGCACTTTCATTGTGTCGTCAGCCAGTTTTTCGGCAAGCCGTTCAAGCGTTCCCATCAGCGCGTATTTTCGGTCAATCGACGTTTCACATAGTCGGAAACATTTCCGATCATATGGTCCATATGAGGCTCTTGGAAGAAGTGATCAGCACCCTCGATCTCCTGGTGGGTGATGGTGATACCCTTTTGCTCGTGCAGTTTGTTCACCAGATTTACGGTATCGGCCGGTGGAGCAACACGATCAGAGCTACCATTGATGATCAGACCCGAAGACGGGCAGGGCGCCAGGAACGAGAAGTCATACATATTGGCCGGAGGGGACACCGAAATGAATCCGGTGATCTCAGGACGGCGCATCAGAAGTTGCATGCCAATCCACGAGCCAAAGGAGAAACCAGCGACCCAGCAATGCTTGGAGTTGTTGTTCATCGACTGCAAATAATCGAGCGCTGAGGCTGCATCCGACAGCTCGCCTATGCCCTGGTCATATTCACCCTGGCTGCGACCAACGCCGCGAAAGTTAAAGCGCAGAACTGTGAAGCCCATGTTGTAGAACGCATAGTGGAGATTATAGACCACCTTGTTGTTCATGGTGCCGCCAAATTGTGGATGCGGATGCAATACAATGGCGATGGGCGCGTCGCGTTCTTTTTGCGGGTGATAGCGGCCTTCGAGGCGGCCTTCGGGACCGGGAAAAATGACCTCAGGCATGGGCGGTTTCATCCTACTCTTATTTTGCGGGAAGTGCCTGCAGGGTAAACTTGACGAATTCCCTAAGGCACCTTAGAACGGTTCTAAATGTGGGTGCGGCATGATACCTAGCACCGTCAGGCTGAAATACGCACTGATACCGAAAAGGTCAATGTTTTCGCTGTGTCCAAACCGTCTGGAGTACCACAAATATGAAGCTTTCGACAAAAGGGCGTTATGCAATGGTCGCTCTGGCCGATATTGCACTGCAGCCAGGGGATAATCTGGTTGTGCTGGGGGATATTTCAAAGCGGCAGGACATATCGTTGCCTTATCTGGAGCAGCTGTTTGTAAAGCTGCGCCGGGCGGATCTGGTGGCTTCGGTACGTGGACCAGGAGGCGGGTACCGGCTTGCACGTCCTGCGTCCGAAATTCGGGTGGTTGATATCCTCTCTGCTGTGGACGAAACCGTTGATGCCATGCATAAGGGCGCCGGTGCTTCGGGGGGCGCCTCAGGCAGTCGAGCACAATCGCTGACCAACCGACTGTGGGAAGGGTTGAGTGCACATGTTTATGTGTATCTGCATCAAACCCGGCTTTCGGACGTGATTAAAAACGATCTGGCTCCCTGTCCGGCAGTACCTGGCCTGTTTTCAGTGGTCGACGCAGAGTGAGTAGAACAAGTTTTAGTCTGTCCCTGGCGGGCGCAACTGGGAAAACATGTATCCATGACTAGAGTTTACCTGGATTATAACGCGACCGCGTTACTGCGGTCCGAGGCCCGAACCGCGATGATTGCGGCGATGGAAATCTGTGGCAACCCGTCATCGGTTCATGGCGAGGGCCGAGCAGCCAAGGCGCTGGTCGAGCGGGCGCGGGCGCGGGTAGCGACTGCTTTTGGTGCTGATGGTGCTGATGTGGTGTTTACGTCAGGCTCGACCGAAGGCGCCTCGCTGGCATGTAGTGGCCGCAACTTGCAGGGGTCCTTGGTTGAGCATGATGCGGTAAGGGCTTGGATAGACGATGATTTAGCCGTTTCCGAAGACGGTTCGGTGTCCGTGGCAGATGCAAGGAATACAGCCTTGCAACTGGCTAATTCAGAAACGGGGATCCTGCAGGATTTGCCGCAAGGGTTGGCAGTCACCGATGCCACACAAGCCTTTGGTAAGCTCCCGATAGCGTTCAATTGGATGGGTGCTACGATGGCGTTGATCTCGGCGCATAAACTAGGTGGACCTAAGGGCATTGGTGCGGTGGTGCTGAAACGTGGCACCGAACTGGCCGCACAGATCAAGGGTGGTGGTCAGGAAATGGGCCGTCGCTCTGGGACCGAAAATGTGATTGGTATTGCCGGATTTGGTGCTGCAGCCGAAGCTGCCTCTCGTGATTTGTCTGATGGTGTTTGGGAACGGGTCGAAGCCTTGCGAGATCTGTTGGAACAAACCCTTGAAGCAGGTGCTGACGATACCATATTTATCGGAAAATCGGTGCCACGACTGCCCAACACGTCCTGCTTTGCTACTCCCGGCTGGAAGGGCGAGACGCAAGTGATGCAGATGGACTTGGCCGGTTTTGCGATCAGCGCCGGGTCTGCCTGTTCGAGCGGCAAGGTAAAACCCAGCGCGGTGCTGACCGCGATGGGATACGACGAAATTACAGCTCAGAGCTCTATCAGAGTGTCACTGGGCCCCGAAACACGCGAAAGCGACGTGCTGCGGTTTGCAGATGCGTGGTTGGCAAAACAAAAGATCTATCGCGCCCGGGTGGCGTGAGTTTAGGAGACCTAAGATGGCCGCTTTGGACCAGACACAAGTAAAAGAAGGCGTCGATCAGGAAACGGTCGATGCGGTGCGCGAAGTGGGCGGCGCCTATAAATACGGCTGGGCCACCGACATCGAGATGGACTATGCCCCCAAGGGGCTGACCACGGATATCGTACGGTTGATCTCGGAAAAGAACGAAGAACCGCAGTGGATGCTTGATTGGCGCCTGCAGGCCTATGACCGTTGGCTCACCAAGGAAGAGCCAAACTGGGCAATGGTCGACTATCCGGAAATCGATTTTCAGGACCAGTACTACTATGCCCGTCCCAAATCGATGGACGTCAAACCTAAGTCACTGGACGAGGTCGACCCCAAGCTGCTGGCCACTTACGAAAAACTTGGTATCCCATTGAAAGAACAGATGATTTTGGCTGGAGTTGAGGGCGCCGAAAATGCCCCCGCCGAAGGTCGAAAAGTGGCTGTTGATGCGGTGTTTGATTCCGTTTCCTTGGGCACCACATTTCAGGCTGAGTTAGCCGCGGCTGGAGTGATCTTTTGCTCAATCTCCGAGGCGATCCGCGAGCACCCTGAGCTGGTGAAGAAATACCTAGGCACTGTGGTTCCCGTTTCGGATAATTTCTATGCCACACTGAATTCGGCTGTGTTTTCCGATGGGTCTTTTGTCTACATCCCACCGGGCGTGCGCTGCCCGATGGAACTGTCGACCTATTTCCGCATCAATGCTGAAAACACCGGCCAGTTTGAACGCACACTGATCATCGCCGACAAGGGCTCGTATGTGTCGTATCTTGAGGGCTGCACCGCGCCGGCCCGCGATATCGCCCAATTGCACGCCGCAGTGGTCGAAATCATCATCGAAGAAGACGCCGAGGTGAAATATTCCACCGTGCAGAACTGGTACCCCGGTGATGAAAACGGCAAGGGCGGCATCTACAACTTTGTCACCAAACGCGCAGATTGCCGTGGTGATCGCTCCAAGGTGATGTGGACGCAGGTGGAAACCGGCTCGGCAGTGACCTGGAAATACCCGTCGTGCATTTTGCGCGGCGACGACAGTCAGGGTGAATTCTATTCAATCGCCATCACCAACAATTACCAACAGGCCGACACAGGAACAAAGATGGTGCATCTGGGCAAAAATACCAAATCGCGCATCGTGTCCAAAGGCATCTGCGCAGGTCACGCGCAGAACACTTATCGCGGCCTGGTGTCGATGCATCCCAAAGCTAAGAATGCACGGAATTACACCCAATGTGACAGCCTGTTGATTGGCGGCAATTGCGGTGCCCACACGGTTCCGTATATCGAGGTCAAGAATAACTCGGCGCGGGTCGAACACGAAGCGACAACGTCGAAAGTGGACGAAGACCAGCTGTTCTATTGCCGCTCACGCGGGATGAATGAAGAAGAGGCGGTTGCTCTGGTGGTGAATGGGTTCTGCAAGGACGTGCTACAAGCGCTGCCAATGGAATTCGCCATGGAGGCACAGCAGTTGGTCGCGATCTCGCTTGAAGGATCGGTTGGCTAGACAGTCGGCCATTTCTGTTGGGCTCATGCTGAATATGAATACAATGGGTGCTGCGCAACAAATGGTCGGGCGTTCTCGACTAAACAGAATTGGTCCTGATCTGCTTTTGCGGTCAGGAGGAGATAAACACCTTGGGGTATTTGAGGATTGGCCAGTGGCCTGTACCCGCCCCGAGGCAAAATGAACATTCGCGACAAGGAGCGAAAAATGCTGAATATCAAGAACCTGCACGTCCAGCTGGAAGACGAAGACAAGCAGATCCTTAAAGGTGTCGACCTTACTGTCGAAGCCGGGAAGGTGCATGCCATCATGGGGCCAAATGGCTCGGGTAAATCGACGCTTTCTTATGTGCTGTCTGGCAAGGGGGGCTACGAGGTCACTGCGGGCAGCGCTACTCTGGGTGATGTGGATCTGTTGGAGATGGAAGCCGAAGAGCGCGCAGCGGCTGGCCTGTTCCTGGCATTTCAGTACCCGGTCGAAATTCCGGGCGTTGGTAATATGACCTTTCTGCGTACTGCAGTGAATTCACAACGTAAGGCTCGTGGTGAGCCCGAGATGAGCGCTTCTGAGTTCCTGAAAGAGGTTCGTTCAACTGCCAAGTCGTTGAAGATCGATGCCGAAATGCTGAAGCGCCCGGTCAACGTCGGGTTCTCAGGTGGCGAGAAAAAGCGTAATGAAATCCTCCAGATGGCGATGCTAAAGCCAAAAATGTGCATTTTGGACGAGACGGATTCAGGGCTGGACGTTGATGCCATGAAATTGGTGGCCGAAGGCGTCAACGCGCTGCGCAACGAAGGCCGAGGCTTTCTTGTAATCACTCACTATCAGCGCCTGCTGGACCACATCAAACCAGATGTTGTGCACATTATGGCCAATGGTCGTATCATCAAAACCGGCGGACCAGAGCTGGCGCTGGAAGTTGAAAACAACGGCTATGCCGATATTCTGGCTGAGGTGGGATAATGGCGCTGCCCAATCTGAAACAAACCGCAACGGAAGCGCGGCTATCGACGCTTTCAATGCCAAGTGTCGGGTGCTTGACCGAGGCACGCCAGGCAGCCTTGTCGCGGGTTCAAACGCTGGGACTACCGGGACGCCGGGATGAATACTGGAAGTACACCCGCCCTGACACTTTGGTGCAGGCTGAGGCCCCCGGGGCCGTGGTCTTTCAGCATGACGAAGCACCAATGTTTGACGGATTTGACCGTCTGAAAATTGTCTTTGTGGATGGTGTCTTTGACCCAGAAGCTTCTGATGACTTGAAACTCGAAGGAGTTCAGATCGATCGTTTGGCTGATATCGCAGATCAGGACATTCATTGGATCAAGGACTTGTACGGCGTTCTTGAAGCGCGCGGCCAAAGCCCGGTTGCACGTCCTCTGGCGGCTTTAAATACTGCTTTTGCCCACGACGGCGTCGCTATCCGGGTGACCGGAAAGCCTAGCAAACCAATCAATCTGATTTATGTGCACAAATCTGAAAAATCGGATGTGATGCTGCATCATGTCATCCGGGTTGAAACGGGTGCTGAAGCCACGATTCTTGAAAACGGACCAGCTGCATCGCGGTTGAACAAGTGCATTGAGATCGACGTCGCTGACAATGCTGCTCTGCATCTTATCTGCGCGCAGGGCCGCGATCACGAGCGTCGTGCTGCCTCTCATATGTTTGCTCGGTTGGGGAAAGAGTCAGTCTTCAAGAGCTTTACCCTGACCGTCAATGGTGTGCTGACACGCAATGAATCCGTGGTGGAACTGCTCGGTGATGACGCAGTTGTTCATTTGGCCGGCGCTTGCGTCGGGGATGGTGACTTTCACCATGATGACACGGTCTTTATCACCCACGATGCGGTGAATTGCGAAAGCCGCCAGGTGTTCAAGAAAGTGCTGCGAAACGGTGCCACCGGTGTTTTCCAAGGTAAAATCCTGGTTAAGGACAAGGCTCAGAAAACCGACGGATACCAGATCAGCCAAGCCTTGATGCTGGACGATGACAGCCAGTTCTTAGCTAAGCCCGAGCTAGAGATTTATGCTGATGATGTCGCCTGTTCGCATGGATCGACGTCGGGTGCGATCGACGATGAGGCTTTGTTCTATCTGCGCTCTCGTGGCGTTCCTCACAATGAAGCCACCGATCTTTTGACTTTGGCATTCCTGGCAGAAGCCGTTGAAGAAATCGCTGATCAGGATATTGCCGCCAGCATTGTGGACCGGCTTGAAAACTGGCTGATCCGGCGTCACTGATGCCGGTCACCACAGATATTATTGCAACCTACAGGGGGCCGCGCCAGGTGATGGCGCGTCTTCTGGCGATGGGGGCGCGCGAAGATCGTGCTCTGGCAATTTTGATGGGCGGCTGTGTGCTGGTGTTCACATCTCAGATGCCCAAACTGGCGCGCGAGGCACATATCACGGGCCAAGATCTGAATATGCTGCTTGGCGGCGCGTTATTTGGCTGGATCTTCATTGCGCCTTTGATGCTGTATACAGTGTCGTGGCTGACCCATCTTATTGCTCGCTTACTGCGTGGCAAAGGGGATAGCTATGGCGCTAGATTGGCGCTGTTCTGGGCGTTACTCGCGGCCAGCCCCTTGGTGTTGCTTAACGGGCTAACCGCTGGTTTCATCGGCCCCAGCCCGGCGCTCAACCTGGTCGGCGGTCTGTGGCTGTTGGTTTTTCTTTGGTTTTGGATATCAGGTTTGTTGCAAGCCTATTGGAGCAAACAATGATTTTGCCACTGCAGCCATTGGTGACAATGACGCTCACAGCGCCAGCTCAGGCCGCACGTGCCATATTGTCGGTTCAGTGGCCCCGAGAGGTGCTGTGGACCAGCTTGGTTCTGGCTATCTCTTTGAACGCACTTATCTATTCTGTTCAAGAGTTACTGTTTCCATTGCCAAGCGCCGTGGTTTTCCCACGCTTCTCGCCACTTAGCTACTTTGCCGCGATGCTGATGATGCAGGTGGTGTTTATCTATGCATTGTTTGTGTCTGGTCGCTGGCTGGGTGGTCAGGGGCGGGTCGAGGATCTTTTGGCCGTCGTCGTTTGGTTGCAACTGCTGCAAGTGGCATTGCAATTGGCCATGACAGTGTTGTTTCTGATTGCGCCAGTCTTGGCTGGTTTAGTGAACCTGGCTGCGACGCTTTTTGGCCTTTTCATCTTTGTCAATTTCATCAACGAAGCTCATCGGCTTGGGTCGATCTGGCGGGCTTTTGGCGTGTTGATCATGGCAAGCATCACCATAGCGCTTGCGCTGTCTTTTCTGCTGGGCCTTGTCGGTCCTTCATTCTTAGGAATTCCCGCCAATGTATGACGTGGACAAAATTCGCTCTGATTTCCCCATCCTCTCGCGCGAGGTGAATGGAAAACCATTGACCTATTTGGATAATGGAGCTTCGGCGCAAAAGCCGAAGGTGGTTATTGATGCAATCACCCGCGCTTATGCTGAGGAGTATTCCAATGTTCACCGCGGCTTACACTTCCTTTCTAATCTAGCGACAGAAAAGTACGAAGCTGTTCGCGGCACCATTGCCAAGTTTTTGAATGCGGGCGATGAAAACACAATTGTCCTGAATTCGGGCACCACCGAGGGGATCAATCTGGTTGCCTATGGCTGGGCGATGCCCCGACTGCAGGCTGGCGACGAAATCATCCTGAGTGTGATGGAGCATCATGCCAACATCGTGCCTTGGCATTTTCTGCGCGAACGGCAGGGCGTCGCGTTGAAATGGGTGGATGTGGCGGCTGATGGCAGTCTGGATCCGCAAGCTGTAATTGATGCGATCACCCCAAAAACGAAATTGATTGCCGTCACCCAATGCTCAAATGTTCTTGGCACCGTGGTTGACGTTAAGGCCATCACCCAAGGTGCGCATGCCAAAGGAGTTCCAGTCTTGGTGGATGGCTCTCAGGGAGCCGTACACATGCCGGTGGATGTGCAGGATATTGGCTGTGATTTCTATGCAATCACCGGTCATAAACTTTATGGTCCTTCCGGCTCGGGCGCCATCTACATCCGCCCCGAGCGTATGGCGGAGATGCGTCCCTTTATAGGGGGCGGCGATATGATCAAAGAGGTCAGTAAGGATCAGGTGATTTACAACGATCCACCGATGAAGTTCGAAGCGGGGACGCCAGGAATTGTCCAAACAATCGGCTTTGGTGTGGCGCTGGACTATATGATGGATCTGGGGATGGACAATATAGCCGCCCATGAAGCAGGGCTGCGGGACTATGCAGCACAGCGTTTTGCCGGTTTGAATTGGTTGAGTGTCCAAGGGCAAGCATCTGGAAAGGCCGCGATTTTCAGTTTTACGATGGAGGGGGCGGCACATGCACATGACATTTCGACCATCCTCGACAAGAAAGGAGTGGCGGTTCGTGCAGGACATCACTGTGCTGGACCGTTGATGGATCACTTGGGCGTTACAGCGACCTGCCGTGCGTCCTTTGGCCTGTACAATACAACGGACGAAGTCGACACGCTGATTGATGCCCTCGAGTTGGCGCATGACTTGTTTGCCTGAGAATGCGACTGAGAACACAGCGTCAATTTGACAGCTGTTTTTCGTCGACGTTGCGTGTTGTGCTAATAACACTGCACGCAACGTCGTTCTTAATACACTGACACAGACCTATATCTGACCTATATGGCCGTTCAGGTTTGATTGCCTCATTCAGAATCGAATTTTCCGCAGTTGCTGTGTGAAAAAATCCATCCGCAAAGAACTTAACCGCGACGGCGGCGTCGGCGGCCACCAGTGTCACCGCCGCCAGTGTTGAAATTCACATCTGGCAGGGTCACCAGGCTTTTCAGGATCGGGAAGGGTTCAACCGCGTTGGGGATTGCCGAGGCGTTGACAAAATGCTCCTGGAACCGGGGCTCAACTGCGGTCTCGATCTTTTCGATCTGGCGCACTGTTTCCTCTATCTCATCCCGGGCTTTGGTATTCAGCAAGGCTATTCGGGCACCAGTGCCAGCCGCATTGCCAGCCGAGGTTACCTTGTCCAGCGGACAATCAGGGATCATCCCCAGTACCATCGCATGTTTGGCGGATATATGAGCGCCAAAGGCACCGGCAAGCACAACTCGGCCGACGGTGTCGACGTCAAATTTGTCCATCAAAAGACGCGCACCAGAATACAGCGCCGCTTTGGCCATCTGAATTGCTCGGATATCAGGATTGGTGACGGTGATCAGCGGGCCGCCATCCTCGGTGCCATCCCAAATAACATAGGAATTGGTGCGGCCATCGGGGATGCAACGGGGTGTTCCTGTCTGCTCAGTCGATCCGATCAGGCCCGAGGCATCCAGTAATCCAGCCAAACGCATCTCAGCGATGGCCTCGATGATGCCTGACCCACAGATCCCGGTGACTCCGGTGGTGGCGATGACATCAGCAAAACCGTCCTCATTTGACCAGATATCCGAGCCGATCACTTGAAACCGTGGATCTTTGCTCACTGGATCAATTTCAATCCGCTCGATGGCACCAGGCGCGGCGCGTTGGCCAGAGCTGATCTGCGCGCCCTCAAAGGCTGGACCAGTGGGGGACGAACAGGCAAGTACCTTGTCTGTATTTCCCAGCAGAATTTCAGCGTTGGTGCCGACGTCAACCACCAGCACCAGGTCTTTGGACTTGTTCGGTGCCTCGGACAGGGCCACGGCGGCGGCGTCTGCTCCGACGTGACCGGCGATGCAGGGGAGGAGATAGACACGTGCTGCCGGATGGATGTTCAGGTCCAACTCAGCAGCACGCAGGGACAAGGCATTGGAGGTGGCCAGAGCAAACGGAGCCTGGCCCAACTCAAACGGGTCGATGCCCAGAAACAGATGGTGCATCACCGGATTGCAGACAAACACTGCGTCGACGATCAGCGCCTTGTCAATCTCGGCCTCGGTAGCGACCTGAACAAACAGGGCGTTCATGCCTTCGCGTACCGCGCGGGTCATCTCGAGGTCGCCGCCCTTGTTCATCATTGAATAGGAGACCCGGCTCATCAGGTCCTCGCCGAACCGGATTTGCGGATTCATAATGCCCGAGGACGCTACAACCTCGCCGCTTTGCAAATCACACAGGTGGGCAGCTATTGTGGTTGAGCCAAGGTCTACTGCCAGCCCATAGATTGTGCCTTCATAAAATCCGGGCCAGATATGCATGATTTTTGGCGGATGGGTGGCGTCTCCCAAATGCACTGCAACGGTGACTTTCCAGCCGCCCTTGCGCAAAATTGGCTGTAGGAGGCGCAGAATATGCAGATCCGTTTTGACATTTTGCAAATGCCACTGGGTTTCCAAGGCCTCGATCAGCCGTTCCATATCGCCCGAAGGTTTGTGCATGTCGGGTTGTTCGACCTCGACATAGAACAGTCGGGTGGACGGGTTCATTTCGATGTCACGTGCCTCGGCCCGTTTGCGCACCACCTGTTTGTGTACCTGGCTTTCTGGTGGCACGTCGATCACCACGTCTCCCTGAACGGTGGCCTGACATCCCAAGCGTCGACCCTCGGGCAGGCCGCGTTTGTCCTGGTAACGCTGTTCGACTTTGTTCCAGTCGCTCAGCGCGCCGTCATCGACGCTCACCCCGTGTTTGGGGAACTCTCCATATGACGGGGTGATCTGGCACTTGGAGCAAATGCCGCGGCCTCCGCAGACCGAGTCCAGGTCAACACCCAATTGCCGCGCTGCGGTCAGAACGGGAGTGCCAACGGGGAAATGCCCGCGTTTGCCAGAGGGGGTAAAGACGACAAGGGGATCAGTGCTCATGCGCGTGCCTTTGAGTATTCGCTTTTGAGGCGGAGAATATGGAGTTTTTCGCTGAGTGAAAGGCGGTAGACGTCACTATTCGGGTCCGCGGCGGCATTTTGTTGCAAAGTTGTGCGTGGGATGCGGGATTTACTCGGGCAAATTTGTTAAGTTGGCCAAAGCAGCGCTGCGTGGGCAACAATTCACCGCTGCCCCTTTCCCCCGGCTGGTATCCATGCGATAGGGTGGCCGCCAAACGGGCTATGCATGGGGATATGAAATGCAGATTCGTGAGGCTTTTACCTTTGATGATGTTCTTTTGGTGCCGGCGGCGTCGAGCGTGTTGCCAAGTACCGCTGACACGCGGACATTTGTAACGCGTTCAATCGCGTTGAACATTCCACTGCTCAGTTCCGCGATGGACACTGTAACCGAGGCGCGGATGGCGATTGCCATGGCGCAGGCCGGCGGCATGGGGGTGATCCACAAGAACCTAACTGTAGATGAGCAAGCCAAACAGGTGCGCAGGGTGAAGCGGTTCGAAAGTGGTATTGTCTACAATCCAATCACTTTGACGGCCGACCAGACACTGGCTGATGCCAAGGCATTGCAGGAACGCTATCGTGTGACCGGGTTCCCGGTTGTCGATCAGCAGGGACGCGTGGTTGGTATCGTAACCAACCGTGATATGCGGTTTGCCTCGGATGATGACACTCCGGTTTCGGTGATGATGTCCTCGGACAATCTGGCTGTTCTGCATGAGCCGGCGGATTTGGATGAAGCCAAATCACTGATGGAGGCGCGCCGCATTGAAAAGCTGCTGGTCACAGATGGCAACGGCAAGCTGACTGGACTGCTGACGCTGAAGGACATTGAACAGGCGGTTCTCAATCCCACGGCATGCAAGGATGATTTGGGTCGTTTGCGGGTGGCTGCGGCCAGCTCGGTTGGAGACTCCGGCTTTGAGCGAACTGAGGCCTTGGTGGATGCCGGTGTTGATATTGTGGTAATTGATACCGCACATGGCCATTCGGAAGGCGTGATCGACGCTGTCAGGCGCGCCAAACAAATGTCAAATTCAGTCCAAGTGATCGCAGGGAATGTTGCGACTGCTGCGGCGACGAAGGCACTGATCGATGCAGGCGCAGATGCGGTCAAAGTGGGCATTGGCCCCGGTTCGATCTGTACAACCCGTATGGTGGCCGGCGTGGGTGTGCCGCAGCTGACTGCGATCAGTGACTGTGTTGCTGTGGCCGGTGATGTTCCAATTATCGCTGATGGCGGCATCAAATTCTCGGGTGATTTTGCCAAGGCAATTGCTGCAGGTGCGTCCTGCGCCATGGTCGGTTCGATGATTGCGGGTACCGACGAAAGCCCGGGCGAGGTGATCCTGTATCAAGGCCGTACGTTCAAATCCTATCGTGGCATGGGCAGTATTGGTGCAATGGCGCGTGGCTCGGCAGATCGGTATTTCCAAAAAGATGCCGCAAGTGACAAGCTGGTGCCCGAAGGGATCGAGGGTCAGGTGCCTTATAAAGGGCAGGCAGGCACAGTCATCCATCAGCTGGTTGGCGGATTGCGCGCCGCGATGGGCTATACTGGCTGCGCGACGGTTGCTGAGATGCGAAAAAACTGTGAATTTGTCCGTATCACTGGCGCCGGCCTAAAGGAAAGCCATGTGCATGACGTTCAGATCACCCGCGAAAGCCCAAACTACCGTATTGGCTAACCCACAGGGAGCTTAGAGTGATGACCACTAAAAACGTGACGAGGGCAGGGGCATGACCCCGGCCGCCCGACTGCAGGCTGCAATTGAAATCCTCGATCAGATTCTCGATGGGGATGTCGCCGAGAAGGCTTTGACTGGCTGGGCTAGGCGCAGCCGTTTTGCGGGATCCAAAGACCGCGCAGCGGTGCGTGACCATGTGTTTACCTCGCTTCGGTGTCAACGCTCACACGCGGCGCTTGGTGGGGCCTATACTGGTCGCGGACTGATTGTCGGGGCTTTGCGCCAGGACGGTATTGAACCGGATACCCTGTTCACCGGCGAGGGTTATGGTCCGCCTGCGCTGAGCGACGATGAAGGCTTGAACCCACATGTCGCTGCGACTGTTGCAGAACGGCTTGATATTCCGGAATGGCTTTGGCCGCAGTTCGCAGACAGTCTGGGTGAAAACGCGGAAACTGCTGCCGAGGCACTGCGTCACCGTGCGCCGGTGTATATACGGGTCAATCGGTTGCGGTCAGGCATTGATCAGGCGATTGAAGCCTTGGGTGAGGAAGGTATCATTTGCAAGAAACACCCGGCGGCTGAAGCAGCCCTTGAGGTGACTGAAGGTGCGCGGAGAATACGCAACTCCGATACCTATTTGTCTGGTCAGGTTGAGTTGCAGGATGCCGCCAGCCAAGCCGTTGTTGAAGCACTGCCATTGAACGATGGCATGACAGTTCTGGACTATTGTGCCGGGGGGGGAGGTAAAACTCTGGCCATGGCGGCGCGGGCGAAGCTCTCGCTTTTTGCCCATGACGCCGCGCCGCGCCGGATGCAGGACTTATCGCTCCGGGCTGATCGGGCAGGCGTAGATGTTACTGTTTTGGAGCCCGATGCACTGGAACGATCCGCGCCGTTTGACCTGGTGCTCTGTGACGCGCCCTGTTCTGGGTCTGGATCCTGGCGCCGGTCTCCTGAAGGGAAATGGCGGCTAAATGCTGATCAACTTGCTGAATTGCAGGTCACTCAGGGCGAAATTCTGGACAGTGCAGCGGAGTTAGTCGCGGCGAATGGGGTTCTGGCCTATGCCACGTGCTCGATGTTGGATGATGAAAATACCAATCAAATTCGTCGCTTCATTGAACGATATCCGGAATGGAATGTGTTGTCAGAGCAGTCTTGGCCGGTGCAGAATGGTACAGATGGTTTCTACGTTGCCATGTTGACGCGGGCAGAGGTCGATTGTTAGGTGTTTGTTAGGGAAAGCTGCGTTTCTTTAACGCGGCCTTAACCCTATGTGCCGCGAAATAGGCACGAATGAATTCATCTGACGGAGCCGTAATGATCGGTCGCCCAAACTCTCCTGTTCCTGACCTGCGAGTCTCAACACCTGAAACGGCTCGGTTGGCGGCCACAGTTCTGCTTGCCGTGATGATGTGTTCTGTATCATGGGTGTTTGGCTGGCCGGACTGGGTGGCGCGTGGATTGATCGCGGTTGGGCTGACCCTGGTGGCGGTGGCAGGTATGATGGCCGCGCAGACACGCGTTCGGATGCGCGCGCGGGCGATGGCAACTGATCTGCTGACCGGGTTTATCGAGAAAGATGCCAGCCCGAGTTTTGTCGCTGATGATGACGGTGTTATTCACGCACGCAACGCAGCCGCCGCCAAGCGGTTTTCCGATGCGGAGAAGGAAACTCTGGCCGGCACGCTAAGGGCGGTTCTGGCCAACCCATCGGCGGTGCTGTTTCGCCTGCAAAGCCGGGCCCGTGCCGAGGGAGCTGCGCAGGAAGATGTGATTACCCGCCGCGGCCATGTTCGGCTTGCCGTGCATCAGATGCACGGTGGCAGTTTTCTGTGGCGGGTCGAAGATATCATTGAACGCAACAGCCCCGGTCGCAGCGCTGAGAGCATTCCAATCCCGATGATGACTGTGGGGCGCACCGGCGCCGTCTTGTTCATGAACGAAGCGGCCCGCGGCCTGATTGGCGGTCGGATCAAATCTTTGGACCGGCTGTTTGTGGATTTGCCGGTGCGATCCGGGCAAGTCAACACGATGACCACTGGCAATGGACCTATCCAGGCTTTGGTTGTCGAAAATACGCGCACTCAGGGGCGCACTGAATTGTATTTTCTTGAGACGGACAGCGCCGAGTTGTCTGACGGGCATTCCGGTTTTGAAAACCTGCCAGTGCCGTTCCTCAAAATTGCCCCAAGCGGCGAAGTTCTGTCTGTGAACAAACTGGCACTTGGCTTGCTGGGTGTCGCCAATTGCAAAGACATGAAGTTGGGTCAGTTGATGGAGGGCCTGGGGCGGCCGATGGCTGACTGGTTGCGCGATACTGCGGATGGCTTGGCTCCGAACAAATCGGAATTTCTTCGCCTGTCGCGACGTGACAAAGAGGTGTTTGTCCAGGTTACTCTTAGCCGGACCATCGAAGAGGGTGCCACGGTTCTGATTGCAGTGTTGAATGACGCGACTGAGCTAAAGACACTGGAAGCACAATTTGTACAAAGCCAGAAAATGCAGGCCATTGGCCAGTTGGCTGGCGGCGTTGCCCATGATTTCAACAACCTTTTGACTGCGATTTCAGGCCACTGTGACTTGCTTTTGCTGCGCCATGACCAGGGTGATCAGGATTATGGTGATCTGATACAGATTCATGAGAATGCCAACCGTGCTGCAGCATTAGTGAGCCAGCTATTGGCCTTCTCACGCAAGCAGACGCTGCTGCCAGAAGTACTGGACCTGCGAGACACCCTGTCCGATTTGACCCATCTTCTGAACCGCCTGGTGGGCGAAAAAGTTACTCTGACGCTCAGCCATGATCCGGTGATGCGCTCGATCCGCGCCGATAAACGGCAGCTGGAACAGGTGTTGATGAACCTGGTGGTAAATGCGCGCGATGCAATGCCGCAAGGGGGCGAGATCCGCATTGAAACCGAGGTGGTCTCACTCGACCGACCGATTGAGCGCAACCGGGCCACGGTCCCGGCAGGGGATTGGGTGACAGTCAAAGTGCTGGACGAAGGTGAGGGGATTGACCCTGACAAACTTCCAAAGGTCTTTGAACCTTTCTACACCACCAAACGCACCGGAGAGGGTACCGGGCTGGGCCTGTCGACGGCGTACGGTATTATCAAACAGACTGGCGGCTATATATTCGTTGATTCAATCAAAGGAACGGGGACCGAATTTATCTTATACTTCCCAGTCCACAAAGCTGATTCTACGCAACCCCAAGCGCCCAGGGCAAAAGTCGAAGCAAGTGCACCAAAACACGGCGAAGGAGTCGTGCTACTGGTAGAAGACGAAGCCCCGGTGCGAGCCTTTGCATCACGTGCGCTGCGACTGCGCGGCTACACTGTTCTTGAAGCCGAATCTGCTGAGGATGCCCTGCGGACTCTCGAGGATCCGGGTTTGAACGTGGATGTCTTTGTTACTGATGTCGTAATGCCGGGTATGGATGGCCCCAGTTGGGTGCGCGAGGCATTGAAGACCCGCCCCAATACGCGGGTGGTGTTTGTGTCGGGATATGCCGAAGGGGCATTTGGTGATTCCGAGCCAAATGTACCAAATTCTGTCTTCCTGCCAAAACCGTTCTCTTTGAACCAGCTTACAGAAACGGTGCACGAACAGTTGCTTTGACAGAAACAATGGGGGTCGACTGGTCGCCCCCGCCGGATATTCCAGATTGTGAGATGGCTTAGCTGATGCTGTCATACAGAGAAAATTCATCGCAACATTTGCGGCGCAAAATGTCTTCGACTTGCGACGACAAATGTATATCCATCGCTGGGCTGACATTTTCGTTCTTGAGGTCCATAGTTGTGGACAATCTCGCCTCTAAAAATTCAATCAACCTGCCCTGGTCTTCATAGCGAAATAAGTGGCTCACAGCACAGCCATTGGGTTGGGTTTCAAGAAATCTGGCCTGACTGCCGACATTTGCAAACCCTGGTCGCTTACCCTTGCAATAGGCCAGGATAAAGTCGTCAAAACTGACATGGGTGGTCGCGTTTTCCTTACCCTCCATAAAGGGGCGCCGTCTGAATCTGTACCAACTCCCCAGCCAACTGATCGGTTCTCGCATAACTGCGACGACGTCCATTTCAACATCGCAGACCTTTTGAAACATAGGTCGGATCCACCGATTGTAGCGATACAGCGGCGCATGTTTCAGTTCTGGCGGATCCGAGATCACAATATCAGCGCGATCCCGCAAGGCAGTGTGAAAAGCCGTTGTTCCCGTTTTGGGGACCGACAGTAGAACCAGTCGTTCTTTGAAAAATACCAGCATCGTAAAGTTCCGGTTAAAAAAATCATATGGTTAACGGTTGTAAACCATTCGTTGACAGTATGGACAAACACTAAGGGAGGGAAGTTTTCATTTGCAATGTTCTCGCTTTAGTCCCATAAGGAACAAGAAGAGAACAAAGCAGTGATTGCCGCCCGGGCAATGGTGTGACACATAGAGAGGGACAAGGGAATATGGCGGATCTTTTGACCATGAAAGACAAGAAAAGCGGCGACAAGCAAAAGGCGCTGGATAGCGCTCTGGCGCAGATTGAACGGCAGTTCGGCAAGGGTTCGATCATGAAGTTTGGCGACAATGCCATTCCGGAGATTGAGGCCAGTTCAACTGGATCGTTGGGGTTGGACATTGCACTTGGCATTGGTGGCTTGCCGATGGGGCGGATTGTTGAAATCTACGGGCCTGAAAGCTCGGGCAAGACAACATTGACGCTACATTGTGTTGCTGAGCAACAGAAAAAAGGCGGTGTTTGTGCCTTTGTGGACGCGGAACATGCACTTGACCCGATGTATGCGCAAAAACTGGGTGTGAACTTGGAAGAGCTGCTAATCTCGCAGCCCGACACAGGTGAACAGGCCCTTGAAATCACCGACACTCTGGTGCGCTCTGGCGCGGTCAACATGATCGTAGTTGATTCCGTGGCGGCACTGATCCCCAAGTCTGAGCTTGAGGGCGACATGGGCGACAGTAGCCTTGGGGTGCAAGCGCGTCTGATGAGCCAGGCAATGCGCAAGCTGACTGGGTCTATCAGCAAGTCTAAATGTATGGTGATCTTTATCAACCAGATCCGCATGAAGATTGGCGTGATGTTTGGCTCGCCGGAAACCACCACCGGTGGTAACGCGTTGAAGTTCTACTCCTCGGTACGTCTGGATATTCGCCGCATTGGCGCCATCAAGGACCGTGACGAGGTTGTTGGCAACGCCACCCGGGTGAAAGTGGTCAAAAACAAAGTGGCTCCGCCGTTTAAGCAGGTGGAATTCGACATCATGTATGGCGAAGGCATCTCAAAAATGGGTGAACTTCTGGATCTTGGAGTTGCGGCCGGTGTGGTCAATAAATCTGGCTCCTGGTTCAGCTATGGTGACGAACGGATTGGTCAGGGTCGTGAAAACGCGAAAACCTATCTGCGCGAACATATGCATATCGCCATCGATATCGAAGACAAGATCCGTGCGGCGCACGGGCTGGAGTTTGATCGTCCCGATTTGGGCGACAAGGATGATATCCTCGAGGCTTAAACCTCTCTGAATATAATCAAATTGGGGTGCAGCGTTGCTTGCACCCTTTTTTCGTTAGGGTTGGACCACTGGCAACTGTGGACAGCGCGGGGCGCGACAGCTACACCTGCTCGGAACGCTGTCCAATGCCCGTCAAGAGACCCAAAAATGCCAACTCTGAACGATATCCGCTCCACCTTTCTGAACTATTATTCCAAACAAGGTCACGAGGTGGTGGCATCCAGTCCATTGGTGCCGCGCAATGATCCGACATTGATGTTTGTCAATTCAGGCATGGTACAGTTCAAGAACCTGTTTACGGGAGTTGAAAAACGCGACTATTCCCGGGCGACCTCTGCACAAAAATGCGTTAGGGCTGGTGGTAAGCACAACGATCTCGACAATGTTGGCTATACCGCTCGGCACCATACATTCTTTGAAATGCTGGGGAACTTCAGCTTTGGAGCCTACTTCAAAGAAGAGGCAATCTCTTATGCATGGGAGCTTCTGACCAAGGAATTCGACATCCCCAAGGATAAGTTGTTGGTGACCGTCTATCACACCGATGACGAGGCGGCCGACATTTGGAAGAAAGTCGCAGGGTTTAGTGATGACCGGATTATCCGGATCCCGACCAGTGACAATTTCTGGCAGATGGGTCCGACCGGTCCCTGTGGTCCGTGTACCGAGATTTTCTTTGATCACGGCGACCACATTCCAGGCGGACCTCCGGGCAGCCCAGATGAAGACGGCGATCGGTTCATCGAGATCTGGAACGTGGTGTTCATGCAAAATGAGCAGTTCGAAGACGGCTCAATGTCAGCGCTGGACATGCAGTCAATTGATACCGGCATGGGGCTGGAGCGCATTGGCGCACTGTTGCAGGGCAGTCATGATAACTATGACACTGACCTGTTCAAAACTCTGATTGAGGCTTCGGCCAACGCCACGTCGGTTGATCCATATGGTGACCAAAACGTTCATCACCGGGTGATCGCCGATCACCTTCGCTCGACCTCGTTTCTGCTTGCCGATGGGGTGATGCCATCAAACGACGGCCGTGGTTATGTGCTGCGTCGGATCATGCGCCGCGCCATGCGCCATGCGCATTTGCTGGGTGCCAAGGATCCGGTGATGTACCAGTTGGTACCGACATTGGTGCAACAAATGGGTGCCGCATATCCTGAACTGGGCCAAGCACAAGCACTGATCGAAGAAACTCTGCTGCAGGAAGAGACACGATTTAAGCAAACGTTGGATCGTGGGTTGAAACTGCTGGATGACGAATTGGACTCTTTGGAGCAGGGCGCTCCGTTGCCTGGTGCCGCCGCATTCAAATTGTATGACACCTTTGGATTCCCATTGGATTTGACCCAAGATGCGCTGCGCGAAAAGGGTCGTACAGTTGATACCGATGGTTTTGATACTGCAATGGCCGAGCAAAAAGCCAAGGCACGTGCTGCTTGGACTGGCTCGGGAGAGGCGGCTGATAGCACCATTTGGTTTGATATTGCGGAAGCTCATGGCTCCACCGATTTTCTTGGCTATGACACTGAGCAGGCCGAGGGGCAGATCGCCACTCTGGTTCAAGACGGAACCGAAGTAAAATCCGCCAATCTGGGTGAGACGGTTCAGATCATTCTGAACCAAAGCCCTTTTTATGCTGAGTCTGGCGGCCAAGTCGGCGATAGCGGCGTGATCCGTACCGATAGCGGTGTGGCGAAGGTGACGATAACCCGAAAGACTGCAGGTGTGTTCAGTCACAGTGCTGAGGTAACCGAGGGTCGGATTGATGCAGGCACAGCTGCACAGCTGCAGGTCGATCACGCGCGTCGTACAGCCATTCGTGCAAATCACTCGGTGACACACCTTTTGCACGAAGCCCTGCGCGATGCATTGGGAGAGCATGTTGCACAACGTGGTTCGCTGAATGCGGCTGATCGTCTTCGGTTTGACTTTAGCCACTCCAAGGCACTGTCGGCTGAAGAATTGTCCAAAGTTGCCACTGATGTGAATACCTATATCCGCCAAAACACCGTGGTTGAAACTCGCATTATGACGCCAGATGACGCGCGCGAAATTGGGGCTCAAGCCCTGTTTGGTGAAAAATACGGTGATGAAGTTCGTGTGGTGTCTATGGGCCAAGCCGATACAGGCAAAGGGCGCGATGGCATGACCTATTCGATCGAGCTGTGTGGTGGGACCCACGTGAAGCAGACCGGCGATATTGGCACTTTTGTATTACTTGGGGACAGCGCCTCTTCGTCTGGTGTTCGCCGGATTGAAGCTCTGACTGGCGCTGCGGCCTTTGCTCATCTTGAGAGAGAATCTGCACGATTGGCCGCCGTAACAGGCGCATTGAAAGCGCAGTCGGATGAAGTTGTTGATCGCCTTAAATCGCTGATGGACGACCGTAAATCTTTGCAGAATGAGGTTGCCCAACTGCGCCGGGAATTGGCGATGTCTGGTGGTGCTGGGCAGGGCGGCGGTCAAGACGCGAAAAAAGTCAACGGGGTAGCCTTTTTGGCTCAGGTGCTGACTGGTGTGTCCGGTCGTGACTTGCCCGCCCTTATTGACGAACACAAAGAGCGTTTGGGATCAGGCGCTGTATTGTTGATTGCGGACACAGGTGGCAAGGCGGCTGTGGCCGCAGGCGTCACCAAGGATCTGACAGGCAGCCTGTCGGCTGTGGATCTGGTCAAGGCGGCTGTGGTCGAATTGGGTGGAAAGGGCGGTGGCGGCCGTCCGGACATGGCGCAGGGCGGCGGTAGGGACGCAACAAATTCAGAAGCGGCGATTAAAGCTGCGGAAAACGTGCTGGGAGGATAATATGGGCGCACTTTGGATTGCACATGTAACGGTGACCGACGCCGAAGCATACGGAAAATATGCGGAATTGGCGGGACCCGCGATTGCCAAACACGGCGGAGAGTTCATCGCACGTGGTGGCCGGTTCGTTCAGCTAGAGGGCAAGGAACGGCCGCGTAATGTTGTGGCCAAGTTTCCCAGCGTTGATGCTGCAGTTGAATGCTACCATAGTCCCGAATATCAACAGGCTTTGACCCATGCTCGCGGAGCATCCGAACGCGAGTTGATGGTGGTGGAGACCAGCGAGTAGGCAAGTCTTCTTGGTTATTCGTTTGTGTCAGTGAGTGTTACTAAAACAAAATGGGCGTCGGATTTTTCCGGTGCCCATTTTATTTTACAGTGAAAAAAGGGCGCCACGTTGGGCGCCCAAATCTCATTAGCCGGCTGCGCGAGACGCGCGTTTACGCTCATGCGGGTCCAGGTGACGCTTGCGCAGGCGAATTGCGTTTGGTGTGACCTCGACCAATTCATCATTGTCGATATAGGCAATCGACTGTTCCAGCGACAGGGTGATCGGGGTGGTCAAGCGTACAGCTTCGTCGGTGCCAGAGGCCCGAACGTTAGTCAGCTTTTTGCCCTTCAGCGGGTTCACTTCCAGATCGTTCTCACGGCTGTGCTCGCCGATGATCATGCCCTGATAGATATCTGCCTGAGCGCCAATGAACATTTTTCCACGCTCTTCGAGGTTCCACAGCGCGAACGCCACCGACTGACCATTTTCCATCGAGATCAGTACACCAGCGCGGCGGCCTGGGATCTTACCTTTGTAGGGAGCCCACTCGTGAAATACCCGGTTCAGTACGCCCGTGCCACGGGTATCAGTCATGAATTCGCCCTGGTAACCGATCAACCCGCGCGATGGTACATGCGCGATGATGCGCGTCTTGCCCGCACCGGCTGGCTTCATCTCGGTCAGTGCCCCCTTGCGAACGCCTGTCAATTTTTCGATCACAACGCCCGAGTATTCATCATCGACATCGATGGTGACTTCTTCGACGGGCTCATGGCGTTCGCCGTCGATGTCACGGAACAGAACCTGCGGCCGCGAGATTGACAGTTCAAAGCCCTCGCGACGCATGTTTTCGATCAAAACGCCCATTTGCAATTCGCCACGGCCGGCCACTTCAAAGGCGTCGCCGCCTGGGGTGTCGGTGATGCGGATGGCAACGTTGGTTTCTGCTTCTTTCAGCAGACGGTTACGGATCACACGTGACTGCACTTTTTTACCATCACGGCCAGCCAGAGGGCTGTCGTTGATGCCAAAGGTGACAGTGATAGTCGGCGGGTCAATCGGCTGCGCTTCAAGCGCCTCGGTGACATCGGGATGCACGATACTATCAGCCACAGTAGCCGTTGCCATACCGGCAATTGACACGATGTCCCCAGCTTCGGCCACGTCGATCGCCTGCTGTTCCAAGCCGCGGAAGGCCATGACCTTAGTGACCCGGAAGTTTTCGATCAAAGTTCCGTCGCGCGACAGGCCCTTCATGGTTTCGCCGACCTTCACAGTGCCACTTTCGACACGGCCGGTAAGCATGCGGCCGATGAAAGCATCGTGGCCCAGCGTGGTGGCCAACATCCGGAATGGCTCGTCTTTGCGGGTTTGCTGTTCTGGGGCAGGGACATGCTCAACAATCAGGTCGAACATTGCTGACAGGTCCTTGCGTGGTCCGTCGAGCTCCATATCAGCCCAGCCAGAACGGCCGGAAGCGTACATAGTGGGGAAATCAAGCTGCTCGTCCGTAGCGCCCAGATTGGCAAACAGATCGAAACACTCATTCAGTGCGCGGTCTGGCTCACCATCGGGTTTGTCGACTTTATTGACGACTACGATCGGCTTTAGCCCCAGCGCAAGTGCTTTGGCAGTCACAAATTTGGTCTGTGGCATCGGGCCTTCAGCGGCGTCCACCAGCAGCACAACGCCGTCTACCATCGACAGGATCCGTTCAACTTCGCCGCCGAAATCGGCGTGGCCGGGGGTGTCGACGATATTGATGCGAGTGCCTTTCCACTCCACCGAGGTGGCTTTGGCAAGGATGGTGATGCCGCGTTCACGTTCCAGATCATTGGAATCCATGGCCCGTTCAGCCACTGCCTGGTTGTCACGGAAAACACCGGATTGTTTCAGCATCTCATCCACCAGGGTAGTTTTACCGTGGTCCACGTGAGCAATGATCGCGATGTTGCGCAGTTCCATGAAGTCAGCCTTTGTAAGGGAGTTGATGCGCCCATAGCGTGATCGCCAGCCAAAGGCCAGAGAAAATGCATCTTCGCGACATCATAGCCGCCATGATTTTCCCGACGTGCCTTCGGACCTACAGTTCAGTGACCAGAGGATTTCGAAAATAGATGAATGATCAGGATGCCAATCACGATCAGTACCATCCCAAAAACCGCTGGTAGATCCAAATGTTGGTCAAAAACCACATAGCCAATTGCGGCAATCATGACGATACCCAGCCCGGACCAAATCGCATAAACTATTCCCACTGGCATATACCGCAGAGTCAGTCCCATCATGTAGAATGAAAAGCCATAGGCCGCCAGGACAAGCAGCGACGGCAGAAGCCGAGAGAATTGCTGGCTGGCTTGTAGGGCTGTGGTGCCTATGGTCTCGGCCACGACGGCGACAATCAGGTATAGATACTGGACGGGCATAATGGGCTTTCGGGGTGAGCTAAGGAAAAACCATCGGAATAATGGCTGCATAAATTCATACTCAATTCTGCAGGCAATGTAGGTCCAGAAACGGCGATGTTTGTCGCCTGCCGACCGCATTTCACGCTGCAAGCCATAAGAATGAACAGCTGATTGTGCGCTGCCACACTCGACCTGTTGGTGCGCCCTGTATAGGGATGGCGATGAGTTGGAAGACTTGACCAACTTCACTCCTGACTGCGAAGGATACCACCATGTGTCGATGGGCTG
Source organism: Rhodobacterales bacterium 56_14_T64 (assembly GCA_002162795.1). Classification (GTDB taxonomy): domain Bacteria; phylum Pseudomonadota; class Alphaproteobacteria; order Rhodobacterales; family Rhodobacteraceae; genus Parasedimentitalea. Next base: position 52,797 of record MAAY01000037.1, read on the forward strand.
CCTATTTGGGAGAAACGATCTTTCTCGAAGATATTATCTCACGTCCTGACCATTCGCTGATCGCCCAAAGCCAAGAGGCTGAGGAATGCAAAACCTCAACCAATGGGGATGGGTTTGGGGTCGCCTGGTATGACACCCGCCCGGAACCGGGTCTTTACCGTGATGTATATCCGGCCTGGTCCGACCCAAATCTACGATCCGTGGCGCATCACATCCGATCCGGGCTGTTTCTGGCCCATGTGCGCGCCTCGACTGGCTCAGCAATCAGCCGCAACAATTGTCACCCGTTTACTGTCGGCACCTGGAGCTTCATGCACAATGGTCAGGCAGGTGGCTTTGAGCATTTCCGCAAGCAAGCCGATATGTGCGTGCCAGATGATTTATACAAGCATCGAAAAGGTGCGACTGATAGCGAAGTTCTGTTTCTGATGGCATTGGGCGAGGGGCTTGATCGAGATCCGAAAGGCGCTCTGAGCCGCGCAGTTGCACGGTTAGAGAGCCTGTCTCGCCAGCGTGGCAGCACCCCGCATATGCGCCTGTCGGCGGCGTTTTCAGATGGTAAGCGATTGTTTGCGGTACGGTATTCATCTGATCACATCGCGCCATCCGTCTATTACCGGTGGAGTGAAACCCGACAGGGTTGGGCTGTGGTGTCCGAACCGTTAGAGCCGGACGAAGATGGTTGGACCGCTCTGGCTCCGGGGGCATTTCTGGAATTAAGCGACAAAGGCGTGTCGCTGTCAGAATTTAATCCGGGTGGTTAGGCGCTTGAGCCTTCAAGCAATATCTGCGCTACGTTTTTGGCATCCTCGGCTGCTGTTTTGCTTTGGCTGACATGTGTTGCAACGATGGCACCTTCTTTCAGCACCATTAATTGACGTGTTAGTTCCTCGGCAGCGCCGTACCCGGCTTCCACAAGCAATTTCTGAATGTGTTCTGCGATCAACAGTTTGTGCTCGGCCGATTGGCGACGGATGGCATGGTTCTTGTCTTGAAACTCGCAAGAGGCTTTGATGAACATGCAGCCATGAAATTCGTGGCTAAGGAACCATTCGGCCAACGCGTCAAACATTGCCAAAACTTGCCCCTTGGGCGTATCGGATAACTCTTCCATCCGCCGCAGCACCATATTGCGAAAAAGTTCGTCCCTTAGGCGAAGCGCGGCCAGGATCAAATCCTCTTTGGTTTTGAAGTGCTTGTACATCGAGGTTTTAGATATGCCGGTTTCTTTCACCAACATATCCATACCGGTCGCGTTAAAGCCGTTCTCGTAAAACACGGTTAGCGCTTTTTGCACCAACTCATCCCGCTTGTTCGCACGCATCTTGAGACCACCTGGACAATAGCTCTTTTCCTAAGCGTAGAGTGAGCTTGGCGACACTTCAAGAGAGATCATTGACTGATTGGTACATGGTACATGAGGGCTGCTCTCAGTTGATCCAACATCGGAAATCAGAAATGTGGAGGTCTTTAAGGGGGGAAGGTGAGGCCATGACTTAAAATTATTCATGGCATTGAACCATTTACAGTCCACAGGATGACAGAAAATGCATCGGTTCTGGTCTTGTCAGTTTTGCGACGGCCTCGATAAACGATGAGTGACCCGGCGGTATCGCCGGGCCAATTGTTGTCAGGGTGCGGCGCGCTGAACCATACCGAATAGATCGCGTGGATCATCCGGATCGGCCAACATGTCGAGTTCAAAGAAGAAATCACTGCCCTTAATGCGATCCCGGATGTAACGAAGCGCCGAAAAATCCTCGATGGCAAAGCCGACGCTGTCGAACAGGGTAATCTGACGGTCGCTGCTGCGGCCCGGCTTGGCACCGGTGATCACCTGCCACATTTCGGTAACTGGGAAATCTTCGGCCACTTGCTGGATTTCACCCTCGATGCGAGTTTGTTCTGGGAATTCTACAAAGACATCCGAGCGCGACAGGATACCTGCAGCCAGTTCAGTTTTGCCGGGGCAGTCGCCACCAATGGCGTTGATGTGGACGCCGACACCAACCATGTTGTCGCTGAGGATGGTGGCACATTGTTTGTCTGCGGTGCAGGTGGTGAGGATCTGTGCGCCCTCGATGGCTTGTTCGGGAGACTTGCAGATCACCACATCCAAGCCGGTGCCTGCCAGATTGGCCGCACATTTGGCAGTGGCGGCAGGATCTTTGTCATATAGCCGAACCGAGGTGATGCCGCAGATAGCCTTCATCGCCAGACTTTGGAACTCCGACTGTGCACCGTTGCCGATCATTGCCATGGTATCCGCGCCTTTTGGGGCCAGGAACTTTGCCACCATCGCTGAGGTCGCAGCAGTGCGCAGCGCGGTCAGGATTGTCATCTCGGTCAGCAGCACTGGATAACCGGTGTAGACATCAGCCAGCAGGCCAAAAGCGGTGACGGTTTGCAGCCCTTCCGAGGTGTTCTTGGGGTGGCCGTTGACGTATTTAAAGCCGTAAGCCTCGCCGTCTGATGTCGGCATCAGCTCAATGACCCCAACGTCCGAGTGGCTGGCCACCCGAGGCGTTTTGTCGAACAGCTCCCAGCGTTTGAAGTCATCCTCGATATAGGCGGCGAGATCGCAGAGAATTTGCTCGATTCCTACATGATGAATGAGGCGCATCATATTGTCGACGCTTACAAAAGGCACCAACGCCTTGTCCGAGGGTTGGGTGTTGTGGCTCATTGAAAGCTCCGGGTTGGGCGGTCGAAAACGCGGCGGCCAAGGGCTGAGGCGCAGAGATCAACCATGAGATGTGCGGTGCGACCGCGTTCATCCAGGAAAGGATTGAGCTCAACGAGGTCAAGCGAGGTCATCAGGCCTGAATCGTGCAGCATTTCGCAGACCAAATGTGCCTCGCGAACTGTGGCGCCGCCGGGCACTGTGGTGCCAACGGCGGGGGCAACCGATGGGTCCAGGAAATCGACGTCGAGCGATACGTGCAACATGCCATTGGCGCGCGTAACCTGGGCAAGGAAACTGGCCAGCGGTCCAGCAATGCCGCCTTCGTCGATCTGGCGCATGTCAAAGCGGCGGATGTCGGTGGCTTCGAGAGCCATACGTTCCGGACCGTCTACTGAGCGCAGCCCGATCATGCAGACGTTTTCCTGCGGCACAGGGTTTTGCACCGGAGGAAATCCCTCAAAACCGGACCGCCCGGTGAAATATCCGACCGGGGTGCCGTGCAAGTTGCCGCTATCAGTTGTGTGTGGGGTGTGAAAATCGGTGTGGGCGTCCAGCCAAAGCACAAACTGAGGTCGGCCTTGGCTGGCGGCGTAATTTGCCACTCCCACAACCGAACCGAGCGATAACGCGTGATCGCCGCCCAAAAAAATGGGTAGGCCAATGGCTATCGCCTGTTCGGCGGCCTCGATCAGCTGTTTGGTCCAACCGATGGTTTCATTGGGAGAAAATAGCGGGCTATCGGTCACATCTGGATCATATGGGGCAGGGGCCAAATTGCCAAAATCTTCGACCTGATGGCCTAGGCTGGTCAATGCAGAAGACAGCCCTGCGGTGCGTAGGGCATCGGGCCCCATCAAGCAGCCAGCCCGGCGTTTGCCGCTGTCCACTGGAGCACCTATGAGGATACAGTTTTGCGGGGTCACGGACTGACCTCCTTGGTTGGGGTTTCAATTGGCCTCAATTGATCTCCGTTTTGCGGTGGAATACAGCGGAAAATTTGTCCATAAAGGAGGTCAAATTATCAAAACGGAAGTCTCTATGGACAAAACGGATGAACGATTGGTGTCAGCGCTACGCCATGATGCGCGTGCCTCGTTATCAGATTTGGCGATTCAGCTGAACCTTTCACGGACCACGGTTCGCGCACGGATCGAGCGGTTACAGGCGAGAGGCGACATTCTGGGGTTTACAGTTGTTGTCAAAGAGGATGTCCTGCGCGATCCGGTGCGTGGGCTGATGCTGATTGGTATCGAAGGGCGCGGCGCCAATCGGATAACCCGCCAATTGCAGGGTATCCCCGAAGTGCGGGCCATTCATTCCACCAATGGCCGTTGGGATCTTATTGTCGAGCTGGGCACCGAGACATTGGAAACGCTGGATACCGCTCTGGCCAAAATCCGTACCTTTGATGGCGTGGTCAGCAGCGAGACCAATCTGTTATTGTCGACCAAGAAAGAAACCTGAGGCCGCGATTCCTGCGGCCTCGGATCCGTGAAAGCGTTAAACCCGATTGGTGGATTTTGCGGCCGCAATCCACACTGCGACCAGAACCAGGGATGCGATGGCGTTCCAGGATGCCATCGACAGAGTGAACATCTCCCATGGAACTTCATCACAGCGTACCAAAGGCGCGCCCATGATCTGTTCCATCAACTGTTCTGGTGTTAGATTGGCAATGGGGCCGGACGTGCAGGTGCTTGGGCCTTCCCACCATTTGAGTTCGACGCCACTGTGATAGAGGCCAATGCCGGCGGTCGTCAAAGCTACCAGCGCGCCTAAATATGGTAATATTGCGCCGGGAATCAGCAGCGCTAAAACACCAATACCAACAGCAGCGGCATGCGGATAACGCTGCCAGTAGCACAGTTTGCAAGGTGGCATGTCACCAATGTACTGAAAGCCAAGGGCCCCTAACAGCAGGGCTGCAGAGCCGCCAGCAGCGGCAAGAATTAAAAGTCGACGCATGGGTCAGAGATACCTGATCAAGAGAAATCCGCCGAACAGCAGCACGATAAAGACGGTGAAAACAAGCCCCAAACGCTTTTCGATGAAGTCACGAATGGGTGTGCCAAACTTCCATAAAAGGGCCGCGACCAAGAAGAAGCGAAACGCGCGCGCCAGAATAGCAGTTGCCACAAAGGTTCCAAGCGGCATGCCCGTCCAGCCTGACATGATGGTAATCACCTTGAACGGGAACGGGGTGATGCCGGCGCCAAGCACGGCCCAAAAGCCAAAATCGTTGAACTTGGTGTTAAAGGCCAACATCGCGTCGCCTTTGCCCATGGCCTCCAGTATCGGCTGACCAATGCCGTCGTAGAAAAACGCTCCGATGGCATAGCCGAGAAGCCCGCCCAACACCGAGGCCACCAACGCGACAAGTGCAATAAGCCAGGCGCGGGTCGGGCGTGCCAGGATCATTGGGATCATCAGCACATCTGGCGGGATCGGGAAAAACGAGCTTTCGACAAAAGCCACTATGGCAAGCCACCACAAGGCATGCGGGTGATCGGCCAGGGCCATAGTGCGGTTATATAGGCTGCGCAGCATAAATTTTCATCCAATTACCTGTTGCATAGGGTTGAACACCGCTGTCGGTGGCAGGTCAACAAGCGGTACGGAAAAATTGTCAAAATGTTGGCATTGGAGGGAGATCTGTCTTTGGTCGTTAGCGCTGGTTTGGCCTCGAGAATGCATCAAGGCCCGAGTGGCGGAATGGTAGACGTAGAGGGCTTCTTTGTGCTCTTTTCTAAATGGGTGAGGAGGTGGGTGTAACTTTTTGCTTTTAACATAAATTTGAACAGTTTCTGCCTAAATGCCATGAGGGCAACATGTTGCACTGGGCTTCATAAGAAGGTTTCACCATCGCAGGTACTCAGCATTGGACAGGAAAAGCCCGTCCGCTTTGGAACGCATGATGGCATAAACGAGCACGTGGGGCGGCACACAAGCGGGACAGGTCCAGTCCAGAAAATGTGGGATTAGCTCAAAAGTCGAAACCCTGATAATCTGGTATGAGCGCTATATGACCGCGTGACTACGTCAGCAAGCATCAGCATGATTTTAACTGGTTGTGAGTTGGTACCGATACCCGGACTCGAACCGGGACGCCGTGAAGCAAGAGATTTTGAATCTCTCGTGTCTACCATTCCACCATATCGGCACTTGGGGTCTGATACATGTAGGTCAGGGGCGGGGCAACCCAAAAACCGTTTGCTACACAGTTTGTTGCCCGATTAGAGTGTAACTCTTTGAAAACATCAGGAGTATAGGATTTAGCCCCGCCCACAGAATAGCTCCCATGACCTCGACCGCCACTAGAGGGCGCTTTACGCCTTTTGACAAACAGCTTCACTTAGACGGGTGTAATCACTCGTACAGCATGATCCAGATTTTCGAACTGGCGGCCCCAACAATCAGCTTTAGCACAGGACACCATTGCAACACTGCAGGCGACTTGTTGGCTACTAGACGCGAGAATTTGAATGCGCGTCAGTTTCTTGCAAAAACCATAACAATTCGGTCCAAATATTGCTAATGACTATCGAAATTCGCCTCGGTGACAGCAAATGAGGACAGGTTATGGAGCTCAAGTGGCTCAAGGACTTTCTGGCGCTAAGTGAAGTCGGCAACTTTCGGATTGCCGCCCAGCAGCGCTATGTATCGCAGCCTGCTTTCAGCCGCCGCATTCAATCACTTGAAGCCTGGATTGAGGCACCTCTGATTGATCGAACCGGCAACCCATCACAATTGACCAAGGCGGGGAAACTGTTCCTTCCAGTTGCGCAGGAGATTGTAGATCTTGCCGCAACGGCAAAAGAGGCGGTTGAGACAGTAGTCCAAGAAGACAAGGAACGCATGCGGTTTGCGACGCTTGGCACGCTGGCCCAGATATTCATGCCAGCTTGGCTCAAGAGTCTTCAGCCGTATATCGAAGCCAATCAATTTGTTGTCAAAACCGAGTATAGTACAGTCGGCAGCTATTTCGCGGCGCTGGAAGATGGGTCGGTTGATTTTTTTATATGCTATGAGGATCCAAAAATTGGTTTTCAGGATGACACCGAACTGTTCACCTCTCTAACGCTGGGTACCGAAGCGCTGGTTCCCGTCGTTTGCCCAAATAACACCGGAGCGGCGAGTTGCTGGCTGCCCGACAGGCCCAAGGGACCAATCCCCTGCCTCCACACACTTTCCATGCAATCGCCCTGGCCCATCCGGCATCATATGGAAACGAAATACAGCGGCCTGAATTTCCGTTCTGTCTATGATTCCTCAAGTGGGACTACATTGAAAGCGATGGCTGTAGAAGGGTTTGGTCTTGCCTGGATTCCAAGTACCCAAGTGATCGAAGATCTGGGCAATGGACGATTGGTGCGCGCCGCGGACCCGGAAGATGATATCATTGTCGACATTAAAATTTATCGGTGTTGCAAATTCAATGAGCCAAGAGTGGAAACGTTTTGGCAAGCGCTACTGCAGTAACAGTCAGCGATTTGGAACCGACACCTAAGTAACGCAGGCACAAATTTCAGTCTTCTCCAGCCGTGTCATGCAATTGTTGCATCAAAATGAAAATATTGGCATTGGACAGCTCCGCTACGAGCTTCTTACAAACATCAGTATGAAATTGGGAGAAACTGCATGATAATCAAAACAAATTCTGCCTCGCTTATTGCTGTAGCTGCGGCTGCAATGGCTGTTTCAGGCGCCACTGCTGTCTCTGCTGCGGGAACATTGGACACCGTCAAAGAGCGTGGCCATCTGCGTTGTCAGGTTGGTCCGCCGTCGCCGGGATTTTATAATCTGGATTCAGAAGGCAACTGGTACGGCCTCGATGTCTCTATCTGCCAGGCCGTGGCCGCAGCCATCTTTGGTTCAAAAGATGCTGTAGAATTTCAATCTGTTAGCAGTCAGGCGCGTTTTACTGCCCTAGCTAATGGCGACTCTGACATGTTGTCGCGCACCGCAACATGGACCATGAGCCGCGACACGCAGCTGGGCATCGATTTCCTGCCGCCTATTTTCTACGACGGTCAGGGGTTCACCGTTCGTGCCGACAGTGGCATCACCAGCGCGCTGGAGCTGAAGGGTGCCAAAGTCTGCGTCAAAACCGGCTCGACGTCGGAATTGAACCTGACCGATTTCAGCCGCCTGCATGATCTCAAAATCAGCCAGGTCACATTCGAAGATTTTAACGTGCGCGATGACACCTATGTCAACGGTGGCTGCGATGCGGTTAGCAACGACAAATCCTCCATGGCTGGCAATAACGCCGCATTCCCGGTGCCTGCGGATCACATTATCCTGCCCGAGACCCTGTCCAAAGAACCGCTGGCTCCGGCTGTGCGTCAGGGTGATAGCCAATGGCGCGATGTTGTGCAGTGGAGCATTTACACGCTGATCACCGCAGAAGAACTGGGTGTTACTAAAGCCAATGTCGACGATATGAAGGCCAATTCGACCAACCCAAGTGTCCTGCGGATGCTGGGTGGCGAGAGTAACCTGAATGAAGGGCTGGGGCTGGAAACCGACTGGGCTTACAACATCATCAAATCTGTTGGCAACTATGGTGAGATTTATGACGCCTATATTGGCAGTGGTGAGCAGGCGATCGGAATCAAACGTGCCGGTACTCTGAACGCGCTCTGGACCGAAGGCGGCCTGATGTATTCGCCGCCAATGCGCTAACCATAGTGTGGCGCCGGGCTTTTGGTCCGGCGCCTTCAATATAGGCCGACGAGATGTACGCGCCGCAATCACATCAAAACCGGAATGCCATTGTGACGTCTGAAACTGAATCGATGCCTGCTGTTCGTATACGGCCAAAAGAGCGGTTCAATCTGTTCCAGGACCAGCGGGTGCGCGCGGCTATGTATCAGGTTCTGGCCGCTGGGATCGTTGGATTTCTGGCCTGGTATCTGGTGACCAACACCGCCCAGAACCTCGAAGCCCGCGGCATGAACACCGGCTTTGGTTTCATCAATGCAACGGCCGGTTTCGATACAGATTTCAAGCTGATCGACTATACACCCGGCGTTGGTACCTTTGGCCGTATTTTTCTGATCGGAGCGCTGAACACGCTGCTGATCTCGGCGCTGGCCATTGCCATCAGCACTGTGCTTGGCTTTTTTGTTGGCGTTCTGCGCTTGTCGCCAAACTGGCTGGTCGCCAAGGTGGCGTTGGCCTTTGTGGAAATTTTCCGCAATGTGCCGCTGCTGATCCAAGTGGTTTTCTGGTATATTGGCGTGTTCAGCCTGCTGCCTGTGGTCAAAAAAACCATTGATCTGTCCTTTGGGGCCGAGCGGGTCTTGTTGAACAATCGCGGCTTGTACATGGCGTCGCCAATCCCAGGTGAATTGTTCTGGATGACCCTTGTTGCCTTGGCTGTTGCTATCATCAGTGCGATCATCTTCCGGCGCCAGACCCGCAAGCTGCAAGACAAGTCCGGCACTCAAATCAAAACCCTGCTGCCATCGTTCGCGGTTATTGTTTTGCTGCCGGGGTTGGTGTTTGTGGCCACTGGCATGCCGCTGGACTGGGATGTGCCTGCCCTGACGGGGTTCAATTTTCAGGGTGGCACCAGCCTGCCGCCAGCCTTTCTGGCGCTGCTTGTGGCGCTGAGCATCTATCACGCCGCACATATTGCCGAGTCGGTGCGGGCTGGTATCCTGTCAGTTGACCGGGGCCAGCAAGATGCCGCGATGGCCATTGGCCTGAAGCCGGGCAGGGTCATGGCGCTGGTGATCATCCCGCAGGCGATGCCGGCCATTGTGCCGCCTTTGATCAGCAACTGGATGAACACCGTCAAGAACTCGTCACTGGCCATTGCTATCGGTTATGCCGATATCGTGTCGTTGTTCATGCAGACGGGGCTGAACCAAGCCGGGTATGCGGTGGAGATGGTTGGCATGACCATGGCATTCTACATGGCCATCAGCCTGACCATCTCGTTCTTTTTGAACATCTACAACAAACGTGTCCAACTGGTGGAGCGCTGAGCCATGGCGATTATCAAAGCGCAGAAAACCACCGCCCGCGCAGCCCCGCTGTCGGAAACCTCCGTTGTCGGCTGGCTGCACAAAAATCTGTTCAGCTCGGTCTTCAATACTCTGCTGACACTGGTGACACTGTATGTCATCTACCTGACCCTCAGCAGCGTCTTTATCTGGGGCTTTTGGGACGCGACTTTCGTCGCTGAAAACCGCCGAGAATGTTTCAATAACAGCCTGACAGGCGCCTGCTGGGCCGGGGTAATCGACTGGTTCGACAACATTTTCTACGGCCGCTACCCGCGGGATCAGATCTGGCGTATTAACTTTGGCGGATTGCTGCTGGCGCTGTGGATGGCGCCGCTGTGGATGGGTCGCGTAAACGGCAAAGTTCTGATCGCAGTCAGCGTAATCGCCTTTTACCCGTTCTTGGCAGGTTACCTGTTTGCCGGCGGCAGCAAAAATCTGTTCCTGCAGATCATGGTCACCGGCGCGATTGTCGCATTTGCGATCAACATGGCCAACATGATCACCGGGTTGACCCGCAGGGTGAGCTTGAATGTCTTTGTGATCCAGTTATTTGGCAAAACCTCCGCAGCAGAAAAAAGCCAACGCAACCTGTTGTTGCTGCTGGCTGGTCTGGTCTACGCGGCAGTGTTTTTCTGGCAGATGAGCTGGCACGTCGAGGTGGTCAACTGGACCAAATGGGGAGGCCTGTTCCTCACCCTGGTGATTTCGGGCATTGGCATTGCCTCGGCCCTGCCGGGCGGCATCATCCTGGCCCTGGGACGGCGTAGTAAGTTGCCGGTTGTGCGGGTGCTCAGCACCGGATTTATCGAGATTTTTCGGTCGGTGCCACTGATCACCGTTTTGTTCATGGCCACCACCATGTTCCCGCTGTTCATGCCCGAAGGCTTTGTGCTCAACAAACTGGTGCAGGTGATCATCGCCGTGGTGCTGTTCAACGCCTGCTATATGGCCGAAACCGTGCGCGCCGGATTGCAGGCCATTCCAAAGGGTCAGTTTGAGGGCGCCCACACTATTGGCCTCGGCTACTGGGGCACCATGGGGCTGGTCGTCATGCCGCAGGCGCTAAAACATATGATCCCAAACATCGTCGGCAGCTTTATCGGACTGCTGAAAGATACAACACTGGTGTCGATCATTGGGTTGTACGACATCCTTGGCATGCTGCGATCCATCAGCAAAGACGTGCCCTGGATTGGCTTGCACAAGGAGCCGCTGATATTCGGTGCAATCCTGTTCTTTACACTCTGCTTCTCAATGTCAAAATACAGTCGGCATCTCGAAGTGAAACTATCGGCTGGCAACAAACATTGACCAAAGATACCGGGAAAACAATATGACGAGTGTCACCTCACAGGGCCAGTTGGCCTCTGCCGCCTCAAGCGAGGTCATCATTGAAATCAACCAAATGAACAAATGGTATAGTGATTTCCATGTGCTGAAAGACATCAATCTGACGGTCCGTAAAGGCGAGCGGATAGTGGTTTGCGGTCCCTCGGGATCTGGAAAATCGACGCTGATCCGCTGCATTAATGCACTGGAAACGCATCAGGAAGGTGACATTCTGGTGGATGGAATTTTGCTGGGACAGAACCTGAAAAATCTGGATCACATCCGCACAGAAGTTGGCATGGTGTTTCAGAACTTCAATCTGTTCCCACATCTGACAATCCTCGAAAACCTGACCCTCGGCCCGATCTGGGTGCGCAAAATGGCCAAGGCCGAGGCGATTGAAACCGCAATGATGTATCTGGAACGGGTGAAAATTCCCGAGCAGGCCAACAAATATCCTGGCCAGATGTCCGGCGGTCAGCAACAGCGGGTGGCAATCGCGCGCTCGCTTTGCATGAGCCCCAAAATCATGCTGTTTGACGAGCCAACCTCGGCGCTTGATCCAGAAATGATCAAAGAGGTGCTGGATGTGATGGTCGAGTTGGCCGACACCGGCATGACTATGATCGTGGTCACCCATGAAATGGGCTTTGCCAAAACCATCGCCGACGAGGTGATTTTCATGGACGAAGGCGACATTGTCGAGACCAACGATCCAGCTGGATTCTTTGGCAACCCACAGCACGCCCGCACGCAAAAGTTTCTCAACCAGATCTTGTAGCCACACAAACAAATACCGAGAATCCCCATGCCTACTAGTATTTTCTCTGCCACAGGCAGGTTCTACCGTGGAAACCTGCACACTCATTCCACCAAATCCGACGGAGCCCTGGACCCGCAAACGGTCTGTGACCGCTATCGCGCCGAAGGCTATGATTTTATCGCCCTGACGGATCACTTTGTTGGATTGTTTGACTATCCGATAACTGACACGTCACATTGCCGCAAGGACGGTTTCACCACCATTTTGGGCGCTGAATTACACACCGGCGCTATGGGGAATGGCAACTTGTGGCATCTTGTTGCAGTTGGGCTTCCTTTGGACTTCGCCCCGCCAGATGCTCCGCATTTCAATGCTGTCGAGGGGTCTGAAACGGCCGCCAGCATTGCTCAGCGGGCCCGTGATGCAGGCGCCTTTGTGGCTCTTGCACACCCGCATTGGTCCGGCATGACACATCAGGATGCGAGCAGTGTCACCGCCGCCCATGCGGTGGAAGTCTACAACTATGGTTGCGCCGCAGACAATGACCGTGGTGAGGGCTTTTCCACATTGGAGCCGTTGCTGAACGAGGGTCGGCCCCTCAATTTGATTGCAACAGATGATGCCCATTTTAACACTCCTGACCATTTTGGCGGCTGGGTTATGGTCAAAGCAACCGAGAACTCTCCTGAGGCGCTGTTGCACGCCTTGAAGCAAGGCCAGTACTATTCCAGCTCAGGTCCGCAAATTCATGACATCCGCTACCGCGAGGGACGGATCGAAGTGGAGTGTTCTGCTTGCGTCACGATCATCGTACAGGGGCAGGGGACCGCAACCGCGACCCAACACGGGGTGTCGATGACCACCGGGCGCTTGGCGTTGGACCGATTGTCTCAGTCTCCCTGGCTCCGCGTGACCGTCATTGATCGCACCGGCAAGCGTGCATGGTCAAACCCGATCTGGGTAGACAAAGACCGGTCTTGACAGGCAGGATGCTGGACGCATTGAGCCCCTGTCGTTTATGGCGGAAGGCCGGATGGTCTTGGATGCGCTGCAGCACTCATGCGAGCCAAGCCTCTGGATATACGCGGTTGAGTTTGCAGGTCTTGATCAGGGTCTAGACGATGGCGGCTGATTTACCGCCCGGATCCGAATTCAAAAAGGGATAGTTGTTCCGACTAATTGTGACAGATGAACGGCACCAACTTCAGAAGCCCGTGATCCAGATAGGGCCTCGCTTTGGGCAGAGGGGTTGGCTTCCTGAGCACACAGCAACATGGCTCGTCGAGCGCGTAGTAAACGATGATTACGTCCCCAGGGGAGTAGTAATTATCCGTAAAGCCGCGCACCCAAGCGCCGGTTAAACGGTAATCCCCCCCGAAACTAAGGGGATGCGAAAGTAGAATTTTCTCGGCAAGAATGACTGAGGATTTTTTGAATGAAGAAAAGCAGATACACTGAGGCGCAGATTCTTTCGATCTTGGGTCAGGGCGAAGGCGGCGTGCCGGTTTCAGAGTTGTGCCGCGAGCATGGCATGAGTAATGCGT
>MAAY01000051.1:0-3514 GCA_002162795.1 Rhodobacterales bacterium 56_14_T64
CAGGCCGATCCCCATCCCCGCCGAAAACAGCATCGAAAACCAGGAGAAGTAGCCGAACTCAGGCTTTTCGTGCGGATCCCCCAGACGAATATCGCCGTAGCGGGACATCAGCAGCCATAACACGAAGCCCACGAACACACTGGTGGCAAGCATGTAATACCAGCCCAGATAGTGGGTGATGACGCCTTGCAAGGCATTGAACGCGGTTTCGGCCGCGTCCTTGAAGAACACCCCGAACAGGACGAACGCCACCACCACCAACGCCGAGCTGATGAACACCGGCGGGTTGACCCGCGGGAACGGCCCCACCCGACACACATTGATCCGACTTTTCACAGCACGCTCCTGCAGTTCAGGAGAGCGTCGCAATGACCGGCGCGCAGCGAGCGCTCTTCCGTTGTTGGTGCGGCGACCCTAGCCGTCATTTGCCGGTGCAACCGACGCCCGGCTCAATCTTCCGGTTCGTAGCCCAGATTCGGCGCCAGCCATTTCTCGGCCTCGGCCAGCGTCCAGCCCTTGCGCCGGGCGTAATCTTCAACCTGTTCCCGGTTACAACGGCCAACGACGAAATACTGAGACTCGGGATGGCTGTAATACCAGCCCGAAACGCTGGCGCCGGGCCACATGGCCATGCTTTCGGTGAGGGTGATGCCGGCGTTTGCATCCACGTCCAACAACTGCCACAGCGTGGCTTTTTCAGTGTGCTCGGGGCAGGCGGCATAGCCGGGGGCCGGGCGGATGCCGAGGTACTTTTCATCAATCAGTGCGGCGTTGTCGAGATGCTCGTCTGGCTGATAACCCCAGAACTCCTTGCGCACCCGCTGGTGCAGGCGTTCGGCAAAGGCTTCAGCCAGACGGTCGGCCAGTGACTCCAGCAAGATGGCGTTGTAGTCATCGTGCGCAGCCTTGAACGCCTTGACGCGTTCATCGGCACCGAGCCCGGTGGTGACGGCAAACGCGCCCACATAGTCGCGCAGGCCGCTGGCCTTGGGGGCGACGAAGTCCCCGAGGCAGCGATGCGGCACCCCGGCGCGATGCTCGGACTGCTGGCGCAGGTTGCACAGCCGCGCCTTGACCTCGGAACGGGTCTCGTCGGAATAGATTTCGATGTCGTCGTCATCGACCTGATTGGCCGGGAACAAGCCGATCACGCCGCTGGCCGTGATCCATTTTTCAGCAATGATCTGGTCGAGCATGGCATTGGCATCGGCAAACAGCTTGCGCGCCGTCTCGCCCGAGGCGGGGTTGTTCAGAAGGTCGGGGTAGCGCCCCTTCAACTCCCAGCCGATGAAAAACGGCTGCCAGTCGATGTAATCGCGCAGCTCGGCCAGCGGGTAGTCCCTGAAGGTCTTGACGAATTGGGTGGCGTGCTCGTGGTGATGGTCACAGGCCGGCCCCTCGCAGACATCTTTGGCCTGCTGCACCAGCATGCGCGGACGCGGTGGCACGTAGCCTGCCCAGTCCAGCGGCGTGCGGTTGTCGCGGGCAGCCGCCAGCGTCACGAACTTCTGCTGCCGGTCCTTGTTGCCGTGACGTTCGCGGATCTGGTCGTACTCGGCCTGGGTGTCGGCCACCAGCTTCGGCTTCTGCTCGGCCGACAGCAGGGCGGCCGCAACCGGCACCGAGCGTGAGGCGTCCTTCACCCAGATCACCGGGCCCTCATACGCCTTGTCGATCTTCACCGCGGTGTGCGCGCGCGAGGTGGTGGCGCCGCCAATCAGCAGCGGAATGGTGAAGCCCTGGCGCTGCATCTCCTTGGCGAGATTGACCATCTCATCGAGGCTGGGGGTGATGAGGCCGGACAGGCCAATGATGTCGGCCTTGTGCTCGCGCGCGGCGTCGAGAATCTTCTGCCCGGGCACCATGACGCCCATATCCACCACGTCGTAGTTATTGCATTGCAGCACCACGCCGACGATGTTCTTGCCGATGTCGTGCACGTCGCCCTTCACCGTCGCCATCAGAATCTTGCCCTTGGCCTGCGCCACGTCACCGGGCTGCTTCTCGGCCTCGATGAAGGGGATGAGGTAGGCCACCGCCTTCTTCATCACTCGCGCCGATTTGACCACCTGCGGCAGAAACATCTTGCCGGCGCCAAACAGGTCGCCGACCACGTTCATGCCCGACATCAGCGGGCCTTCGATGACCTCGATGGGGCGGCCGCCGCGTGCCGCGATTTCGGCCCGCAGTTCTTCGGTATCAGCTTCGACATGGGCATCCATGCCCTTCACCAGCGCGTGGGTGATGCGCTCGCCCACCGGCAGTTCGCGCCAGCTTTCATCCATCGTCTGCTTGGCGCCGGCGCCGCCGCCCTGAAAGCGGCTGGCGATGTCGAGCATCCGCTCCCCGGCGTCTTCACGGCGGAACAGGATCACGTCTTCGATCCCGTCGCGCAGTTCGGTCGGCAGGTCGGAATACACCGGCAGCACGCCCGCATTGACGATGCCGAAGTCCATGCCGCGCTGAATCGCGTGGTAGAGGAACACGCTGTGGATCGCCTCGCGCACCAGGTTGTTGCCGCGGAAGCTGAAGCTCACGTTGGAAACGCCGCCCGAAATATGGCAGTGCGGCAGGTTCTGGCGAATCCACTCGGTGGCCTCGATGAAGTCGAGTCCGTAGCGGTTGTGCGCCTCGATGCCGGTGGCCACGGCGAACACGTTGGGGTCAAAAATGATGTCTTCAGGCGGAAAACCGACCTCGTCCACCAACAGATCGTAAGCGCGCCGGCAGATCACCTTGCGGCGCTCCAGCGTGTCGGCCTGACCTTCTTCGTCAAACGCCATCACCACCACGGCGGCCCCGTAGCGGCGACATAGCCGCGCCTGATGCAGGAACGGCTCGATGCCCTCCTTCATGGAGATGGAGTTGACGATGGGCTTGCCCTGCACACACTGCAGGCCGGCCTCGATCACCGCCCACTTGGAGCTGTCGATCATCACCGGCACCCTCGAAATGTCGGGCTCGGAGGCAATCAGCTTGAGGAAGGTCTGCATGGCCTCCACGCCTTCGAGCATGCCCTCGTCCATATTCACGTCGATCACCTGCGCACCGGCCTCGACCTGCTGGCGGGCGACCGTGAGCGCGGCGGTGTAGTCGCCTTCCTTGATCAGTTTGCGAAAAGCGGCCGAGCCGGTGACATTGGTGCGCTCACCGACGTTCACGAAGCCCAGCTCGGGCGTCACCGTCAGCGGCTCCAGACCCGACAGGCGCATGACCGGCACGTGCGCCGCCGGCACGCGCGGCGCAATCCCCTCGACCGCCCGCGCCATGGCCGCAATGTGATCCGGCGAGGTGCCGCAGCAACCGCCGACAATGTTCACCAGCCCGTCCTCGGCAAAGCCGCGGAGAATGGCGGCGGTTTCCTCGGGCTGCTCGTCGTACTCGCCGAACGCGTTGGGCAGGCCGGCGTTGGGGTAACAGGAAATCAGGCTGTCGCTCAACCGCGACAGTTCGGCCACGTAGGGGCGCATTTCCTTGCCGCCCAGGGCGCAGTTGAAGCCGATCGCCAACGGCT
>MAAY01000051.1:3583-38581 GCA_002162795.1 Rhodobacterales bacterium 56_14_T64
GGTTCCAGTTTTCCGGGACATGCGGGGCCAAAGCCCCAACCAAACCGCCGCTGGAACCAGAGGTCGCGCCAAATGGATCAACCACCTGCACCTTGGCCCCACGCCGGGCGCAGACCCATGCGATTGTCAGTCCAAAGGCTCCCGCGCCACGCACTGTTATGTCCGCCATTGCCATTTGTTTGACCTTTCGCCAGTGTCGCGCCGTTCCAAACCACCATCTAGGGGATATTCGCATGGCAGACCAGCAGGCTCGCCTCAGCTGGCGTGACGGCAGCATTCCAGTGTCGGATCAGTTTGATGACCCCTATTTCTCGCTGCAAGGCGGGTTGGCCGAGGGCGAGCATGTGTTTCTGGCTGGCAACGATCTGCCCAAGCGCTTCGCACCGGGATTTCAGATTGCGGAACTTGGCTTTGGCACCGGGCTTAGCATGTTGACCGCCTGGAAGGCCTGGGAAGAGGCGGGGATGACCACGCCGCTGCGTTTCACCAGCTTTGAGGCTTTTCCCATGGCGCCAGCAGATATGGCTAAGGCGCTGACGGCCTTCCCCGAGATCACCCCCTGGGCCGAGCGGTTCCTACCGTATTGGCAGGGTGGCGGGATCTGTGATCAGGACACTTTGCAGCTTGAGGTGATCATAGGCGACGCCCGGGCGTCGCTGCCAGAGTGGACAGGGCAGGCCGATGCTTGGTTTCTGGACGGGTTCTCTCCCGCTAAGAACCCCGAGCTGTGGCAGGCTGATCTGATGGATCAGGTGGCGCGTCATACCAAAGCCGAAGGCAGTGCTGCGACCTATACGGCCGCTGGTTTTGTGCGGCGCGGGCTAAAGGATGCAGGATTTGACGTAACCCGTGTGCCCGGTTTTGGGCGTAAGCGGCATATGACAAGGGCACAGATGCCATGACACAGACCGCGACCGCGCAAACGCAAACCAATAACGTACCGATGGGCGTCATGCTGATGATCGGGGCGACGGTGGTGTTTGCCCTGCAAGATGGCATCTCGCGGCATCTGGCCGAGGCTTACAACACCAATATGGTGGTGATGGTGCGTTACTGGTTCTTTGCCGCCTTTGTGGTGTTTCTGGCCGCCCGCGCGCCTGGCGGCATCCGGGCAACAGCACAGACCGATCAACTTGGCCTGCAGATCCTGCGCGGCGTGTTGCTTGCGGCAGAAGTCGCGGTTGCTGTCTATGGCTTTACCCTGCTTGGGCTGATCGAAAGCCAGGCCGTGTTCATCTGTTACCCGCTATTGGTGGCGGCGCTCAGTGGTCCGGTGTTGGGCGAGAAGGTTGGCTGGCGCCGCTGGATGGCGATTGGGGTGGGGTTGATCGGCGTTATGGTCATTCTGCAGCCGGGGACGGGTGTGTTTAATCCTGCCGCAGTCATCCCGTTTATCTCGGCGTTGATGTTTGCCGTCTACGGCTTGTTGACCCGATATGTGGCCCGGCGCGACAGTACGGCCACCAGCTTCTTTTGGACGGGCATTGCCGGGGCTGTTGTAACGACGGCAGTTGGTGTTTGGTTCTGGGAACCAATGGTCGGTACGGATTGGCTGTGGATGGGATTGCTCTGTGTATTTGGCGTTTTGGGGCACTGGCTCTTGATCAAATGCTACGAGATGGCCGAGGCCAGCGCGGTACAGCCCTTTGCCTATTCCCACCTGATATGGACCGCAATCCTGGGGATTTGGGTATTTGGTGAAGTGATCCGCAGCAACGTCGCCATTGGGGCTGGGATTATTCTCGCCGCAGGCCTGTTTACCCTATGGCGCGAACGCGCGAAGGGTTGAGCCAGACAGTTCCTGCGAAAACGGAATGGGCAGAGGATCTTTGCCCAGCCGTGCGCGATACACCGGCAGGCTTTCAGTGACCCTCATCACATAGTTGCGGGTCTCGTTGAACGGGATGTGTTCGATCCAGTCGACAATATCCGGGATGCCATCACGCGGATCACCGTAGCGTTCCATCCAGGTGATCGGCCGCCCTGGTCCGGCGTTGTAACCTGCGGCCATCATCACCACATTGCCGTTGAATTTACCCGCCAGCCCGGCCAGATAGTTGGCCCCCAGCTTGGCGTTATAGTCCCACTCGGCGGTCAATCTCGAGGTGGCGTGTTTGGCCAGAATACCCAGTTCGGTTGCCACCAGTTTGGCAGTGGCCGGCATCACCTGCATCAAGCCACGCGCCCCGGCACCACTGATCACCTCATGATCAAATTCGCTTTCACGCCGCGAAATCGCCAGTACCATTTCCTTGGCCATCGGCAGCTCTTTCTTCGACACAGCATGCAGTGGGAAATAGGCGCCCTTTAGCTCCATACTCTGCCGCGCGGCCCGTTTTGAAATCATCACTGCCAGATGTGCATGGCCCATCTCAACCGCCATTAATCCCAACTGCTGCGCCTGCACTTCGTCCAGCCCTTCGACCAGATGTGTGAGGAAGCGTTCCGCCAGATCCAACTCGTCCGCATCAATCATCATCAACGCCGCCTTGGTCACCGAAGACTTGGCGAACTCGGCCTGCTTCCAAGACGGAACCACGGGAGGGTTCTTTAGTGCCGGATCAAAGGGTCGGCCAATCTGTTCTGCCGCCAATAGCCCATAATACGAGGTCTGATAATTGGCCCCTAGCGCATAGGCTTCGTGCGCCTTGTCGGGTTCGCCCATTGCGGCAAAAGCACGGCCCAACCAATAGCCACCACGCCCGATTGATATCGGCGTTTCGATCGAATCCAGAAACCGATCAAAATGCTGCACGGCAGTTGCCGGGTCGTTCAGCTTGCGCAGCGCAATATAGCCGGCCAGCCACTCCAAATCCGAGTAGTTATACCCTGCCTCGGGCGTGGTGAAATGTCGGGCTGCCAGTTGGTAGGCGCGCTGGTTATTGCCATCTCGCATGTCCTGACGCACCAGATCCCTACGGCGCCGAGCCCATTGCTCTGGCTCTCCCAAGCCTGATGCACTGGCGCTGCGTTCCAGCATCAGCTTGATCGCATCTTCACGCCGTTTCTTGCGGTCACGCCAGGTAAACCGGTCATGCGCCAGCCCGGCAGAATTGCGCAGCTTGGCCGGAATGGCTTCGATCTTGGTATCAACCCCGGGCGCGCGTTCCTGCAAGGCGATACGGGCTTCAGCCAGTTTTCGGTCCCCGTCGGGCACCAGCGACAACATCCGTTTCGAACTGACCAGATGATTGTCCCACAGCAGCCGATCCAGCCGTGCCGCATGATGAGGCTTTAACAGTTTAGAGAAATCCTTGAGATAGGCGGCTTGCAGCCCGGATCCCATCGCCATTGTGCGCCAGGCGACCACCAGACTGGCTTCTCCGTCGCCGCGTTTGCCACTGGCAATCAGCGCCTTGGCATAGCTCAACACGCCTTCGGCAGTTTGTGGGGAATCGGATGCATAGAACTTCAGCACCGTATCGGTTCCAGCCGCTGCAACGGTTGTCTCACCCCTGCGGCGCAGATAGGCCAACCCCGGCCAATCAGGACGTCGCGCCAGAAACGCCAACACGTCATCCGCCGACCCCATGCCCTCGCGCAGTCGATGCCACTCGATCACATCGGCCGCCACATCGCCTGACTTGGCCGCCTTTTGCGCGGCCTCCGTCCATTTCTCGGAGCGCATCAAATCTAGTGCCGCCCCAAGATTACGACCCTGCTGCGCTGCGGCAGGAAGAGCCCAAAGCACAGAAATCAGAGCAAGATAGGTTAGAATGCGTGTCATCACTTGCATTTCCCAATGAACCAAGGCTAGAGCCATTGACGATAATCTGTGACTTGCCGGGTTCAACTCAATTTATCGGCAGGTGCACCACATAGGCGGGCAGTCGCCCGCTTGAGAAGCACAGCTAAGGGAGCGTGTCCATGTTCAAAGGCTCTATGCCAGCCCTCGTCACCCCGTTTAACAACGGCGAGTTGGACTTGGATGCACTTAAACACCTTGTGGAATGGCAGATCAGCGAGGGATCAACCGGTTTGGTCCCCGTTGGCACCACTGGCGAAAGCCCCACTCTGACCCATGACGAGCACGAGACCGTCATTGCAGAAGTTGTCAAAGCAGCGGCTGGCCGGGTGCCGGTGATCGCCGGTGCCGGATCAAACAACACGGTCGAGACGATTCGCTTTGTCGAATTCGCCAAGCGCGCCGGTGCGGCTGCGGCTCTGGTGGTTACACCTTACTACAACAAGCCAACACAGCGCGGGCTGGTGGCGCATTTCACCGCAGCACACGACTGCGCTGACCTGCCGATCATCATCTACAACATCCCCGGCCGTTCAGTTGTCGACATGACACCCGAGACAATGGGCGAGTTGGCCAAGCTGCCAAACATCGTCGGTGTCAAAGACGCCACTGGTGATATCGCCCGCGTCAGCCAGCAGCGTATGACCTGTGGCGCCGATTTTGTGCAGCTGTCCGGCGAAGACGCCACCGCCATGGGCTTCAATGCCCATGGCGGCGTTGGCTGCATCTCGGTTACCGCCAATGTCGCACCGAAACTCTGCGCTGAATTCCAGACCGCCACACTGGCCGGAGATTACGCTAAGGCGCTGGAGTATCAGGACAAGCTGATGCCCCTGCACGAGGCGATCTTTATCGAACCCGGTCTGGTTGGTGCCAAATATGGTCTCAGCAAACTGGGCCTGTGCCGCCAAGAGGTCCGTTCGCCACTGACTGGTCTGCAGGACAGCACCAAGGCGGCGATTGATGCTGCAATGGCGCACGCTGGTCTGTTGTAGGTCTATTACATTTCTAATGATCAAGGCGGCCTCCACCCGGAGAGCCGCCTTTTTTGAGGCATATTGAAAGTGTTAGCCGCGATCAGTCGAACAGGAACGACAGTGACACCCGGTCGCCGCAAAAAAAGGCTTCGCGTGTGTCGCCCGCTCCAAATTGCAAATCACTTTCTACTATGTTCGAAAATCGTATTTCCAGATTCTGCGCATCTAGCCATTTGGCTGAGCATTCCAGTCCAGGTTGTGTGAAGTGGAATATTCCACCGCCACCATCGCCCCACATTACCATCCCTGTCGTGTTTGTGAATTCGTTGTTCACGTAGACTTCCGTAACGATCAGAGACTTTTTGCTGTCCGGGGCTGGGCGATTGACCAAGACATTCTCGATGATGTCCAGTTTGGGCTTTTTGCGGCGTTTTTTGGTTCGGCGGGGCTGACTTATTTGTTTCAGGAAGCTTTCCAATGCAGCACCGCGCTTACCTAAATCCGCTTGACTGGCACTTCTGTCTTTCCAGTTCTCAAGATTTTCTCCAGAAGCAATAATACTGCTGACTGTCTTAAGACTCTCAGCGTCTAATGTCTGAGTTTCCCACTGCGCAAGGGCTAGAGCGAAATGGGCCTCATGCCTGTCGTCACTGTCTGTGAATGCATCGGACAACTCTTCAAGTACGCGCTGTGACGCGAGTTCAGCCGCCATGCCGCCATTATAGTGGTCAAAGAAGCACTCATAAACGTCAGCAAAGGTGTCGTCGTGTCCAATGTGATAACTCCATGTGCCCATTGTTGCTCCTAATACGTCATTGAAAATTGTTTGATTTTATTTAGTAGCCTAATGGGAGGCTTAGGGCACCCAAAACCCTCACAAATGCCGCGCCTTGTCCGGGTTGCACACTACATAAATGCGGTGAATTTTGCCGCCCACGATCTCCAACTCCGTTGCCTGCACAAACCCATGCACGCCGTTGCTGCTGATGGCGGTCAACCCGTTCAGGCGGCAGCTATTCAACGCTGGACCAAAATTAGGAGCACCCAATCTGGATGCCCCTGATTTTTACCGCTTTCCGTAATACAACCCCACCACATGCTCAGCCTCGGCAAAGAACAGCCAGCGCGTGCAGGCCACCCCGGCCAGATGCGATAGCACCGCCACGGCGGCCATGATATGTTTCAGCATCAATCCATTGAACGGCAGAACCAGCAACAAAACCGGTAGGGCAAAGCCAAGTGCAAAGCCTATCACCTGCAGCTTCTGACTGTGTTTGCGCCCTACCACATGAACAAATTCACGCAGCAGATAGTTGGTCCCGGTGTGTGGTGGCTCAAAGGCGCGTACGGTGCCGCCGTTGCCCAGCCCGGTTGCCGTTGCAAGTGTGGTCCCCGAGGCGGCAAAGGCCTGATCGCCTTTGACCCAATAGGCCAGCTGCACTCCGCCGGCGATGATCAGCAGAACAGTTGCCACGGTTTCCTGTCCAGCCAGCAAAGCCCCCCCTGCCAGCGAGAAACTAAGGAACAGCGCCGGCGTCAGCGGCATATTCCAACGCGGGATTGTCTTGAGCTGGGTGTAGATCATTGAGGTGGTGAAAACCGTGGCGAGGCTCAGGAGGGCGCCAATCAGGCCGACCAAGGGCCAAGCGGTGCCAAGGAACACAGTTCCAAAGCCATACAGCCCCATCGCCACCAATGCACCAACGGCGCAGCAGCCCTCGCGGCTGAGCCAACTGGTTTTCCACTGGCTAAACGCCTTTAGCGCGCGTTCAGGGTGGCCAAGGTGAAAGGTCGAGGCCAGCAGACCGCCGACCGCCAAAGCATAGGCAATGGCAAAGAATACAAAGGCAACCATACCGGTGACATCCGGCAAGCCAAGACCCAGAAAGATCAACAGGCCAAAGCCAAGACCGGACAGGGTGGTGAATACGATAACTGAAGGGGCTGGATGCATCAGTTTGCTCCTCCGGGTATCTTGTCGAGAGCTCTGTCCAGCCAGCCCATAAAGCCGCCTGCGTCTCCTGTGACCGGGGCCAGCAGAGGCGCAAGGATGTCTATCTGATCTTCGATTTGGTCCTTGGGTCGCGGCGGCAGGTATTTGTTGACCGGCTTGGTGCCCATTTCGGGCATCAAATCAAAGCCGCCGCGCTCGGCCACCAGTTTTGACACATCACTATCCGCGTCGCCCAGATCGCCAAAATGCCGCGCGCCCGCTGGGCAGGTGCGCACGCAGGTTGGCACCCGGTCGATTTCCTCTAGGTTTTCATTATAGATCCGATCCACACAGAGCGTGCATTTCTTCATCACTCCGGCCGCCAGATCCAGCTCGCGCGCGCCGTAAGGGCAAGACCAGGCGCATAGCCCGCAGCCAATACAGTCGCTTTCATTGACCAGCACAATGCCGTCTTCAACCCGCTTGTAGCTGGCGCCGGTTGGGCAGACGGTAACACAGGGCGCGTCCTCGCAGTGCAGGCAGGACTTTGGAAAGTGGGTGAGCTGCGCAGCAGGCGCGGGTTGGGTGCCGCAAGCCTGTGGTTGTACCTCGAACGAGTGCACCCGGTTCAGAAATGTGCCCGAAGGATCGCTGCCATAAGGGTCTTGATCGCTGAGCGGAGCGCCATAGTTTTCGGTGTTCCAGCCTTTGCAGGAAATCACGCAGGCATGACAGCCGACGCAGGTGTCCAGGTCAATGACCAGACCCATTTTGCGATCAGTGGAGTTTGGGAGCTCAGTCATTTGCCTACCTTCCACTTTAATTCTTTGGGGCCTGTTGGAATGACCGAGTCAAGCGGCGCAAAGGCCGGCTGACTTTCCGTCAAATCGTCCGGTGCACCTGCCTTCTCAAGTTTCACTTTCAGGTCGAACCAAGCCGCTTGCCCCGTAATAGGGTCACTATTAGCCCACCGCATGCCGTCGCCTTTGGGTGGCAGCAACTCGTGGATCAGGTGATTGAGCAGGAAGCCCTTGGTGGCCTCGGGGGCGTCCTCTTCCAGCCCCCAGGTGCCCTTTCGCTTGCCAATGGCGTTCCATGTCCAGACGGTGTTCTCGTTCAGCGCCGCCATCTCCATTACCGGCACGGTGATTTCGCCGTGCGGCGAGCTGACCTTAGCCCAGTCGCCGTCAGACAACCCGTTTTCACGCATCAGTTTGGTTGGGACATACAGCGGGTTGCGCCCGTGCAGCTGCCGCAGCCAGGCGTTTTGACCGCCCCAAGAGTGGTACATCGCCATAGGGCGCTGGGTCAGGGCGTTGATGGTGTAGCCTTCGTTGCCCTGCTGGTCGGTGTCATACCAGATCGGCAGCGGATCCATAGTGTGCTTGATCCGTTCGCGCAAGTGATCCGGTGGTTGCCGCTCGCCGTGGCCTTCGGCCGCCAGTTGGAACTTGCGCATCGGTTCCACGTAAAGCTGGAACAGGTAGGGCTGTGGGCTGTCAAAGATGCCCATGCCCACAGCCCAGTCCTGATAGGCGCTGTTCCAGGGTTTGTAATAGCTGGCCTCGGTTGGGATGTGTTCGACGAAGAAGCCGCCGTTTTCGATGTACTTGTCCAACTGCTCGGGATGCACTTCGCCTCGGCCAACCTTATCACCGTCTTCACCGCGAAAGCCCGCCAGCGGCCCAATGCCCGGCTTGCGTTCGTGGTTGACGATGTAATCGGCATAGTCTTTCCACTTAGGCGTGCCATCCTCGTTGGTAAAGCCGGGCAGCGCCATCCGGTTGGCCAGCTCAATCAACACCGATTGGAACCCGCGCACATCGCGGTCGGGTTCGATAACCGGCCAACGGATGGCATCCGCCGCCGCATCCGCCTCGCAGATCGGGCGGTCCAGCAGCGAGATACAGTCGTGGCGTTCCAGATAGGTGGTATCGGGCAGAATCAGGTCGGCATAGCTGACCATCTCCGAGTTATAGGCATCGGAATAGATGATATGCGGGATCACATATCCGCCGCTGTCATTGCGCGCACTCAGCATCTCCATCACACCTTTGGTGTTCATGGACGAGTTCCACGACATGTTGGCCATATACATGAACAGCGTGTTGATCTTGTAGGGATCCCCGGCATAGGCGTTTGAGATCACCATATGCATCAGCCCATGGCTGGACATCGGGTTTTCCCAGGTAAAGGCTTTGTCGATCCGGGCGGGGCTGCCGTCTTCCTTTAGCGCCAGATGCTCGGGGCCTTGCACAAAGCCTAAGTGCGGGCCGTCAAGTGGCTGACCTGGCCGGTTGTCACAATGCGGGGCTGGGTGGGCTTCGGCTGGTTTGGGGTAGGGCGGTTTGAAGCGGAACCCACCGGGCACTTCAACCGTACCCAGCAGGATCTGCAACACATGCAGCGCGCGGCAGGTCTGGAAGCCATTGGCATGGGCCGAGATCCCTCGCATGGCGTGGAAACTGACCGGGCGGCCTGTCATCTTGGCGTGTTTCTCACCGCGAAAATCGGTCCATTCCTGATCCAGCTCAATCGCCTCATCAAAGGCAACGCGGGCGATTTCCCCTGCAATTGCGCGGATGCGCTTAGCTGGGATGCCGCATTGTTCGGCTATAGCCTCGGGGGCGTAGTCCTCGGACAGATAACGCTCGGCCATCTGGTGGAACACCGGACGGTGGGTGACACCATCCTTTTCGTAAACGGCTGCCAGATCGGGCCGCACACCGGGCTTGTCAAAGGCGGTCAACTGGCCCGTGTTGCGGTCGATGACCAGCTGCTTGCCATCATCGTCGCGCATCAACAGACCCTGTTCAGGCCCCTCAGCTGCATTCACCAGCACTGGCGCGTTTGTATAACGGCTCAAGTAGTCCAGATCGATCTTACCCGCCTTCATCAGCAGATGGATCAATGACAGAATAAACAACCCGTCGGTGCCCGGCGTGATGCCAACCCATTCGTCTGCAATGGCGTTATAGCCTGACCGGATCGGATTGACGCCAATCACTTTGGCCCCACGCGCCTTGATCTTGCCCAAGCCCGCCTTGATCGGGTTGCTGTCGTGATCCTCGGCTACACCGAACAGCATGAACAGCTTGGTGTGGTCCCAATCGGGCTGGCCAAACTCCCAGAACGCGCCGCCCATGGTATAGATACCAGCCGTCGCCATATTGACCGAGCAGAACCCGCCATGTGCCGCATAATTGGGCGTGCCAAAATTCTGCGCCCAGAACGAGGTAAAGCTTTGCGACTGATCACGGCCCGTGAAAAACGCCAGCTTTTGCGGCGCGGTCTCATGCAGCTCGTTCAGCCAGCCAACAGCGGTGCTGATTGCCTCATCCCAGGAAATCTCGCGGAACTCACCTGACCCACGCGGCCCAACCCGCTTCAGCGGTGCTTTTAGCCGCGAAGGCGCATTGACCTGCATAATGCCGGCGGAGCCTTTGGCACAGAGCACACCTTTGTTGACCGGGTGATCGCGGTTGCCCTCGATATAAGCAACCTTGCCGTCTTTCATATGCACATTGATGCCACAGCGGCAGGCGCACATGTAGCATGTCGTTTTGCGGATCTCGTCCGATACTTCAGGGGACGTGTCCACCTGGGGTTGCTGGAATGTCATCTGGCCTCCCTTAATTGTTCCTTTGGATCAGGTTAGAACCGTGATCCCCGCCAGGATCAGCCCGGCAATAAATAGTGTTTCTACGATGATCAGAGCGATGGCTGCCCCCCCGACAGCCAGCACCTGTTTCAGATTGGTCTTCATGCCCACCGCAGCGATGGCAGTCAGCAACAGCCAGCGCGACGTCTGGCTTAGAAAATCGGCGATCACTGCGGGGATAACCCCAAAGGAATTCAACCCGGCCAGCACCAGAAACGCGAGGACAAAGCCGGGCAGCAAAGGCGGGCGTTTGCCGTCTTTGGGCAAAGTCGCAAAGGACCGGATCATCAGCGAGGCCACCAGAACAATCGGCGCCAGCATGGCGACACGCATCAGTTTGACCAGCGTTGCGGTATCGCCAGTTTGTTCGGAAATCGAGAAGCCGGCGCCGACCACCTGTGCCACATCATGGATTGTGCCGCCCAGAAAGACACCGGCCTGAACCGAATCCAGCTCCAGTAGGTTCACCAGGATCGGATAGGCAATCATCGCGATGGTCGACAGCACGGTCACACCCATCACGGTAAAAATCAAACGTTCCTCGGACCGCTCATCGCGGGGCAGAATGGCACTGATTGCCATCGCTGCCGAGGCCCCACAGATCGCCACCGACCCTGCCGTCAGCAGCGCAAACCGCCATTTGTGGCCAAACAACCGTGCCACAGCCAGACCAAACAGAATGGTCGCCACTACGCCGCCAACCACCAGCCCAATCAGATCCCAGCCCAAGTCCATCATCAGTGACATTGACACCCGCACGCCCAAAAAGGCGATGCCCAGCCGCAGCAAAGAACGAGCGGAAAAGGCGATGCCGGGCACGGTTTTGCCCTCTTCGCCCAGAAAGCTGACCGCGATGCCCAGCAACAAGGCCAACAGCATCGCTGGCGTCGCGTAATGGTCGGCCAGAAATTGCGCGGTGACGGCGACAATCACTGCAACAGCGACGCCCGGGAACAGCTCCTGGGCGTGGTCTTTGATCTTCTGAACCCGTGAGTTCAGGGAAGCTGTAGCGTCTAGGTCTGTCATATTGGTCTTTTGTTCTTTTAGGGCGATAGGGCGTCATTCCTCGGCGCTTGGTCAAGCGTTTTAGTCCGGCGCCTGGAATTTTCGAGGGTTACCGGTCAGCGAGGGCAGTATAGCCGCGCATCTCGGGGCCGTTGTACAACGTCAGTGGGCGGATCAGGATGTTACCGCGTTGCTGTTCGATGCATTGGATGATCCAGCCGGGCATGCGGCCAATGGCAAAGATCGGCACATACAGATCCATCGGAATGCCGTGCAACTGGTAGATTACCCCAGAATAGAAATCGACATTCACGTTCAACCCGTGCCGCGCATAGGGTTTCATTGCCTCAACAACGCCCTGCAGGATTGCGTACCATTCCGGGGCGCCCATTTCCTCGCCCAACTGGCGCACACCTTCACGCATGTGGCGCGCACGCGGGTCTTCCTTGCGATACACCCGGTGACCAAATCCAGTGACCGCCTCACGCTTGCCGCGCTTTTCTGCGACATAGGCGGCGGCGTTTTCCGGGGTGCCGATCTCCTGCACCATCTTCATCACGTCCTCGGCAGCGCCACCGTGGGCTGGCCCGGCAAGTGTCGACAGGGCCGTAACAATGGCACCATGCAGATTGGCTTCGGTGCCAATGGTCACCCGCGCCGCAAAGCTGGACGCATTGGCCCCATGTTCGGCATGCAGAATGAAATCCACATCTGCCAGACGGGCGGCATCAGCCGATGGTTTTTCACCCTTCAGCATCCACAGCCAGTTGGCCGCATGGCTCAGCTCGCGGTCGGCCTCCACTGGAGTGCGCCCATTGCGGATGGCCTCGTGCGCGGCGATGATCATCGGCACCTGACTGGTCAGGCGGATGCCGTTTTCAATGAATGCCTCCTCACCCACGGTCTGGCTGTCGCTGTCCAAAGCCGCCAGCGCTGACACAGCAGTGCGCAACACATCCATCGGGTGGCCATCCTCGCAGGACGCGATGATGTCATAGACCGCAGGCGGCAGGCTGCGCGCGGCTTTCAGTTTGGCATCAAACCCGGCCAACTCGTCCGCGTTTGGCAGCTCGCCATGGATCAAAAGATAGCAGACTTCTTCGAATGTGGACTTCGTGGCCAGATCATGGATCGAATAACCACGATAGCTCAGCTCGCCCTTGCTGCCATCGATGTCACTGACACCGGACCGCTCAAAGTAAACGCCCTTAAGGCCACGGTTGATCTTGACGTTTTCGCTCATAACTGGCTCCTTCTCGTGACAAAGGGGATATCAATGTCAGTACTTGAAAATGCATATGCGGCCGCAAAGGCACGCTCGGTTCGGGTGGTATTCCCTGAGATGGAAGACCCCCGCGTGGCTGAAGCTGCGGCACGGTTGAAAGCCGAAGGCCTGTGTGACCCTCTGCCATTGTCGCCGCCGACCCAAGCCCATATCGAGGCTTTGGTGCAGGCGCGTGGTTTGAAACCCGTCATCGCAAAACGTATGGTTTCCAAGCCCTTGTACCGTGCTGCCGCAATGGTTGCGACCGGCGAAGCGGATGCGATGGTCGCTGGCGCCGACGTGCCAACCCGCCGCGTGATCGAGGCTGCAAGCATCGGCATTGGCCTATCAGACGGCGTATCGACACCGTCGTCGTTCTTCCTGATGGTGTTCCCGGATGGTCGCGAAATGATATTCGCGGACTGCGCTGTCAATGTATCACCCGACGCTGCACAACTTGCAGATATCGCACGTGCTTCGGCGGCTTCAGCCGAATCGCTGTTGGGCGCTGCGCGGGTGGCAATGTTGTCGTTTTCCACTGGCACTTCGGGGGATGGCGACAGCGTGAGCCGTGTGCGCGAAGCAGCCGAGCTGGCCGGGTTCGCAGGACCTGTGCAGGCCGATGCAGCACTGAATGCAGTGGTCGCAGCAAAGAAGGGGATCACGCCTGTAGATGCCAACGTGTTGATCTTCCCGACGCTGGACGCGGGCAATATCGCATACAAATTGTGCCAGGAACTGGGTGGCGCACAGGCAATTGGTCCGTTTTTGCAAGGCTTTGCCAAGCCGGTTTGCGATCTTAGTCGCGGAGCATCTCCCGATGATATCGTCGCCGCAGCAGTTTTGACCGCCGCACAGGTGTGAGTGGGATGAGCTGCTGTCACGCGGCCTCCAACAGCGTGGCTGCATCAATGGCGATCATGCGCTCTTCTTCTGCGGGCACCATCCAGATATGAACCTTGGAGCTGGCCGCGTGTAGCCGCGCCTTGCGCGCGTGATTGGCATCCACATCCATACGCGCGCCGATCCATTCCAGCCCCCGCAGAATACGCGCCCGCACCCCCACGGCGTTTTCGCCAATCCCCCCGGTAAAGGCGATGGCGTCCAGACCCTCCATTGCCGCGATCAGAGATCCGGCGTGGCGCAGCGACCAATAGCAGAAATGTTCAATGGCAAAGGCACTGTCGGCGCTGGGGTCCACCATCAGGTTGCGCATGTCCGACTTGCCGCCCGACAGCCCCAACAAGCCGCTTTCGTGGTTCAGGATCGCCTTGGTGCGCTCTAGCCCGTTGTCTTCGACCAGTCGCAGCACGGCGTTGGCGTCGATGCCTCCCGACCGCGTGCCCATGGTCAAACCGTCCAGCGGCGAATAGCCCATGGTGGTGGCCACAGATTGACCGTTCTTGATCGCGCACAGCGACGCACCATTCCCTAAATGAAACGCCAGCAACCGCGACGGCAGTTTCTCGCCCGAAATCTCGGGCAGCCGCCGCACCAGCGATGAATACGACAAGCCATGAAACCCATAGCGACGAATGCCCTTGGTCTCGATCATCTTAGGGATCGCATAGCGGGTCGCAACATCCGGATTGCTG
Organism: Rhodobacterales bacterium 56_14_T64; assembly: GCA_002162795.1. GTDB lineage: Bacteria > Pseudomonadota > Alphaproteobacteria > Rhodobacterales > Rhodobacteraceae > Parasedimentitalea. The sequence continues at coordinate 17,764 of MAAY01000051.1, forward strand.
GCATGAAACGAGGTGTCAAAGCTGGCAAACTGTGGCAGCTCAGGTGTGAGCTCGGCCAGCGTATCGATGGCGGCCAGATTATGCGGATTGTGCAGTGGAGCCAGCGGTGTGCAACTGGCGATCTCGGCCCGCACTTCGGGGGTCACCCGAACCGGCGCGGTCAGCTTGCGGCCACCATGCACCACGCGGTGACCCGCGGCCCGTAGTGCAGACAATTCGATGCCATGTTTGGGGAGTGATTTCAGGATGGCCGACAGGGCTGAGCGATGGTCAATAAACGGTGTTTCCACCGTATTAGAGCCAATTTTCAGCAGTGACGCACCACCGATACCTTCGGCCATGCCCGACAGAACCTCGCTCAGGTCCCGGTCGAACACAGCAAATTTAATCGAGGAAGACCCCGCATTGAGGACAAGGATCAACCGCCGCGAGGGCGTGTTGTGATCCTTGTCCCCAGTCACTTTCAGGCGCCTTTCTGAGGGCGCATGTCGTCTTTGCTGATGCCAGCAACTTCAACCGGGTTCTTCATCGCGTCGCGACGGAATGGCTCACCCAGTTCCTGGTTGATCATCGCCTCGATCAGAGTGGTGATCCCCTGTTTCTGATCCTCGCAGGCCTGACGCAAGGCAGCGGTGAGCTCGTCCATGGTGCGGGCAACTACGCCTTTCAGACCACATGCATTGGCGATGCCAGCATAAGACACCTTGGTGTCCAGCTCGGTGCCAACAAAGTTGTCGTCAAACCACAGGGTCGAGTTGCGCTTTTCAGCACCCCATTGGTAGTTGCGGAACACAACCTGAGTCACGCCGGGCCATTCTTCGCGGCCAATCGCGGTCAGCTCGGTCACAGCGATACCAAAGGCACCATCACCCGAGAAGCCAACAACCGGAACATCCGGGCGGCCGATCTTGGCGCCAACAACGGCTGGCAGACCATAGCCACAGGGGCCAAACAGGCCAGGTGCCAGATACTTGCGGCCTTCCTCAAACGAAGGATAGGCATTGCCGATGGCGCAGTTGTTGCCGATGTCGGATGAGATGATCGCATCTGCGGGCAAAGCGGCCTGAATGGCGCGCCATGCACGGCGGGGGCTCATCCAGTCCGGCTTGTCAGCGCGGGCGCGCTGGTTCCAAGTGGTGCCGGGATCGTCCTGCTCGTCATCCATCGACGACAGTTCCTGTGCCCAAGCTGATTTAGTGGTGGCGATCAGGTTTTTGCGCTCGGCGCGACCTTCGTCACCGGCGGTGTCAGCCAGTTTCGACAGGATTGTGCCTGCCACGGATTTTGCGTCACCAACGATACCAACAGTGACTTTCTTAGTCAGGCCAATACGGTCAGGGTTGATGTCGACCTGAATGATCTTTGCCTCGGTGGGCCAGTAGTCGATGCCATAGCCGGGCAGGGTTGAAAACGGGTTCAACCGGGTGCCAAGGGCCAGCACAACATCAGCCTTCGAGATCAGCTCCATTCCGGCTTTGGACCCGTTATAGCCCAACGGGCCAGCGTGCAGTGGGTGCGAACCGGGGAAGGCGTCATTGTGCTGGTAGCCACAGCAAACCGGGGCATCCAGACGTTCAGCCAAAGCAACCGACGCCGGAATCGCGCCGCCGATGACAACACCAGCACCGTTCAGGATGACGGGGAACTTGGCGTTCGACAGCAGCTCAGCGGCCTGATCCAGTGCCGCAGCACCACCCGAGGGGAGTTCAAAATCGACGATGGCGGGCAGCTCGATGTCGACAATCTGGGTAAAGTAGTCGCGCGGTACGTTGATCTGCGCCGGGGCGCTCTGGCGCTTGGCCTGCATGATCACCCGGTTCAGAACTTCGGCCATGCGGGTGGGGTCTCGCACTTCTTCCTGATAGCAGACGCAATCAGCAAAGGCGTTCATCTGTTCCATTTCCTGAAAGCCACCCTGACCGATGGTCTTGTTGGCGGCCTGCGGGGTCACCAGCAGCAATGGTGTGTGGTTCCAGTATGCGGTTTTGACAGCCGTTACAAAGTTGGTGATGCCGGGGCCGTTTTGCGCGATCATCATCGACATTTTGCCGGTGGCGCGGGTGTAACCGTCTGCCATCATGCCGCCGGACCCCTCATGGGCACAGTCCCAGAAGGTGATGCCGGCAGGCTCAAAGATGTCGGAAATCGGCATCATGGCCGATCCGATGATGCCAAAAGCATGTTCAATACCGTGCATTTGCAGTGTTTTTACAAAGGCTTCTTCGGTGGTCATTTTCATTGTAAAATTCTCCTGACGGGACGGCATAAGGGCCGGCGATATGCCGGGGTTGCCCTTGGTTTATGATGTGGTGCAAGTCGCCGTTAGGGCCAGATGCGAGGGCGGATTAGGGCCAGTCTTGGCTGGACCGCAAGGCCTCTGTCAGCAGGGCCAATCCGGGTTCAATGCGGTTCTGTGCGATCGACGAATAACCCAGTCGGTAATAGTTGTGCTTGCGGTTTTGCTCGGCGAAAAAAGGCGCGCCGGGTTCGACCAATACGCTTTGTGGCATCAGGCTGCGCGCGACGCTTGCCATATCCACCGACGGATCAGCCTTCATCCATATGGACGAGCCACCATAGACCCCACTTCCGGCAATGGTCAGCCCATGTTCCGCAATGGCCTCTTCCATCACAGTACGCCGCTGGTGCAATTTCTTGGCGGTGCGGCGGATCTGAGCGTCATAGTGACCAAGAGACAGGAAATAAGCGACCGTGCGTTGGATGTGTCCGGGGGGGTGGCGCAGCACATTGGCGCGCAACGCGCGAGCTTGGCGGATGAACGGTTCCGAGCCAACAAGATATCCCAGCCGCAACCCCGGAAACAGCGATTTTGAAAAGCTGCCGACGTAGACAACGCGCCCATCACGATCCAGCGACTTCAGCGCAGGCGAGGGGGCCGATAGGAACGACATCTCAAACTCATAGTCGTCCTCGACAATCACCGCATCGATGTCACGCGCGCGATCCAGCAGCGCCCTGCGGCGCTCCATCGGCATGGTTGCGGTGGTCGGGCTCTGGTGGCTGGGCGTGGTAAAGATGACATCAGTGTCATCACTGATCTGTTCCGGCGGCAACCCGTCCCGGTCCACAGCAATGGCATCAACCTGGCAGCGGTTGTGGGTCAGCTGGTCGCGCAGGGTGTAATAACACGGGTCTTCAATCGCTGCCTTGCGCCCCCGGTTCAGTAGGATTTGCCCAACCAACCACAGGGCGTTTTGCGCGCCTAAGGTGATCAGGATCTCATCGGGGCGGGCGGTGATGCCACGCCGGGGCAGAGTGTGGCGGGCGATGTATTCGATCAGTAACGGGTCGTCTTGGTCGAAATAATCCGTTGTCAGAGCCGCAAAATCCTTTTGCCCCAGTGCCCGCAAGGCACAAAGACGCCAATTGGCGTGATCAAACAGCGAGGGATCGGCCTGACCATAGATGAACGGGTAGCGATAGTCGTTCCAATCCTGCGGCTTGCGCGGAGTGTCACCGCCAGTGAACTGACGCGCCATTGCTTTGGACCAGTCCACCGTTTCCTCGGTTTTTTCTGGCGGCGTATAACTGGGCGGCACCGGAGCGTTCTCGGACACGTAATAGCCAGATCGCCCGCGTGAGGTCAGATAGTCGTTGGCCAGCAACTCGGTATAGGCCAGCGTCACGGTGATGCGGCTGATGCCAAGATGCACCGCCAGCTTGCGCGACGATGGCAGCTTTTCCCCGACGTGAAACCGCCCTGACAGGATGCCTTCGGCAATCATCTGCTGGATCTGCGCCTGCAGAGTGCCGTGGGCCTTGGGGCTGAGAAAGAAGGTATCGACGGATATTGCCATGTGGGCCACCTTAGGTTGGACTTAAATCTGGCGCAATCTGGACTTAGGTATATTGTTGAAATTTCTTCATTGCCTCAACTCTAAAATAACTATAAAACTAGTTATATCGAATCGATGGAGTAGTGATGATGCAATGGGAAGAAGCCGCACAGGGATTTGCTGCAATGGGGTCCGAAGCGCGGCTCCAGGTGTTGCGCTGCCTGATCCGGGCAGGCAGCGAAGGCCTGCTTGTCGGCGAAATCCAACAACGCAGCGGCATCGCACCATCGACTCTGGCGCATCATTTGAAATTTCTCACCGGTGCCGGAGTGGTCGAGCAAGAACGTAACGGACGCTCAACGATCAACCGCGCCAATTTTGACCAGCTCGAGCAGCTGGCCGGTTTTATTCTCAGCGAATGCTGTGCGGATGCACAAAGCGAGGCAAAAAACGATGACTGATGTAACACAGGTTTCCGGCAAGAGCCGGGATTTGGCCAAATGGCTGAAAACACCCTGGGCAATGATTGTCGCTATACTGATTTTGGTGGCCCTGCTTGATCCCGGCAATCTGACTGCCGTGATACAGTTTGCTGCAACGGCTCTGGTCAGCACCGGGCGCTATATCCTGTTTGCGGTCTTGCTGCTGGCCTATCTCAAGGCCACCGGAGCCGAGGTGATGGTGGCGCGCGCCTTTGAGGGGCGCGAGACCCGGATGATATTCATGGCGGCGCTGTTTGGCGGCTTGGCGCCATTCTGTTCCTGCGAGGTGATCCCCTTTATCGCCGGTTTGCTGGCGCTGGGCGCGCCTTTGTCGGCAGTAATGGCGTTCTGGCTGTCTTCGCCGCTAATCGACCCGCCAACCCTGTTGATCACCGCAGGTGCACTTGGCTGGCCCTTTGCCATCGGCAAGGCGATTGTCGCCGTTGCGTTGGGTCTATTTGGTGGTTTCACGGTCAAGGCGCTGATGCAGGGCGGGATGTTTACCTCTCCTTTGCGCAAGGCCCCCAGCACAGGCTGTGGCTGCGGAGCCCCAAAACTGGACAGCAAACCAGTGTGGAAATTCTGGCAGGAACAGCCGCGCCGCGACCATTTCCGGGCCGAGTTTGTCTCAAACGGTATCTTCCTGCTGAAATGGCTGGCGCTGGCCTATGTGCTGGAAGCTCTGCTGGTTCACTATGTCCCAGCGGACCTGATTGCCACTTTGGTTGGAGGAGAAGGCGTGTTGCCCATCGCGATCGCCGCGCTGGTTGGAATGCCTGCCTATCTGAACTCCTATGTGGCGCCACCGCTGCTGGCCGGGTTGATTGATCAGGGCATGAGCAACGGTGCTGCGATGTCCTTCATGGTGGCCGGCGCGGTCAGCTCGATCCCGGCGATGCTGGCGGTCTGGTCGCTGGTCAAGCCGCAGGTCTTTGCCACCTATCTGGCGCTTGGCATCAGCGGCGCGATTGTGTCGGGGGTGCTGTTCCAGATGGTCTAAACCGGGGAGGGGGGGGCTCCCGCCCGTCTTGGGGTCATTGAAATGACCTCGCGCCCGTTGGGCATGGCAGCGCGCCTTACGCGCTGCCTCCCATTTGCCAAGGTCGTTTTTTGGCCTGCAGATGTAGCGTCCATTTGATGGGCGCTATTTTTGTTATGTCTGCTGGTGCCGCGTTATCTGAAATTCCAGATGCGCCTTGATGGTCGGCCAGTCGGCTGCAGTGATGGAATAGACCGCAGTGTCACGAAGGGTGCCGTTGTCCATGATCATATGGGCGCGCAGGATACCGTCCAGCCGGGCACCCAACCGTTCAATCGCGCGCCGACTTTGCATGTTGATGGCATGCGTGCGGAACTCCACTGCGATGGCGTCCAGCGTTTCAAAGGCATGGCGCAGCATCAGCAACTTGCACGCGGTGTTTAGCCCGGTGCGCTGCACCGACTTGCGATACCAGGTGGAGCCGATTTCCAGCCGCCGGTTGCCATGATCGATATTCATATAGGTGGTCATGCCCACCGCACGCCCCGTGGTATCAAGAATGGCAAAGGGCACCATGCTACCGGTCTCCAACAGCGTCAGGCGGCGGGTGATTTCTGCCTCAACCCCATCGGGCGGCGGCACCATGGTGTACCACAGCTTGTGCAGATCTCCGTCCGCACTGGCCTCGGCCAAATCGGCGGCGTGTTCTGGTGCAAGTGGAACAAGGCTGACTCGGTCGCCTTGCAGGGAAACAGGGGTGGTCCACATGGGAATGATCCTCTGATTGGAATTATCCAACATGTGCTGGAAGTCCGGACTATAATAAAGCACCAATTTTGGAGTTTTTGACCAGTCCAGTATTTAGCGTGCCTGTAGCGCAAGCTGCAGGCACGCGTCCGCCCGCCCCACGACGGGTGCGTCCCACACCCGCCCAGACGAACGCTCAACTGAATGCAATATTTGATGTGCTTCGGACACTTGTTCATGAGACAGTTTTACCGATGGGCAATTTATCTACCCCAACCGGCAGCCCATAAAAAAACGCCCCATCCGAGGATGGGGCGCCAGTCTGTTATTGCCGCCCGCAAGCGCGCAACAGGAAGAGGTCTTAGCCAAACACCTTGGTCAGCGCTTTGTCGACGCTTTCGGTGATCTGATCGATGTCATCGCTGGTGGCGATCAGCGCAGGCGAGAAGCACAGCACATTGTTCTTGCCCGGAACCGAGCGGTTGGTCATGCCGATGATCACGCCCTGGGCGCCACAATCGGCAGCAACCTGCGCCATCTGCGCTTCGGTCACCGGATCTTTGCTGCCACGGTCAGCAACCAGCTCGGCGCCTAGGAACAGACCCTTGCCGCGCACGTCGCCGATCACTTTGTGCTTCTCCATCAGCGCCTGCAGGTTGCCCATCATGCGATCACCCATGGCGTTGCAATTGCCCAGCAGATCTTCATCTTCGATGATGCGCATGTTTTCCAGCGCCGCAGCCGGACCAGCGGTACAGCCACCAAAGGTCGAGATGTCGCGGAAATAGCTGAGCGGGTCGCTGGGGTCATCCTTGAACATGTCAAACACCGCTTCGGTGGTCACGCACAGCGCAATCGCCGCATAACCTGAGGCCACACCTTTGGCCATGGTCACGATGTCAGGCTTGATGCCGTACTGCTGATAGCCAAACCATGTGCCGGTGCGGCCTACGCCACAGACAACTTCGTCAATGTGCAGCAGAATGTCGTACTTCTTGCAGATCTCCTGCACCCGATCCCAATAACCGGGCGGTGGGGTGATGACACCACCGCCTGCGGTCACTGGCTCAAGACACAGTGCGCCGACAGTATCGGCGCCTTCGCGCAGGATGACTTCCTCGATCAAATTGGCCGAGGCAATGCCGTATTCTTCGCTGGATAGGTGATCCAGACCCTGCTCGTGGTTGCGGTATTCCATGCAGTGCGGCACACGGATGAAACCGGGGGCCAGCGGGCCATACTGCATAACACGCTCGTCCTGACCGCCAGCCGACATGGTGGCCAGTGTGCCGCCATGGTAATCACGGTCGCGGTACAGGATCTTGTGCTTCTTGCCTCCAAAACGCCGGTGCGCAATCTGGCGCACCATCTTGAACGCCTTCTCGTTGGCCTCGGACCCTGAGTTGGTGTAGTAAACCCGGCTCATGCCCGGCATCTTCGAGATCAGCTTTTCGGCATAGAGAGAACCAGGGATCGAACCGGCGGTCTGAGCGAAATAGCACAGCTTCATCAGCTGGTCATAAACCGCCTTGGCGATGCTTTCGCGGCCATAGCCAACGTTGACGGTCCAGACGCCGCCCGACACTGCATCCAGATATTCCTTGCCGTTCTGATCCCAGACCCGCATGCCCTTGCCTTCAAGGATGATACGCGGATCATTGGTCTCAAACTGCTTGTGCTGGATCAGATGATGCCAGACGTGCGCCTTGTCTGCATCGACAATATGGCTGATGTCATTTTCATTAAAGGTGCCATCCATGACATATCCTTTCCGCGATGTGAGTATCAAATGGGCGCTCTGACTGCATGTGCCGACTGAGTCGCTTCAGTTTCCAGAAACGCTAAAAACTGAGTAAGCTCTAGGTCCAGATTTTGACGGGCATTGTGTCCAGTGGCAAGTCTGCGCAGGATACCAGTGACACCAGATGGAGAGCTTTGTCGTGAGTCATGAATTTCCCCGCCACACCAAATCGCAATTGCCCACTGCCGTTGGCGGTGAGGGCTGCTACTTGATCGACGCTGATGGCAAACGCTATTTTGATGGCTCCGGCGGCGCCGCAGTGTCCTGTCTGGGCCATTCTGACGCGGATGTGATCCGGGCTGTGCAAGAGCAGGTCGGCAAGCTGGCCTTTGCCCATACCAGTTTCCTGACCTCGGAACCGGCAGAAGAGCTGGCCAATTTGCTGATCGAACACGCACCCGACGATCTGGATCGGGTTTATTTTGTTTCAGGCGGCTCCGAGGCGACTGAGGCTGCGATTAAACTGGCCCGGCAATATCATGTTGAGCGCGGTGAGCCGCAGCGCCGCCACCTTATTGCCCGCCGACAAAGCTATCACGGTAATACGCTGGGGGCGCTGGCCGCTGGCGGCAACGAATGGCGCCGCGCGCAATTCGCGCCGCTACTGATCGACATTTCTCATATCGCTCCCTGCTATGAATATGCCGACCGCGTTGATGGGGAAAGCTCCTTTGATTACGGGCAGCGGGTTGCCAACGAGTTGGAAGCAGAAATCCTGCGGCTTGGTCCCGATACAGTCATGGCCTTCATGGCCGAACCGGTGGTCGGGGCCACCTCGGGGGCGGTTCCAGCAGTCAAAGGCTATTTCAAACGTATCCGCGAGATCTGTGATCAATACGGCGTGCTGTTGATCCTGGACGAGGTGATGTGTGGCATGGGCCGCACAGGCCATCTGTTTGCCTGCGACGCCGATGATGTCGCGCCGGATATCCTGTGCATCGCCAAAGGGTTGGGGGCTGGCTACCAGCCGATCGGTGCGATGCTTTGCTCCAGCCAAGTCTATCAGGCAGTCGAGACGGGTAGCGGTTTTTTCCAGCACGGACACACCTACATTGGCCATCCGGTGGCGACGGCTGCTGGACTGGCAGTTGTGCGGGCTTTGCTGGATCGCGGCTTGGTGCAACGCAGCGCCCAGATGGGCGAGATGCTGCAGGCCGTACTGGTCGAACGATTCGGCCAGCATCCCCATATTGGTGACATTCGTGGCCGTGGACTGTTTCGCGGGATTGAGTTGGTGGCAGACCGCGCCACCAAGACTCCGTTTGATCCATCTCTGGGCTTGGCCAAAAAAATCAAAAAGGCAGCGTTTGAAGCTGGCCTGATCTGCTACCCCATGTCCGGCACCCGCGACGGCGTGCTGGGCGATCACATCCTACTGGCACCGCCGTTTATCATCACCGAGGATCAAATCGGCGAAGTGGTTGGCAAGCTGGAACTGGCGATTGGGCAAAGCCTGCCGAAATAACGCGGGTTAGGGGCGATAGATCAACTCACCTGCGCGAACGGCCTGGCCGGATACCTGTACTTTCAGGTCCGGCCCGGCCTTGCTCAGGGTCACGTGAACGGTTCCGGGGCGTCCCATTTTGTGGCCTTGGTGCCCCTGATAGCTGAACGTGTTGTTTAACTTGATGACCCCGTGCTTCACTAGATAGGCGGCCGTCGGGCCATTTGCATTACCGGTCACCGGATCCTCAAAAATACCAATCGCTGGTGCAAACATCCGGCCATAGGTCTCGGGTGACTCGGGTGTTCCTTCCAGTGCAAAAGGAAAAAACCCGTTACAGCCGATTTTTTGGCTGAGCGCGGTCAGGGCGTCCGGGTTTGGCTCTAACGTATCAAGGACCTGACGTGATCGAATGGGAATGATGACTTTGGAATGCCCAGTCGACACGATCTGAGCCGGTAAACCGTCATGATAGTCCGCCGACTTCATTCCCAGGGCAACTGCCATGTCGTCTAAGTCTCCGGCTGCAATGGTCGGCCCATAGTCAACCGCGCCCTGGGTCATTGACACCCGCAGGTCCTTCCCTCTGCCCGAAACGCCAACTGGCAAAATGCCGGCGCCAGTCAGCACATTGACGGGGTAGGACTTGCTGCCAGACAAGGACGTCCGCAAAAAATGCGAGGCAATGGTCGCATGGCCACAGATCGGAACTTCGATACTTGGGGTGAAATACCTGACGTGCAGGTCATGATCTTCACCTTTTGCGGACAGGATAAAGGCTGTTTCAGAAAAACCTGCAAAACCCGCTATGGCCTGCATGTCAGCTGTCGTCAGCCCATCTGCGTCCAGAACCACGCCAGCGCGATTCCCTGTTCCAGCCACGCCGGTAAAGGCATCAATGATGTGTATGGTAACCATCGCGAAACGCTAGCACCGGTCCTTACCAAAGTAAAAGCTGCAGGGCGGAAAACCGGCTGATCCGTCATTTCAGGGGCGAATTGACCCACCAATCGATCGCGGTGGGAGAGGTGCGAAAGTGGGAGGTAACTCAAAAAGTGAGGTAGGTTGGTGGAGCCTAGGAGGATCGAACTCCTGACCTCCTCGCTGCCAGCGAGGCGCTCTCCCAGCTGAGCTAAGGCCCCAACCTGTTCCACTCGACGTTGCCGTCTTGCGGTGTGTGGGTGATCTAAGCGACGATGGCGCACACCGCAAGTGGAAAATGCGCCACCGTCAAAGCTTTTTTAAAGGAGCAAATCTTTTGCCCATATAGGCGCAAAAGCGGCGCCTCAAACCGTCACAAACAGATCAGGAGTCGTCGGTTTCTGCAGCGACGTCGGCGATTTCTTCGAGCGGAACAGTGTCCTCGTCGTCATCGTCATCGTCCAGAACGTCATCGCCGAGATCAATGTCTGATGTGTCGCTATCATCCAGAACGGTATCTTCCGATTCGGAGTCTTTCTTGGCCTTCAGGCTCGCCGCATCTTCGGCATCCGCTGCGATCATCCGGCTTTTGCCGGTTTCTGGTTCCACCGCTTCACCCGTGTAGGGGCTGACGATGGGAGACTTGTTCAGGTCATAAAAACGCTTGCCAGTAGTCGGGCAGATGCGCTTTACACCCCATTCTTCCTTGGGCATGTGAGTCCCCTTGATTTATGAGTGAATCGTATCGATGATTCCGGTGACGTGCCATATGAGGTAGGAACTGTCAAAGCCTTTAGTCTTTTAAGGGGTCCGCATGGCCGACCATCACCTGCCCGGAGATCCCCCGGTTCCGCTGACACTGCGCCGCTCTCCGCGGGCGCGCCGGATCAGTTTGCGTATTTCGGCCTTGGATGGACGGGTGACTTTGACGCTGCCCAAATCCCTGCCCGAGCGCGAAGCACTGAATTTTGCCGTCGAGAAAGAGGACTGGATCCGGACCCATCTGGCCAAACATCCAGACGTGGTGGCGGTGCAGGTTGGCGCGACCCTGCCAATCGACGGCGTCTCCCGGTGCATCGTTGCCGCTAAAGGCAAGAGAGTACTGTTAACTGACCATGAGATAGAAGTTCCTGGCACCCGTCCCGGACGGGTGTTGCAGCGTTTTCTGCGCGAATTGGCCCGCGATCGTCTGGCCGCAGCCTCGGACCACTACGCCGCCGCACTGGGGCGCCCATATAACCGCATCACACTGCGCGATACGCGCTCGCGCTGGGGGTCCTGCTCGTCTGATGGCGCACTGATGTATTCTTGGCGGCTGATTATGGCACCACCCGAAGTGCTGCGATATGTCGCCGCCCACGAAGTGGCGCATTTGGCGGAAATGAATCACTCCTCAGCATTTTGGGCGCAGGTTGAACATCTGTTTGGCGATTATCAGCCGCCTCGCAGATGGTTAAAGACCCAAGGCAGCACATTGCACCGATTTCGCTTTGATGTCTGAGTAAGGCCATCTCGCGCCACCCTTGGCGGAACCCGGCGCATCGGCTAATACTTGCTTATTGCCAAGTATGTTGTTCCCGTTCCCCACCCGAGGCCCATTGTGACCCTCAAACCGAAGCGGCGCCTGGCCGCCATTTTTGTCGCAGATGTTTTTGAATTCAGCCGCATGATGGCCGAAGACGAAGCAGGCACGCTGACACGTATTCTGGATCAGCAGAAAACCGTGATCACGCCCGAGATAAATCGCCATGACGGACGGGTGATCAAGCTGATGGGCGATGGGGTGTTGGCGGTGTTTCCCAGTGTCATTTCAGCGGTCGAGGCCGCCGCCGCCATTCAACGACGGGCAAATGCCGATCCTGACCCCAACCGATTGAAACTGCGCATTGGTCTGAACCTGGGCGAAGTGATGATTGCCGACCACGACATTTATGGCGATGGGGTCAATGTGGCCTCTCGCATCGAAGCTTTGGCGCGGCCGGGCGGGGTGGCTATGTCAGCCGCAGCCTATGATCAGCTGCGCAACAAGATCCCCTATGAGTTCGAGGATTGTGGCCTGCACAAAGTTAAAAACATACCAGAGCCGGTGCAGGTTTACTTTCTGGGCAAGGAACTAGCCGAAATTCCTAAACTGAATCTCTCGGTCTTGCCTAAGAAATCCGCGACGACCGGATCCGGGAAAGTGATATTCGCGGCCTCGGGTTTGGTGGCGGTTATGTTGTTGGGGCTGGCTGGGTATTGGTGGCTTCCGGGACTGGGTGCCTCGGGAAGCCTGAGCGGGGCAAGCCCTGTGGCTATTGCCCAAGGAGACCGTCCACGGATTGCAGTGCGCGCCTTTACCGATAGCGTCGGCGCGGCTGATGGAGGCGGGTTGGCTATTGGTCTGGCCGAGGGCGTCATTGCAAGACTGGCCCAAGTGCCTAATTTGACGGTGATTGCCCCTCATAGCAGCCTGGCGCAATCTGACCTCTCGGATCACAGTTTGGGACAGCAGCTTGGGGCTGATTATGTAGTGAGCGGCCGGATCGATCGGCGGGACGGATTGGCGGTCAGCCTTGATATTCTGGATTTGCACACCGCTCTGCAAAGCCTGGTTGGGGTTCCGTCACACTCACAGCAAGATGTTCTGGCATTGCAGTCTGCCGTGGTGCGGGACCTGTTGATACATTTGCCGGTGCCTGACAAAGAGGCGCAGTTTCGCTCACTGGCAGTTGACGCCACTGACAATTCGGACGCCTATTTGCAGCTGATCAGAGCCCGCAGTCACCTGCGCGAAGGCCGCCCAGCTGAGGGCAAGCAGGCTTTGCAGCAGGCACTGGTGCTGGATCCCGATCTCGGAGAGGCTCGTGGGTTGCTGGCGATGGCGCATATGGATCTGTTTTCCGGCAAGCTAGAGGGCATGACAGGGCGCATTTCCGAGGCAAAGCTGATGTTGAGCAGTGGCGCAACCAGCCGACAGGAGCGACAGGTCGAAATTATTTCCACATTGCTTGAGGATGACGTTCCGTCAGCCCTGTCACAGGCGCGGGACTTGCAGGCTGACTACCCGAACTATGCGGACGGCCATGCGCTGTTGGCCTGGTTGCTGATCTTTGCTGGTGAACTGGACGAGGCGGCTGAGTCCCTAGATTTTGCCAAGACACTGAACCCTTTTCCTCCAGCCACCTACTACGCAATCGAGGCTGAACTTCTGTTTGCCGCAGGACAGGACGACGCGGCCCTCGCAGCGGCAGACCGTGCAATTGCCATGGACCCATCGGCGCAAAGGGTGCGCTTGTTCCGCGTTGCTGCCTTGGCCAACAGTGGAGGGTTTGATGAAGCCGCTGCTGAACTGGTGGTGATTGCCAAACGCGACCGGGGGGTTGGGCTGCAAGAAGCGGCAGATCTGTTGCCATATACAGCGCCAGAGGCAAGGCAGCGGGTGTTGATCGGCTTGCGATTGGCCGGATTGTGAGACGCTCCGTGACCGCCAGTGGTTGACGGCATGAGCAGATGTGATCACATAGACCTATGATGGTTTCCCAGCGCCCCTCCGAAGTGTCGACCTCTGCCCATGAGCGGGTCTATCGCACCCTGCGCAGCCGGATCATGTATGGCGAGATTGCGCCGGGGCAGGCGCTGACGCTGCGCGGCATTGGCCGCGAGTTTGAGGTCTCGATGACCCCCGCCCGCGAATCGGTGCGCCGTCTGGTCGCCGAAGGCGCGCTGTTCCTGTCCTCATCCGGGCGGGTCTCGACGCCGGAACTCAGCAACGAGCGGATCGAAGAGCTCGCCGCCTTGCGCGCGCTGATCGAGGTCGAACTGGCTAGCCGGGCGCTGCCAAGGGCGCATATGGCGCTGATCGACCGGTTGCAGGGCATCAACATGACCGTGGCCGAGATGATCTCGAAGCGGGATGCCGTGGGCTATATTCGCGCCAACCTGGAATTTCACCGCGCGTTGTACCTGCGCGCGCAAGCGCCTGCGATGCTGGCGATGGCGGAAACCGTCTGGCTGCAAATGGGTCCCACTATGCGGGCGCTATATGGCCGCCTGCGCCGCACTGAACCGCCGCGTAATCACAAACTGATCATCGCCGCACTGAAAGCAGGGGACGAACCGGGCCTGCGGCTGGCGGTGCGATCCGATGTGACACAGGGTTTGAGGATGCTGGCGGGGTAATAAGAGTTGGCCTGATGTGTGAATGATCGTTTTGCGGACAAAACGATCTCGGGTGTGCTTCGAGAAAACTGACGCGAACGGCCGAGGCTGTGTGAAAACTCGGTATTTCGAGAATTTCGTGGGAGGATATTCTCAATCCGCGTCGATAACTCAGCGCTTTCAGGAAGGTGCTCTCCAGAGCAGTAGATGTTGGAATAATGTTCTTGGAAAGCGCGGCCAAATTGAGTTTTCACACAGCCGACCTTCGTGGACGGCGCAGTGAATGGCTGGTCAGAGCCCATTGCGAACACCGGTTGAAGTTGGATGTAAGGTGTACCATCATTTACTGGGCTATCCGGAAGTAGATTGAGTGACTTTGACCACACCTGCGTTTTCTTACCCCAGATGGGACGAGGATAAGTATCTATCCTGGTATTCTGGCAGTTTTTCATCAGTTTATGTAGCGACCAATCCTTTTCTCAAGGTTCCAGAATTTCCTTTGAACTCACCGGGCGAGTGGGTGTCGAATGAAGTCTTGAATTTGGCTAAGAAGCGTGGCGAAGGATGTGGCGCATCATGGCAAGAAATGGCGAAGCTGTGCGGATTTCCGAGCACTGCACATATCAATCGCGCACTTCGTATGACCGGCTCCAAGAGAATTGAGCAGAAGCTTGCATGTGTCTCTGACACCGAGAAGCTAATGACAATCTGTAGGGAGCAGAAGATCTTTGCACCTGATGAAGGCTATTTTTCGCCTTTGACCGAGTTGTCGATAGGTCATTTTCTACAAAAACTTGGGTATGAAGAAGTTGTGGTTTCAGATCATTTTGGAACGTCGCCAAAACTAATGAAGACTGAATTATTCTTGCGGCCTGAGGTTCTTGCGACACCGGAAATTTACGCTAACGACAAGTCTGTTTATTTGTCGATTTATACTGATTATCACTACTTCTTGGTGTGCCAGACAGAAAGCAGTCGGTCAGTCGCCAATCCATCCGACTATTTTGAAGGATTTTTTGCAGATGACGGAACAAATGATCTTTGGGGAGTTGGCGACTTTAGAGAGAAGTCAACTGGCAGATAAGTGCATTGTCGACGTACGGCCGTGTTCAGTCCCGCCCCAACTTGGCGGTAACCCGCGGATGACCGGTCAGAGCCCAAACTTTCGAATGCTGCGTTTGGTCTGAATGGCTGCTTTTGTTGGCTCGGAAGTATCTGCGTTGAAGCTTCACCTATCGATCAGTCTCGAGGCGAGTACCCTATGTAGATCGGGAGAATAGTCTAGCAAGCAAGAAGCGGACTTTGGTGTTGCTCCAGCTAACGGCAGGAAGTCCGCACAGCAGACCTTGGTGCACTTTGCAGCGAAGGGCCGGTAACCGCCCATAATGTCAAATGTTGCGCGGACCACTAATGTCGTCCATGAGCTCAAAGCAGACCCTTGCCCGCTAAACAAAAAAGCCCCGAACCTTTTGGCAGGGGCTTTATCAATTGCTAACTTTAGAAACGGCTCAAGCCGCCAGACCCTTGGAACCAAGATCCAGATATTTCTGCTGCCGATCCTTGATCAGCGCAGGACCGTCCAGATCCTTCATGCCATCCAGCAAGCTCTGGATAGCAACACCCACGTCGGCCATTGCAGTGGCCGCATCACGATGGGCACCGCCCATTGGCTCCGCCACAACGTGATCGGCAACACCCAAGTCTTGCAGATCCTGCGCCGTCAGGCGGAGCGCCTCGGCCGCCTCACGCATTTTCTCGGCATCTTTCCACAGGATCGACGCACAGCCCTCGGGCGAGATGACGGAGTAGATCGAATGCTCCAGCATCGCCACACGGTTGGCAGTGGCAAAGGCCACCGCGCCGCCGGATCCACCTTCGCCGATCACCACCGAAATCAGCGGTACGCCGATCTTCAGGCAGGCTTCGGTGGCGCGGGCGATTGCCTCGGACTGGCCGCGCTCTTCGGCGCCTTTGCCGGGATAGGCGCCAGGAGTATCGACCAGAGTGATTACTGGCAGGCCAAACTTATCTGCCATCTCCAGCAGTCGGATCGCCTTGCGATAGCCTTCGGGGCGGGCCATGCCAAAGTTGCGCGCGATGCGGGATTTGGTGTCGCTGCCTTTCTCATGGCCGATTACCATCACTGGCTGGTCGTTGAACCGGGCCAGACCGCCCATTACGGCGTGATCATCGGCAAAATTGCGATCACCAGCCAATGGCGTGTATTCGGTGAACAGCGCCGCAATGTAGTCTTTGCAATGGGGCCGTTCGGGGTGGCGAGCCACCTGACATTTGCGCCAGGGCGTCAGATTTGAATACAGATCTTTCAGCATTTGCCCGGCCTTGGCGTCCAGCGCCTCGGCTTCGGCCTCGATGTCCATCTCTTCATTGGCCCGCGCCAAGGCACGCAATTCTTCCGCCTTGCCTTCGATTTCGGCCAGGGGTTTTTCAAAATCCATATACTGGGTCATATCGCCTCACACGCGCGGAATTTCTCGATATATGGCCTTACCTGCGATCAGATGCAACTCAGCAAGATTTGTAATCTGACTGCATGCCACATCTGCGGTGACAGAGGAGCAGTAGACAACAATGCCAAACAGCTACGAAGACCGGATCCTGCGGGTGCTGGGTTACATCCACGACAACCCCGCCGGGGATCTGTCGCTGGACACCCTGGCTGATGTCGCCGCGATGTCGCGGTTTCACTGGCACCGGGTATTTCGGGCAATGACCGGCGAGACCTGTGCGCAGGCGGTGCGCCGCATTCGCTTGCATCGCGGGTCAATCTGGCTGGTGCAGAGCAACCGCACAATGGATCAGGTTGCAACGGACTGTGGCTATCCAAATACGGCCAGCTTTGCGCGGGCCTTTGCCGAATTTTTTGGCCAGCGCCCGGCAGCGTTTCGAAAAGCAGGTCGCTTGCTGCCTCCGGTGTCAGATCACAAACCAGGAGATTTTAGAATGTATCCAGTCACCATCCGAAATGAACCCGACCGCCGTTTGGCAACCCAGCATCATGTTGGACCATATTACAAAATTGGCAAAGTCTTTGAGAGCCTTGTGGCGATTTGCACATCCCGCAATCTGTGGCCACAGATTGGCGGTTTCATCGGGATTTACTGCGATAATCCGGATGTTGTTCCGGAAGAAGAGCTGAACAGTCATGCCGGCATCATCTGGCTTGGCGACGATATACCCGATGGCTTGACCGAGTATAAATTGTCCGGCGGCAAGACCGCGGTGATGACCTACAAAGGGCCGTATGCGGGCTTGGCCGAGGCCTATAAATCACTATTTGGGGATTGGTTGCCCAACTCGGGCGAAGAACCGGCAGATTTACCCTGTTACGAATTGTCGCTGAACTCACCGCGCGACACTGCCCCCGAGGATCTGCTGACCGAAATCTGTCTGCCGCTGAAATAGGTGGCGATCCGGTGATCTGTAAGGTTAGCCCGGCCAGATCACGGGATATAGCGAGGCCACCAATAGCACCGCCATGGTCCAGTTGAATGCGGTCAGGCGACGGGGATTGGTCAGGACCCGGGCCATCTGCTGTCCCAGCACGGTCCAAGACCCAACCGATGGCAGGTTGATGGCGCCAAAGATCGCGCCAACCAGCACGATTGCGGCTATGGTTTGATCCGGGGTGTAAGCACTGATCGCGGTCAGTGCCATGGCCCAGGCTTTGGGGTTCACCCATTGAAAGGCCGCCGCCTGCAGAAAACTCATTGGGGAGCCCTGTTCGTCGCCACTTTTGACTGGACCAGCATGGGCGATTTTCCAGGCCAGCCACAGCAGATAGACCACAGATCCCGCCTTTAGCACGGTGTAACTGACTGGATAGGCATCAAACACCTGCACCAGCCCAACACCCACCATCAGCACCATGAACACAAATCCCAGCGCCACGCCCAGCATATGCGGGATGGTGCGGCGAAAGCCGAAATTGGCCCCCGAGGCCATCAGCATCAGATTGTTAGGCCCCGGCGTAATCGACGAGACAAAGGCAAACAGCGCAAGCGCCAGGAAAAGGTCATAAGTCATGCGCGATTTTTGCGACATTTTTGGCCGAATGTAATTGCGTTTTGCGGTGGGTTGCGTCAAAATTTGCAACAAATGGCGAAGCATGATCAGATAAACCAACAAATATTGCGTGAGCTGTCCCGCGATGGCCGCATCAGCAATCTGGAACTAGCCGACCGCGTCGGCCTGTCGCCCTCGGCCTGCCTGCGCCGGGTGCAAGAGCTGGAGCGCGAAGGCATCATCACCGGCTACCGCGCTGTGCTGGATCGCCAGGCGATGGGGGCCGGCTTTGTCACCTATATCGGCGTCGGGCTGGGAGAGCACACCAAAGAGGCGCAAAAGGCTTTTGAGCGGGCGATGGATGCGGCCTCGGAAGTGGTGGAATGCCACAATATTACCGGTACCATTGAATATCTGCTGCGTGTCGAATGCCCCGACTTGCCCAGCTACAAACGCTTTCACACCGACATTTTGGGCACCTCACCTTATGTGACAGCGATCACCACCTATGTGGTGATGGGCTCGCCCAAAGATCTGCGGGCGTGACCTGGGCTGGCCCTAAATACTCAATGCGCCCGGCGGCAAAGCAATAAGCCAAAATGAGTGGTGTGTTGCGCAGGCAGCGCGCGCCCTGTTTGTGGAAAGTTGCGTTACGACTGTCACAGTGGCGGCAATCGCGATTACCGTTGGGCGTTACACACCCGACATCAGGAACAGGGTCCCGCAAAGTTGGGGCACGCAGAGACAACGTTTAGCACGCGGGACTGATCTCCCGTCCACATCCGCTTTGGCGGTACCGCCACTCTTTTCTAACGAACTGAAACAGAACCACACAGATCAGTCATCCGGCAGCATAGCGCTGCACCGGCTGATTTTCTGTGCCTAGACGGCGGGCAACAGCGCCTGAATGGCAATGCTGGGTGAGGCCAGAACGGGCACATCCCCCTGAACCAGTGCTGCTGCCCCCGCCATCGAGGCTTGCGCCAGCACCACGCAGGCAGTGTCTGGCGCCGTGACGAGGCTCGAGTCGATCCCAATTGCGATTTGTTCGTTGAATGTTTCGACATCTCCGTCAGAGAAGTGTCGCCAAAGCCCCGTGAGAGGGAATGTGCGAATAACGGCTTCTTTGTTTTGTTTGGAAAACGCGCGCCGCAGCAGTGCTTCAGAGGGCGCGGCGGTGCTGTCGAGACAATAGACCATCAGCACCGGCCCGCCGGTCCTTGCTGCTGCTTGCATCATCGGCCAGTCGATGCGGGTTGCCCCGGCGGCCTCGGCCACCGCGCCTATGGTGGTGCAGGTGCACAGGACTGGCCCTTCAACGGCTTTGACGGCGGCGGTAATCTCGGCGGCGAGATCATCGTCTATGCCGTTTTGGGCCCGCGCCAGCCAATCTTCGCGCACCACCTGATGAAGCTCAGCGTTTGGGGCCAGTCTGTCAAAAGTGGCGCAATGTATTTGGGCGGTGTGCAGAAGGGTCAGATCGGTCATGTTGCTGGTTTTCCCAAGGGGTGCGTGCAAGCACACACCCTACACAGACAAGATAGCTTAGCCGCCTGCAATTAGTTCGGACTGGGCCACGATGACCTCGGCCTGCTTGATGCTGGCGATATCCACTAGGCGGCCCTTGTACACAGTTGCGCCTTCACCGTTGGCCTTGGCAGTTTCCATCGCGGCCAGAATCTCGCGGGCCTCGGTGACGGCCGCTTCAGAGGGGGTGAAAACCTCGTTAGCCAGGGCGATCTGGCGCGGGTGGATGGCCCATTTGCCCACCATGCCCAAAGTGGCCGAGCGCAGCGCCTGAGCGCGGAAACCTTCGTCATCCGAGAAGTCCCCAAAGGGTCCGTCGACGGGTAGCACGCCGTGAGTGCGACAGGCGGCGACGATGGCAGTCTGGGCCCAGTGCCAGGGATCGGACCAGTGCTTGTCGCTGCCGTGCAGCATGTAATAGTTTTCCTGGGTGCCGCCGATGCCGGTGGTCTGCATCCCCATGGACGCCGCAAAATCGGCCGCGCCCAGCGACATCGCCTGCAAGCGGGGCGAGGAGGCTGCAATCGCTTCGACATGCGCAATGCCCGCCGCCGATTCGATGATCACCTCGAAGGAAATAGGCTTGGTCCGGCCCTTGGCGCGTTCAATCGCGGTGACCAGTGCGTCCACCGCATAGACGTCCTCGGCGCAGCCCACCTTGGGGATCATGATCTGATCGATCCGGTCGCCGGCCTGTTCCAGCAGGTCTACTACGTCGCGGTACCAATAAGGCGTGTCCAGCCCGTTGATGCGAACCGACAGGTATTTGGTGCCCCAGTCGATGGTGTTCAGCGCCTCGATCACATTGGCGCGGGCGGTGTCTTTGTCGTTAGGGGCCACCGAGTCTTCGAGGTCGAGGTTGATGACGTCCGCAGCCGAAGCAGCCATTTTGGGGAACAGTTTGGTGTTTGAGCCGGGGCCAAACAGCTGGCAGCGGTTGGGGCGGGCCGGTGC
>MAAY01000051.1:38596-54788 GCA_002162795.1 Rhodobacterales bacterium 56_14_T64
AGTAAGGAAATTGCGATCTTGTCCCTATCGGTGGTATTAAATTACGCGAGCACGCGCAAGGCGTATTGTGCGGTCGCAGCATTGCTGGCGCAGCAATGCTCGTGAAGTGGCGTTGACGCGCAAGGATCGGCGGTCGGTTCTGAAGGGTTGAATGATTCTTCACCAAATTTGGGATTATGCGGGAGAAATGTGCAAATGACGCAGGGCTCAAATGACAAAATGGGACCTCTTCGCGTATCGGCTGTCCTAAACTCCCGCGGAAAAAGAAATTCCACGGAGTGCCCGGAGATGATCGAGACCCCTTATCTGCTGTTCTTGGGTGATGCACCCGATATGCTGGCCGCCAAAGTTGCCATCGGTATCAAAGACTGGCGTCCGGAAAACGCCGTGGCGCAGCTCCGCCTGCCCGGTTGTGGTGCTGATCTGGGACTGAGCGACATGACGCTGGCCGAAGCCAAAGAGGCCGGCGCCAGAACCCTAGTGATTGGTGTCGCCAACCGCGGTGGTGTGATCTCGGCTGCTTGGAAAGAAGTGCTGATCGAAGCGCTGGAAATGGGCTATGATCTGGCCTCAGGTCTGCACAATCTGCTGCGCGACGAAGGCGATCTGGTGGCGGCTGCGCAGACCCATGGCGGTACTCTGCATGATGTGCGCGTTCCCACCGTTGGCTATCCAATTGCCAATGGTATCAAGCGCAGCGGTAAGCGTTGCTTGGCGGTAGGCACCGATTGCTCGGTTGGCAAGATGTATACTGCTTTGTCGATGGATACAGAGATGCAGAAGCGTGGCATGAAATCCACCTTCCGTGCCACCGGTCAGACCGGTATCCTGGTCACCGGTCAGGGCGTGCCGCTGGATGCGGTGATTGCTGATTTCATGGCCGGTTCGGTTGAGTATCTGACCCCGGACAACGACGCCGATCACTGGGATCACATCGAAGGGCAGGGCAGCCTGTTCCACGTGTCCTATTCCGGTGTGACCATGGCGCTGGTGCATGGCGGTCAGCCGGATGCGTTGATCCTGTGTCACGAACCAACTCGCGAGCATATGCGCGGCTTGCCCGGCTATGACCTGCCATCGTTGGAGCGTCTGCGCGAGACCGCGCTGCCGCTGGCGCAGGTTGCTAATCCAGAGTGTCAGGTTGTTGGCATCTCGGTCAACACCCAGCACCTGAGTGAAGATGATGCAGTGTCTTATCTGGCTGCGGTTGAGGCGCGCATGGGCCTGCCTGCGGTGGATCCGTTCCGTCATGGTGCGGGCCGTCTGGTGGACGCGCTGGCTGCGGTCTGATCTAACATCTCTGCCGGGGGAAACTGCTGATCGGGCAGGAGCCTCCGGCGGGAGTATTTTTGACAAAAAGAAGAGGCAGGCATGCGGATTACAGTGACGCGAGATGTGTTTAAGCTGGCGCAGGTATTCACCATTTCACGCGGCTCGCGCACCGAGGCCAAGGTGCTGACGGTGAAGGTTGAGCAGGGTGGATTTAGCGGTTGGGGCGAATGCGTGCCCTATGCCCGGTATGATGAAACGCTGGAGTCGGTGACCGCTGAGATCGAGGGCCTGCCTGCTGAGTTTAGCCGCGTTGAGTTGCAATCGCTGTTGCCTGCCGGCGCGGCGCGCAATGCGGTGGATTGTGCGCTGTGGGATCTGGAGGCCAAGCAGGCTGGCAAGCGGGTTTGGGAACTGGCTGGATTGCCTGCTCCGGGACCTGAGATTACCGCCTATACCCTGTCACTGGATACGCCCGAGAAGATGCAGGCGCAGGCCGCTGAAAATGCGTTTCGCCCGTTGTTGAAGATCAAGCTGGGCACCCCGGATGATATGCCACGGCTGGAAGCGGTGCGCGCCGGAGCGCCCAAGGCGCGGATCATTATCGATGCCAACGAGGGTTGGTCGGCTGAGGTCTATGCCGAGCTGGCCCCGCATCTGATGCGCTTGGGCGTTGAGCTGGTCGAGCAGCCTTTGCCTGCTGGCGAAGATGAGGCGCTGATCGGCATGGATCGCCCGGTGCCGGTTTGTGCCGACGAGAGCTGCCATGACCGAACCAGCCTGCCCAAGTTGGTTGGCAAATATGATGTGGTGAACATCAAGCTGGATAAGACCGGCGGATTGACCGAGGCGCTGCAACTGCGCGCCGAAGCCTTGGCTGCCGGCTATCAGGTGATGGTTGGCTGCATGGTTGGATCATCCTTGGCGATGGCACCTGCGACCTTGCTGGCGCAGGACGTTTCAGTGACCGATCTGGATGGGCCGCTGTTGCTGGCAGAAGACCGGGAGGTGCCGTTGCAGTTTGATGAGGATGGAGTGCATCCACCCGCACCTGCGCTTTGGGGGTGATCCTGTTTTAGTTGGTCTCGCGCCTTAGGCAGGCCGTATTGTCGCGCACCCGGATGTTGTAAGTTGAGATCGCGAGCGGAAATTCGACGTCGATGCAGAGTTCGAATTCGCTGGTGTCGATGCGGGTATAGGTGATCTCGGTTGCCAGCGCGGTGAGGTGTCCGGGGTTGTCGGAACATGTCAGCGGGTCGAGCGTTTCCGGCAGGTTATTGCGGTCGATGGTTTCACAATTTCTGATGTCGCCGGCCAATGACCGAAGATCCGATATACGCCAGCGGTCACGTTGTTCCTTTTTCCCCTGAAATGGGCCACCGATGGTCGAAAGGGACAGGCCCAAACCCAGCGCCGTGAGGCCTAGCAGAGCAATAGCCGGAGGCAGCAGCCACACCTTGGTCGACTGGGTTCTCTCTTGTCGGAAATAGCTGAGCACAACCCCGGCAATCAGGGCAACAATT
This sequence comes from Rhodobacterales bacterium 56_14_T64, assembly GCA_002162795.1. GTDB lineage: Bacteria > Pseudomonadota > Alphaproteobacteria > Rhodobacterales > Rhodobacteraceae > Parasedimentitalea. The sequence continues at coordinate 41,389 of MAAY01000051.1, forward strand.
GCTGATTTTGCCAGAAAGCGCGCGGTGACATGGCCATCGAGAAATTTGTAGATCAGGTAAAGCGCATCACCCATCAGCGTGATAACCGCGATCAGCATGGCCAGCGACGAAAGCCAGCGGCGTATGGTGTTATGGCTGCGCGAGGAATCCGCCATGGTCGCGCGGTTGTCGACCCGGTTCATGTACCAAAAGGCGGGCGCAAAGACGATGATGGCCGCCATCGACCAGCGTATGCCGCTGACGGCATATCGGTCTGTCCGCCCGGCCTCGGGGATCCAGAAATTCACCTGCGCAAGAAGCATGGCAAGCGTGTTGCCCGCCACCATGCCAAACCCCACAAACAGCAGGACGTAGAAAAACGCATCCTTAGCCGCAGTGGAGCGGACGGGGCGGGGCACCGGGCCGACTAGGGTGGTGTCAGACCATTGGGCGAGCGCGATTTCGACCTCGGTCTTCGTCCAGTTTTCGGCAAGCAGTGTGGCGCGGATGATGTCACGGGATTGGCCGGCTTTTAATGCATTGCGAATATAGTCTGAAAGGTCGTTGTGAGTGGACATGGCTGTTAAAATCCCCAAGCGGCAGCTGCAGGTTGAGTTGTCCGGGACGCAAAGTCAAATCAGCGGGGTTTATAAGGGGATTTATGGTGCGATAGATCTGCTGAAATGTCTTGAAAATATGCGCTTTAGGCCGCAAAAACACTCTGTGCCCAAGTTCGGGATTCTCGTCATCTGACGTTTAATAAGGAATTGCTACATGACCCGTACCGTTTACGTAAACGGCGAATATCTGCCGGAAACCGAGGCCACTGTCTCGATCTTTGACCGTGGCTTTCTGATGGCGGACGGGGTCTATGAGGTGACCTCGGTGCTGGGCGGAAAGCTGATCGATTTTGAAGGCCATGTGGTGCGGCTGGCGCGCTCGTTGAAGGAGCTGGACATGCAACCCGCCTGTTCCAGGGGCGAGCTGCTGGAGATTCACCGCGAGTTGGTCAAACTGAACAATATCGACGAGGGGCTGGTCTATTTGCAGGTCACTCGCGGTAGTGACGGCGACCGGGATTTTGTGTTTCCGGATCCAAAGACCACAAAACCAACCATCGTGCTGTTCACCCAGAACAAACCGAACTTGGCTGACAATCCGGCTGCCAAGAAGGGCGCCAAAATCATCTCGATCGAGGACATCCGGTGGGGTCGTCGCGACATCAAGACGGTGCAGCTGCTGTACCCGTCGATGGGCAAGATGATGGCCAAGAAAGCCGGCTGTGATGATGCTTGGCTGATCGAGGATGGTCACGTCACCGAGGGCACCAGCAACAATGCCTATTTCGTCAAGGACGGCACCATTGTCACCCGGCCGCTGTCCACCGATATTCTGCACGGCATCACCCGTAAGGCAGTGCTGCGCATGGCGGCTGAGGCGCAGTTGAAGATCGAAGAGCGTCTGTTCACCATCGACGAGGCGAAAGAGGCGGACGAGGCCTTTACCACCTCGGCCAGTGCTTTTGTGATGCCGGTGGTTGAGATCGACGGTGTTGCGCTGGGCGATGGAACGCCGGGCCCAATCGCTAAGCGTCTGCGCGAGATTTATCTAGATGAGAGCCGCAAAGCCGCGATCTGATCTGACGAACAGAGTACAAAAAGAAGTCGCCCTGTTGGGCGGCTTTTTTGTTTTCGGCCTTGAGATATGCGCCGGATCTTCGCTCGCTCTTTTGGAGGGCCAAGAAGCACGTGCAATCGTCTGCAGCCTGTGGTTTCGTGCGGTATGGATTTATTTGAGCGTTTTATCACCCTGTGGGTCGTGATTGATCCAATTGGCACAATTCCTGTGTTCATCGCCGTGACCGCAGGGATGGCAGCAAGCGAGCGTAGGAGCACGGCCTTGCTGGCGACGGCTGTCAGTATTGGTGTGCTGCTGTTCTTCCTGATCTTTGGCCAGATTCTGATCGACGCACTGGGGATTAGCCTGTTGTCGTTTCAGGTCGCGGGTGGCATCGTGTTGTTCTTGTTTGCGTTGACCATGATCTTTGGCGAGCCCAAAGCAGAGACCGATAAGCGCTCGGTTGAAACGGATGGTGAAGTTGCTGTGTTGGATGGCCCATCCCCGGCTATTTTCCCGCTGGCGGTGCCCTCGCTTGCTTCGCCGGGGGCGATGCTGGCGATTGTGTTGCTGACCGATAACACGCAGTTTGCTATCGGTGATCAACTGCTCACCGCAGTTGTGATGGGCGGTGTGCTGGCGGTGGCCTATGTGTTCATGCTGCTGGCCGACCCGATCATACGGGTCATTGGTATTTCTGGCGCTGCGATCATCAGTCGGGTCATGGGCATGATCCTTGCCTCGGTTGCGGCTGATGCCGTGTTGTCGTCGTTGCTCGAGATTGCCCGGACTGGCTCACTTTAGGCCTCTTTTCCAAGCCAGTTTCACCTCTGCACAGGCGGCTTGCTGGGACAGAAGTAAATTCCGTCTTGATTGCGGCGGCATCAGATGCTTGTTCTGGAGACGATTGACCAATGATTGAAGTTTTCATGAAAGTTCAAATCGCTGAGCAAAACTCTGCAGGAGCAAACCTGATTTATGCCTGATAGTCGGACCTCATGGCGGATTGTGTCCGCTATGTTCATTCTGAACGGTGCGCTGTTCGGGATCTGGGCCTCGCGTATTCCCGCAGTTGCAATCCGGTTTGACCTGAGCCCCGGTGATTTGGGTGGGTTGTTGCTGCTAATGGCGGCTGGGGCGATTGCGTCCTTTCCGCTGTCGGGACGCTTGTCGGACAAACTCGGCGCGGCCAGAGTGACCTGGTGGGTGGCCTTTGCCTATGTGGCTGCGCTGTTTCTGATCGCGCTGGCCCCAACCTATCTGACGTTGGCCCTGTCATTGTTCCTGTTTGGCGCGACACATGGCGGCATGGATGTGGCGATGAACACCTGGGCCGCTGAAGCTGAGCGTCATATCGGGCGGCCAGTGATGTCGTCCTTTCACGCGATGTTCAGTCTGGGGGCTGGGCTAGGGGCCGGATCTGGATTTGTGGCCGAGACTTACAACATTGGAATAACGCCTCATTTCATAATTGCCGCAACCGTGGTTGCCGCCATCTCTCTGATGTCTGCCAGAGCTGAGTGGACCTCGGATGTTCAGGACACTTCTGTGGCTGGGCCGATCTTTCGGCTGCCCAAGGGACCGTTGTTCGCGGTTGGATTTATCGCGTTTTGTGCGTCGCTGGGCGAGGGCGGCATGGCCGATTGGAGCGCGATTTTCCTGGTGCATTCATCCGGCGCAACCGAGGCGCAGGCGGCGTTGGGTTATACGGTGTTTTCCGTTGCTATGGTTGCGATGCGGCTGATGGGCGATGGCATCACCCTGCGGGTGGGGCCGGTGAATGCCGCGCGATTGGCGGGGTCGGTCGCGACTGTTGGCGTGTTATGCGCGGTGGTGTTTGGCAGTTTTGCTATGTCCTTGGTGGGCTTTTTCCTGATGGGCATTGGCTATGCAATGATCATGCCGCTGGCATTCAGCCGGGCTGCCAATGATCCGCATATGTCGCCGGGGGCGGCGCTGGCCAGTGTTTCGACACTAGGATACGGCGGGCTATTGCTTGGCCCACCAATCATTGGTTTTGCCGCCGAGGCGACCTCGGTCCGCTTTGCGTTTTTGATCCTTGCAGGTTTGTCGGTGATGATCGTTGTGCTGAGTAAGTCGATTTCGAAGTAGGGCATCTGACGAAAAGTTCAAAAACTCGGTCACACATTTGGTCGCGCATGTGTCTAACCTATTAGACAACAGCAAAGGACAGCCAGATGAGCCAGAATATCAATACGATTGTCAGCCGTGCCCAGCAAGGCGAGGCGCAGGCACTGGAGCAATTGGTCCGCCATATTCAGGATCGCGTGCATCGGTTGGCGATCCGCATGCTGGTCAATCCGGAACTGGCCCAGGAAGCAACGCAAGAGATTCTGATCCGCGTGGTGACCAAACTGTCCACGTTCAAGGGCGACAGCAAGTTTGAAACCTGGGTGTACCGGGTGGCGACTAACTATCTGTTGTCAGCGAAAAAGGTGCTGGCAAGTGATATGGGGCTGACGTTTGATATGTTTGCCGACGGCCTGCTGGACGGGTTGGTGGATGAAAATGCCGCCTCATCCGAAGATCATGTCATGCTGAACGAGCTACGGGTGAATTGCACGATGGCGATGATGCTGTGTCTGGATCGCGACCATCGCGCGGCCTATGTGTTGGGCGATGTTTTGGAGCTGGACCACCATGAAGCCGCCGAGGTGCTGGACGTTGCGCCAGCCACCTATCGTAAACGGTTGTCGCGGGCGCGTTCCAAGGTTCAGGAGTTCACGGCGCAAAGCTGCGGATTGGTCAGTAAAACGGCGGCGTGCTCTTGCCCACGTAGATTGCCTGCGGCCATTGCCAACAACTGCATCGCCTCTGTTCCCGATGTGTTGAGCCGGGCAGCGCCTGATTACAAGACGGTGCGGGATTTGGCGGCGCGGACCGCAGACAATCTGGTCGCAGCGAAATTGCAACGCGCAACCGGGCCTTTGTCTGTTTCAAAAGATCTGGTGTGCGAGGTGTTGCGCATCGTGACCCCTCCCGACCCGACGTAACCACTCACGACACGACCCCCACCCAAGGAAAGGAAAATCCCTTGAAACATGCAGCCGCATGGCTGGTGGCGCTTGCGCTATCGACCTCTCAAACTTTTGCAACTGAAGGAGCTAAGATGAACACAGATCAAACACAGGCGCTGGCCGCCATCGAGACCATGACCAACGCCTTTATGGCCAAGGACATTGAAGCCGTCATGAAATCTTATGAGCCGGGAGCTGTCGTGGCGTTTGAGCCGGGCGCGCCGGTTTCGGATCCGACCGCACTGGTGGCTATGTTCACGGCGATGTCTGGGGTCGATCCCAAGTTCACCTATGCCGGGCATGAGGTCATGGTGTCCGGCGACACCGCCCTGCACATTGCTCCGTGGGAGATGACGGGCACCGGGCCTGATGGCAGTGTCATTCAGCAATCTGGCCTGTCGGTGGCGGTGTTGCGCCGTCAGCAAGATGGATCATGGTTGATGGTAATTGATAACCCCCACGGCAGTCGGTTGATCCCCGCCGTTTCAGAGTAATCGGCTTGGGTCCAGCTGGTCGCGCTGGCTGGACCCAATTGGCCAATAGGCTAGGCTTTGTCGCTGACGTTCTCTTTGAACGCGACTTCGAACTCGGCCTGTTTGTCGGGGCTGGCGTCGGTTTGATAGTTGGCTTTCCATTCGTCCATGGTCATGCCGTAGAAAATTTCGCGCGCTTGGGTTTTGTCCATCTCGATGCCGCGCTCAACTGCGGCTTCCTGATACCAGCGTGACAGGCAGTTGCGGCAGAACCCGGCCAGATTCATCAGGTCGATGTTCTGCGCGTCGGTGCGGTCTTCCATCAGGTGTTTTTGCAGGCGGCGGAATGCGGCGGCCTGGAGTTCGATTTCAGTCTGCTGATCCATTGGGGCGCTCCTTTGGGGTCGATGCGTTTGTTCGACTAAGTAACAACTGGTCGCAGGCCGTACAATGCGGCGGGATTACATCAGTTTCAGAGCGAGGTAAGGGGTGATGCAAAAGACGAGGACCACGATTTTGAAATTGGCGAGATAGTGGAAATAGGCCTTTTTCACATCTGCAGGTTCCATCCCCAGCATTTTGGCGTGGAGGGCCGCGAACTTCTCGCGGCCGGCCAGCAGAGTAATGGTGGTGATCATGAGCAAGCCAAGGTTCAGGACGGTCATCCAGCCGAAGAATGTGGTCATAGTAACAAGGGTCATATCGTCACTCCTTTTTGAGTATTCCCAGTATTTCCTTCACCCCCAATATGGGGGGCAAGACTCGTCCTCACAACGTTGTGAGGACGGAAAACACCCAAGTTGACGTTGCGTTAAGTGGCCATCAAAGGCCGGATGCAGCCAATGCGGGCGGGGCGGTCTGAGCCGTGAATAAAATAGGGTGGATATGTCATTTGCCTGTCACTTTTTTAGTCGCATCTATAGAGGAGTTGCAGGAAAAGGGGAATTGCGCGATAAGCGGCCCAAATACTGTTTGCGATAACATTTTGAAAACCCGAAGGAGCCGCCCCTATGAGACGTCAGCGCAATGTTAAGATTGTTGCCACCCTAGGGCCGGCCTCGGAGACCTACGAGACCATCAAGGCACTGCACCAAGCCGGCGCTGATGTGTTTCGCCTGAACATGTCGCACGGCAGCCATGACGAGATTGCCAAAAAGCACGAGATTATCCGCCGCGTTGAAACCGAGCTGGACAGCCCGATCTGTATCCTGGCTGACCTGCAGGGACCAAAGCTGCGCGTCGGCGTGTTTGCCAATGGCTCGGAAGAGCTAGAGGTCGGGGCCAAGTTCCGGATGGATTTGGATGAGGCCGAAGGTGACGTCGACCGTGTGCGCCTGCCACATTCTGAGATTTTCCAAGCGCTGGAACCCGGTGCGCACCTGCTGGTCAACGATGGCAAGATCCGTTTGGTTGTCGACAGCTGCGGCGATGACTTCGCCGATTGCACCGTTGAAATCGGCGGCACCATCTCGAACCGTAAGGGTGTGAACGTGCCGGATGTTGAGCTGCCATTGGCCGCTCTGTCCGACAAAGACCTCAAGGATCTGGAGTTCGTTTGCAACTTGGGCGTTGACTGGTTGGCGCTGTCGTTTGTGCAGCGTGCCAAAGATGTGTTTCAAGCGCGGGCGCTGGCCGATGGCCGGGCTGCTATTCTGAGCAAGATCGAAAAGCCTTCGGCTGTTGAGAAGTTCGAGGAAATTCTTGATGCTTCGGACGGCATCATGGTGGCGCGTGGCGATCTGGGTGTTGAGCTGCCGGTGTCTGCGGTGCCACCAATCCAGAAACGTCTGGTGCGTAAGTGTCGCGCTGCGGCCAAGCCGGTGATTGTCGCGACTCAGATGCTGGAAAGCATGATCGACAGCCCTATGCCCACCCGCGCCGAAGTGTCGGACGTGGCCACGGCGATCTATGAAGGTGCCGATGCGATTATGCTAAGCGCGGAATCCGCTGCTGGTGATTTTCCGACCGAGGCAGTGCGGATGATGGACAATGTCGCCACCGAAGTAGAGGCGGATCCGACCTATACCCAGATCATCGCAGCGTCCCGCACCGCCAAAGGGCACACAATTGCTGACGGCATTGTGGCGGCCGCGCGCGAGATCGCCGAAAAGACCGACATCAAGGCGATCTGCTGCTTCACCCAAAGCGGCACCACCGCACTGCTGACTGCGCGTGAGCGTCCTGGGGTGCCGATCCTGGCGCTGACCTCGGTTGCGCGCACTGCACGTCGTCTGGCGCTGAGCTGGGGCTGCAATTGCGTGATGACGCCAGAGTTGGACCGGTTCAAAGGCGCTGTGGTCAATGCGGCACGTGCGGCGCGGGCTGGTGGGTTTGCCAGTGAGACCGATCAGATCGTTGTCACTGCCGGTGTGCCGTTCAATGTGCCGGGCACAACCAACATCCTGCGGGTTGCGCCTTGTGATGAGCGTTTGATTTACAGCACCGACCCGGAATAAGCTGATCCTCGTTTAACGAGGTGATGTATTATGGATACCGATTTGGCCCTGGTACTGGGTCTGGTGATTGGCGGGTTTTCAATTCCGTCTATATTATCTGCGATAAGCGACCGAAGGTCTCCACGGGCTTCGGCGCTGACCATCCTGATTGCGTTTGGGCTGCTGTTCTATGCGATGACCGTCAAGCCTGGCGGTTATCAGATTGATCAGATCCCGGATGTGTTTTTCTCGGTTCTTGGACGTTATTTCTGAGAATCATCTTGCCCTTGCCGCGTTGCTTGCGTAAAGGGCAGCTCTGATCGCGCGACCGGCCGAAAGTGGCATGCCGTGTTGCGTGAATGCCGAACCCAAAAATAGGAGACGGAAATGCCCAAAATGAAGACCAAATCGAGTGCTAAGAAGCGCTTTAAGATCACTGCGACAGGCAAGGTCCTGGGCGGTCAAGCTGGCAAACGCCACGGCATGATCAAGCGCAGCCGCAAATTCATCCGTAATGCTCGTGGCACTACGGCCCTCTCAGCCCCCGATGCGAAAATCATCAAGGGCTTCATGCCCTACGACCGCTAAGAGGAGATTGTAATATGTCCCGCGTAAAAGGTGGTGTAAAAACCCACGCCCGTCACCGGAAAATCGTCAAGGCAGCCAAAGGTTATTATGGCCGCCGTAAAAGTGTCTTTAAGGTAGCTACACAGGCTGTCGACAAGGCCAACCAATACGCAACCCGTGACCGGAAGAATCGTAAGCGTAACTTCCGCGCTCTGTGGATCCAGCGTATCAACGCTGCGGTTCGTAGCCACGACGAGGCGCTGACATACAGCCGCTTCATCAATGGCCTGAACTTGGCCGGCATCGAAGTCGACCGTAAGGTTCTGGCTGACCTGGCCGTTCACGAGCCCGAAGCATTTGGTGCCATCGTGCGCCAGGCACAGTCTGCTCTGGCCGCTTAAGGCGCCCGCTGCAAACTGACAGATTTAAGGCCGCTCCATCTGGGGCGGCCTTTTTCGTTGTTGATCGTCGCTCTTGGCGCTACCGCCATAGCTGGGACAGTTCAGCAGCCAGCAAAATCTGAGAGATCTGCGGCCCAAAAAGTCGCGGAGTGTCTGAGGTGTCCGCAGCAGCCCGGCTCATCACCTGTTGTGCGTCGGCAAGAAAATCATCGGAATAGATGCCCAGCTCTTTGGCCTTCACAATGGCAAAGCTGAAGTCACCTTTGATAGCATCCATCGCACAGCGGTTGTCGTCCTGGGGGTCTGCGGGTGCATATGCTGGATCGCGGAACAGTTCACCAGATGTATCGACGTCTTCGGCCAGATTGGAAAACCGCTGGCGAAAAATAAGCGAGCCCGCGTCATAGCCGGGGTAGGGTTTCTCGAACGGGGTCTGCAGCAGGTCGGGCGCCAGATTGGCGATGATGTCAGCCAGAACCAGACCATTTTCCCAGCTCTCTTGCGTGCAGTGATCCGAGGTTTGGCGTAGCAGCCTGCTCGACAGCGGTGTGATCGCGTTGAACATTCTGGATCGGCGGCCGTGGTGCATTCGGTCGCGATAGCTGCGGTACAGCAGCATTAAGTCATCGCTTTCCGAAAAGGCGCATTGGCGTTGCGTTTCAAGATCGTCGAGCAGACGTTGGAGAAAGCGATCTCGGGTTTTGTCACAGGGGAATGTCTTGGTGACACTTCGGAAATAGTGTTCGACGTCGGGCGAGGGGCCAAAGGAATGTCGGTAACGGTGGCTTTCCCCGCCATTGCCGCTGAGCCAGAAATGGGTCGAGTCGCGGTGCACAAGGGGGAACATGATCTGGTGGTGAGCGCCCAGATGCTGCTGCTTCCAGACCTTGTATCCGTGGTCTCCGTGTAAGGCCCGTTTTGTCAGGGCCTCCGTCTCGGGGCGGTTCAGGGTGACGCCGATGCTACTGCAGAGCTGGCTGGCAATTTGAAAGTCGATGCCCGCGTTCTCGCGTGAGTTGAAGTGGACGCGATCATTCAGGGAGATACCCAGAAGACGCGAGGCAAACAGCATGATCGCCAAAACCGTTCGGGAATCGCGCCCGCCTGTGATGTCGCAGGTGATGTCTGCGTCTGACTGCAGCATGGTGCACATCTGCCCGGCTGCTGTGGTCAGGAACTGTCTCATTGCTGAGTGGTACCGAGAGGAGTCGGCAAGGGCGGGTTTGCCTGTCCATATAGGCTCGGTTGTGGCGCTGTCGCTGTCTGGCGCATGGTGAATGACCACCTGCTGGCCGACGGGAACCAGTTGGATTTCCTTGATGCCCATCGAGATCAGTGAGGTCTGGAAACCCAGTGATTTCTTGATGTTGTGGCTGTGAAGGCTGAGCAGGTCTGAGCTGAGGCCGCCTGATCCGCAATAGGCATGCTGGGCCAGTGTCACAAAGGAATTGGACACTGCCCAATGTTTGTCGCTTTGATACAGAAATAGGGTGGAATATCCGCTGAAGTCGGTGCCAATCACGGTCTTGTTGCCGTTGCGGTTCACCACAATATATGAGCCATCCTGACCGGGTTTCACCAGCCTGCCGCGCCGTGCCTTGAATTTTGAATAGCCCAGGCTGCCACAAATCATGTCGACGCCATCATAGGCAAAGCCATGCAGCGCGTGGTTGGGCAGCGGCGCGTCGGGTGAAAACAGAAGGCTCTCGTTATTGATCACTATTCCTCCGGTAGTTTGCAGGGACTTTCCGGGGTTGGTGTTGATATTGTTAGCCTATTTAGCCCGTTTTTTTTCGTTTCCACCGTATGGGGTCGGCATTGGGTGGGTGTTGTGGCCAAGATTGGGCGTCTTTTGTGATGGCTCTATTCGGGCGGGGACATAATGCGGCGTCCCAAGCTGACGACGATCAGGGCTCCGGCGGGCCAAAAAACCCAAGGGTAGCCGTTCCAGCTGAAGATATTCACCAGAGTGAGTGATGTGATGAGCACCAGCACTTGCGTGGGAATGACGGCGCTGACATGCGGCGGGATCACGGACCCTGCCCACTTTAGCCCGCTGATCGTTGCGATGGCCAGAATGGGCCAATGCGCCCAGGCTGATCCGCCGGTGACCAGGTTCAATAGCACCAGTGCGCCGCAAATAAGGGCTGCCATCATGATTTGGCGTGACGGTGGAAGTTGCGGTTGTTCAGGGCGGGCTTCAGCGGTGGCGTGTCTGTAGGCGCCGGGTTTTGGTTCGTGTTTCCAGTGCCCGGAAAAGCCCGCTTTGGTCATGGCTATGCGGTAGATTGGAATGTCATCTGGCAGGTTGCGGGGCCGCTTTTCCCCGAGGTACTCAAACCCGATGGTCAGCTTGCTGTGTACCTGATCATAGACCTGCTGCGAGATCAGCACGCCACCGGGTTCTGCCATGCTTTGCAATCGGGCGGCCAGGTTGACGCCTTCGCCAATCAGATCATCGCCGTCAACGATCACATCGCCCAGATGTATGCCTATGCGGAACTTCAGCCCTCCGTTACGGGCGCTCAGTTCGCGTTGGGCCTCGATGGCGCACTGGGCGGCTTCGACTGTGGAGGGGAAATCGGCAATGAAGCCGTCACCGGCAGTATTGGCGATGCGTCCGCCGTGGCGGGTGATTAGCTTGCCAAAAATGTCCTTGGCTGCGTTCAACTCGGCGTAGGTGCCAACTTCATCTGCGCCCATGGCCTGACTGTAACCGGCAGCATCGGCTGCCAGGATCGTAGTCAGCTTGCGGGTCAGCCTGTCGGACATGAGTTTTTCTCCAATATAGGTGCCCGCAACATGGGCTGGGGGAGGCCATGTTGCAAGGCAGGGGCGCATATCAGGCACAGTGGTGAACAGAGCGTTTTGGGATACTTGCTTTCACTGGCTGCTGTGGTAGCAGGACCTAAGCAAATTTCAGGGGACCGTCATGGACGATCTTAAGTCAAAATACCTAAGCCAAATCGCCAATGCCGCCGATGAAAACGCGCTGGAGACCATTCGGGTCGCCGCCGTTGGTAAAAAAGGCGAAGTGGCGCTGAAGATGCGCGAGTTGGGCAAGATGACGCCAGAACAGCGCCAAGAGGCCGGCCCGGCGCTGAATGCGCTGAAGAACGAGATTAACTCGGCCATTATGGCCAAGAAGGCTGGTCTGGCGGATGCGGCGCTGGACGAGCGTCTGCGTACCGAATGGCTGGACGTGACCCTGCCAACCCGCGCGCGTCGCACTGGCACGTTGCACCCGGTCAGTCAGGCACAGGAAGAACTGACGGCGATCTTTGCCGAGCTGGGTTTTTCGGTTGCCGAAGGGCCGCGCATTGATACCGACTGGTATAACTTTGACGCGCTGAACATCCCCGGCCACCACCCCGCGCGGGCCGAGATGGACACGTTTTATATGCACCGCGCCGAGGGTGATGATCGTCCGCCGCATGTGCTGCGTACGCATACTTCGCCGGTACAGATCCGCTCGATGGAGAAGATGGGCGCGCCGCTGCGTATCATCTGTCCCGGTGGTGTGTACCGTGCCGATTATGACCAGACCCACACGCCGATGTTCCACCAGGTCGAAGGTCTGGCGCTGGACACTGACATTTCGATGGCGAACCTGAAATGGACGCTAGAGGAGTTTGTGAAGGCGTTCTTTGAGGTCGACAATGTGGAGCTGCGCTTCCGTGCCAGCCACTTCCCGTTCACCGAGCCGTCGGCCGAGGTTGATATTCGCTGTAGCTGGAAAGACGGCACGCTGAAGATCGGTGAAGGCGACGACTGGATGGAGATCCTTGGCTCTGGCATGGTGCACCCCAAGGTGATTGCTGCTGGCGGCATTGACCCGGATGTCTATCAGGGCTTTGCGTTCGGCATTGGTATCGACCGTCTGGCGATGCTGAAGTACGGCATCCCCGATCTGCGCGCCTTCTTTGACAGCGACCTGCGTTGGCTGCGGCATTATGGCTTCCAGTGTCTGGATATGCCAAGTCTGCATGGTGGATTGAGCCGCTAGATCCTACCGTAGTGTAGGGCATCAGCCCCGCCTCGCGCCCGTCTGTAAAAGGCGGGCGTTTTGCGTTTGGAACTACTGGTTCTGTTTCGCCCGGTGGCACACCGGGCGGCGCCTGACCTTCCCCCCGGGAAGGCGCTTTGCACCTCCCCAAGGTCAGGCGCCGCCCTTAGCGTTTTTTAGACGCTAGCTTTGAGCGCACCCGGGCAGGAGCGTGCCGACCTTGGTTCTTTCTCCTCACCCGTCCCAAACAAACATGTGAAGTGACAGCTCTGCCCGATCCCTTAGGGTGCGGGGCATGTTTCGAATTGCTTTGCTCTTTGCCTTTGCGGCCCCGTCAGCCTTGTTTGCCGTCGGCACCCAACGGGGCGATTGCCATCTGTCACAACCTTGCCAGTTGGACGACCGCTCGTACCATGTGATGGAGCCTGACGGCTGGGATGGGGAGGCCGCCCTGCCGGTGTTGCTGCATTTTCATGGCTGGTCGCGCACCGGCACCCATGCGCAAGGCAGCGAGCGGGTGGGGCAGTCGGCCAAGCGGCGTGGCGTTTTGCTGGTGACGCCAAATGGGCGATCCAAGACCTGGAATTTCTGGAATGCGGGGACCGAGGATGTTGGGTTCGCCGACCGGGTGCTCGAGGATGTGGCTAAGCGGTATCCGGTGGATGCGGACAGGATCTATGTCTCGGGGTACTCCTATGGTTCGGCGATGGCTTGGCGGTATGCGTGTCACAGTGGCAATGATGTCACGGCGCTGTTGGCGGTGGCGGGCAGTATTGATCAAAATGAGACCTGTCCGGAAGCCCCGCGCGAAGTGCGCCATGTGCATGGGCTGGCTGATACGGTGATGGATTTCCCGCTGGGCCCGGGCGGCGATACGCTGTATC
>MAAY01000051.1:54831-77402 GCA_002162795.1 Rhodobacterales bacterium 56_14_T64
TTTCATCCCACATGGCTGGATTGGGCGGCAGCTGGATGAGCTTTTGGGCCTCACTCCCAGCTATCCTTGAGCGGTTGCGCGACCAAGTCTTGCACCCCGGCCCATTCTTTGCCATTCCCTCATGAAACACGCATGGCTTGCCAAGGGATCCTTGACCGATGAAATTCACTCTTTCCTGGCTGAAAGATCACCTCGACACTGATGCATCAGTGGACGAAATTGCAGAGACTCTGACCGATCTGGGGTTGGAGGTCGAAGAGATCAGCAATCCGGCTGACCGGCTCAAGGATTTCACCCTGGGCTATGTAAAGCACGCCGAGAAGCACCCGGATGCCGACAAGCTGCGGATCTGTAAGGTGGACACCGATGAGGGCGAGATGCAGATCATCTGTGGTGCGCCAAATGCGCGTGAAGGTATCACTGTGGTTGTCTGCAAACCTGGTATGTATATTCCCGGTTTGGATATCACCATCGGTGTTGGCAAAATCCGTGGCGTCGAGTCCTATGGCATGATGGCATCCGAGCGTGAGCTGGAGCTGTCGGAGGAGCATGACGGTATCATCGAGCTGCCCTCGGGCGCGGTGGGTGACAAGTTCGTCGACTGGCTGGCCGAGAACGATCCCTCCAAGGTGGATACGGTGATCGAGATTGCGATCACTCCGAACCGTCCGGATGCGCTGGGTATTTACGGTATCGCCCGTGATCTGGCCGCCCGTGGTCTGGGCACGCTGAAGGTCAAGGATTACGCCCCGGTCGACGGCAGCTTTTCCTGCCCGATCAATGTCAGCATCGACGAAGACACACTGGATGGATGCCCGCATTTCACCGGGCGGCTGATCAAGGGCGTGACCAACGGTCCCAGCCCGCAGTGGTTGCAGGATCGCCTGACTGCGATTGGTCTGCGTCCGATCTCCAAGCTGGTCGATATCACCAACTTCTTTACCTATGACCAGAACCGGCCTTTGCACGTGTTTGACGCGGATAAGGTTGTTGGCGACCTGCGGGTGCATCGCGCCACGGGCGGCGAAGTGCTGATGGCGCTGGACGACAAGGAATACACTCTGGTCGCTGGCCAGATGGTGATTTCCGATGACAACGGCGCCGAGAGCATTGCCGGCATCATGGGCGGTCTCGCCACTGGTGTGACCGAGAACACTGTAGATGTGTTCCTGGAGAGCGCTTTTTGGGATCATATCCAGATCGCGCTTGCAGGGCGGGCGCTGAAAGTTAATTCCGACGCGCGCTATCGCTTTGAACGCGGCGTTGACCCCGAGTTCACACTTGAGGGGTTGGAGCTGGCGACACTGATGATCCTGGATCTTTGTGGCGGCGAGGCCTCGGATGTGGTGGTTGCCGGGCAAGCGCCGAACCATGCACGCGCGTACAAGCTGGACGCAGCACGGGTGCAGTCGCTGGTGGGGATGGATATCCCCGAGGCCGAGCAGCGCCAGACGCTGACACATCTTGGTTTCCGGCTTGAGGGAAATCAGGCGCATGTGCCTAGTTGGCGTCCTGACGTACAGGGCTCGGCTGATCTGGTGGAAGAAGTGGCGCGGATTGCATCACTGACCAAGCTGGTAGGCAAGCCGCTGCCGCGCATCACGGATGGCATTCCCAAGCCAGTGATGACACCGCAGCAGCGGCGCCAGCAGATGGCACGGCGTACCTGTGCGGCGCTGGGTTACAATGAAGTGGTTAGCTATACATTCATCGACCAACCCTCGGCGGCGATGTTTGGTGGTGGCACTGATACCACTATGCTGGCCAACCCAATCTCGTCCGAGATGTCGCATCTACGTCCGGCGTTGTTGCCCGGTCTGTTGCAGGCGGCAGCGCGCAATCAGGCGCGTGGCTATATGGATCTGGCGCTGTTCGAGGTTGGCCCTGCCTTTCACGGTGGCGAGCCGGGCGAGCAGCACAATCTGATTACCGGTCTGTTGGTTGGTCGCAATGGTCCCAAGGATGTGCACGGTGAATCCCGGTCGATCGACGTGTTCGACGCCAAGGCAGATATCGAGGCGGTTCTGGCTGCGATCGGTGCTCCGGCTAAGGTGCAAGTGTTGCGCGGCGCGCAAGCGTGGTGGCATCCGGGCCGTCACGGCAAGATCTGTCTGGGGCCGAAAAAGGTCATGGGTGTCTTTGGCGAGTTGCACCCCAAGGTGCTGTCAGAAATGGGCATCAAGGGCGACGCAGTTGCCTTTACCATCTGGCCAGATGAAATCCCGATGCCGCGCAAATCCGGTGCATCGCGCGGGGCGCTGAACCAGAGCGATCTGCAAGCGGTTGAACGGGACTTTGCCTTTGTGGTGGATGACAGCGTCGAGGCGCTGACGCTGGTTAATGCAGCTGGCGGAGCCGACAAGGCGCTGATCAAAGAGGTCCGCGTGTTTGATGAATTTATCGGTGGCAGCTTGGGCGAGGGCAAGAAGTCGCTGGCCATTACCGTGCGTTTGCAGCCGACGGACAAGACGCTGAAAGAAAAGGATATCGAGGCCGTGAGCGAGAAGATCGTGGCCAAGGTGACCAAGGCGACGGGCGGCACCCTGCGCGGGTAAGCTTCGACGGAATTGAGATTTGAAAAGCGCGCTCCTATTGGGGCGCGCTTTTTTATGCAGTTGATACGGGCCGGGCTACTGCGCATCACGTCCCAAGGGCATAGGATGCCATCAGGAAGGTTTCGAACTCTCAGCCCTTAGACAGAAAATCCGCTAATGTATCGTAGACGAGCCGAATGCGGCGGCTGGTGTGGAGTTCGCGATGGGTGACCAGCCAGACTGGGATCTGGAAGGGGGAGGTTTGTGGCAGTAGCCGTTCCATGTCGGGGGTTGTGTCACCCAAGCTGCTGACCATCGGGATGATACCGAAGCCCTGTTTGGCCAATTCCCAAGCCACCAGACCGCTTTCTGACCCGCAGCGAAAGTTGCGCGCCGTCAGGGAGATACCCATGGGTGCGAGGGTGTCGATCATGCGCTTGGGATCGCCGAATCCGACAAAATCATGCTGCGGCAATTCGGCATAAGACTGTGGCGTGCCGTGGTGTTCCAGATAGGTTCGGCTGGCGTAGAAATACCCCGAAATCTCGTTCAGTTTGCGGGCTATCAGGTCAGGTTGCTCAGGGGCGACATGACGGATGGCGATATCAGCCTCGCGCCGCATGAGGTCGCGGATGTCATTGGCGGCGATGATCTCGACGCGCAAATCGGGTGCCTGATCCCGCAACAAGTGTACGACGTCCGGAAGCCGGTGAGCCGAGAAGACGTCGCTGGCAGTGATGCGCACCAGACCGGCGATGCTTTGGGATTGTCCGGACGCCGTGAGGGCGACTTGCTCTGCGGCGGCACCCATGGGGCGCAAGTGCTCCAGCAGGTCTATCCCCACCCGTGTCAGTTCAAGTTGCTTGCCGATACGCTCAAACAGCAACACACCAAGTTCTGCCTCAAGGGCTGCGACCTGTCGGCTGAGAGTGGGTTGAGTCTGCCCCAGCTGGGCCGCAGCCGCGGACAGAGACCCGGCCTTGGCCGTGGTCAGAAACGCGCGCAGATGGTTCCAGTTCAGGTCATCAGGTAAGATGGACATGCAAATATGTATAAGCAGGCTGCGATTTTTGACAATTCATGTATGAGCGAAAGTGAGGTATTTCCGCGGAAAGGAGATTGCGATGCAACAGAACGTTCAATTTTGGAACAATACAGCGGCCAAATATGCTAAATCTAAGGTCGGCGATCCGGCGGCCTATGAAACCACACTAGCCCGTGCCCGGTCCTATCTGAAAGCAAGTGATCATGTTTTGGAGCTGGGGGCGGGCACCGGCACCACTGCTTTGCATCTGGCTCCGGCAGTGGCGCAATACACGGTCAGCGATGTGTCCCCAGCGATGCTGGATATTGCACGGGACAAGATTTTTAATGCCGGGGCGAACAACATTGATTTGGCATTGGGAGATGTTTCAGAGGCCCCAAGAGGTCCGTTTGACGTGGTCTGTGCCTTTAACTTGTTGCATCTGGTCGAAGATCTGGATGGCGCGCTGAGCCATGTTCAGCAGATGGTCAAGCCGGGTGGGCTTTTTATCTCAAAGAGTATTTGTGAGCCTGAGGAAGGCGCTGGTTGGAAATTTCGAGTTTTGCGCAGATTGATCCCGCTGATGCAGTTGCTGGGGAAGGCTCCGTTTGTTGCTTTCCGCACTATAGCTGGGTTTGAGCAGCAGGTGGCGGATGCTGGGTTTGAGATTCTTGAGACGGGCAATTATCCGGCCAAGCCCCCCAGCCGCTTTATTGTTGCCCGTCGGCTCTGATCTATGGGTCGCCCCGATTTGCGCTATATCGCAGGGCGGAGGCGTAGATGTTTGAGGATCGGGAAACCGCTGGGAAGGAATTGGCGCTAAAGCTGAGCGTGCTGTCGTTGGACGATCCGGTTGTGCTGGCGCTGCCGCGGGGCGGTGTTCCGGTGGCTTTGCCGATTGCACGGGCGTTGCGGGCGCCCTTGGATCTGATCCTGGTGCGCAAGATCGGCATGCCGGGTAATCCTGAACTGGCGGCGGGCGCGGTGGTTGAAGGGGCTGCGCCGGTGTTTAACGCGGCATTGCTGCAATCGGCGGGGCTGGGCAGTGATGACTTTGAAGATGCCGCGGCGCGTAAACGGATTGAGATTGCAGAGCGTCGCAAGATGTATTTGGGGTCACGCGGCGCAATAGATCTGACTGGGCGCACTGTGGTGGTTGTAGACGACGGCATAGCCACTGGGGCGACGGTGCGGGCGGCGTTGCTGGGGCTACAGGTGCGCGGGCCTAGGCGAATTGTTCTGGCTGTTCCCGCGGCGCCGCCGGATGTGGTGGACGAATTGTCCGGGCTGGTGGATACTGTGATCTGCTTGTTCAGCCCACAGCCATTTTGGTCGGTTGGCGCGCATTACAGAGATTTTCGCCAGGTGGCTGACGACGCGGTCGCGGCGATGCTGGCAGAGGCTGACCAGGCCGATACAACAAAGGATATGAAGGCATGACATTGAAGGTTTATCTCTCGGGTGAGATCCACACAGACTGGCGCGAGCAGATCATTGACGGGGCGGCGTCACTGGACGTGGCATTCAACAGCCCGGTCACCCATCACGAATCCAGCGACGATTGTGGTGTGAAAATTCTGGGCGCTGAGAGCAACAAGTACTGGCATGACCACAAGGGCGCGATGGTGAATGCCATTCGCACCCGCAAGGGCATTAGTGACGCCGATGTGGTGGTGGTGCGCTTTGGTGAGAAATACAAACAGTGGAATGCGGCCTTTGATGCGGGCTTTGCTGCGGCGCTGGGGAAATCACTGATCGTGCTGCATGGAGCAGATCACCAGCATGCGCTGAAAGAGGTTGATGCAGCGGCACTGGCCGTGGCCGAAGAGCCCGCGCAGGTGGTTGAAATCTTGCGCTATGTCCTGAGTGGTGAGCTGCCGGGATGATCGCTCCGGTTCTTGAGACAGACCGTCTGATCCTGCGCCCGCACCGGGTGGAGGATTTTGACGATGTGACCGCCTTGTGGGTAGACCCCGAAGTGGTGCGATTTATCGGTGGTGTCGCGTCCACGCGTCAGGCCTCGTGGGGGCGGTTGTTGCGCTATATCGGCCATTGGCAGGCCCTGGGGTTTGGCTATTGGGTGGTCGAGGCGCGCGGTGATGGCCGGTTTCTGGGAGAGGTCGGATTCGCCGATTACCAACGTGATATCACCCCCAGCTTGGATGGTTTGCCCGAGGCAGGCTGGGTGCTGGCTTCGGCGGCGCATGGGCAGGGGTATGCCAGCGAAGCGGTGCAACGTATGCACCAATGGGCGGATGAGGTTAAAGGCTGGCGCGAGACCGTCTGTATTTTTGATCCAGACCACAGCGCATCACAGCATGTTGCCCGAAAAGCCGGGTATGAAGTGAGCGGAGAGGCCATCTACGAAGGCCTGCAGACTTTGGTGATGCGGCGGCATCGTTGATCGTGATTTAACTCTGCGATCAACCGTTCGTTAAGGTGGTCAGGAATAAGGTACCCTAACATTATTTTCTGCGCCACGCTTGTGGTGTGATTTACCTTTGGCCCCAAGGTTTGGAACTCTTCATGCAGGAACGTCGCGCACCAGCTTCTGAAATTTCACCGGCGAGAGAAGACGCGGGACTTTTCAAAAAGGGTGTCACTCATCTCGATCTCGAATTGGTGCCGCATAAGACCCGCACCAGTCGCGGGGACTTGGTGGTAAAAGGGTTCTTTCAGCAAAACACGCAGGTTGATGTTATTTTTGCTGGCAGGCGGGCCATGGAAACAGCGCCGCTTGAGTTGTGTCTGGAGCGACTGTTTTCGAACGTGGTTCGGGTGGCGATGAGAAACCAAACTCAGACTAATATCGATAGCATTCGCTTGCCTGTAAATGCCGAGGGAACCTGGCGGCCACATTTCCTGCGCGATCTGTCAGGCTGGGAAACCCGCAACTACCAGTTCCTGGTCGCGCAATGGTCGTTCACGGACGAGCGGGGATCTGTTGTCGAATTCGGCGAACTTCCCCCCGCCTGATCCGACCAAGGGCCGCTGTCCAAAGACGACCCCTAAAGGCGCAGTAGACCTGCAGCCTGATGAGGCGCCCCCACCTATGGTAGGGGCGCGTGGTGTTAGGCTTGCTTGTGGATTTCCACCTGATGCGGATAAGGGATCGAGATGCCTTTGGCGTCAAACGCCTCTTTGACTGCTTGGGTCATGGCAAATTTCAGCTCCCAATAGTCGTCGGCCTTGCACCAGATCCGGGCTGTCAGATCAACAGAGCTGTCGCCCAGGTTGGTCACGCGCACCCAAGGCTCTGGGTCTTTCAAAACGCGCGCATCAGCATTGACCTGAGCCAGGATGATTTCTTTGGCGGTATCAGCGTTGTCACCATAGTCGATGCCAAACACCAGATCGACGCGGCGTGTTTCGTGGTGCGAGTAGTTGGTAATGACCGAGCCCCAGGCCTGACCATTGGGGATGATGATCTGCACGTTGTCGACGGTGGCCAGTTCGGTGATGAACAGGTTCAGGTCCTTGACGGTGCCGGAGGTGCCACCAATGTCAACATATTGACCCAACTTGTAGGGGCGGAACAGCACCAGCATGAAGCCTGCCGCCAGGTCACTGAGCGTGCCCTGCAGGGCCAGACCAATAGCGAGAGTTGCGGCGCCCATCATGGCGACCAGACTGGTGGCCTCGATACCAAAGATGCCCAAGACAGCGATCAGAACAACTGCAATCAGGGCCCAGCGGATGATGCTGGCGACAAAGTTGCCCAAAGTCGGATCAATTTCAGGGGTCGCGTTGATGCGCTTGCGGATCGCGCGGCTGATCATGCCAGCGACCATCCAACCAATGATCAGAACGGCCAGAGCCTTGATGCCATTCAGCACCATCGGCCAATAGGCAAAGCCCTGTTCTACAATTTGTTCCATCGAAATCTCTCCGTTTGTCAATTTGGGGCGTCATAACGCGTAAATACCTACGCTGTGCAGGCCTTCCCCAACGTAAAGTCATTTCCAGCCGATTTTTTGGTGGCAGCGTGTCTTGGCTACAATGCTGACATGGGCATAACACAGCCCGAACTGGTCTTGGAGATCTTTGTCGATGGTCTTGGCGAACTCGGCCCCTGCCAGATGTGGCAAAGGCCGAGAGAGGTCTTAGTGTTTGACCGCAACACTGGGTGAGACAACGTCGATCCCCAGCGCCTTGCCCACCGCGTAGTAGGTCAGCTGGCCAGCGTGCACGTTCAACCCGTTCAACAGATGCGGGTCATCGGTGCAGGCCTGACGCCAGCCCTTGTTGGCCAGTGCCAGCATGAACGGCATGGTTGCATTGCCCAATGCAATGGTCGAGGTGCGGGCAACAGCACCGGGCATGTTGGCGACGCAGTAATGCATGATGCCATCGACGTCATAGATCGGATCGCCATGGGTGGTGGCCTTGGAGGTCTCGAAGCAGCCGCCCTGATCTATGGCCACGTCAACAATGGCCGCACCAGGCTTCATTTCGGACAGTTGGGCGCGGGTGATCAGTTTGGGCGCGGCAGCACCGGGGATCAGCACAGCGCCAATGACCATGTCGGCCTGACGCACCAGGTCCAAGGTGGCACCAGCGGTGGAATACTGGTTCTTGAAGTCGCGGCCAAACACATCGTCGAGATATTTCA
The DNA here is from genome assembly GCA_002162795.1 of Rhodobacterales bacterium 56_14_T64. Lineage (GTDB taxonomy): Bacteria > Pseudomonadota > Alphaproteobacteria > Rhodobacterales > Rhodobacteraceae > Parasedimentitalea. The sequence goes on from MAAY01000051.1 coordinate 63,002, forward strand.
ACCGAGGCAGCGAGCGGTCCAGCACTGTCACGTCAGCGCCCATTCCGGCAGCAATCTTGGCAGCATGGGTGCCAACAACACCGCCGCCGATAACGACGACGCGGGCTGGGGATACGCCGGGTACGCCGCCCATCAGTACACCGCGGCCACCGTTGGCTTTTTGCAGGGTCCAGGCGCCAACCTGGGGGGCCAGCCGGCCTGCGACCTCGGACATTGGGGACAGCAGCGGCAGGCCACCGCGATCGTCGGTGACGGTCTCATAGGCAATAGCGGTGCAGCCCGACTCCAGCAGGTCGTGGGTCTGCTCGGGGTCTGGGGCCAGGTGCAGGTAGGTGAACAGCAGCTGGCCTTCGCGTAGCATCTTGCGTTCGCCTGCCTGGGGTTCCTTGACCTTGACGATCATGTCGGCGGAGGCAAAGATTTCTTCGGCCGTGGCGATGATCTGAGCGCCAGCCGTGGAGTAATCCGTGTCAGGAAAGCCTGAGCCCATGCCGGCGCCCTGCTGAATAAGGACATCGTGGCCGTGGTTGACGGCTTCGCGGGCGGCGTCGGGTGTCATGCCAACGCGAAATTCTTGCGGTTTAATTTCTGTGGGGCAGCCGATTTTCATAAGTGTATCCTCCAATTCCTTGTCTTGGTAATACCATCTCGGCAGTCGCATGTGCTGCTTTTTTGGGCAAAATTAAAACCTATCATTCGAAGTTTCTCCGACTATAAGAGGTGATCTCAGCAAGGATCTTCGAACATATGTCACTTGATCAGACAGATCGCCGCATTTTGGTGGCGTTGCAGAAACAGGGGCGGATTTCCAATGCCGACCTGAGCGAGGTGGTGAATCTGTCGGCTTCGGCCTGTCACCGGCGGGTGCAGCGACTAGAGAAAGATGGCTACATTCGCGATTATGTCGCCTTGCTGGACGCGCGTAAAATGCAGGTGCCAAGCACTATTTTTGTCGAAATTACCCTGTCAGGGCAAGCGGATGAGGTGCTGGATGCCTTTGAACGCGCGGTGGCGCGCATTCCGGATGTGCTGGAGTGCCATTTGATGGCAGGAACGGCGGATTACCTGCTTAAGGTGGTCGCTGAGAACACCGATGATTTTGCCCGTATCCACCGCCAGCATTTGGCGCGATTGCCGGGGGTGGCGCAGATGCAGAGCTCGTTTGCGTTGAGGACGGTGTTCAAGACAACAGCCCTGCCGGTTTAGCGGGCGCGACGTTGGCAAACACCCGGGCAATGAAACGATTCTGTGAAATCTCGGGCCAACAGGGCGGTGCGGGTGCTTTCGGGTTGAACCTTTGGTGAATTCCGGTTTTCCTAGAGGTATATCCAAATCCCGGTGGCGACACCCATTCCTCGTTGCCGTGCCTAAGCGGCGGGTTGAGTGTATTTATATTTAAAGGAGCCGTCTTGTGACCCGTGAAGATGACAGCACAACCATGGACTGGCTGGAAGATGAACTGCAGGACATGCTGGACGAGGGGATTGAATTTGAATCCGCTGAACCGATGCTGTCGATGGAGCTGCGCAAGATTTACCGCGCGCAGCACCCCGAAATGCTGGACCGGCAAGTGTATTTCCGCAACCTGCTGCGGCTGCAGGCCGAGTTGATCAAGCTGCAGGATTGGGTGGTTGAAACTGGTGCCAAGGTGCTGGTGATCATGGAAGGGCGCGATGCAGCTGGTAAGGGCGGAGTGATCAAGCGGATCACCCAACGTTTGAACCCACGGGTGGCGCGGGTGGTGGCACTGCCGGCGCCCAGCCGTCGTGAACAGAGCCAGTGGTATTTTCAGCGCTACGTTCCCTATCTGCCGTCGGGTGGAGAAATCGTGCTGTTTGACCGGTCCTGGTACAATCGGGCCGGGGTTGAACGGGTGATGGATTTTGCCACGGACGACCAGGTCGAAACGTTTTTCCAGGATGTTCCGGAATTTGAACGGATGTTGGTGCGCTCAAACACGATTGTGTTGAAATACTGGTTCTCGATTACGGACGAAGAGCAGCAGCTGCGATTCATGATGCGCATTCACGATCCGATGAAACAGTGGAAGCTGTCGCCGATGGATCTGGAAAGCCGGGTGCGTTGGGAGCAGTATACCAAGGCCAAAGAGGATATGCTGGCGCGCACCAATATCCCCGAGGCCCCTTGGTATGTGGTTGAGGGCAACGACAAAAAGCGCGAACGGTTGAACTGTATCGAGCATCTGCTGTCGCAGATCCCCTATACTGAGGTGTCCAGCGAGAAGGTTGATCTGCCGGACCGCGAGTATAATCCCAAGTATGAACGTCAGGTGTTGCCGGACGAGCTGTATGTGCCCAAAATTTATTGAGGCGGGCGGTTGGTGCGTGCCAGCACGCACCCTACACATGACGCCAGTGGCGGAGCTGTGTCTTTCTGTCGATAGGTGAGCAATGTCAAAATCCCCGCAGTATGATGTCGACCTAAAGGCCTTTTGGCAGGATCCTTATCCTGATTTGGCGCTCATGCGGGCGCGGGCTCCGCTGGTTTATGTTCCACAGCTTGGCGCGACACTGATTACGCGGCGCGACGATATCTTTGCGCAGGAAAAGAAGACTGATGTGTTTTCGTCCCAACAGCCCGATGGGCTGATGACCCAGCTGATGGGGCAGAACATGATGCGCCGGGATGGGGCGGATCACATGGCTGAACGCCGGGCAATCTTTCCCACTGTGTCGCCCAAAACAGTGCAGCGGCACTGGCTGGCGCAGTTTCGTGTGGCAGCACAGGCAGTGCTGGATCAGTTGGCCGAGAAACCGGGCGGTGATCTGGTGCGGGACTATGCTCTGCTGCTGTCGGCCGAGGCGTTGAAGCTGGTCACCGGGCTGACCAATATGAGCGCTGTTGAAATGGACCGGGTCAGTCAGGGGATGATTGATGGCTGTGCCAATTACGCCGGCGATGCAGATGTGGCGGCGCGGTGTGATGACTGCACAGCGTCGATTGACCGGCACATTGATGCTTGGGATGAGGATCAGGATGATCGGCAGGATCTATCATTACTGGCGGTGCAGCGGCGGGCTGGATTGAGCGACGCGCAGGTGCGGGCCAATATCAAGCTGGCGATCTCGGGTGGGCAAAACGAGCCGAGGGATGCGATAGCCGGAACAGTCTGGGCGCTGTTGACGCACCCCGAGCAGCTGATGGATGTGCGGCAGGGGCGGGCCACATGGTTGATGGCCTTTGAGGAATATGCGCGTTGGATCTCTCCGATTGGGATGTCGCCGCGGCAGGTGGCGCAAGGCTATCAGCTGCACGGGGTAACGTTGGAGCCAGGTGAGCGGGTGTTTTTGATGTTTGGCTCAGGCAATCGGGATGAGCGGGTGTTTGCAGGTCCGGATGAGTTTGATCTGCACCGTAACAACAGCCCGGCCATTTCGTTTGGGGCGGGGCCACATTTCTGTGCAGGGGCCTGGATTTCCAAGGCGTTGATTTCCGAGGTTGCCTTGCCGATGCTGTTTGATCGATTTCCTGACCTGCAGCTGGACGGGCAGGCGCGATTTGGTGGCTGGGCTTTTCGTGGGCCGCTGCAGGTTCCCGCACGCTGGGCCTAGCGACATTGCTGTGCTGTTTCTTGTTCTTTCAGCCGTAGTATTTCCTGACGCTCGGATGGGGTGAGCGGGGTCTGCCCGGCAGTCATACCCGCCCTGCATCCCAAGTTAGAAAAAGCCTGACGCCCGCGTGCAGATTGGAAGCAATAGCCGTTGCGGGCAAAAATGGCGTTTCTCTGAAACCAAAGACTGTCGCAGGTTTGTTGCGGTTGACTGCCTCGGACGCCGACGAAACGAATCCAGTTTGAGTGTGCCCATCCTTGAACTCCAGCCTCGGTGCGGACATTGAACCAGACGCCGTTTTGACCCAGGATTTGCAGACGTGTGCCCTCGGCCATTTTTTGCAATCGGGTTGCGGCAGATGTTGTGCCGCTTCGCAGGGCAAGAAAGCCGTCCCCTGATGGATCAAGCCCGGCAACTTCATGGGTGAACTGGCCTGTCTCGGTAGGTGGCGTATACACAGGTTTCGCTGCGACTGTATTGGTCGAGGTGTCGCGGGAGGCCAGGTAAACACGTTCTATGAGTGAGGAATTTTCCCACGGGACTTGGGCGCCATTGGTCTGCTCGACCACGTCGCGGCGAACCTTGCGCATGATTTCGTGCAAGTCGTCATCTCTTGATGGAAGGTGCCTTAGAAGGGCGGCGGTAAAGGGGCTGTTTCTGCCGCGCCCGTCCAAGGCGACATTGCCAGGCTGGGTTGAGAACGCAATGAACGAGCCGACCCCAGCATCTACCTTGGCCAGCCCGCGGGAGGTGCCGCCGATCGAGCGACCGGATGCTGGGATGTCGAAGGGATTGTTCCGACAGGCATCAAGGATGACAATGTTGCGGTCAGCCTTGCTTTCCATCTCGGCAAGAATTGTTTGCAGTTTTACGGATCTTTGCCGGAGCGTTTCCTGGTCTGAGCCATAGGCATCAACCGGGATCAGGAAATTCTCTGACCCCAGCTGGATCGCGTGTCCGGCATAATAGAACAGCGCAACATCACCTACATTCAACGCCTGTTGCACATCCTGAGTGAGGGACAGGATTTCGGATCGGGTCAGATCAATGCCAGAGCTAACCCGGAACCCCAGGGCGGTTAGTTTTTGCGAAATGTCCAACGCATCCTGAGCTGCATTTGGCAGGTCTGGGATGCCTTTATGGCGGTAGTCAGAATTTCCAATAACCAGGGCCACTCGCTCACCAGAATACGATGCACTGGCACATAGCAGGCAAGCGAGGACTAATAATATCTGGCGGAGCATTCTTTCCTCCTTCTCAACAAAACGGCAATTACTGGATCGGGTCCTTTTTGTGCAAATTTGTAAGTAGCGGACCTTAGTCGTTAAACTTGGTAATTGGGGTCTTTGAGAGCAGGCTAAAGCATATCCCGTTGTGAGGGAATGACACAGGTTTAAGCGTAGTCTCTACGGACGCTTGGCGCCTGGTGGGGGAACTCTGCACATCGCGTTGGAAGGCAAGTTCGGTGGTCCAGTTGGAAACCCCTGAGCAGGGCGGTGGTCCCGAAGCGACCGCCGCCTTAACCAAAAATTTTCAAGGCGTGCGCAGCGTTGGGGGGATGCGCGGTTCGCTTCGGGAAAAGGGATGACGGGACGTGACTGTCAGTCAACCCAAGCAGCTGCGGGCGGGGGACGCCGTGTAACTGCTGATATTAAGATTTTAGCGGGAAGAGAGGTGCCTGTACACACCTTTAGCGGGTGCTGGCGGAGATCCGCCTGATACTGTCGGGGTACGTCTGAGAGCTTGGTCTGCTGAGTAAATTGGCGGGACTGGCAACGTGTCAGCGCGTTTAGATCTCATCAGAGGGCTCAAAAAAAACAAACCCCCTCGGCTGGGCCTCGGTGGTTATCGAAACTCTTCGCGGAATACGCTTTCACGCTGCAGCTTTTTCTTCAGGACACGAAGCGCCTGATCGACATTGTTGTCGCGAACACTAACCAGCATGCGGATTTCAGCACCTTTCTAAGTTGCGGTGCAAATAATCGCAGGAAGGGGCGCTATAGCAAAACGCTGTTGTTTTGCCTAGTAATGGGGCAAGGCCGACATTGGGTGCCGGAGGCAGGGAGACGCGGGATGAACACTGAGCGAAATGATGTGCAAGCGACCACCAAGCAGGTGCTGCTGGACGCAGCGCTGATGCATGTGCCGTTTGATGGCTGGACCGAGGTTACATTTCACGCCGCTTGCAAGGATGCCGGAGTGGATGAGGTGCTGGCGCGGGCGATTTTCCCACGAGGGGCGGTTGATCTGGCGCTGGCCTATCACGCGCGGGGCGATGTGCTGATGTTGCAGCGGCTGAAGACCGAGGATCTGACCGGGCTGCGGTTTCGCGACAAGATCGCCGCCGCTATTCGGTTCCGGCTAGAAGCGGTGGACGACAAAGAGGCGGTGCGGCGTGGGACGACCCTGCTAACCCTGCCGCAATATGCTGGCGACGGCATCAAGGCGATATGGGGCACGGTGGATGCGATCTGGAACGCGCTGGGCGACGGGTCGGATGACATCAACTGGTACACCAAGCGGGCGTCACTTTCCGCAGTCTATAGTGCCACCGTGTTATACTGGCTGGGCGATGACAGCCTGGAGCATCAGGCAAGCTGGGAGTTCCTGGATCGTCGCATCGACAATGTCATGCAGTTTGAAAAGCTGAAGGCGCAGGTACAGGCGAATCCGCTGTTGAAGCCGTTCTTGACCGGACCCAATTGGCTGGCTGATCAGATCAAACCTCCCAAAGCTGCAGAGGATCTGCCGGGGTCATTGACCCCTCGGCGCTGATCACAGACAGTTTCACTGTCTGTTTGACCGGAGCTCCCGCCCGGTGTCGGGCATCTGTAATGCCCGCCTCCCGTTGGGCCTGGCGCCGCGCAAGCGCGGCGCGGTTGCGGGCACCGGCCTCTTGTCGATCTGCCGCAATGGGATCAGCGTTTGCAGAGCTGGGCTGGAGTGCTAGGCATAGGGCAAAGGAAAGGATCCCGGATGAGTGACATGATGCGCGCCGTTGAGATTTCCACCCCAGGTGGCCCGGATGTTTTGCAACTGACCGAGCGACCGGTGCCAGAGCCAGGGCATGGGCAGGTGGTGATCAAAGTGGCTTATGCAGGGGTCAACCGACCTGACGCCTTGCAGAGGGCGGGGGCCTATGCACCGCCGCCGGGTGCCAGCGATCTGCCGGGGCTGGAAGCCTCGGGCGAGGTTGTTGCGATTGGCGCTGGTGTCAGTGAATTTGCAGTTGGGGATCTGGTTTGCGGGTTGCTGCCCGGTGGGGGCTATGCCGAGTATGTGGCGACGCCCGCGGCGCATTGCCTGCCAGTGCCCAAGGGGCTTGATCTGAAACAAGCGGCCTGTTTGCCTGAGACGTTTTTCACAGTCTGGTCGAATGTGTTCACCCGTGGTGGATTAGAGGCCGGGGAGCGGTTTTTGGTGCATGGCGGATCCAGTGGTATTGGCACGACCGCGATCCAGCTGGCCAATGTGCTGGGCGCACGGGTGTTTACCACTGCCGGGTCGGACGAGAAGTGTCAGGCCTGTCTGGATCTGGGCGCCGAGCGGGCGATCAATTACCGCGATGAGGATTTTGTCGAGGTACTGCGGGCTGAAGGTGGTGCCAATCTGATTTTGGATATGGTTGGCGGCGATTACATTGCGCGCAACATCAAGACGCTGGCAAATGATGGCCGGCTAGTGCAGATCGCCTTTCTGTCTGGCCCCAAAGTCGAGTTGAACTTTGCTCAGATCATGATGCGGCGGTTGACGGTGACCGGGTCAACACTGCGTCCACAAAGCGATTTGGCCAAGGCGCGGATTGCAGATGAATTGCGCGAAGTGGTTTGGCCATTGATCGAGGCGGGACGAGTGGCTCCGGTGATGGATAGCGAGTTTGCGCTGGCGGATGCTGCTGCGGCGCATACACGGATGGAAAGTTCGGGGCATATTGGCAAGATTGTTTTGAACGTAGCGGGGTAGTGCGCCACCCTGGCATCGCTTACTGACAAAAAGTGAGGACGGCCCCGATGGGTTGTGGGCTGTCCTTTGCTGGGTGTCGGAGATTTGGATTGGCACCTCGCGGCGGGTTTCAGGTCGAAGCCAATTTGAAGAGCTGAATTACCACAGACAAATCTCTCTTCCCTTCTATTGACCTTTCCTCTATATGCGCGGCTTCACGCGGGGATACAGCCTTGGAGGATTCCCGCCCTTACAATTTGGAGAATTATCATGGCTGGAGAGATTCCTAATCTCGAAGCTCTGGAACGGACGGGGACAGGCAAGGGCGCCGCTCGTCAGGCACGCCGCGATGGCTTGGTCCCAGGCGTTGTTTACGGTGGCGAAGTTGAGCCGCTGGCGATCAACATCCCGTTCAACAAGCTGCTGAAAATGCTGCGTGCTGGTCGGTTCAAGTCGACACTGTTCAACCTCAAGGTTGAAGGCCACGATGACGTGCGGGTAATCTGCCGCGACGTGCAGCGTGATGTGGTCAAGGATCTGCCGATCCACCTCGACCTGATGCGCCTGCGTCGTACTTCGGAAATCGCCCTGTTCATTCCGGTCGAGTTCATCAACGAAGAAGAATCCACTGGTCTTAAGCGTGGCGGTGTTCTGACGGTTGTGCGTCCAGAAGTTGAACTGGTTGTAACTGCCGGTGAAATTCCTGAGAAGATCACTGTGGACCTGGCTGGTCTGGACGTTGGTGACACCATCACCATCTCGTCGATCGATCTGCCCGAAGGTGCGCGTCCATCCATCGATCGTGACTTTGTTGTTGCCAACATCTCAGCTCCATCCGGGCTGCGGTCTGCGGATAACGAAGACGAAGATGGCGAAGTTGAGGGCGAAGAGGCCCCAGCCGAAGCATAAGAATTTTGCCAATGGCAATTTTGAAACGGGGCCCAATGCGGGCCCCGTTTTTTTTGCGGTTTCGTCCTCAGGTTTTTTGGGCGCGGAAATAGGTCCAGGCATTTACCGTTGTGCCATCGGCGAGCGTGCAGATACCCTCGGTCCCCGCCGCAGTTTGCTGGGAGTCGTAGGTGCCGCCGCTTTCTATGCAGAATGTTGCCGAAGGGTTGGCCAGTTGCAGAGTGGCAAAGATAGTTTTGCCCTGCTTAACAGTGCGCAGCACCGAGATATCCCGGATCTCCATCGGATCCACCGTCAGAGGGTTCGCGTCCAGCACCACCAGATCGGCCAGTTTGCCCACTTCGATGCTGCCCTTGCTGTCTTCTTCAAACGCCTGAATGGCGGCGTTGACGGTGATGGCCTCAAGCGCTTCGTAGGGGGTGATGCGCTGATCGGGGCCGACCACATTGTCATCGCGACCCAGGCGGTTGACCGCACTCCACAGCACCAGCATCTGATCTATCGGCGCGACGTTGAAATCGGTGTGATTGGTCGGTTTGATTCCTAAGTCGATTGCTTCGCGCATTGGGCTGATACGAGAGGCCTGATCAATGCCACGATTGGCGATATGGGTGGCGGAAAAGAAGAAGGTATGTTCGGTGTAGAACGACGGGATCATGTTGTAGGCCGCATATTTTTCCAACTGATCTTTGCGAGCGAACTGGCTGTGGACCAGTACTGTGCGGCGATCCGCGCTTAGATCACCGGCAGCTGCCAGTTCATGTGCGGCAATGGCCAGATCACCAGCTGCATCGCCATTGGTATGGATGAAAAGCTGAACGCCCATATCATAACAGGTTTGGACCATTTTATTGAACATCTCGGGCGGGAAAGTTGGCTCACCCACCCAGTTCTCCTCGCCTGCAGGGCCGCCAGTCAGATAGGGGGTGGTGAAATAAGCCGTCTTGCCCTGTGGCGATCCGTCCTCGGTGATCTTGCAACCACCGATTTTCAAACCATTGTCGTATTTCATCCAGGTTTCCACCGGATACTCGGCCAGGGTTTTTTCAACATCGGTGATGAAGGGCAGGGCGATCACATCCATGAACAGCCAGCCCTCGTTGGCGGCATCTTTTAGCACCTTCAGTTGCGGCAGGTGGGTGGCGCCTTCATATCCGGTGGTGACGCCGGCACGGGCATAGATCATCTGCCCGTCAAGGACGCGCTGTTTCAGCCCGTCGGGGGCAGGTGCCGGCAGTTGTTCAAAGATCGGGATGAAAGCAGTTTCCATCAACAGCCCCTCGGGCTCGTTCGATCCCTCAACCCGCAGGATCACCCCGCCGGGTGGCGTTTCAGTGGCGGCATTTATGCCGTATTTGGCGAAAGCTGCCGAATTCAGCACCGCACCGTGTAATGAGACGTGCATCACCAAGACTGGAGTGTCGGGAAACGCTTTGTCCAGATCATAGCGGGTCAGCGACTGGCCATCTGGCATCAGGTTTTCGTCATAACCGTAGGCGATCAGTATTTGATCCGCGCCGCGCGGTTTGCCGTCGAAAAAGCGCAACATCTCGGTGACGATTTCATCGGGGTTGGTGGCCGGGCCAACCGGTGGGGCCGAGATATTGGCCTGTGTCGACATCGACAGTGAATTGATGAAATGACTGTGCGGGTCGATGAAGCCGGGCAGCAGGGTCATACCATTCAGATCTACAACCTCGGTGCCGTCGCCCTGATGGGCGCTGGTGATTTGCTGGGCGCTGCCAACCCCCAAGACCAATCCGTCCTTGACGGCAACCGCCTCGGCCTCGGGTTGGTTCGGGTTCATGGTGATTACTATTGCATCGGTGAAAATGGTATCGGCTTGCTGTGCCAGTGCTGGCAGCGCCAGAAAGGGCAGCGCTATGGCTGTGGATAAAAATCTGCGCATCAATCGTCTCCTGAAATCAATATGTGAGAGATGCTAGGGGTAAAGAGGTGAGATGGGAACTGCCTCTGGATTTCGCGCCGGTTTCAGTGCATCAAGCCTGCTAAGATTACATTTTGCGAGGCGTCACATGATACTTATTGTCGGACTGGGCAATCCGGGCGGTAAATACGCGCGCAACCGCCACAACATCGGCTTTATGGCGCTGGATCAGATTGCCTCGGACCACGGATTTTCGCCGTGGAAAAGCAAATTCCAGGCGCAGATTTCTGAAGGGAAATTTGGCAGCACGAAAGTGATTTTGTTGAAGCCACAGACCTTCATGAACCTGTCGGGCCAATCGGTTGGCGAGGCGATGCGGTTCTACAAATTAACCGTTGATGATGTGACTGTGCTGCATGACGAGCTGGACCTTGCGCCGGGCAAGTGCCGTGTGAAACAGGGCGGCGGTCATGCCGGGCACAACGGCTTGCGTTCGATCCATTCGCATATAGGGGCTGACTACGGGCGTGTCCGTCTGGGTATTGGCCATCCGGGACACAAAGATGCGGTGGCGGGATACGTTCTGCGGGACTTTCCCAAGGCGGACGAGGATTGGCTGGACGATCTGATGCGCGGTATCTCTGATGGGGCTGCATCGCTGGCAGCAGGTGATGGCGGGCGGTTTATGAATGCGGTGGCTCTGCGCGTTGCGCCGCCGCGCAGTTCGACCACCAAGCCCAAAGAGCAGGGCCAGCAAACGGCCAAATCTGCTGTCGCAGAAGAACAGCCCGATCAGCGGTCAGCGATGGCAAAACTGCTCGGAAAATTCAAATAGCGCAGCTGCCGTAGCGTCCCGGTTGCTCAAATGGTCTTCACAGGCTTGGCTGGGGCAAACGGGAGGGAAGCAAATGCGCAGAGTGTTGAAGATCATTGTTCGTACAGTGCTGGTGCTGGGTGTTGTCATCATAGCGCTTGGCTTGTGGAAGCGTGAGGAGATCACCCGGTTGCTGGCGGTGAACTCGCTGTTCTCGGAAGAAAAGATCGTTGCCAACTTCTCCAATATGGAGGGCGCCTTTGTGACCACTCCACTGGCACGCGGCGCTGGTGCGATCAGCCCGCTGCCCAAAGGGGCAGAAATGACGCTGCCGGAGGGCGCTGAACAGTGGATCAAGGACCGCGCGGTGACTTCGCTGCTGGTGTTGCAGGATGGAGAGATCCGCCACGAAAGCTATCACCTTGGCACGACCCCCGGCGATCGGCGTGTGTCCTGGTCGGTGGCCAAAAGCTATTTGTCGGCGCTATTTGGGGTGCTGATCGAAGAGGGGGCAATTGCCTCGCTTGATGATCCGGTCACCAAATACGCGCCCTTGCTGGAAGGCAGCGCTTATGACGGCGCAAGCATCCGCAATGTTCTGAACATGGCTAGCGGGGTGACCTTTGACGAGGATTATCTGGACTACGACTCTGACATTAACCGTATGGGGCGCGTTGTTGCGCTGGGCGGAACACTGGATCAGTTCACCGCCGATCTGAAAGACAGCTTTGCCACCCCCGGCGACACCTGGCAGTATGTCTCGATCGACACGCATGTGATCGGCATGGTGATCCGTGGCGCCACCGGCCGCGATGTGCCGTCTTTGCTGAGCGAGAAGATCCTGACGCCCTTGGGGCTCGAGCGGGATGGCTATTACATCACCGACGGGGCCGGGGTGGCCTTTGTGCTGGGCGGCTTGAATTTCACCACCCGTGACTTCGCCCGCTTTGGTCAGATGATCCTGCAAAACGGTAGCTATGGCGGCCAGCAAGTTGTGCCTGCGCAGTGGATCGCTGTGTCCACCCGGCCTTCGGCCCCGACTGCAAGGGGTAAGACTGGCTATGGCTACCAGTGGTGGATTCCGGTGGGTGCTCATGAGGGTGAGTTCATGGCGCGCGGCGTCTATGGTCAATACATCTATATCGACCAAACCCGGAATGTGGTGATCATGACCACCGGCGCTGACCGCAAGTTTCGCGAAAAAGGTGTGAACCGCAGTAATATCGAAATGTTTCGCAAACTGGCACAGATCCTATAGCGTCAGGGTGGGGAGCCCCGCAGCACCCAAGCCCCGGTGTTGCGCAAAAGAATTCAGACCAAAGGGATATTGAGATGAAAAGTTGGTTGAAGACATATGACGACTGCGTTCCGGCCGAGATTAATCCGGATCAATACCCTTCGGTTGTGGCCTTGTTCGAGGGCGCCGCGCGGACCTATGCCGACAACGTCGCCTATGAGTGTTTTGGCCAGACCATGAGTTATGGCGAGGTCGAGGCGAAATCGCGTGCCGTGGCCGCCTATTTACAGACCAAGATGGGCGTGAAACGTGGCGACCGTGTTGCGCTGATGATGCCCAATACCTTTGCCTTTCCCCTTGCCATGCTGGGTATCCTTCGTGCCGGGGCGGTGCAGGTCAACGTCAACCCACTGTATACGGCGCGCGAACTGGAGCATCAGTTGATCGATTCCGGTGCTGACAAGATCCTGATCTATGGTGGCTCGACCCCGGTGCTGGCCGAAATCATCGGCAATACGCCAGTGAAAACCGTGGTCACGATTGATCTGGGCGACGGTACTGACTTGCCGATCCCAAGCCCGTCTGTGGACGGTCGGCTGAGCAGCGCCATCCCATTTGCCGATGTGCTAACTGAGGGGGCAGGGCTGGACCACATCTCCGCCGGGCTGACCGGCGAGGATAACATCTTTTTCCAATACACAGGCGGCACCACTGGCCCATCCAAGGGCGCGGTTCTCAGTCATCGGAACGTGGTGGCCAATCTGGAGCAGTACAAGGCGATGCTGTATCAGGCCTCAAGGCCGAGCGAAGAGGTGATGGTCTGCGCGCTGCCCCTGTATCATATCTTTGGCCTGACCCTGTCGCTGGCCTATGTGTCGCTGGGAGGGCGGATCATCCTGATCCCAAACCCTCGTGATATGGATTCACTGATAGACGCGATTAAAGATGCTGGAATTACCGTGTTCCCGGCTGTGAACACATTGTTTGCCGGCGTGACGATGCACCCCAGAGCCAAAGAGATAGACTTCTCCAGGCTCACTCTGTCAATCGGCGGTGGATCTGCGGTCATTGAAACGACCTCGCAGAACTGGAAAGACCTGTCCGGCAAGCATATCAGCGAAGGCTACGGCATGTCGGAAACCGCGCCGGTGCTGACGGCGGTGCCCATTGATGTCGCTGACTTCACGGGCTCCTGCGGTTTACCGCTGCCGTCGACGGACATCATCCTGCTGGACGAGAATGACACCGAAGTCCCATTGGGTGAACGCGGCGAGATCTGTGCAAAAGGCCCGCAAGTGATGGCCGGGTACTGGAACAAGCCAGACGCCAATGCAGAATCATTTACTGACCAGGGTTTCTTCCGCACCGGTGACATTGGGGTGTTTGATAAGGCCGGCTTCCTGCGCATTGTTGACCGTAAGAAGGACATGATCAACGTCTCAGGCTTCAATGTGTTTCCTAATGAAATCGAGGCTGTGGTGACCGCCTGTGCCGGGGTGGCCGAATGTGCCTGCATTGGTATTCCGGATGACAAGACTGGCGAGGCCGTTAGTGTTTTTGTAGTCAAAGCGCCGGGCGCAGAGTTGAGTGATGAGATGATCATGAAACACTGCCGTGAAAATCTGACCGGCTATAAAGTCCCGCGCCAAATCACCTACCTCGAGGATCTTCCGAAATCCAATGTCGGAAAAATCCTGCGGCGAGAGCTTCGCAAGGCTTAACCCGACTCGGATTCGCAAAGTATTCTGTGTTGAGTCTGTGGGTAAGTCTGAGGATTGCGCTATATGGTTGCGTTGGGGTGTTGGGATTTGCTGTTTTGGCGCTTGAATGCCGGGATATTGAGGCAGCGTTGCTGACTTTGTTTCGGCCTAAGTTGTTGTAATTGTTTACGTTAACGTGGTGCTTTAAGAAACCTTCGTATTTCCATCATTTATCGCTTGCGGGTTCAGTGAAGTAACCCTAGAACCCCCCTACCGGCGGCGCAGATGTGGCGCTGGGGACACTTCGGAGAGACGGAGGGACGGGTTGGAGAGACAGCT
>MAAY01000038.1:0-576 GCA_002162795.1 Rhodobacterales bacterium 56_14_T64
TTCGCTAAATTAATAATATTTTTTAAGCCGATTATTTTTGTAATTGATATTGGAACGATATTTGATGAACTTTTAAATGATTCAATCAAAGATATTGAACCTCTATAGTCTTCTGAAAAATTTTTTGGGCAATAACTTTCCCAGCATATTGGTAAGTCTTCAAATTTATCGCTTAATTTTATTCCTTCTATTAATGCAGCAGCATAAGGGATTATTTTAAAAGTAGAACCTAAAGGTCTTACAGATGAAATCACTCTATTGTATTCATTAATTGATGGATTTTTGCTGGTTATCATTGTCCTGATTAGTCCTGTGTTTGATTCGATAGATAACAGACCAAATTCAAGTTCTTTAGGCCCTGCGTATCTTGATATTTTTTGACCTTTTTCTTGCCAATCTTTGTTGATAGACGATTTAATTCTTAAAAACTTATAATCATTTTTACTTCCAATTTTTTTATCTGTTTCCTGAAGAATAAAGTTTATTAGTAATTTATCATCTAAAAAATTATCATCTGCTTGATAATTTAACTTTATTTTTTCTTTAATAGCCTTATTCTTATTTGCAAGAGAAATA
>MAAY01000038.1:1392-1910 GCA_002162795.1 Rhodobacterales bacterium 56_14_T64
TCTTAGTAACCACATATCTTGAAATGTAATTTGTGGAATTACCAATAAAACCAAAATTACAGAGGCTAAATGTTGACCAATAATGACTAATACTACAACCATCGCTAATTGAAAAATGTCAATTAGACCTGCACTTATTCTACTTGCATTTTTAATTCCAAATACTACTGGTAGAGAATTTAAGCCTAGCTTTGAGTCTCCTTCAACACTTTTGAAATCATTAATAACAGCAATTCCAAGTCCTGAGAGGCTATAAGCAAGTGTTAGTATCGCCGTCACGATTGTTAATTTCCCAAACAAGGCTTGTCCTGCCCACCAAGGTAAAGCTATATAAGATGCTCCTAATGCATAATTTCCAAGCCAACCATTCTGTTTTAATTTGAGTGGTGGAGCAGAATATATATAACTAACAAAGGAACCTCCTAATGCCAAAAGTAAGACGGAGGGGAAGCTGTGCTTAGCATATAAATCTAATAGAAAAGCAACTATTAAACCAGCTATAAGTAATACCCAGATTT
>MAAY01000038.1:2419-2634 GCA_002162795.1 Rhodobacterales bacterium 56_14_T64
TTTTGATTTTACTACCGATTTTGGGTAATAATTTTGTTTCAGCCATAAGAGGTAAAATGGAAGCTATTATGCAAGATTAACAGCATTTGGACAATTTTTACTAAAATGGTAGCTCTTCGTTTAATTCCTTGTTTAGATGTCGCCCATGGCAGAGTGGTTAAAGGTGTAAATTTTGTTAACTTGAGAGACTCAGGTGATCCTGTTGAATTGGCTTG
>MAAY01000038.1:2651-38349 GCA_002162795.1 Rhodobacterales bacterium 56_14_T64
GCGCAGATGAATTGGTGGCTCATTTCCGGGTGATGTTGTGTGCTGTAAATATGGGTGCCAATGGAAAATCCGGTGACGATGCCATCCGTTTCTGAGACTATTGCGGCTCCTGCAGGCAGAACCGTCACACATTCGTTATGCGAGCCGTAAAGTTTGACCTCATCCGGCAGGTCCTTGGTCCAGGCTGGCCGTGTGATCATTTGGTTTCGCGTCAATCCGTGTACCCATCCTTTCGGATTGGCATCCATCTGCCCCCCTAGCGCCATGGCAATAGCTTGGTGGCCGAAGCAGGCGCCAAACAGCGGTTGGCATCGGTCGTTCATGTCGCGGATCAGCTCCAGAAGTTCAGCGATCCAAGGCAGATAGCCACGCACCGAGGCCGGGCTTCCGGTGATTATGGCCCCGTCAAACTCGGCTATGTCGTCGGGAAACTCTTCGTCCTTCACCGTAAAAACCGTGAGGGTCCATTTTGGGCGCGCCATGTGGACCAAACGCGTGAATTTCTCGCCGTCTTTTGGGTGGCTGTCGGCAAAGGTGCTGGAATCGGTGTTGGTCATCAGGATTGCCAAGTGCATGGAATTGCTCTCAAGTTTTTCATTTACATATTTATGACTTCCATTAATATACACAAGAGAAGTATCTTTGGAAGGCCTGACATGACCCTATGGACGCCAACTGACGACGGCTATGCCGATCTCAGTAGCCACGATGCCTTTGCCGAGGGTGCGCCGCATAACACTTTTGCCCGGCTGCGCCGCGACGATCCTTTGCATTGGACCGAATATGCTGGCGGAGAAGATTTCTGGTCAATCACCCGTCACGCCGACATTGCCGCAATGAACAAGAACACGGCGGTGTTTTCGTCCGCGCGTGGGATCCGCATGGAGGATCAGTCTTACGAGGAGTATCTGGCCCGGCGTACCTTTCAGGAAACCGACCCGCCAGAGCACAGCAAGACCCGAATGAAGCTGCTGAAGGCGTTCTCTAAGACGATGATGGCGCCGTACGAGCAGGAAATTCGCAAGTTATGTGCCGAGATCCTCGATCCGGCGCTGGAGCAGGGCAGCTTTGATGCGGTCAAGGAAATTGCCCGGCAATTGCCGATGCGGATGCTGGGACGGGTGGTAGGCCTGCCCGAGGAAGACCTGCCCTGGCTGGTGGATAAGGGCGATGCGCTGATCGCCAATACCGATCCGGATTTCACCGCTCATGTGCTGGACAAGATGCAGACCGATGAATTTCGTATGATGCCGTTCAATTCTCCTGCCGGAGCTGAATTGTATATCTACGCCAAAGATCTGATGGCCAAGAAAGAGGCCGCTGGGGATACCTCGGGGATATTGAACATGATCCTGCAACCGGCCAAAGATGGCTCGGTGATTTCCGATAGTGAGTTTCGCAATTTCTTTTGTCTGGTGGTGGCGGCGGGCAATGACACCACACGCTATTCCATCGCGGCGGGGATTCAGGCGATGTGCCATCAGCCCGAGTTGCTGGCGCAGATGCAAGCGGGGGGCGACGTCTGGGGCACGGCGGCGGACGAGATTATCCGTTGGGCCACACCGGCGACTTACTTCCGGCGCACGGCGACGCAGGATTTTGAGTTGCATGGCAAAACCATCCGCGAAGGCGATAAGGTGCTGTATTGGTGGGCCTCGGCCAATCGAGACGAGACGGTGTTTGACGATCCGTTCCGTGTCGATCTGACGCGCAACCCCAATCGGCATCTGTCCTTTGGGCAGGGTGGTCCGCATGTTTGTCTGGGCATGTGGCTGGCGCGGCTGGAAGTGACGGTGTTGTTTCAGGAGTTGGCCAAACGGATAAAGAGCATTGAGCCGGGTGGGGAACACAAATTTCTGCGCTCCAATTTTGTTGGCGGCATCAAAACGCTGCCAGTGCGGGTGACGCGCGCGTGAAGACTGGCAGCGCCTTCCCCCGGGAAGGCGCTGCCCTTGGCGGATAAGGCCCGACGTGACAACATTCATAGAGGACATTTTTGGTCCTATAGGAAGGACAAGAAATGAAAACCCGACTGCGCGCTTTGTTCTGCGATCACCTCAGCATTATGCGGGGAAAATACCTGCCGAACTCTAAGATCGGCGATGACAGCACTCGGTTCTGTCGCTCGGTGTTTGGCACCCATTACGATCGCGACCTGCTGGATGCGCCGGGCTCGATGGTGAAACTGGGGTTGCCGGATATGGAGCTGCGTTGGCGTCATGATGACATTCGCGACAGCTGGCATGCCTCGACCAAGATCGTGCTGGGCGATCTGTATGATGACGCGGGCGAGCTGCTGGGGTTGTGCCCTCGCGGTGCCTTGAAACGGGCGGTGGCGGATTGGGGCAAACACGGTTTGATCCCCAAAGTTGGCATCGAGCTGGAGGCCTTTGCGCTGCAGGCCGACGATAACGGGCGGTTGGTGCCTTATGACGCGCCTGGCGGTGTGGTCTATGGCACTGGTCCATTTGCCGACCCGTTGCGGTTCAACGACCGGATCTGGGCGATGGCGGATGAGATGGGTTTCTCGCTCGACATGATCACCGCTGAATTTGATAGCCCGCAGTTTGAATACACGCTGACTTTTGACGATGCAGTTAAGGCAGTCGACGACATCGTGCTGTTCCGTCTGATGGCGCGCGAGATTGCGTTGGAATACGGCATCGTGCTGACATTTATGCCCAAACCTATTGCCGAAGGCGGTGGCTCTGGGATGCATGTCAATTTCTCGTTTGTTGACGGCGATGGAGGCAATGCGCTGTCCTCGGGGCCACGTGGTGGGCCTGAGCATATGAACGATCTGGCGCGGGGCTGCCTGACCGGTTTGGTTCATCACCATAAGGGGCTGTCCGGATTGGTTGCGCCGACGGCCAACAGCTATATGCGGCTGCAACCGGGATCTTTGTCGGGTTATTGGCAAAACTGGGGGGGCGATCATCGCAACGTGACCACAAGAATCAGCTCTGAGGGTGGCGCCAAGGCACGGCTGGAACACCGGATGGCGGATGCCTCGGCCAATCCTTATACCGCCACGGCTGCTGTGTTGCAGGCGGCGCGGCTTGGGTTTGAGAATAGGTATGACCTGCCACCGATGGAAACCGGAGACGGGTTTGATCGGACCGACGCGAGCGAAGGAACCGCGATGGACCTGAAGGGCGCGATGGTGGATCTGCAGCGTGATGAGGCTTTGACAGAAGCGGTGGGCCCGGAGCTGGTCGCCAACCATGTGTTCATGAAGCAAAAAGAAGTGCGCAAAACCCGTGACCTGGAAGGTGACGCGATGCGTGATTTCTATGTCTATTTTGTCTGAGGAGTAAGGTGATGAAAGTCACATGGAACCTGCCCGACGGCGCGGCCGTTGCGGCGACAATCGACTACGGTCAGAACCTGATGGAGGCGGCTGTTGCACAGAATGTGCAGGGGGTGGTCGGTGAATGTGGTGGCAGCCTGAGCTGCGCCACCTGTCATGTTTACGTGGACGAGGCTTGGGCGCAGAAAACCGGCGAGCTTGATGATTTTGAGGATGCCATGCTGGACATGGTGGATGGTGATCGCCAACTCAACAGTCGCCTGAGCTGCCAGATCGAGGCGCATCCTGATTTGGATGGGCTGGTGTTGAGCGTGCCTAATACCTGAGACCTCCGACACCAGAAGCCCAAGAAAAGACCAATCGCGGAAAAGGAAACGCGCGCATGAATTCCACTCTGACACGTCTCGGCTTTATGGCCGGGGCCTTGTATTTTTGTTGTATGGCAATGGCCCATTTTTGGGGGCTGAAATATCCGCTGTTGTTTGTTTACTATGACACTCCGTTTTACGCCTATCAGGACAAGATCATCAGCTTTGCTGTGCTGGCCTATGTGGCTCTGTTCTATCAGGCCGCACGCAGCCGCGAGAGTATTCCAGCCGCTTTGGTGGTGATGGGGTTGACCATTCTGGGTTTGGCGGGGGTCAATCTGTCCGAGGATTTGGCGCAGGTGCTGGAGCCCGGTCAAAGCACAATGCCCTATTGGATACAGGTTGGACTGTTTGCGGTTTACTGGCTGGTTCTGGCAGGTTTGTGGTGGCGCGACGCTCGCCCCGCCTGAGTTCAGCGGCACCCCTCAACCCAAACGCTGCAGCGCCGCGAAGCGGCGCTATGACAAGCGCGGGCCCGAAGCATCTGCTTCGGGCCCGCCATGGTAACTGGTGGCACCCGACCTGCGGTCGGCTGCGGCTGTGGCGTATTGGAAGTTAGCTTACCGCAGAAAAACCTGCATCCAGCGCAGTGAGGATGACATTGGCATCCGCTTTGGTCAGCACCAGCGGTGGCGACAGGATGATGTTGGGGCCAGACACCCGTACCATGGCGCCAGCGCGATAGGTTGCTTCTTGCAGTGCACCGATGGTTTTCTTGTCGACAGCGGACTTGCTGGTACGGTCCGCAACAAGTTCCATCGCGCACATCAGCCCGTGACCACCGCGTACATCACCGATCAGCTCGTACTTCTGTTGCAGGGCCAGCAGGCCCTGATGCAGCTGGGTGCCCCGTGCTGCGGCGTTTTCGGGCAGGTTGAGCTTCTGGGTTTCCTCTAGGCAGGCCAGCGCTGCTGCGGCTCCCACCGGGTGGCCTGAGTATGTGTAGCCGTGGCCGATGGCTGCCTTGCCGGTGGTGTCATTCTCAAACACTTCGGCAACACCTTCGGCAATCATCACCGCGCCAAAGGGGAAATAGCCATTGGTGATCGCCTTGGCGGTGCACATGAAATCGGGCTGCACGCCCCAGTGACGCGACCCGCTCCAGGATCCGGTGCGACCAAAGGCGGTAATCACCTCATCCGCGATCAGCAGGATGCCGTTGCGGCTACAGATCTCGCGCACGCCGGGCATGAAGCTGGCATGCGGTGGGATGACACCGCCGGCGCCAAGGATCGGTTCCATGATAAAGGCGGCGATGGTGCCTGCGCCCTGAAAGGCGATCTCGTCCTCCAGCGCCTGCAGGCATAGCTGGGCAAGGCGCTCGGGGTCTGTTTCGTTGAAGGGGTTGCGGTAAGTATAGGGGGCTGGGATGTGGAGGCATCCGGGCAGCAAGGGTTCGTACTGGGTGCGGAAGTTGGCGTTGCCATTGACCGAGGCGCCGCCCATGTGGGTGCCGTGATAGCCCTTTTTCAGGCTCAGGAATTTGGTGCGGCCCGCCTCGCCACGGATTTTGTGGTACTGGCGTGCCAGTCGCAGTGCGGTTTCCACCGAATCCGAGCCGCCGGAGGTGAAGAAGGCGCGGGTCAGGCCGTCGGGTTCAAAGAATGTACGCAGCTCTTCCGCCAGCTGGATCACCTGATCATTGCTGGTGCCGCGAAAGGTCGAGTAATAGGGCAGCACGTCGAGCTGCGCTGCGATGGCGTCTTTGATGGGCTGGCACGAGAATCCGAGGTTGACGTTCCACAGCCCGCCAACCGCATCAACGGTTTCGTGCCCGTCGATGTCGGTGATGCGCACGCCCGAGGCCCCGGTGATGATGGCCGGTGGGTTGGCCTGGCTGTCGGCGGGGTGCGCCATCGGATGCCACATGGATCTGGCGTTATGTTCCTTGAGGAAATTTGAATCTTTCATCGGATCTGCTCCTGTTTGCAGCCCGGGCTTACCTGGGCTCGATTTGGGTCGGGGAGGGGGCCTTTAGGCCTCAACCTCTTGCGGGTAGTCGGCGGGGGGGAAGCCGCCAATGCGGTGGGTCAAAGCCTGACCGGCGCGGCGCAGCGCTGCGGGGATCAGGTCTTTTTGCGCGTCGGTCATGCGCGACACCGGCGCGGCAACAGCGAGCGCGCCGATGGGCTGACGGTCAGCGCCAAAAATAGGCACGGCATGGGAGTGTACATCGGCTTCGAACCCGCCAATGGACTGGGCCATCCCGCAGGCGCGTACCTCGGCAAGTTGGGCACGAATGGTGTTGGGGTCGGTCACGGTATGTTGGGTGTGGCTGCACAGGGGTTGTTCCAACACGGCGTCCACAAATGCGGTTTCTGCATAAGCCAGTACCGCCAGACCGGACCCGGTGCCGTGGTAGGTCAGGACTTCGGCGTCCTCCATCATGACCTTTGTCGCGTGACGTGGTGAATAGGCGTGTGACAGCGAGTTCAGCTGGGTGCCCTGCACCAGCGACAGGTGGGTGGTTTCACAGGTTTCATTGCTGAGATCGCGCAGCACCCGGCGGGACACAGACAGAATCGGAACCGCTGCTTCGCGCAGTGCGGCCAGTCGCAGAACTTGAGGCCCAAGCCGGTAAGACCGATCAGTTCCTGCCTGTTCAACGAATCCTGATTCCTGCAGTTCGCTCATCATTCGAAACACGGTCGCCTTGTTCATCCCGGACAGACGAGTCAGATCACTGAGCCCAATTTCAACTCTTCCGTGGTTGAAATACGTCAGCAAAGACAGGGCTTTGGATACTGTTCCCATGATGTTTGCTGTGCTCCGTATTTGGTCTTGTTTGGGGGCGCATCAGGAAAAAGATGCATGGTTGATGCAATTTTGTTGACAGATTAGCGAGCGGAGGTCAATCTAAATTCAAACCAACGGTTCAAATAGTGAACCATCGACTAAAAAAGCATCTGGGAGGATCACATGAAACTGAGCAACCTGTTCAAAGGCGCACTGGCCACAGCAGCTGTCGCGCTGAGCGCTGGAGCGGCGCTGGCCGAGTATCCGGAGAAGCCGGTGAATTTCATCGTGCCGTGGCCTCCGGGTGATCTGGAGGACGTGCTGACCCGGATGATCGCGGATGATTTCCAAAAGGAATATGGCGTTGCAGCAGCCGTGGTGAACAAGCCCGGTGGCGGCGGTGGACCCTTCCCCGGCGCCATCGAGGTCGCCAATGCTCCGGCAGATGGGTACACCGTGGGATCCTTTGTAATCGGTGTGCCGGTTGTGGGCCACCAGATCGAAATTCCGCCTCTAACGCCGGCCAAATTTGAACCGCTGGGCATCTTCCTGACTTATCCGTTTGTCATCGCGACCAGCGCTGATGCGCCGTACTCATCGATGGCAGAGCTGGCGGATTATGCCAAATCCAACGACGTGGCGCTGGGTCACTTTGGCGACGTGCTGACACCAACGCAGGTGACCAAGGCTTTTGCCGTCAACGCTGGTTTCAGCTGGGGTTCGGATGCGGCGTTTGATGCGCTGGACTGTAACACGCTGGCCTCGGGCGATGCGGATGTGATCAACACCACTCTGCAATTGATCCTGCCGTGTTTGGATCAGGTCAAAGTTCTGGTGTCGATCACGGATGAGCGGATTGCACTGGTGCCGGATGCGCCCACTATTGGCGAGCTGGACGATAGCCTGAACATTGCGCTGTGGAATGGTCTGTTCGTGACCAAGGACACGCCGCAGGACGTGCGCGACAAAATCATCGCGGTGGCACAGAAAACCGTGATGAGTGACCGGGCACAGGCGGTGGCCAAGGAAACCGGTGCGCTGGTCTACTGGCAGGGCGCTGACGAGTCTGCGGCGCGCGTTGCCACGGATATCGACACTGTCGCCCGCATTGGCGAATTGCTCCAGTAATCAACGGCAGGGCCAGCGGAGTATCCTCTGGCCCGCCCATACTGTACGATAGATCCCTGACATGCCCTCAGAAACTGAACACCGATTTGTCGGACCCCGACGCGGCCAGCTGGTCTTTGCCTTGGCCTTTGTGGTCTTAGCGCTGCTGCTGCTGAGCCAAATCACCGACCAAACCCGCTGGGTTGAAAAGACCAAGTTTGTCGCCCAACCCCGGTTCTGGCCTGCGGTGGCGCTGGGCGGGATGATCCTGATGGGCGGTTTGCATCTGTACCTGCTGCCCTGGCGGCGAGTCAGTCGTCAGGATATGGGCGAAGTGCGCAACTGGGGGCGGGTTCTGGAATATGCGCTGTGGTTCATGGGGTATGTTCTGGCGGTGCCGGTGCTTGGTTATCTGCCGGTGACACTGGCTTTTGTCCCGGCGCTAAGCTGGCGCATGGGGTATCGCGGCCGGTTGATGATGGGGCTGAGCCTTGGGTTCGCGCTGCTGACTGTGGTGCTGTTCAAGGGTTTGCTGGGTGTCAAAATCCCCGGCGGCGCGATCTATGAATATCTTCCCGGCGCCTTGCGCAGCTTCTTTATACTGAATTTCTGATGGACCTTCTTCTCTCTGCTCTCGACATCCTGATGCGCTGGGACGTGGCGCTGGCGCTGCTGGCGGGCTCGATCGGAGGGGTGTTGATTGGCGCCATCCCCGGTGTTGGCCCGGCAGTGGCGATTGCCATCTTGCTGCCCGCGACCTTTTCGATGGACCCCATTGTCGGGTTGACGGTGCTTCTGGGGATTTACGGATCGTCCATGTATGGCGGCGCCATCCCGGCGATCCTGATCAACACTCCGGGTACCGCGGTGAATGCACTGACCACCTATGACGGCTACCCGATGACCGCACGGGGAGAACCCCAACGCGCGCTGTCGCTGGCCTATTCCGCCAGTTTCTTTGGCGGCGTGTTCTCGGTGATCTGTCTGATCTTGTTTGCGCCGTTACTGGCCAAAGTCGCCCCTTTGTTCGGCTCGCGTGAGATCTTTCTGGCTGCCCTGCTGGGTCTCCTACTGGTGGTGGTGGCGCATCGCGGCCAAGCGCTGATTGCCGGCGCGCTGGCTGCCTTTGGCATTTTTATCCAGACCATCGGGCTGGAGCCGATCAAATACTCGCAGCGCTACACTTTCGATCAGGATTTCCTCGGCAGTGGTATCAACCTGATTGTGGTGGTGTTGGGACTGTTTGCGCTGTCCCAGGCCTTTGTGCTGTTGATGGACGAAGACGAGAAGGTGCATATCACCAAGCTGCGTGGCGGCATGTTTCAGGGCCTGCGCGAATTGGCGCGGCACCCGCGTATTGCGACTGTGTCGGCCAGCTTTGGTGTGCTGATGGGGATGATCCCCGGTGTGGGCGAGTTCACGGCCCAGTTCATGTCCTACACCTACGCGCAGAAAACCTCAAAACGGCCGCAGGATTTTGGCAATGGCTCGTCCGAGGGGCTGATTGCCGCCGAGACCGCCAACAACGCGGTGCCTGCCGCTGCCATGGTGCCTTTGCTGGCGCTGGGCATTCCAGGTGAAGCACTGACGGCGATGATGCTGAGCGTGTTCTACGTGCACAATGTGGTGCCGGGACCGGCGCTGTTCCAAAATAAGATGGATTTTGTGGTGGCACTGTATTTGTCACTGCTGATCCTCAATGTACTGGTGCTATTGTTCCTGTTAGTGGCGACCAAATCTCTGATCCAAGTGGTGAAGATTCCCAACCGGTTCCTTGGCGTTTGCATCCTGACGCTCAGCTTTGTTGGCGTCTATTCCTTACGCAATTCGGCCACCGACTGTGTGATGGCGGCTGCCTTTGGGATGCTAGGCTATATCCTGAAACGGCTGAAACTACCGGCGGTGCCAATCATTTTGGGGATGGTGCTGGGCGGCATTATGGAGGTCAAACTGCGGGCCGCCATGGCGCGAGTCAAACAGCCGTTTGACTTCATCGACCGGCCCGTCGCGTTTATCCTGTTTCTAATCATCGTACTTGTTCTGGTGGCCCATGCCATCCGCGTGTTGAAGGACCGCAAGGAACGCAAGGAGGCCGAATGGCAGACCAAAACCTCATCGACAGGCTTCGGCGGGCTGATGTTGCGCCGCAAAGACTCTTTCTTGAAGGATCGTGGAAAACGGGTTCGGGCCCGTCACTCGAAGTTACTTCGCCGATTGATGGATCTGTTCTAACCACTCTTGAGGGCGCGTCAGCAACAGATGTAGAAAACGCTGTCGCCTCGGCGCGGCGGGCATTCAAGGATGGCCGCTGGTCCAAACAGTCCCCCGCCGCACGGAAGAAATTGCTGCACGCCATTGCCAATAGGATCGAGGCCGAGGCTGTGGAGCTGGCGGTGCTGGGCGTGCGGGACAACGGCACAGAATTCAACATGGCACTCAAGGCCGAGCCGGGATCGGCGGCGGGGACCTTCCGATATTATGCCGAGGCTTTGGACAAGGTGGCGGGTGAGGTAGCCCCAACCGCGTCAGATGTGCTGGCTTTGGTGCATCGGATGCCGGTTGGCGTCGTTGGCGCCATTGTGCCGTGGAACTTCCCGCTGATGATCGGCGCCTGGAAGCTGGCGCCTGCGTTGGCGATGGGCAATTCGGTGGTGTTGAAACCGGCTGAGACAGCGTCGTTGTCATTGCTGCGGCTGGCTGAGATTTGTTCCGAGTGTGGCTTGCCCGATGGGGTGCTGAATGTCGTGACGGGCTCGGGTGTTGAAACCGGCGCGGCGCTGGCGAACTCTATGGGCGTGGACGTGCTGACCTTTACCGGATCCGGCGCAACGGGGCGTCGCTTGCTCGAGGCCTCGGCGGCGTCGAACCTGAAGCGGTGCTATCTGGAGCTGGGCGGAAAATCACCGAATATCGTCTTTGCAGATGCGCCAGATCTCGCCAAGGCGGCCAAGGTGTCGGCGGCGGGTATCTTCCGCAATTCCGGGCAGGTCTGTGTGGCAGGGTCGCGGTTGCTGGTCGAGGCCTCGATCCATGATGAATTTGTCGAGGCCCTGAAGGCCGAGGCCGAGGCCTTGCGGGTGGGTGATCCTCTGGACTTGAGCAGCCAGATTGGTGCAGTGAACTCTGAGGACCAGTTGCGCCGTAATCTGTCGTTCATGGATATGGCGCGGGCCGAAGGTGGGCGTGTTGTCACCGGGGGGAGCCGGATATTGCAGGACACTGGTGGCAGCTACATGGCGCCGACCATTGTGACAGGCGTGGCCCGCGATGCGACCCTGTTCCAGCGTGAGGTCTTTGGGCCGGTGCTGGCGGTGACTAAGTTTGAGAGTGAAGAAGAGGCGCTGGCATTGGCCAATGCAACTGATTTCGGACTTGCCGCCGGAGTGTGGACCGCAGACCTGAGCCGCGCGCACCGGATGGTGGCGGGTATTCGGGCGGGTGTAGTGCATGTGAACACCTATGGTGGCTCGGACAACACGGTGCCACTGGGCGGCGTTGGGCAGTCTGGCAATGGCCATGACAAGTCGCTGCATGCGCTGGACAAATACGTCGATCTGAAAACCGCGTGGATACAGCTATGAGCAAGACAATTCTGGTCGCCGGCACCTATGACACCAAGGACGACGAGTTGGGGTATCTGGCCGATGTGATCCGGGGGCAGGGCGGCAAGGTATTGACCATGGATGTCAGTGTGTTGGGGGATCCCAGCTCGCCTGCGGATGTCAGCAAGCATCAGGTGGCCGAGGCGGGCGGCAGTTCAATCAAGGCGGCCATCGAGTCAGGCGATGAAAACACCGCAATGCAGATCATGGCGCGGGGATCGGCCACCAAAGCGTTGGAGCTGTACCGCGATGGGTTGATCGACGGTGTGATTGTGCTGGGTGGCACCATGGGCACCGATCTGGCGCTGGACCTTTGTGCCGCGCTGCCCGTTGGTGTGCCGAAATACGTTGTGTCCACTGTGTCTTTTTCGTCGTTGATCCCGCCCGATCGTCTGCCCAGTGATGTGCAGATGATCCTTTGGGCGGGTGGCCTTTATGGGCTGAACTCGATCTGCAAGGCTTCGCTGTCGCAAGCGGCGGGGGCTGTGCTGGGTGCGGCCCGCGCGGTAGAGGCGCCCAAGCGGGAACGGCCTTTGATTGGTATGACCTCGTTCGGCAAGACTGTGCTGCGTTACATGGTGACGTTGAAACCGGCGCTGGAAGAACGCGGGTTCGAGGTGGCGGTGTTCCATGCCACCGGCATGGGCGGGCGGGCTTTTGAGAGTCTAGCGGCCGAGGGGGCCTTTGCCGCGGTGTTCGACTTTGCGCCGCAAGAGGTGTCGAATCACATGTTTGGCGGCTTGTCGGCAGGGGCGGATCGGATGACCAATGCAGGGCGCGCGGGTACGCCGCAATTGGTGGCGCCGGGCTGTTATGATCTGGTGGATATTGTTGGCTGGCAGCCGGTGCCGGTGGCACTGGAGGGTCGGCCCACCCATGCGCATAACCGATTGTTGACCTCGGCGGTTTTGACGGCAGAGGAACGGAGGCAGGTGGCGGGTGTTTTCTGCGAAAAGCTGTCGGGCGCAACCGCTCCTGTGGCGCTGCTGTTACCTCAACAAGGGTGCAACGAATGGGACCGCCCCGGTGGTGATCTGCACAACGCCGAGGGGCTGGCTGCGTTTTGTGCCGAGGTAACTTCGCGCTGTCCTGATAATGTGGACCTGCACGGGATGGACTGCCATATCAATGATCAAGAGTTCACCGACAAAGCGCTGCAGGTGTTTGATGGTTGGTTGGCGGATGGCACCGTGATTTTGGAGTAGGGCAGAGGCGGCTTTCGATTGGGATATCGTCACAGAGCTTGCCAAATGAAACCGTTTGGATAGAGCTGTCTGCAAGACCCAACTTACGCCGGATTTCCCCCATGCAAATTGAGACCTCTCCCAAACAGACCAATTATGATGTTGTGATCATTGGAGGCGCCATGATGGGCGCTTCGGTGGCCTGGTTCCTGAGCAACCATCCCGGCTTTGATGGCACCGTGCTGGTGGTCGAGCGTGACCCGGCTTACGAGCTCAGCTCGACCGCGCATAGCAACAGCTGTATTCGCCAGCAATTCACTCAGGCGGCCAATGTGCAGGTCAGCCGGTTCGGCGCCGACTATGTGCGCAATTTCCGCGCGTTTCTTGGTGGCGACCCGGAGGTGCCTGAGATCCACGTGCAGAGTTTTGGCTATATGTATCTGGCCGCTTCGGCTGAGGGTGAGCAGGTGTTGCGGGCGGCGCAAAAGATGCAGGCCGCTGAGGGGGCCGGTACCCAGATTCTATCGCGTGAGATGCTGGGTGAGCAGTTCCCGTTCTACAGTCTCGACGGTATTCGCATTGGCAGCCACAATCCGACGGACGAGGGCTATTTTGATGGCGGCTGCATGTTCGACTGGTGGCGGCGCAAGGCGCGGGCTGGCGGTGTTGAATTTGTCAGCAACGAGGTGACGGGAATATCTCGGGACGGCGCGCGCGTTACGGGTGTTGTGCTGGCGGATGGTACTCGGATTGGGGCAGGCCATGTGGTCAATGCGGCAGGACCGCGTGCGGGCCAAGTGGCGCAGATGGCTGGAGTTTCACTGCCGGTTGAGCCCCGCAAGCGCTATACATTTGTGTTCGAGGCAGCACGTCCCTTGGATGTGGATCTGCCGCTGACAGTTGATCCATCAGGTGTGCATGTGCGCAGCGATGGCAAATACTACATGGCCGGCTGCCCGCCGCATGACGATCCTGCCGTTGCGCCGGATGATTTTATCGCCGATCATTCCTTGTGGGAAGAAAAGGTCTGGCCCGCCATTGCCGAGCGCATTCCGCAGTTTGATGCGCTGAAACTGATGCAAAGCTGGGTTGGGCATTATGCCTACAATACCCTGGATCAGAACGCGGTTGTCGGGCCGCATCCTGAGGTTCAGAATTTCCTGCTGATCAACGGGTTTTCGGGGCACGGATTGCAGCAGGCTCCGGCGATGGGGCGAGGTGTGGCCGAATGGATCGCGTCGGGGCGTTATGAGACGCTGGACCTGTCGCCTTTTGCCTATGATCGGATCCCGGCTGGGCAGCCTTTGCTAGAGCAAGCGGTGATCTGACAACGCTGGCCGTGGGTCGGAGTTGAAGTGACGTTAGGTTTGGACGCTGACGCTGGGGCAATCGCTTGGCCTTGGCGGGATATTCATGGCTAAATCGAAAACAACAGGGGCGCGCCGCGGTTTGCCGCCTTTTTGGACAAAGGACCAAGCGGATGAGCGACGCCATTAGGTACGAAATACTTGGAGACATCGCAGTGCTGACGGCGCAGAATCCGCCGGTGAATGCGCTGGGCATTGATATGCGCAAGGGCTTGCTGGCCGGGATCGAGAGGGCCGAGGCTGACGGTGCCAAGGCGGTGCTTATCTACGGTGAGGGTCGTACCTATTTTGCTGGCGCCGACATCCGCGAGTTTGGCAAGCCGATGGTAGATCCAGGGCTGCCGGATCTTTGTGGGCGCATTGAAGCCTCAAAGCTGATCGTGGTGTCCGCCATGCATGGCACAGCGCTGGGCGGTGGTCTGGAAGTGGCGCTGAGCTCGCATTATCGTATTGCTGTTCCTAGCGCCAAGATGGGCCTGCCCGAGGTCAACTTGGGCATCCTGCCCGGCGCGGGTGGCACCCAGCGTTTGCCCCGTGTTGCAGGAACTGAGGCGGCGCTGGAGATGATCACCACAGGCCGCCCTATCGGTGCCGCTGAGGCTTTGGATAAAGGGATCATCGATCGTGTGACCGAGGGCGAGCCGCGCGCGATTGGCTTGGCCTATGCGCAAGAGTTGTTGGATGCAGCCGCGCCGCGCCGTCCGGTCTGCGACATGCCCGCGCCCAAAGCTGTGGATTTCGATGCGCGCCATGATGCACTGCTGAAAAAGGGCCGCGGCCAGTTGTCTCCGGCTACAGCGTTGCGGGCGGTACAGGCGGCCTGTGAAGCGGTCAGCTTTGACGCAGGCATTTTGCGCGAACGTGAATTGTTCATGGAGCTGATGGGCTCGGACCAGCGCTTGGGAATGATCCACGCGTTTTTCTCGGAGCGCGCTGTTTCAAAACTGCCCGAATTGAAAGGTGTCTCACCACGGTTGTTGGCTGAGATTGCCGTCATTGGTGGCGGCACTATGGGCGCAGGTATTGCCACTGCGGCGCTGTTGTCGGGGTTGAAGGTCACCTTGCTGGAAATGACCGAAGAGGCTGCAGCAGCGGCGAGAGGTCGTATTGAGGGTAACCTGCAAGGCGCGGTGAAACGGGGCAAGATCAGTGCGGACCGTTATGAAACGCTGACCACTCAGGCGTTGGTTCTGGCCACGGATTACAATGCCTTGGCGCAGGTGGATCTGGTGATCGAAGCGGTGTTCGAGGACATGGCGGTGAAGAAAACCGTGTTCACTCAGTTGGATGCCGTCTGCAAACCCGGCGGGATACTGGCGAGCAATACGTCATATCTGGACATCAATGAGATTGCCGCCTGCACCAAGCGCCCCGAAGATGTCATCGGGCTGCATTTCTTCTCGCCCGCACATGTGATGAAGCTGCTCGAGGTGGTTGTGGCTGACAAGACCGCCATTGACGTTGTTGCCACAGGGTTTGCGCTGGGTAAGATGCTGGGCAAGATCACCGTGCGCGCCGGGGTCTGTGATGGGTTTATCGGCAATCGCATTCTGTCCACCTATCGCACCTGCGCTGATCACATGATCCTGGACGGGGCCAGCCCGTACCAGATTGATGCAGCCATGACCGCGTTTGGCTTTGCCATGGGGCCATTTGAGGTTGCCGATCTGGCAGGGCTGGATATCGGCTGGGCTGTACGCAAACGACTGGCACCGACACGAGATCCGCGCGAAAGGGTGCCGAGCTTTCCCGATAAGCTGTGCGAAGAGGGGCATTTCGGCCAGAAGACTGGCAAGGGATATTATGTATACGAGGCGGGCAAGCGCGGCGGCACTCCGAACCCTGAAGTACAGGGGCTGATCGACGCCAATCGCACTGAATTGGGCATCACGCCGCGTGACTTCAGCGATGAAGAGATCACTCGCCGCTATATGTGCGCCATGGTCAACGAAGCGGCATTGGTTGTGGGCGAAGGCATCGCCCGGCGACCACTGGATGTGGATATGACGCTGCTGTTTGGCTACGGCTTTCCGCGTTATCGGGGTGGGCCGCTGAAATGGGCCGATATTCAGGGGTTGGATGGTATTCTGAGTGATATCCAAGCTTATGCCAAAGAAGACGACTTCTTTTGGCAACCGGCACCGTTGCTGCAGCAATTGGTGGCCGAAGGGCGCACATTCGAAGATCTGAACCGGGAGAACAGTTGATATGAAGCAGGCCGTTATTGTCTCTGCCGCCCGCACCGGGCTGGCCAAATCTTTTCGCGGGTCGTTCAACATGACCCATGGCGCCACCATGGGGGGCCATGCGGTGCAGGCCGCGGTTGACCGTGCTGGTATTGATCCCGGTACGATCGAAGATTGCGCCATTGGCTGTGGGTTCCCCGAGGCAGAAACCGGAGGCAACATCGCCCGCCAAATCGCCATGCGGGCCGGATTGCCGATCAGTGCGGCAGGCATGACCGTGAACCGGTTTTGTTCTTCCGGCCTGCAAACAGTGGCGTTGGCGGCAAATGCGATCACGGCCGAAGGTGCAGGTCCGATGGTGGCTGGCGGCGTCGAAAGCATATCAATGGTGCAGCCCAAACTGCGCTCGGCCCAAGAGGTCTGGATCGGCGAGCACAAGCCGGCCATCTATATGGCGATGATTGAGACCGCCGACATCGTGGCACAGCGCTATGGCATCAGCCGCGAGGCGCAGGACGAATACGGGTTGCGTAGCCAGTTGCGGATGGCGGCGGCGCAAGAGGCCGGGGTGTTTGACGACGAAATCGTGGCGATGCAGACTACTATGGCGGTCAAGGATCGCGAAAGCGGCGAAATTTCTTATCACGAGGCCACTGTCGACCGGGATGAGTGCAACCGGTCATCGACCGTGATCGAAGGATTGCAAGGGCTGAACCCGGTGCGCGACGGTGGGTTTGTGACGGCTGGAAATGCCTCGCAACTGTCGGATGGTGCGGCGGCGCTGGTGCTGATGGACAGCAAACAGGCCGAGCAACAAGGGATTGAGGCCATGGGAGCCTTTAAGGGTTTTTGTGTTGCTGGTTGCGAGCCTGACGAAATGGGCATTGGCCCGGTGTTTGCAGTGCCTCGGCTGTTGCAACGCCACGGGCTGAAGGTTGATGACATTGATATCTGGGAGTTGAACGAGGCCTTTGCGTCGCAAGCCCTGTATTGCCGCGACCGGCTGGGGATTGATGACGAGATATGCAACGTCAACGGTGGTTCGATTGCCATTGGCCATCCCTTTGGCATGACCGGGGCGCGAATGACTGGCCATATCCTGCGTGAAGGCAAGCGGCGTGGCGCCAAGCTGGGCGTAG
Source organism: Rhodobacterales bacterium 56_14_T64 (assembly GCA_002162795.1). GTDB lineage: Bacteria > Pseudomonadota > Alphaproteobacteria > Rhodobacterales > Rhodobacteraceae > Parasedimentitalea. The sequence continues at coordinate 19,651 of MAAY01000038.1, forward strand.
TCACTATGTGCATCGGCGGCGGTATGGGCGCGGCGGGCTTGTTCGAGATCTACTGAGGTCAGGCGCTGCCCGGCGGTGCCCCTGAGCACAATTGCAGAATTTGGAGGAAAGCGTTCATGGACCTGAGTTACTCAGTAAAAGAGCAGGCGTTTCGCGCAGAAGTGCGGGGTTTTCTCTCTGACAATCTGCCGCCCGAACTGGCGCAAGCGGTTCGTGATGGCCGCAGTCTGGGCAAAGAGGGCCATGACCGCTGGCATGCGTTGCTGAATGCGCAGGGCTGGCTGGCCCCCAATTGGCCGAAAGAGTTTGGCGGCTGTGAATGGGGTGCGGTGCAGCGGCACATTTTTGAGGAAGAATGTTGTCGTGCAAATGCGCCGCATATTGTGCCCTTTGGCCTGTCCATGCTAGCACCGGTGCTGCAGAAATTCGGCTCTAAAGCGCAGCAAGACCACTATTTGCCGCGTATCCTGTCCGGCGAGGATTGGTGGTGTCAAGGGTATTCTGAACCGGGCGCTGGCTCGGATCTGGCGTCGCTCAAGACCAAAGCTGTGCGTGATGGCGACGCCTATGTGGTCAACGGTCAAAAGACCTGGACCACGCTGGGGCAATACGCCAACTGTATCTTTTGTCTGGTGCGCACCGATGCATCTGTAAAGCAGCAAGCCGGGATCTCGTTTCTGCTGATCGACATGGATACGCCGGGCATTGAAGTCCGGCCAATCATCCTGCTGGACGGCAGTGCCGAGGTGAACGAGGTCTGGTTCACCGATGTGCGGGTGCCGGTTGAAAATCTGGTGGGTGAGGAAAATAAAGGCTGGACCTATGCCAAATACCTGCTGACCCATGAGCGCACCAATATCGCCGGGGTTGGATCTAGTCAGGCTGGGCTGGCGGCGGTGAAACGGCTGGCGCGCAGTCAGCAACATCGCGGTCAACCGCTGATCGAGAACCCACATTTTGCCGCTCGGGTGGCGCAGGTCGAGATTGATCTGATGGCGATGTCCACCACCAACCTACGGATCATCTCGGTTGCCGCCAAAGGCCAAGCGCCCGGGGTCGAAAGTTCCATGCTCAAGGTCAAAGGCACCCAGATCCGGCAGGAAATCAACGACCTGGCCCGCCGCGCAGCTGGAGTTTACGCGATGCCGTTTTCCTCGGAAGCGGTGGAGGGCAGCAATGAGGTACCGATTGGCCCCGAGGGCACTGCCGCAGTGGCGGCGCAGTATTTCAACAATCGCAAGCTGTCGATCTTTGGCGGCAGCAACGAAATCCAGCGCAATATCATTGCCAAGGTGAAACTGGGAGGGGGCGCATGAATTTTGATCTGACCAGTGAGCGGCAGATGCTGCAGGACAGCCTGCGCCGGTTCCTGTCCGACCGCTATACCACCGAAGTGCGCAACGATATTCTGGCCAGCGATGCCGGGTTTAGTCCCGACATCTGGGCGCAACTGGGTGAGTTGGGCATTATCGGCGCGATGTTCTCTGAGGAGCAGGGCGGCTATGGCGGTGCCGGGTTTGACATTGCAGTGGTGTTCGAGGAACTGGGCCGCGCGGGCGTGGTCGAGCCGTTTCTGGACAGCGCCATACTGGGCGGCGGGCTGATTGCTTCGCTGGGATCGCAAGATCAGCAAGACCTGATCGAGCAGGTGATTGACGGATCTTTGCATCTGGGTTTTGCGCATGGCGAACCGCGCAGCCGTTACGATCTTGCCCATGTGGAAACCACCGCCACTTTGCAGGATGATGAGATTATTCTGAATGGACGCAAGGCAGTGGTGGTCAATGCCGAAGCTGCTGGTTACCTGATCGTTTCGGCCCGCGAGGCCGGAGCAGAGGCGGATAAGAGTGGGATCTCGCTGTTTCTGATGCCGGTGGACATGCCGGGGGTGTCATTGCGTGGGTATCCCCTGTTGGCTGGCGGTCGCGCGGCCGAGGTCCAGTTGGACAAGGTGATCCTGCCTGCTTCGGCCCGGCTGGGGGCGGCGGGGGCTGCTTATCCGGCGATTGCTGAACGTGCGGCTGCTGCTTCGGTGGCGCTGGCGGCTGAAACGCTGGGGGCGATGGAGACCGCCACGGCGTTGACCCGCGATTACCTGCAGGTCCGGCAGCAATTTGGCCGCCCGATTGGCACGTTTCAGGCACTACAGCACCGGATGGCGGATCTGCTGATCGAGCTGGAGCAGGCGCGCTCGGCGGTGATCAATGGGGCGGGACACCTGGACGCCGAGCCGCAATTGCGTGATCTCCACATCAGTGCCACGGGTAATCTGGTGGCGCGAACTGGCCGTCTGGTTGCCGAAGAGTCGATCCAGTTGCACGGCGGCATTGCGATGACGCAAGACTACGAGCTGGCCCATATCGCTAAGCGGATCGTCATGGCAGAACACCGGTTTGGCGATGCCGACTATCATTTGGAGCAGTTCATTGACCTCAGTACCGCCTGATTACATTCGCCAGATCGAAGACCCCGGCTGCCAGCAATTGGTGGGCTATCGAACGGAAGTGGACCAGCGCGATGGCTCGTGCCGGGTCATGCTCGACCTGATGCCACACCATTTGAACCGCAACGGGGTACTGCACGGCGGTATCGTTGCGATGCTGCTGGATGTGGTCTGCGGCAATACCGCCTCGGCCTTTTTTGACAGTGTAGAGCATCCGCCTTTGGTAACCGTATCTTTGAATACCAGCTACGTCGCGGCGACACACGGCGGGCGGGTGGCGGCCACCGCACAGGCTATGGGCGGCGGGCGCAGTATTGCCTATGTGAATGGGGAATTGCGTGCCGAGGACGGTGGTTTGTTGGCCACCGCCGCCGGAGTATTCAAACGGATACGGGCGCTCTGATCACTTGGATCAACGCCGAATACCTATGTCGTGTTGGGTGGGATTCATCATTAGGCTGCATGCAGGACATGAAAGCATAGTATCACAAGTAGCGACGTCATGAATACGTGGGGCGTTTCCAGCCGTCAGTCCCAATCCACATCAAACTTCCGCACCACAGCGCCAATCTGTTGTTCGTTGAGCAATCTGGGTGAAAGGCCTTGAGTCAGCAGGGCCAGCTTAGCGGTTTCTTCCAACTCTTCCATTGCGTACACCGCAGCCTCCAAATCCTTCCCCGCAACAACGGGGCCGTGATGCGCGAGAAGAACCGCAGATCTTTTGCCTGCCAGCCCACGCACTGCGTCGCCCATTTCCGGATCACCGGGCAAAAAGAACGGCAGCAATTTCACCTTGCCTAGACGCATGATGCTGTAGGCGGTCAGAGGCGGGAGGACATTGTCGGGATCAATGTCAGGCAAAACTGACAGAGCTACCGAATGGGAGGAATGCAGGTGCACCACCGCGCCAGTATTGGTGCGGGTTTCGTAGAACGCACTGTGCAGCGGCATCTCTTTGGTTGGGGCGTCCCCGGATAAAAGGAGCCCGGCTTCATCCAAATGTGAAATTCGACCCGGATCCAGAAAACCCATTGAGCTGCCTGTAGGTGTGACAAGCAGAGTTCCGTCTGATAGCCGCAGGGAGATATTGCCTGATGCGCCCCCGGTCAAGCCACGGTCGAACATGGACTTGGCCCATTTGGCCAGCGTGTCGCGCTGTTTTGTCACTTCGGTCATGCGGTGCCTTTCAGAACGTCCAGCGCCTGCTCAAAGAAGTCGACGTCGCCGAAGTTACCGGATTTCAGGGCAATGTTCAGTGCACGGCCAGATACAGAAACGGCAGGAACCCCAGCTGCAATACGGGGGCCAATTTCCAAAACGTCGGCAGACAGGGCAGTCACGACGGCACCTGATGTTTCTCCTCCGGCCACTACGATACGTTCAACGCCGCGATCTGCCAGACAGGCCGCCAAATCCGCAAACAGGGCCTCGATCTTTTCGGCGATGATGTTGCCGCCAAAAGTTTCCTGAGCAGCAACGACAACGGCTGGATCTGCTGAAGAGTAGATTAGCGGCGGTTGGTCTTGCTGCAACACCCAGTCGACCAACGCAGCCAGATCATAGCCTCCATTCATCAAGGTCTCGGCCTCAATTTCGCGTGAAGGTGCAAGGGTCTTGTAGCGTTCGACCTGCCCACGCGTGGCGATTGAGCAGGACCCAGACAGCACCACACCAAGGCCAGATCGACCAACAAAGGGAATGTCCCCTTGTGACAAGCCAAAATTGCTGGGCAGCCCCAGGGCAATGCCTGATCCGCCAGTCATCAGCTTGCGCCCTGACAAGGCTTTGCCAATGGCATGTAAGTCTGCGTCACGAATGGCGTCGATGATCACCATACCAGCGGGGCCTTTCATTGCCTCGGCGATTGCCTCAGACCCCTGAAAAACAGTGTGTGTAGAAATGTGGTCAACAGGCCAACTGGTTTGTGCCGCCAAAATCCGGCGCAGGTCGGGATCGGTCATCGGTGTCAGCGGATGGTTCTGCATACCGCTTTCGTTCAGCAGGTGATCGGCAACAAACAGGTGCCCCTGATAAACAGACCTCCCGTTTTCAGGGAAGGCTGGGCAGACTGCCACACGGGTTTCGCCAAGATGTTCGGCCAATTCTTGTGTCACTTGTCCGATGTTGCCATCGGCGGTGGAGTCAAAAGTTGAGCACACCTTATAGATGATCTGTGTGCAACCCTGTGCCACTAGCCAATCGCAGGCCGCCAGGGATTGCGAAATGGCCTCGTCAACCGGAGCGGTGCGCGATTTCAGAGAGACAATACCCGCGTCCACAGCGGGAACCGCGCCGGGTGGAATTCCGTTGAACTGGGCGACGCTCATTCCGCCCTCAACAAGGGTCAGTGCAATATCCGAGGCGCCGGTAAAGTCATCGGCGATAACGCCAAGTTTCAAAGTGTAAGCTCCTTGTCTGGGCCTTGATCAAGACGGAAGATAAAATCGGCCTGATCTTGAGGGAAATATGACCGCACCAGTGGATCATGACCTGGAATGATCAACTCGGGCCTGCTGGCCAGTTCTTGTAACCGGTCATAGCCCTTCATCATGTTTTCCAGATCAACGACGATGGGGAAGGGTTTGCGGGTCAGGAAATTCTCGTAATAATGCGCGGCATCTGATGCCAGGCACAGCCATCCGGCCTCAGTACGGACACGCACAGCCTGCAAGCCGCGTGAATGGCCACCGATACAGTGAACGGTCACTCCGTCAGCGACCTGTCCATCGCCGTCGTGAAATATCACCCGCCCGGAGTAAACCCGTTTCACCGCCTCGCAGATATGATCCGCCGTAAATGGCGCGCGCAGGGTGTCGTGGCACATGCAGGCCCCGGTGGCATAGGCCATCTCGGCCTCTTGCAGGTGCAGGGTTGCATTGGGAAACAGGTGCAACCCGCCAGCATGGTCATAATGCAGATGGGTGACGATCACAGTTGTGATGTCCTCAGCTGTTAACCCCAACGGGGCCAGAGCCTCACGCGGGTCCAACCGGATGGGACGTTGCCGGTTAGTAGCCTCTTCAGTGTCATAGCCGGTATCAACCAAAATGACTTCATCCCCACGCCGAAGAACCCAGATGAAATAGTCCATCGCATGTGGGGTATCGTGGTTGTCATCGAACAGAAAGCTATCGGCGCGAGTCCGGGCGTTCCTGTCCGCATATTTCAAAGCATGAACTTGCCAGGTCATCGATCAACCATGGCAAAACAGACAAGGTGCTTGTCGGCGACCATGTCACTGACCTTTGGGCCCAAGCTCTTGAAATGGGGTGTTTCCATATGCGCATGGAACCCGGCCAAGTCGTCGTAGAGTTCGTACAGGAAAACGGTATCTGGTTGGTCGGGGTCGGTGCAGACGTCAAACTGACGGCAGGCCGGTTCTTGCTGCGACGCACGGGCGTTTGCGATCATGAGCGGCAGGAAATCCTCCTGCCGACCCTCGTTAAGCGTGAATGTCACGGTTACAGCGTACATTGCTCTCTCCTCAATCTTTTTAGCGGAACAGTTCGACCATAGTCATGGAAACTGCGGGCACATAAGTCACCAGCAGCAGAGCAGAAATTGCCGCAATGTAAAGTGGTGCCATGGCGCGGGCGATGGACAGAACACCAACACCCGAGATGCGCGACGCCACATAAAGCGTTGCGCCCACGGGGGGGGTGAAGAGGCCAACAGCCACGTTGCAGGTCATGATGACGCCCAGATGCACCGGATCAACACCATATTGTTGGGCCATTGGCAGGAACAGTGGCGCGGTCAATAAGATAGCGGGCACCGGATCCAGGACCAGACCAAGGATCAGCAAAACAATATTGACCAGCAACAGGAAAATCCAAGGGCTGGACGACATCTCTTGGACAAAACCAACCAGAACCTGCGGCATCTGTTCCAAAGTGATCAGCCATCCCAGAACGGTTGTGGCCCCGATAACGACCATCACAGTCGCGCTCATCACAAAGGCATCAATCATCAGATTTGGCAGGTCCCGGATCTTGAAATCACGGTACACGAAGATCGTGACGATCAAGCCATAGACCACTGCTAGGGCCGCCGCCTCGGTCGGCGTCACCCAACCGCTGAAGATGCCGCCCAGGATCAAAATGGGCATGAACAGGGCAGGGGCCGTGCCGACAAAGGACCGTCCCAGTTCCTTTGCATCGGTTTTGTGACCCCCTGGATCACAGCCAGTGGCTTTGCCTACCCGGTAACAAACAACCATAAAGAACATGCCGAACAAGGCACCGGGGACCATGCCAGCCAGGAACAGATCAGCGACCGAAACATTGGCAACAAAGCCATAGATCAACATGGGGATCGAGGGTGGGATAATGATACCAATTGTCCCCGCCGCAGCGACAAGACCAGCAGCAAAGGGAATACTATAGCCTTGCTTGCCCATGTTCTTGATCATCACAGAGCCAATAGCGGCGCTGTCGGCAATCGCAGAGCCAGAAATACCGCCAAAGATCATCGACGCGCCCACAACAACCATGCCCAAGCCGCCGGGCATGAAGCCAAAGGCCGCCTTGGCAAAGCCAATGATGCGCAGGCCAACACCGCCGCGGCTCATCAACTCGCCAGCGACGATGAACAGAGGGATTGCCAAGAAGTGATTTGGTTCTACTCCGCCAATAAAATTCAGATAAAGCGCCTGTAGCGGAAAGCCGAGATCAAAGACGATGATCGGCAGAACGGCTGTCAGCAGGATGGCCCAGACCAATGGAATGCCCAGGAAAACTGTCGTCAAAAAGACAGCGACAACGAATATTAGGGTCACAGATGGTCCTCCGCATCAGATCCGTCATTGTGATGCGGTTCTTGATGGTCATCAGGGCCCTGCGGATATCGCAAGTCCTGGTAAAGATTAAAAAGATGAAAGATCAGCGACAGTGCCATACCAAAAGGCATAGAGGCATACAGGAAGCCAACAGGCCAATACAGAACAGTGGTTTTCTGCGCCCATGTATGCGCCGAAATGCTGTAGCCGTTCCAGATCAAGCTGATCAACATAACTACGATGATGAGATCGATTGCTATCGACAAAACCCGTTGCGCCTTGATTGGCAACAGGCTTTCGACAATTTCAGTCACCCGCATATGCGCCCCTCGGGCCATGGCGGCAGAACATCCCAAAAAGGTCGTCCATAAAAGTAGAAAGGCCGTGATCTCAAGCGACCAAGCCAGATCAAATCCGGCAGCGCCCCTAAGAAAGGCATTGGTAAACACCAATAAAACGATCGACCCACCTCCAAGAACGAGCGCGATGTCAACGGCACCGCTCAGCAACCGAAGTGGCGCCGGGTAATGCGGCCTATAGTCCATAGTTCTCTCCTGATCAGAAAAAGCCGGGGCACAAGGCCCCGACTACTCGTCGTGTCGTGGGGCTCAGGAGCCGTCGCGAATGGCTTTGGCGTCGGATAGAATTCCGTCAACGGCCTCGGAGCCATAAACATCACGGGCCTTGTCATAGACCGAGGCAACCGCATCGCGGAATGGGCCGATTTCCGGGATATTGACCTTTGCTCCGGCAGCTTTCATTTCGTCTAGTTGGCTTTGCACCGAGCCTTGGACCAGATCGCGGCTAAAGGCTGCGGATTCAGTGGCTGCTTTGGCAATGGCCAGCTGGTCTTCTTCCGAGAACGACTGCCAGGTTGCTTCTGCAACTGTCAGCGGCAGCGGGCTGTAGACGTGACGAGTCAACGTGATGTTTGGTGCAACTTCGTAAAACCGCAGCGACTTGATAGTGTCGACGGGGTTTTCCTGGCCGTCGACAGTACCCTGCTGGATTGCCAGATAAACGTCGGTGATTGGCATGACCACGGTCTGGAACCCGATGGCCTCCATGGTCCAGCGGATCATGTCGTTAGGGTAGACCCGCATTTTGCGACCTTCTGCATCCGCAGGCGAGTTCAGTTCCATGCCGGTGGTGTAGCTACGGAAACCAGCTTCCCAGGTCGACAATACGCGGAACCCTTTTTCGGGTAGCTTGTCGAATTCACCCTGCAGCCAGGCTGAGTTGTCGTACAGCTCCCAGCCTTGCTCGAACGAGTCTACCAAGAATGGCATGGCGGTCAGGTTCAGCGACGGCAGGTGAGTGGCATAAGAACCGGTTGCGGACACGGTGAAATCGATGCCGCCCAATTGCAGTTGTTCGATGGCCTTGGGGTCATTTGCCAGCTGACCAGCTGGGAAAATCCGAACCTCGTAGCGGCCGTCTGTATATTCGGACACTTTCTCGGCAAAGACCTCGGCGGCCGCTTGGCGGGACCCGCCGGGATTATCGGTGTGGCTAAATTTCAGAACTTCAGCTGCCGCGGCAGCTGAGCCGAATGTTGCAAGGGTCGCTGCAGTTGCCAGCAGTTTTACGAGTGCAGAATTCATAGTGACCTCCCTGGTCGTTAATTCGTTGTTGCATTTTTTTATGTATACATTAAAAAAGACACTGTCAACAAATCTAATTTCCCCATTTGTCGTATACATACGGCATAAAGGGGGACAGGACGCCGAAGCTAGGGAACGACATGACACAGAATTTTGAGATCGCAGTTTTTGATGGAGATGGCATTGGCCCAGAAATTATGGGGCCAACGGTTGATCTGCTGCGTGCTCTTGCTGAGCGGCGGAGCGACTACAGCCTGTCCTTCATCAACGTGCCAGCCGGAGCGTCACATTATGCGCAGACAGGAGAATCACTTCCTGAAGCGTCGTTGGACGTGGCTCGAAAATCAGATGCGATTTTGCTGTCAGCTATGGGGCTTCCCTCGGTTCGGTACGAAGACGGCACCGAAATTTCGCCTCAGATAGAGTTGCGAAAGAAGCTGCAGCTTTATGCTGGAGTACGCCCCGTACGTATCGCCAAGGGCCAGCGCACCCCGCTGAAATTGCAGGATGAAGTCGATTTTGTGCTGGTTCGTGAAAGTACCGAGGGGTTGTTCTATTCCCAAGGGGCAGGCGAAGTAACCCACACAGAGGCGCGCGAGACCCTGCGGATTACCCGCGATACCTCGGAAAAACTGTTCAAGTTTTCCTTTGAGTTGGCCAAACAACGCAAGGCCAGCGGACGCGGCCCAGGACGTGTGACCTGCGTTGACAAGGCCAATGTCTTCCGCGCGTTTGCGTTCTTTCGCAGCATCTTTGATGAAGAGGCGGCAAAGCACCCCGAGCTGACGGCCGATCACGCATATGTCGATGCAACGGCGTTGTGGATGGTCGAAAAGCCGCAGACATTTGATGTGATGGTGACCGAAAATATGTTCGGCGATATTCTGTCTGATCTTGGTGCAGGTCTTATGGGCGGGCTGGGTCTGGCACCGTCGGCCGATATTGGCGATGACCACGCTGTGTTCCAACCCTGTCATGGCTCGGCGCCTGATATCGCAGGGCAGGGCATTGCCAATCCTTTTGCTATGGTGCTGTCGGCGGCGATGATGCTGGAATGGCTGGGCATCAACCACAACATCCAATCGATGATCGACGACGGCAATGCACTCCGCTTGGCGGTTGAAGCGGTGATCGAGGACGGCAGCAAAACCACCCGTGATCTGGGAGGGAAATCAGACACTAGAGGTGCCTGCGCAGCGGTACTTGAGCAGTTGTCATGCGCCTCACTGTCAGAGCAGAAGCCGGTGCCTGCATGAGCGAACACATTCGTGTTGCCTGTCTTGGAGCTGGCTATTTCAGCCAGTTCCATTACGATGCTTGGGCCCGCATCCCACGCGCGACCCTGGTAGGGTCGGCGAATCGCAGCGTCCAAAAGGCCGCCGCCACCGGACTCCCAGCCTTTTCAAACGTCGAAGAGATGCTGGAGGCGACGCAACCCGACCTGCTAGACATCATCACCCCACCTGAGACGCACTTTGCTGCCATCACGGCCGCAACTGATGCAGGTGTCAAAGCCATCATTTGCCAAAAGCCATTCTGTACAGATCTCGGCGAAGCAAAAAATGCTGTGAGCTTGGCCCGAGACGCTGGCGTTGAGCTGATCGTGCACGAGAACTTCCGGTTTCAGCCTTGGTATCGCGAAATGCGGAGCCAAATTGACGCCGGCGCATTGGGCGACGTACAGCAATTGACTTTTCGTTTGCGTACAGGCGATGGGCAGGGGCCAGAGGCTTATCTGGACCGACAGCCCTATTTCCAGCAAATGCCAAAGTTCCTGGTGCACGAAACCGCAGTACACTGGATCGACACCTTTCGCTATCTGCTTGGGGACATCACCTCTGTTTACGCCGATCTTCGCAAGCTGAACCCAGCGATTGCGGGCGAGGACGCAGGGATGATCCTGATGGATCATGCGTCGGGCACACGCGCTTGTTTTGATGGCAATCGCCATCTGGATCACGCTGCCGAAAACCATCGCCGAACTTTGGGTGAGGCATGTCTTGAAGGCACTAAGGGTGTCCTGACCCTTACCGGCGACGGGGCGGTTCACCTGCGCCAGTTTGGCGAGATCGACACCCAGACAGTTCTACCGGCCAAAGACTACCCTGGCTTTGCCGGAGATTGCGTCTTTGCCTTGCAAAATCATGTTGTTTCGGGCCTTTTGGATGGAACCCAATTGGAAAACCGCGCGGCGGATTATCTGCGGGTGATCGAAGTCGAAAACGCCGTCTACCGCTCTGCGCAGGAAGGCCGGAAACTGGAGCCGTAAGTCTTGGCAATCGCTGCAAAAACAAAATCAAGTTCTCAAAAGGCCGTGGATGAACTGCGAGAGTTGATTTTCTCTGGTGAACTGCCCGCCGGGTCTGACCATCTGGAAACGGAATTGGCCGAAATGCTGGGCATGTCCCGCACGCCTGTCCGGGATGCCACTTTGATCTTGGCCTCGCAGGGGTTGCTGGAGGTCCGGCCTCGTAAAGGAGTGCGCATCCTGTCGTTGTCGGCCAAGGACATGCACGAGATTTACGAAGTTCTGACCGAGTTGGAGAGCCTGTCGGCGGCCCGAGCTGCGGAGAAAAACTATTCGCCCGAAGATCTGGCTGCGCTGGCCAAGACTGTCACTGACATGGATGCCGCTCTGGCACGCGAAGATCGGACATCTTGGGCTAAGGCCGACGAGGCGTTTCACAAAGAATTGGTGCGTCTGGGGGGCAATACGCGCACGGCTGCGATTGTTGAAAACTTCAACGATCAGGTGAGGCGCGCGCGCGCATTGACCTTGAAAATACGCCCCATGCCGCATCAATCAAGCAAAGATCACGGCGCTCTTTTTGATGCCATCAGTCGCGGCGATGCCAAGGCGGCACATCAAATCCACTGGGACCACCGCGACACCGCGCGTAAACTGATCACAGGACTTCTGGAGCAGCTTGGTCTCAGGCATTTCTAACTGTGTCTCAAGTGCGAGAAGGTGAACTGCAGAATAGATCTTGGAACAATAATATGAATCCTTTGCGGATTTCAGGTGCATAGGGCCCATAGAGAGCCTGTGCACCTGAAATTATCACGCTTAAAGCCCCCTACAAAGAGCTCAAGATCGACCCGCGCGAGGCACGCAAACGCCTTGGCTATGGGTTAATCGCCGTGCCCTGGCGCCTTGCCCGAGGGTGCCTGATAGGGGCGTGTGACATCGCGCAGTGAAACCTCCAACGCCTCGACTGTCAGCCGCAGGACGCCATCGCCGGCTAATGTCAGCAGCACATGACCCGCGCCGTCTTCGCCGGGGTCAAAACTCACTTCGAGCAGCGACAGAATCACATCACGGTCACTGCGGTCGACGCCTTGTGACGATACCGACAGCACATTGTTGACAACCAAAAGGGACTGCACCCGCTCATAGGCACGACCACGTGCCTCGGCGGCGTCGCTGTCCTCCCAGCGAAACCGATTCAGCAGCAAGGCAAATCGATTCTGGCCCGGCTGCCACCGCATCTCGGTTGCCGGGAATACGGCATCCTGTGTGAGCGAAGAGATGACCTGTAGGTCATCCCCTGTTAGTGCCCCAAGGTTCAAAGGCGCTTCACCGCCTTCTTCAAATGTTGCGTCAGCCATTATTGCCCCTTGATCCGTTCAATTTTAGCACCAACAGCAGACAGCTTGCCCACCACGTGCTCGTACCCTCGGTCCAGATGATAGACCCGGCTCACCACCGTTTCGCCTTCAGCCGCCAAACCAGCCAGAATCAGCGACACCGAGGCACGCAAATCCGTGGCCATCACCGGAGCACCCTTTAGCTTGTCCACACCGGTCACTGTGGCTGTACCGCCGTGCACGTCGATCTGTGCTCCCATGCGGATCAACTCAGGCGCATGCATGAAACGGTTCTCAAAGATTTTCTCTTCCAGAACAGAAGTCCCGCTGGCGGTGCACAAAAGCGCCATCATCTGCGCCTGCAAATCGGTGGGAAAGCCGGGGAAAGGCTCGGTGGTCACATCTACAGCCTGAATTCGGCCATTGCGCCGGGCAACTTTCAGGCCGTTCTCAGTCTCTTCTACAGAAATCCCAGCCGCATCCAGTTTCTCGCAGAAAGCTTCGACCAAATCGATTCGCCCGCCCAGCAGTTCAACTTCGCCACCGCAGAAAGCCGGGGCCAGCATATAAGTGCCCAACTCAATACGGTCGGTGACCACTGAGTGTGTCGCACCGTGCAACCGATCAACACCCTGAACAGTGATAGTTGATGTGCCAGCCCCGTCAATCTGGGCGCCCATCTTGCACAGACAATCAGCTAGGTCGACGATTTCCGGCTCGCGCGCGGCGTTGTTGATTACAGTGGTGCCCTTGGCCAAAGTCGCCGCCATCAGCACGTTTTCAGTGGCCCCAACCGATACCAGTGGAAAATTCACAGTGCCGCCCTTCAGCCCACCAGGAGCCTTGGCGTGGATATACCCATCTTTCAGCTCTAGTTCAGCGCCAAGCGCCTCAAGCGCCTTAAGGTGCAGATCAACGGGCCGGGCACCAATGGCGCAGCCGCCGGGCAGCGACACAACTGCGTGTCCGTCCCGCGCCAGCATTGGCCCCAACACTAAAATCGAGGCGCGCATTTTGCGCACGATATCGTAGTCGGCGGTGTGGTTGTGGATGTTATGGCTCGACATCGCCAGCACTTTACCATCCTGCAACGAGGTAACCTCGGCACCCAAGGATTGCAGCAACTCGGTCATGGTTTTGATGTCACTCAACCGTGGAGCGTTTGTCAGCGTCAGCGGTTCATCGCTCAGCAATGTTGCTGGCATCAGGGTCAAACAAGCATTTTTTGCCCCAGCGATTGGAATTTGCCCGTTCAGCTCACCGCCACCGGTTACCAAAATTGAATCCATCTGCCGTTATCCTTCTGACTTGCCTGTCTGTTTATCGTCGGCACCTGTGCCCGCGCGCGCCTTGGCCTGGGCTTTGCGCCGGGCCATATTTGCCTTCAACGCAGCCTTTAGCCGATCTTCGCGCGCAGGGGAATTACCGCCGCTTTTGGGTGTTTTTTTATCTGCCATAAACCCTGTGTAACTTAGTCTGAAAAAACCGTCCAGATTGCCCTTGCACAGTTCTTCGATTGCCCCTAAAAGCCCCCTCACCGGCGGCGCTGTTGCTTAGAAGAAACGCTTTCTTTGATGCACAGTGACTTCGAACTTAGGTAGCTGATTGATAAAGGGTTTTCCAGAGCCCAAAAGCCGCCAAGTACCGATCTGGAGACAGTGCGCTGTGGTAGCTCAGTGGTAGAGCACACCCTTGGTAAGGGTGAGGTCGGGAGTTCGATCCTCCCTCACAGCACCAGTCCATCCCCTCTAATTGGTGATAATTGGTTCTGCACTCAGCCAGTATGGCTGTGGTCACGGCCAATTTCCCAAGGCTTGTCGCAAGTCGAGCCGATTCCTCGCATTGCCCTGACCTACGGCTTGCGATACCTCTGGGCCAACGCATACGTGCAGTGAGACCACAGACAATGAGCCGCATCAGTCAAATCGAGTTGGACGACAGCAATCTGCCGCCACCAACACCTGAAATCGAGCAAGAACGCCGGGTGGCGATTTTTGACCTGATCGAGGAAAACTCGTTTCAGTTGCCACCGCGTGACGACCGGGACGTGCCCCATGGCCCCTATCATCTGGGACTGGCGATTCGGGATAAGCGACTGGTGTTTGATGTCGAAACCGAGAGTGGCGGCAAGGCGGCGGAATTCCATCTGTCGTTGTCGCCGTTTCGGCAAGTGGTCAAGGACTACTACCAGATCTGTGAGAGCTATTTCACGGCGGTCAAGACGTTGCCGCCAAGCCAGATCGAAACCATCGATATGGCGCGCCGCGGTATCCACAACGAGGGCAGTCGCGTGTTGCAAGAACGGTTAGAAGGCAAGGTCGAGATCGACACCGACACAGCCCGACGTTTGTTCACGCTGATCTGCGTATTGCATTTCGGAGGCTGACGGATTGAGCGAACTGCCGCAATCGGTTTTGTTTTGTTGTGACCACAACTCGGTGCGCTCGCCGATGGCCGAAGGCATTATGAAGAAGTTTTATGGCACTGGCACCTATGTTCAATCGGCTGGGGTCAAGACTGACATGGAAATCGATGGGTTCTCGATCTCAGTGTGCCAGGAAATTGGTGTTGAGTTGTCGCGGCATCGCTCAAGATCGTTTGATGAGATGGAGCGATGGGGGGATGATTTGTCCTCGTTTGATCTGGTGGTGGCGCTGTCGCCAGCCAGCCAACGCCGGGCGCTGGAGCTGACCCGCTTCTTTCATCTCGAAGTGGAATATTGGCCGATTATGGATCCGACCGGGCTGGGCGAAAGCCGCTCTGCCAAACTGGACAGTTACCGGCAAACCCGTGATCAGATCATTCATCATCTGACCCGTCGGTGGGGGGCGCCGACGCAAACTCCATAACGGCGCTGCCGGGAAGCCAATTTTCAGGCCAACCTTATGTTTTGATATTGCTAGAAAAAGCGTGATGTGAGCGTTGTATTCCTTGGTCGTTCGGCTTTAGCTCAACTCCAAACTCCTAGAAAGGTTGCCCATGAAGATCGCCACCGCCGCTTATCCGCTCGACTGGCTTGATAGTTGGGCTCAATACGAAGATAAAATAGCCACTTGGGTTGCTGATGCCGCGAGCCAGGGAGCGGACTTGCTGGTGTTTCCCGAATATGCTGCGATGGAGCTTGCGACGCTGGACGGCGCAGCCGTAGCGGCGGATCTGGAGCGTTCTATTCATGCGGTTTCGGACCGGATGGAGGAGGTCGCGGCGTTGCATCTGCAGCTGGCGGCTGAACATGGCGTACATATCCTTGGCGGCTCCGCGCCGGTGAACTGTGATTTGGCGAGACCGGTGAATAGAGCGGAGTTCTACACTCCAGCCGGGCTGCGCGACCATCAGGACAAGCAGATCATGACACGGTCGGAGCGTGACAATTGGAATGTTCTCTCGGGCGGACCATTGAAGCTGTTTGAAACTGCGCTAGGTAAAATCGGCGTCCTTACCTGTTATGACTCTGAGTTCCCTTTGTTAGGTCGCGCACTGCGTGATGCGGATATCGTTCTGGTGCCGTCCTGCACAGAGGCGTTGGCGGGGTATTGGCGGGTCCGTATTGGTGCAATGGCACGGGCGATGGAGAGCCAGTGCGTGACGGCCATGGCCTCGGTGGTTGGACCTGCCGAGTGGTCGGCTGCAGTGGACATGAATGTGGGAATGGGCGGTATCTTTGGGCCACCTGATTCTGGTTTCCCGGCGACAGGTGTTCTGGCTGAGGGCGAGTTGAACAAACCAGGTTGGACGATGGCCGAAGTTGACCTTGCTGACATCGCCCATGTCCGTGCTGACGGGCAGGTTTTACACCGCAGTCATTGGGGCGAGCAGGATGATCGGGTGAAATCGGTCACTATTAGCCATCTGGGGTGATTGCACCCTTGAAAACCTGCCCAAAAGCCCTCATTTAAGCGCACGTCCCGCATATCAGCGGGAGTAACCAAAAATGGAGAGAACATGGCCAAGGAAGACACGCTCGAATTTCCCGGTGTCGTGAAGGAACTCTTGCCCAATGCGACGTTTCGGGTCGAGCTGGAAAACGGCCATGAGATCATCGCACATACGGCAGGCAAGATGCGCAAGAACCGCATCCGTGTTCTGGCTGGCGACAAGGTTCAGGTGGAAATGACACCTTACGACCTGACCAAGGGACGGATCAACTATCGCTTTAAGTAAGCGTGATCCTGATTGATGACCAAAGCCCGGCCTATCCGCCGGGCTTTTGTTATTCGGCATTGCTGACGCAAGACCGAGGCCTCCGCCGGAGGTGTTTTAAACAAGAAGAAGGTTGCCTGCGCTGTGCAGTAGCTTTTGGTATGGGCTGATCCCATTGGAGCTGGTCCGAATTAGAAAAGAGGGTCAGTGATGGCATTCATTCTGGGATCAGGCAGCCCACGGCGGCTGGAGCTGTTGGCGCAACTGGGAATCACTCCGGATGATGTGCGACCACCAGATATCGATGAGACCCCGCGAAAGGCCGAACTGCCACGGGGCTATTGCTGTCGCATTGCCCGTGAGAAGGTTAGGGCTGTCCAGGCCAATGATGATGATCTGGTGCTTTGTGCTGACACCACTGTCGCCTTGGGTCGGCGTATTCTGGGTAAACCAGCAGATGTCGGTGAAGCCGCCGAATTTCTGCTCGCCCTGTCAGGGCGTCGTCATCGGGTGATCACGGCAATCGCTCTGCGACGCGGCGATAAGGTCTGGGAAAAAGACGTGGTGTCTCAGGTCCGGATGAAACGGCTGTCTGACCCAGAGTTAAACGCCTATCTTGCCGGCAATGACTGGCAGGGTAAGGCTGGTGGTTATGCCATCCAGGGCCCTGCAGGCGCGCTTATTCCCTGGATCAGTGGCTCGTTCACCGGCATTGTTGGCCTGCCATTGGCCGAAACCGCTAACCTGCTACAGACTGCGGGCTACCCACTGCATAAGGAGGCCGCCGAATGAAGGGCCGCACCATTATACTCGACCACCTGAAGGGCCGTGAAGCTGCCGCGCTGATGGTCAATGGCAAGCTGGACGACGTCCTGATCGAAAGCGATCTGCCGACGGTTGGCACCATCTACCGGGCCCGGGCCGACCGTCCGGTCAAAGGTCAGGGCGGGATGTTCCTGAGCACCCCGGATGGTCCGGCGTTTCTGCGTCAGGTCAAAGGGTTGGCTCCGGGACAGATGTTATTGGTGCAAGTCACTGGCTATGCAGAGGACGGTAAGGCGATTCCAGTCACCCAAAAGATCCTGTTCAAAAGCCGCTATGCAATTGTTACCCCTGAAGCACCCGGCCTGAACATCTCGCGGTCGATCCGTGACGAGGTTGAGCGCGACCGTCTGCTGGAAATTGCACATGAGGTCATGGGCGACAGCGAACACGGGTTGATCCTGCGATCGGCCTGCAATGGGGCTGATACAGATGAAATTACCGAGGACATCGCCGCAATGGCTGACATGGCGGCCGCGGTCATGGCAGATGAGGGGCAAGAGCCACAGGCGCTAACTGAGGGCGACACGCCCCACCTGTTGGCCTGGCGGGATTGGTCCGAGGCGGCTGAAATCGAGCGCGAGGCTGGCGGATTTGAGCATCATGGGGTGCTGGAAGCTTTAGAGGTCGCTCGAGGCATTCATGAGCCACTGTCCGGAGGTGCCTTTCTGTATGTGGAGCCGACTCGGGCGTTAGTGGCCGTGGATGTGAACACCGGGTCTGACGTCTCTCTGGCGGCCGGCATCAAGGCCAATATGGCCTGTGCCAAAGTGCTACCGCGTGCTTTGCGTTTGCGGGGGCTTGGCGGCCAGATCGTACTGGATCTGGCTCCGATGCCCAAAAAGGACCGCCGCGCCTTTGAAACGGCCCTGCGTGCTGCCTTTCGTGCTGACGGCGAGGAGACACTGTTGGTGGGGTGGACGCCGCTTGGTCACTATGAATTGCAGCGTAAGCGCGGACGGGTTGCCTTGCAGGGAATTCTGAATGAGGTGCTGGCATGAGTTGTCCAATATGCGACGGTGAGACCACCACATCCTATCGGTCATTTTGCAGCAAACGTTGCGCCGATATCGATCTCGGAAAATGGTTCAACGGAACATACGCGGTGCCCAGCCGATACTTAGAAGGTATTGAAAACGCATTAGAAAAATATGATAATGAACTGCAGGTCAAACATTAATTTTTTTCTTGGAAAAAGTCTCTGGACACGGTGGCGAACACGGCATAGAACGCCCACACCCAAGGTGATAAGCCTTCCCGTGCCCGGGTAGCTCAGGGGTAGAGCAGTGGATTGAAAATCCTCGTGTCGGTGGTTCGATTCCGCC
>MAAY01000033.1 GCA_002162795.1 Rhodobacterales bacterium 56_14_T64
TCTGTCGGCGGGGCTGTGCTAGGGGCGATCTTTCTTGGCGTGGTCAAAAATGCCCTGCCGGTGGTCAATATCTCGCCGTTCTGGCAGCTGGCGATATCCGGCAGCGCGATCTTGATCGCCGTGGCCTTTAACGCCCGCGCTGGCAAAACCAAGGGCCGTATCATTCTCAAATCTGCCGAGGGTTCAGTATGACGGATATGACCGATATGACCGTGAACACGCGACATGTTCCCAATCGCCTGAACAGCCGCGCCTATCGTACCCTGCGCAGTTGGGAGGCCCTGTTGCTTGCCGTCGCGGTGGCGATCTTTGTGCTGAACAGTTTTGCCTCGCCCTATTTCCTCAATGCGTGGAACCTGAGCGACGCGACCTATAACTTTACTGAAAAGGGGATGATTGCTTTTGCCATGGCGCTGTTGATCATCTCGGGGGAGATTGACCTGTCGGTGGCCTCGATCATTGCGCTGGCCAGCACAGCCATGGGGTTGGCGGTGCAATATGGGGCAGGGACGCCGGAACTGGTGATGATTGGCCTGACTGTTGGCCTTCTGTGTGGTGCTTTTAATGCGATTT
This sequence comes from Rhodobacterales bacterium 56_14_T64, assembly GCA_002162795.1. Taxonomy (GTDB): domain Bacteria; phylum Pseudomonadota; class Alphaproteobacteria; order Rhodobacterales; family Rhodobacteraceae; genus Parasedimentitalea. The sequence continues at coordinate 574 of MAAY01000033.1, forward strand.
TTGTCACCGTGTTGGGGCTGCCCTCGATTGTGGTGACCATCGGCACCATGAGCCTGTTTCGTGGCATCAGTTATATCATTTTGGGAGACGGCGCGTATCGCGGTTATCCCGACAGCTTTGCCTGGTTCGGGCAGGGCTATGTCTATTGGGTTTTCACGGCCGAGATTGCCATATTTGCAGTGATCGCGGTGATCTATGGCGTGCTGCTCCATAAGACCAACTTTGGCCGCGCGGTCTATGCCATTGGCAACAACCCCACTGGCGCATTGTTCAGCGGCATCCGGGTGCAACGGGTCAAGTTCATGCTGTTCTTGCTGACCGGTCTGATGTCCGGCGTTGCCGCGATCTGCCTGACCTCGCGGCTTGGCTCGACGCGCCCTAGCATTGCATCGGGCATGGAGCTGGAGGTGGTCACTATGGTGGTGTTGGGCGGGATTAACATCCTTGGCGGCTCCGGCTCGATCCCCGGTGTGGTGATTGCTGCCTTTGTCATGGGGCTGGTGACCTTTGGTCTGGGCCTGCTCAATGTGCCGGGCATCGTGATGTCGATTTTCATTGGCCTGTTGTTGATCGGAGTGATCGCGCTGCCGCGGCTATGGGCGATGATCGTCGCGCGAAGGTCTCGGACATGAGCGAGCGATACGTGTTTCGGATGCGGTTGAACCCCGGCGCGGAGGATGAGTATCAGCGCCGACATGACGAGATCTGGCCCGAATTGGTGGAACTGCTAGGGCAGGCGGGTGTCAGCGATTACAGCATCCATCTGGACCACGAGACCGGGCTGTTGATCGGAGTGCTGATTCGCGCTGAGGGTCACGGGATGGACAGCCTGCCAGATCACCCAGTGATGCAAAAATGGTGGGGCCATATGGCTGATCTGATGGAGGTTGGGTCGGATAATGCGCCTGTTGCGGTAGCCTTGCCCAGCCTGTTTCATCTGCCATGACCGCGCCACGCCACATCGCGGTCATTGATATCGGTAAAACAAACGTCAAGCTTGCGCTGGTCGATTTGGTTGAGATGGACGAGATCGCCGTTGTCACACGGCCCAACACAGTCCGCCCCGGTCCGCCTTGGCCGCATTTTGATACTGAGGCGCATTGGACGTTTCTGTTGGAGGCCTTAGGTCAGTTTCACCGCGATCACCGGATTGATGCCATTTCGGTCACCACACATGGGGCCAGTATTGTGCTGCTGGATCAGAGTGGCAATTTGGCCGCGCCAATCCTTGACTATGAACATGACGGTCCTGCGGAAACAGCCGCGCAATATGACGCGATCCGACCGCCATTTGAGCAAACGGGATCCCCACGTCTGGCCAATGGCTTAAACGTCGGCGCGCAATTGCATTGGCAGTTCCAAGCTGATCCTGACCTGCACGCCCGTACCGCGCATATACTGACTTACCCCCAATACTGGGCTCACCGTTTGACCGGTGTCATCGCAAGTGATGTTACCTCGATTGGGTGTCACACTGACCTGTGGCAACCGCATCAGGGCATTTTCTCGGAGCTGGTTAAGACACTTGATATCGCCGACAAGATTGCGCCTGTGCGTAAATCGACTGATGTGCTGGGGCCGGTATTGCCAGAGATCAGCGCGGCCACTGGGTTGTCCAAGGACACACCGGTGATTTGCGGCATTCACGATTCAAACGCCTCGCTCTATCCCCATGTGCTGGGCCAAGAAACGCCGTTTTCTGTGGTGTCGACTGGGACATGGGTGGTGGTGATGGCGATGGGGGGTGGCGAGACTACTCTGGATCCATCTCGGGGTACCTTGGTCAATGTGAATGCTCTGGGCCAGGCGGTGCCGTCAGCCCGCTTTATGGGGGGGCGCGAGTTTGAGTTGATCCAGAAGGGGCATCTGGTTGACGTTCATCAGGCTGACGTCATGCAGGTATTGCAGCAGGAGATCATGCTTTTGCCAGCGGTTGATCCTGTGAGCGGGCCGTTTCAAGGACAGAGCATGCGTTGGCTCGGAGCCGAGCCCCCAGAGGGTTCTGGCCTGCGGGCAACGGCTTTGTCTTTCTATCTGGCGATGATGACAGAGACTTGCCTGGGCTTGTCAGGTGCGAGTGGGCCAACAATTGTCGAGGGGCCGTTTGCGCATAATGTACAGTACCTTGAGATGTTGCAGGCTGCGACTGGTCGCCCAGTTTTCTTCAGCCCATCGTCAACAGGAACCAGTATAGGGGCGGCGCTTTTGTTTGGTGCAGCCACGGATTTGGCTGCCCCTGAAACGGCCGACCCGTCGAGGAACCTACTGCAACTGGCAAGTTATGCCGCTCGATGGCGTCTGAAAGTTGAAGACAGATTTGTGTGAGAATCTGGGCCTCTTCAAATCACTTTCGATACACTAAGTTTGGCCTGTGCGATTTGCACTGCAGCATTGTTATTACGTGAATGGTATTTTTGGCTGCAGAAATAGGACTGTAATCGCATCGCTGAAAGAAATGATCTCAATTATTGTCGAGTCTGATATAATCCCGCTGTTTAGGATAAAAGGGATTTTGAGAAATGCCATTTTACCATCAATTAAAGAGCTACGCGCACGCCCCCAGCGCCGGTGAGTTTCCAAACTATCCAGGCAAGCAGGGATGGATCGCGAGCCGCTTGCTCACACTTCGTAAGGACCTCGCGGCGGCGATCACCGATCAACGTCAACCGCGCTCTCTGATCGTTGGCAGCTGGAATATACGGGCCTTTGACGATGGTGCTGCCCGACTGGATGAAAGCTACCACTATATCGCGGAAATCATTGGAACGTTTGACATCTGCGCGGTGCAGGAGGTGAAGGGCGACCTTGCGCCCTTGGAACGCCTTCGCAAGCTATTGGGCCCCAATTGGGAGTACTCCGTCTCTGACGTTTCGAGCCACAAAGGTGGCAATAACGAACGTTTGGCATTTCTGTACAACACCAACCGCGTGTCCTTCCGGCGATTGATCGGTGAGCTGGTGGTGGATCCAGATGATCTTGAGAACAGTGACCAGTTTGCACGCTCGCCGTTCTTTGCGGCCTTTCAGGCTGATTGGTTCCGTTTTTGCCTGTGCTCTACCCACATCATTTATGGCGGTACATCGGCGCAGGAAAAGAAAATGCGGGCTGATGAAATTACGGCTATCACCAAAATGCTGGTGAGCCGGGCTAGAAAAGAGGACCAAGTCTACATCTTTCTGGGCGACATGAATATTGAGTCGGCTGACGGTGAAATCATGCAGGCGTTGCGCGATAGTCGAATGGTTTTGCCAGAGTTTCCGGCCACTAATTTGGGCGGTGACAGATTATACGATCAAATGGCTTTCACTGACAAAGGTGCCGCAAGCCGGAAAACCAGACTAATTCGACACGGGGTATTTGACTGGCGTAGGGCCGTTTTTGGGCCTTACCCACAAGATGAATTCGACACCTTGCCAGAGGACGAAAAAGAGGGACCAATGCGGCGAGTTTCCCACGATGAAATGTTAGCGCACTACCAACCGATATGCGACGCACAGCGCCGGGCGAACGGTAAAGATCCATATGCCGATTTTTCACGCAGCTATGGGCTGTGGACCACATTCGAAATGTCGGATCACTTGCCGATTTGGATCGAACTCGAGGTTGATTACTCAAACGACTACATCGCGCGTTTTCTGACACCCGACGCTGATAGTTAGCGCATCGTAAGACGCAAAGCTGAGGAGCCATTATGCGCAACTTGGCATTGGTCGGTTTCTGGTTAGCAGAAATTTCAACATTTCACACCGTTGCGCATAAAAATGTCGAAAACGGACGTGAAATCATAGCATTGCCATGCCACTCCTGCTTGTAGCTACAGACAAGACAAGAATTTTAGGGAGCACCGTGTTGGGACAAAAGCCGGATCAGACCGTAACGATTTTACCTGACTTGGGTATTGCCCTGCCTGATGGCACCCGCCTTTCGGCAAAGGCCTGGATGCCCAAAGGTGCTGAGACAACGCCGTTGCCTGCGGTGCTGGAATATCTGCCCTACCGCAAATCCGACGGCACCGCCGCACGCGATCATGCGATGCACCTGCATTTTGCCCAAAACGGTTATGTCAGCTTGCGAGTGGACCGGCGGGGCTGTGGCGACAGCGAAGGCTTGTTTGACGACGAGTATTCTGAGGAGGAATTGCAGGATGGCTCCGATATCATCGCATGGATTGCTCGCCAGCCGTGGTGTGATGGCAATGTTGGCATACAAGGAATTTCCTGGGGCGGTTTCAATGGGTTGCAAATTGCTGCCCGTGCCCCAGACGCGCTAAAAGCCGTGATCACCATTGGGTCGACCGTGGATCGCTATGCTGACGATATTCACTACAAAGGTGGCATTCAGCTGGGCGAAAACATCGGTTGGGCTGCGACCTCGACGTCATGGTTTTCGATGCCTCCTGATCCTGCAATTGTCGGCGCAAGCTGGCGCGACAGCTGGCTGGCCCGACTTGAAAATACGCCCTTTCTGGCTCGTGAGTGGACCAGCCACTCCAACCGCGACGAGTATTGGAAACACGGCTCCGTATGCGAGGACTACAGCGCCATTAAGGCGTCGGTTTTGGCGATGGGAGGGCTGCATGATGGCTATCGCAACACCATGGCGCATCTGGTTGAAAACATGCAGGCACCGGTCAAAGGCATCGCCGGCCCTTGGAACCATAAATACCCCCACATCAGTACAATCGCACCTTCAATCGACTACCTGAATATCGCGGTGCGCTGGTGGGATCATTGGCTTAAGGGCATCGACAATGGTGTCGATACAGATCCCGCCTACAGTGTTTACATAATGGATAGTGTCCTACCCACTCCAAGTATCGACCATCGTGCCGGACGCTGGATTGGCGAAGACAGTTGGCCCTCACCGCAAATATCCCCAAGACCTTTCGACTTTGGCGATGGCACTCTTGGCGCGTCTTTGCCGTTTGAGACTACCGTCAGTACTGACATGGCTTGTGGTCGCGATTGCGGCGAATATTTCCCGTTTGGTTTTGGTCCCGGAGAGCTGCCAGATGAACAAACCCACGATGACGCGCTTTCAGCGTGTTTTGACAGCATGCCAGTGGGTGAAGATTGCGAGATCGTCGGTGCTCCAGAGGTGAGGTTGACGCTATCGTCGGATATGCCAAAGGCGCAGATAATTGTTCGGCTTTGCGACATTTTCCCGGATGGGACTTCAGCGTTCATAAGCCTTGGCTTGCTTAACTTGCGCCATCGCGACGGGTTCGACGAGGCCTGCGATCTTGTCCCTAGCGAAGACTATGATGTCTCGGTCACGCTGGATCAGAGTGCATATAAATTGCCACAGGGACATCGGCTGCGGGTGTCTGTGTCGACCAGTTACTGGCCCTATTGCTGGCCCGAAGGCAGTCCGTTTGCGCTGACTTTGCGGGCTGGAACACTGACCGTCCCGTTTCGCCAGGCTGTTGGCGGTACTGGTGAAATTTCGTTTGACCCACCCGTCGTAATCGAGACCCGACCTTATAAGGAATTGAAATCCGCCACTGAATTTAAGGAGCGGATCGAAGACCCGGACACCGGCAAAATCACGCTAAAAATCTCTGGCGATCATGGTTGCCAGGAAGATCTGGAAAGCGGCTTGATCACGCAGAGCGACGTGTCAGAGACCTGGACAATTGAGCGCGATGATCCGGCCTCGGCCCAAGTGGAAATCATCTGGAACCGTGGGCTGGCGCGTGGTCACAATCCCGGCGACTGGAATGTAAACACACGCGTCACAACCCATATGTGGGGCAAGGAAAATCAGTTTTTCATCCTGCAAAAACTTGAAGCATTTGAAGACGGAGAATCGGTTTTCGAAAAGGTGATGCAAGACAGTATAGATCGCTGAAAGCGGCTCGGGGTTTAGGTTATTGGGTGTCGTATCGAACAGTCTGTCTTCGCTTTGCTTCAGTCTTGAAGCAAAGCGTTCTGCACCGCCTCGTCCCAACCAAGATAGTAAGTATCGCCGTCACGGATCACCGGACGAGCCATCAGTTTTGGTTTGGCGGCGATCTGATCTTCTGCTTCCGAGTGCTTCAGCCAGTCGCTCAACCCGCGCCAATCATTGGTTTTCCGATCTACCAGTCGATCGCCAAATTCAGCGATCAGTTCAGCCAGTTCCGCTTCACTCAGAGGGTCGGCCCGGACATCGCGAAAACTAACATCCTTGCCTGCGGCCTCCAACGCTTTGCGGGCTTTTTGGCTATCCGAGCAGGTGTTCAATCCAAGAATCATCATGGTGCAGTCTCCCAAATCAACAATGCTGCAATCTCTAACATCAAGTCCTGGAGCGCAAGATGCACGCTCTGGACCAGCAGTATAAATCCCTCGCTGCTTCAAACCGTCCACATGCGAAGGGATTTCCCAGATTAGGTGGAATCCACATGGAGGGCGGCAATGCACAATATATTCTTCACAAAATCACCCTCTATCCAGTTTCAATTTTCCATGGTAACGCGGTTTTATGTTACGTGCGCTGAAAGATAACTGGGCCCTGTTCCTGGGCATTCTACTACTTATGATCTCAAACGGCCTGTTGGCCACTTTGTTGACCATTCGCGGTATCGCGCTGGGGTTTTCGGAGGTCACAATTGGCGTCATGCAGGCCGGCTATCCGCTGGGAGCCTTACTAGGGGCCGTGGTCGCCCCCAAGCTGGTCGAGAAAGTCGGGCATATCCGGTCGTTCGGCGCCCTGGCGTCCTTGTGTTCTATCTCGGCAATTGTGCATCTGTTGACGGATGATCCGGTGAGCTGGAGCGTGATGCGGGTGCTGGCCGGATTTTGTTATCCAGGGCTCTATGTGATTTCTGAAAGCTGGTTGAATGCCAAGGCCGAGAACTGGTATCGGGCGAGCCTGTTGTCGATCTATTTTGTGGTGATCTCGGCGGGGGCGTCAATTGGGGCGGCGATGGCAGGGATTGAGGATACAAACGGTGTCATGCTGTTTGGTATCACCTCAATTCTGATTTCGATCTCTCTAGTGCCGATATTGATCTCGAACAATCGAGCACCGGAATATTCGGCACCCGAACGGTTGCCCATTGTGAAATTGCTACGGATATCGCCACTGGCCATCTACGGCGCGGTTCTGAATGGGGTTCTTTCGTCGGGAATTTTTATTTCCTTACCGCTGTACGGCTTGGCGCTCGGGATGAGTGCGCCAGGGGCCACGTCGCTCTTGGTGATGGCAACACTGGCCGGGGCGGTGTTTCAGTTCCCGATAGGTTGGTTATCTGATCGGGTGGATCGACGGTTGATCGTTGCCGGGGTTTCTGCGGTGGCAGCTGTGGTTGCACTGGGACTGGCGACCGGGATGCTTGCCGGGCATTTGCATCTGGCGGTCGGGTTGATGGCGGGAATGTTGTTGCCGGTCTATTCGATATGTGTGGCGCATGCGAATGATCATCTGACACCGACGCAGATTGTGCCAGCCAGCGGGACCATGGTGTTAGCGATCAATGTAGGCATTCTTGTCGGGTCATTGAGCGGACCGGCCATTATCGGACTGACGGGCCCCGCTGGGCTGATGGTGTTCTTCGCCATTGTCAGCGGATTGACCGTTCTTGTGGCTTTGTTCCGGGTGGCTCGTGCGGATCCGCCGGAAGAAACAGGCGTAGCTCAGGCTCTTTCACCGCAAGGTGTTCAAATGGCGGGTGAATTGCATCCCGAAGCCGAGTGGTCGAGGGGAAATAATCGTTGACTAGGGCACCAGTCCGCCACTTCACAAAACAGACAAAGCGACGACGTGAGTGAATTTCGCCAATTTTTTAAAGTCGGGTATGTCCCACAATTTAGCTCTTGGTGCACATTACAGCGAACGACTGATCACCGAAAATTTTGAGTTTAAACATCTATGACTTGAAGTAATATCGGGGTGTTTTGGGTCAGATGTAGCGTAGTTTCCAGCAATTGAACTGAATCCAGCGCGCCAGCTGAAACTGGCGCGCTGGATTATTTAGATACTCTGGTCGTAGTCGCCGACCAGCGGTTCGGTGCGGATAACCGCATCAATGTCAGCAAAAATTGCGCGCATCTCTGCCTCGCTGTCAGAGCTTTCGCAGACGACCACTAAGTTGGGAGTGTTTGACGATGCGCGCACCAGGCCCCAGGAACCATTGTCGAGAATGACGCGGGCGCCGTTGACTGTGACCACCTCTTTGATGGTGCGTCCGGCTAGGGGTTCACCTGCCTCGTGTTTGGCGACCAGTTTGGCGACCAGACGCTCGAGTACGTCATATTTTTCGGTGTCTGCACAATAGGGCGACATGGTTGGGGTGGCCCAGGTTTTGGGCAGGGCCTTGCGCAGGTCGGACATTTTCATATCCGGGTTGCGGTCCATTAGTTTGCAGATCTCGACCGCCACCCGCATGCCGCAATCATAGCCGCGGCCCAGTGGCTCAGCGAGGAAATAGTGACCGGATTTCTCAAATCCAGCCAACGCACCAATTTCCTTGACCCGGCGCTTCATGTGGCTGTGACCGGTTTTCCAGTAGTCAGCGGTAGCGCCGTTCTTCTGTAATTCAGGGTCAGAGGCAAACAAGCCGGTGGATTTCACGTCGGCAACAAAGATGGCGTTAGGATAGATCTTGGACAGATCGCGCGCCATGATGACGCCAACCTTGTCGGCAAAAATCTCTTCGCCTTCGTCGTCGACCACACCGCAGCGGTCACCGTCTCCATCAAACCCCAGCGCGAAATCCGCGCCCGAGGCCCGGACGCTGTCGGCCATGTCGTGCAGCATTTCCATGGCTTCGGGGTTGGGATTGTAATGGGGGAAGGTGTAATCGAGCTCGGTATGGCTGTGCACCACTTCAACCCCGATGCGCTCGAACAATTCGGGCGCAAAGGCGGCGGCTGTGCCGTTACCGGTGGCGCAGACAACCTTGAGCGGGCGAGACATTTTGAAGTCGCCGACCAGATCGTCGAGGTAAGCCTCTTTGACGCCATCGACAAATTCGTAAGCGCCGCCGGGGCGGGTGACACCTTTGCCGTTTAACACGATGTCACGAAGTTCGTTCATTTCATCGGGGCCGTGGGTCAATGGGCGTTCAAAGCCCATTTTGACGCCAGTCCAGCCGTTGGGGTTGTGGCTGGCGGTGACCATCGCAACAGCGGGGACATCCAGATGGAACTGCGAGAAATAGGCCATTGGCGAGACTGCCGGGCCAATATCCTTGACCAGAACTCCGCCCTGCATCAGCCCCAGCATCAGTGCGTTTTTGATGCTGAGAGAGTAATCGCGGTAGTCGTTGGCCACGGCAATCACCGGCTCGATGCCACGGGCATGCATTTGAGTGGCTAGGCCAAGTCCCAGCGCGGTTATGCCAGGCAGGTTGATCTCGTCGGGGTATTTCCAGCGTGCGTCATATTCACGAAAGCCGGTTGGCACGATCATCGGATCGCGCAGAAAGTTCCAGGTGTTTGGGGTCACCGGGCTAGTTGGTTTGGTCATGGGAAAACTCTTTTACGCTGAAATCAAAAGGTCATTGGGTTGGCTTTGGCCAAAGCGTCAAATGCCATCAGGGTCTCGATCAGTTGCGGCATCTGGTCGAGGTAAATCATATTGGGACCGTCCGAGGGCGAGCGGTCGGGATCTTCGTGGGTCTCGATGAACACTGCCGCCACACCAATCGCGGCTGCGGCGCGCGCCATCACCGGAGCAAATTCGCGCTGGCCACCGGTTGAACCACCAAGAGCGGCCGGTTGCTGCACCGAATGGGTGGCATCCATCACCACCGGATAGCCCGTGGCAGCCATCTGTGGCAGCGAGCGCATATCAGTCACCAAGGCATTGTACCCAAAGGAGGTGCCACGTTCGGTCAGCAGAATACGCTGATTGCCGGTGCTCTCGATTTTGGTGACGATATTGGCCATGTCCCAGGGCGCCAGGAACTGACCCTTTTTGACATTGATGGCTGCACCGGTTTCGGCTGCGGCCAACAGCAGGTCGGTTTGGCGGCACAGCAGCGCCGGGATTTGCAGGATATCGCAGACCGCAGCGGTCGGGGCACATTGCTCAGCCGTGTGCACGTCGGTCAGCACAGGCACACCAATGGTCTGCTTGACGCTGTCCAACATGGCAAGACCTTCGTCCATGCCAGGGCCTCGGACACCGCTGATCGAGGTACGGTTGGCCTTGTCGTACGAGGCCTTGAACACATATTGCGCGCCTGCCGCATCACAGGCTTCTTTCATTTTGCCAGCGATCATTTGCGCGTGATCGGCGCTTTCCAGTTGGCACGGACCAGCAATGAGGGTCAGGGGACGGTCATTGCCGATGGTGAGGTCGGCGATTTGAATGTTTTTCATGAGCTTTATGATGAGACCTGTTCACGGAGGATGGAGGCTGTCAGCGACAACATCAGATAGATACCGGAAAAGATCAGGAAAGCCAAAATCGTATTTTCGAATTTGCGCGGGTACGAGGCTTCTTGGCTTGGGACAGGCCTAACCGATGTTGTAAGGTAACGAACCTGACGGTTGGCCTCCATACGGGTTTGTTCGACCTGCTGCAGCGCAGATTGCAGCATCAGATCACGGGTTGCCAGATCGGCCTGAGCCATCTGAATCTGTACGGTCAGACTGGCAAGCGAGTTTTCACCGGCAGAGGCATTGATCATACGTTGGTTCAGCCGGTCAATAACGGTTTGCAATCGCGCGATGTCAGCGCGGGTCCCAGCAACTTTGGCCTTGTTGGGACGGGTATTGTCCAGCAAAGCTGCCAATTCCAGCTCGTTTTCCTGCACCTGTAGTTCAAAGGTACTGATCTGCGAGCGCAGCGAAAGGATCACACCTTCGGGATCAAGAACTGAGCCTTTTTGTTGCAACCGTACCAGTGCCTCCTGTGCCGTGCGACGTGCTTTTTCTGCACTGTCCATAGCCAACTCGGCGTCTACCATCTGATTGCCGCGCTTGTTGACGGACAAATTGTTCGCCATGTCTTCGGCATAGGTAATCAGGCTGCGCGAAAATTGGGCTGCGACCTCGGGGTCTGCAGCTGTGACCTCCATTCGGATCGACCCTTCGGTCGGATCATAGCCAACTTTGACATTGCGCTTGTAGGTTTTATAGGTCTCTTCATTGGAGGGATTTTCGTTCAACCGCTGAATAGGATCAATCCACTCCTGGGTGAAATGGGATTTATAGCCAATATCCCCATCCAGACGTATCATGGCCTCTTTTGATTGAAGAAAGCTCTGCACTGCGATCGAATCTTGGCTAGTGGCAAATTGCGTGCCGCTCAGCAGTCCCAATGCTCCACCGCCTGTATTGTCTGCTTTCAAAATTAGAAATTCTGACTTGGCCGCATACATCGGTGTTGCGACGTTGTAGAAATAATACCCCGTCAGGATTGTCGGCAGCATGACGAAGAAGGCCAGGCGACCAGCCAGCAGCGCCAGTTTGCGGCGACGACGGCTGACAATGTCACGTTGGATTGACTGGATACCAAGGTTGCGCCGCTCAGCTGGGCTTAACTCGGTTGAGGGCAGATTGGTTTTGGCGGCCGGAACTGTCTGCGGCAGCTGCACTGCGCCGGGTGCAGCCGGGCTGCCGACGGGCTGTACCTTGTTCTGTGGCACCACCAATTCCAGCATGTTGGAGCGTTTGAACGGATCAATGCCCTTTTCGCGCAACAGCCGCACCGCGTCAAAATCCGAGGTGGCGGGCAGGTTGTGCTTTTGGGCTACGCGGCGCGCCATGCGCAGCTGACGGCCTGTCAGCCCTTCGTGGCGGATGGCGTCGATATCGGTCTCTACGCCGGTTTCACGCGGCGAGCTGACTTGACCGCGCATTGGTGCAGGCGCGCCAGCATCCGCTTGCATCTGCGCCGAGGCCGCTGCTGCATCCCGTCTGGGTCCGGGCACAGATTTGGCCTGCGCCGGCTGCTCTGTGGCTGGCGCAGCCGCTGCCGCACCGGGGGTTGCGGGATTGCGGCGGATGCGAAATTTCTTAGCCTTGGGTTTCGTAGTCATAGAGCTGTTTCGCTTCTTCCAAGGTTTCAAACATGTGCAATTGCCCGTCTAGCAGCACTGCCGCTGATCGGGCAAATTTCTCGAGCGTCTTTGCCTGATGCGAGACGATAATAATCGTGGTGGTCTGCAGCCGCTCTTCCAGAATGGCGCCAGCCTTCTTGTTGAATTCAACGTCAGTGGTGCCAGGCATGCCTTCGTCAATCAGGTAGATATCGAAGTCCAGCGCCAGCATCAACGAGAAGCTGAATCGGGACCGCATGCCCGATGAATAGGTGCCCAATGGTTGGTCAAAATACTCTCCCAACCCACAGAGCCACCGGCAATATGCCTCGACGTAATCGGGGTCCAAGCCATAGAGCTTGGCGATATAGCGGGCATTTTCCTTGGCTGACAACCGGCTGATCACGCCGCCCATAAAGCCAAGCGGAAAGGAGACCTTGCTGGAGCGTAAAATTTCGCCGTCGTCAGGTTTTTCCAAACCCGCCATCATATTGATCAGAGTGGTTTTGCCGGTGCCATTTGGCGCCAGCACACCAAGCGATTTGCCCAAGTCAACTCGAAAGGAGACCTTGTCCAGGATCACCTTGTGTTGACTACCAGTCCAAAAGGACTTGCTGACGTTCTGAAACTCAATCATCGCCGATCCGGTACTGCCCGTTCGACCCTTATTCTGGGCTCTTGTAACGGTTGCTGCTGTGGGTGACGCGGCACCTGTGACCTCTTTACCAGAGGAGTGTTAACGGCTTACGCGTCCAATTTGGCCATATTATGTCGAATTGTGGCATAGTTTATCAATGGACTATTAACCTTTTTTCGCCGTGAAATATTAGAAAGTGCATACCTATATGGATAAGGGCAGTTTTGAACACACCATCGGGAACCCTGCGCATTGTTTCCTGATGGGCAGCAATGCCAACATCCAGAGGAACAGGCAATGGAAAGCTGTAGCGCCTTAAAGGCTGAAATTCGGGCTTGTCGACTGTGTGCTGATCGTTTTTTGGCCACCCCCACCGGCCATGCGCCGCGTCCGGTGGCCTGGTTTCGGTCCTCCGCCCGAATTCTGATTGCCGGCCAGGCGCCGGGGGCAAGGGTGCATGACAGCGGTCGCCCGTTTACCGACGCCTCGGGGGATCGGTTGCGAGACTGGTTGGGGATGGATGCGGCAGAATTTTATGACAAGGACTGCGTTGCGATAGTTCCGATGGGGTTCTGTTTTCCCGGATACAACGGCAAGGGCAGCGATCTGCCGCCGCCAGCCCTGTGCCATCGCACCTGGCATCACCGGGTGATGGCGCAGTTGCCGAACATTGAATTGACCCTACTGGTTGGTGCCAACGCGCAGCACTATCACTTGGGCGAGAAAAAACCGGTCAATGATCAGGTGCGTCGCTGGCGGGATCATGCGCCGCAGCGCTTTCCCTTGCCACATCCGTCCTGGCGCAATACCGGATGGTTAAAGAAAAACCCCTGGTTCGAGACCGAACTGTTGCCGGAACTGCGCGTCAGGGTGAAAGAGGTGTTGAAATGACCGAGACAACCGCGCTGGACAGCGCTCATGCTGCCATGATGGCCGCCCCTCAGGATGACGGAGCCCGGCTGCGGTTTTATGAACGGCTGGCTGATTGTGAATTGTTCATGATGCTGACCAAAGAATCCGAAGGTGAAAATATCTCGCCCGAGATATTCGATCTGGCCGACGGGACATTTGTTCTGTTGTTCGATCGCGAAGAACGGCTGGCACAATTCGCCGATCGGGCTGTGCCCTATGTGGCGCTGTCAGGCCGGGTGGTGGCGCAGATGCTGGCCGGGCAGGGCATTGGGCTTGGTGTGAACCTCGAGGTGGCGCCGTCATCGATCATGATCCCAGCCGAAGCGGTCAACTGGCTGCATCAGACGTTGGAGCATACACCGGATCAGGTCGAAGCCGCGATAACCGAGGTTCTGCCTCCCACCGGCCTGCCTGAGGTTCTGCTGAGCGCTCTGGACAGCAAGCTGACCACGGCTGGCGGGTTGGCGGCCTCGGCCTATCTGGTCAGCGTGCGTTATGCAGGCGGCGGGCAGGGACACCTGTTGGGATTTGTCGATGCCACTGAGGCGGCGCAGTCAGCCTTGGCCAAGGCCGCGGGCGAGGCGCTGATATTCTCGGGGATCGAAGCAGGGGCGATGGATGTGGGGTTCTTTGCCAGCGCTGATGTGATGACGGCAAAGCTAGATAAGGTCGGACTGCGGTTTGATTTGCCTCAACCGGACGAGCCTACGATTTATCAGTCGGTGATCCCGGGCAGTGACCCAGATAAGCCGCCACTGCTAAAGTAAATGCCAGCGCTGCGGCCATTTGGGGTGTTGCCCGGCTATGGTGCCGGGCAACAAAAACTTATTCTGCGGCTGTTTCCAGCTTGTCCTGGGTCTGGGTATCAAAATCCGACGCCTCGTGACGTTCGCGCAACTGGGTGTGCAGCTCGCCAAAGGCACGGTTTACCATGCGACCACGGCTGACAGCAGGGCGGGCATCAATCGCCTTGGCCCAACGCATCACATGGGTATAGCTGGCGACATCCAGGAACTCGGCCGCGTCATAGAGACGGCCCAGCACCAGCTGACCATACCAGGCCCAGATTGCCATATCGGCAATGCTGTAGTCGCCACCGGCGATATACTGGTGATCGGCCAGCTGACGGTCCAGAACGTCCAACTGACGTTTGGCCTCCATCGAGAAGCGGTCGATTGGGTACTGCCATTTTTCCGGCGCATAGGCGTAGAAGTGACCAAAGCCGCCACCCAGATAGGGCGCGCTGCCCATCTGCCAGAACAGCCAGTTCATCACTTCGGTCCGTTCAGCGCCATCCTTGGGCAGGAATGCACCAAACTTGTCTGCCAGATGCACCAGCATGGAACCGGATTCGAACACTCGCAGAGGCGTGTCGCCGCTGTGATCCATCAGGGCTGGGATTTTTGAGTTTGGGTTGACGTTAACAAAGCCGGAACCAAACTGGTCGCCTTCGCCGATGTTGATCAACCAGGCGTCATATTCGGCGCCTGTGTGACCTGCCGCCAGCAGCTCTTCCAACATCACGGTGACCTTGACGCCATTGGGCGTGGCCAGTGAGTAGAGCTGCATTGGGTGTTTGCCGACCGGCAGGTCTTTGTTATGAGTGGCACCTGCCACTGGACGGTTGATCGAGGCAAATTTACCGCCGCTTTCCTGATTCCAGGTCCAGACTTTTGCCGGTGTATATGGGGTGTCGCTCATCTGTTGGGCCTTGTCCTATTAGTTTGTTTGCACCGCATTGGCGTCAGTGTGCAAATTCCATTGTGGGCAGACTTAAGCTGCATTTTGGAAATTCCAATGACTGGAAGGTCAAATTGAAACATTTATGTGCTTTAGATCACATCATCTCGTGGATGGACACAGCAGCGTGAGACCCCCTTCGCATCAGCCCGGTATTGCATATTGTACTCAGCAACCCGGCTGGAATGTCGGCGAAACTAATAAGTAACATCTGCGAGAGGATGACTTTATGAAGCGCTTTTTCTTGGCCGCGGCGGCGGCAATTTCCTTTGGTCTGCCAGTCTTTGCGGGCGACCAATACATCGATGGCACCGGTTTTGCGGTGTCTGGCTATGATGTCGTGGCTTACCGCGGTCTGGCGTCAAATGCTGTAGGCACCCAGCAGACGTCTGGTGTGCCGGGATTGGCGAGCATCACCGCAGAATACAACGATGCCACCTTTGCGTTCTCATCTGAAGCGAACCGAGAAAAGTTTCTGGACAACCCCGAATACTACGCACCGCAGTATGACGGCCACTGTGCCTATGGCGTGTCCAAGGGTGGCAAGGTGCCGGGCAACCCGAACTTGTGGCGCATCGTGGATGACAAGCTGTTCCTGAACATCACCAAAACGGTTGTGACATTCTGGGAAGAAGATATCCCCAGTAACATCAGTCTAGCCGAGGGCAACTGGCCGGGCATTGAAGGCAACGGTGCTTCGGGCAACAAGATCCCGAATTTTACGTCAGCGGCTCCCGAAGAGAGCTGATGCCTGCGAAAAGGACGTCGTTTGCCCGGGAGCGCCGGGCAGCGCCGGTCTCTTCCCCTTGGGAGGGCGCTTTGCATCTACCCGAGGGGCAGGAGCGGCCATTATTTTCAGGCAATATCTACGCTTAAACCAAAAACGCCCCGAACCGCAAAGTTCGAGGCGCTGAAACTATACCGATATGGAGAGCTTACCGTTTGCGATCGCGACGCGCACTCATCGGCTGGAAGGCAACGCCAACGTGGGCTTCGCAGTAAGGCTTACCCTGCTGAACATCCAGGCCACAAAACCAGAAATCCTCGGTTGCGGGATCGCCTACAGGCCATTTGCAGGTCCGCTCGGTCAGTTCCATCAGCGTCAGGCGCTTTGCCTTCTTCTCGATCTCGTTGACCTTGGCTAGCGCCTCGGGGCTGATTTCATTGGCCGAGGGCTGCGGTGGCAGCGGCTGACCCGCCGGAATGATCTGCTTGCGCGCGGGCAAATTAGGTTTGCCGCCGGCGGTCTTGGCTGGGACCGGCGGGATCGGGCGCGCGGGCTCGGTCTTGGGCTGCACCTTGGGCTTGGCGGCGGGTTTGGCCGCGACAGCGGGCTTCTCCTTGGGCTCGGCTGATTTGGCCGCACCTGTGGAGTTGCGGTTGGACAGTCCCAACCGGTGCACCTTGCCGATCACCGCATTACGGGTGACGCCGCCCAATTCTTTGGCGATCTGGCTGGCCGACTGACCTTCGCCCCACATTTTTTTGAGCAGTTCAACGCGCTCGTCTGTCCAGGACATATCTTGCCTTTCCAAGCTAAAAGCGGCCCCAGGATACCTGCGGCCGCCATAGTAATCCGTATCTGTCCCTATTTTAGTCACTGCGCAGCGAGATACAAGCCATCTTGCACCTGACCGTGCAGGGGTTATGCAGACCAGACACAGAATTGGGGGACGTCATGTCAGACACCGAGTATCGCATCGGCTTGGGAGAGCGTCGTTTTGGCCGCGTCAACTGGTTGGGCCTGCAGACCATGGCCGGGCGCGAGGTGAAACGGTTCATGGTGGTCTGGACCCAGACGTTGTTGGCCCCATTGGTCACTTCGGCGCTGTTTTTGATGATATTCACCATCGCCATCGGTCCGCGCCGTGGCGATGTCATGGGGGTGCCGTTCATGACGTTTTTGGCACCGGGCATCATGATGATGACGGTGATCCAGAACGCCTTTGCCAATACATCTTCGTCCATCATGATCTCGAAAATACAAGGAAATATCGTTGATACACTGATGCCGCCACTGTCAGGGCTGGAACTTTTGCTGGGCTACCTTGCAGGCGGCATGGTGCGCGGCGTTGTCGTGGCTTTGAGCATCGCGCTGGGGCTTGGTCTGACGCTTGGCATCTGGCCAGCTTATCCGATGGTGGCTTTGGTCTTTGTGATCCTAGGGGCCGCGTTTCTGGGCGGGTTGGGTGTCATCGCTGGGATCTTTGCTAACAAGTTCGATCAGATGGCAGCGATCACCAATTTCATCATCACGCCGTTGGCCTTTTTGTCCGGCACTTTCTATTCTGTCGCGGCCCTGCCGCCAGTCCTTAAGACGCTGACGCATATGAACCCAGTGTTCTACCTGATCGACGGCGTGCGATTCGGTATGATTGGGACCTCGGATAGCTCGCCTTGGCTGGGGTTGCTGGTCTGTAGCTGTGCGACTTTTGTGGTCTGGCTGGTGGGCTGGCTCATGCTGCATTCGGGTTATCGCCTGAAGGCCTGACCTGATTGCTCTCGTCCCGTTGATGACAGCCCACGCATGCTGTCTAGTGACCTAAGTATTTGGCAAAGGAAAAATTGATGACTGTAGAGACTTGGGTTGCTTTTGCGTTGGCGAGTGCAGTGGTTGTCCTAATTCCCGGGCCCAATATCATACTGACCGTAAATCATGCGCTTCGAAACGGTCGCAAAACTGGCTGGGCAACGGTTCCTGGGGTCGCAGCAGGCGCCTTTGTTGCCATGACAGCAACCCTACTTGGGGCGGGAGCGATCCTGGCCGCCTCGGCCACCTTGTTTGGATTGCTCAAAGTGGCGGGGGCTATGTACCTGATTTGGTTGGCCTACCAGTTGTGGTCAGCGCCGGTAGAGGAAACCGAAGCTGATAGTGCAGCCGCGATGAAACCCCTGCGGTCGATTTTCGCTCAGTCATTTCTTGTGAGTGCGCTCAACCCCAAGGGCCCTGTATTCTACATGGCCTTTGTTCCACAATTTGTGAACACGTCGCAGCCAGTGTTTGAGCAATTTGCCATTCTTGTCGCCACCTTTGTGACGGTGGCAGCTCTCAATGGTTTGATGTGGCTGTTCTTTGCAGCCGCGCTACGAAATCGGCTGCAGAAACCACGTGCCAGGCGCGCCGTAAATAGAACCGGGGCGACCTGTATGTTTGCCGCCGGCCTGTTCACCGCAAACGCCTCCAGAGCAAGCTGACAGCCGTTGCGGTGTTATTGTGGCTCCGCGCGAGGGTTTTTGGGCGGCCGCTGACGCCCCTCACGCCAGGCCAGCACCGCTGCGCCGGTGAGGATGATGACCGCTCCAAGCACGGTCACCGCATCCGGGATGACGCCAAAGCCAAGGAAATCATAGGCGGCGGCAAAAATCAGCGTGGCATAGCTGAACGGCGCCACAAACGAGGCATCTGCCCGGGCCATTCCGTTGATGAAACATGCCTGGGCACAGGCCATCAACACACCAAGCGCTGCCAGCGCCGCCCACTGTGCTGGGCTGGGCATCTGCCACACTGGCAGCACCGCTGCCGAGGCAATCACCAAACCAATTGAGTTATTGATCAACAGCACTTGCAAGGGCGGCTCCCGATTGGCCAACTTCTTGATAAAGATCAGCTCCAGCCCCATCACCATCGCCGCCGCCAGCGCCAGCAGAGCTGCGGGCTGAAAACTGGCCGGGGTAGGGCGCAGCAAAACCATGGCGCCAATCAGAGCAACAACAGCAGCCCCCCACCGCCAGGGTCCAACCTTCTCACCCAATAGCGGGATTGCCAGCATCATCGCAAACACCGGGTTCAAAAATGTGATCGCGGTGGCATCGGCCAGCGGGATAAAGGCCACCGAGGCAAACATCAGCGACACACCAGCCCAGCCAAAAGAGGTGCGCCCGATGTGCAGACCCCAGTTCGGTCGGGTAAGTTGAGGTCGCAGAACTGCCGCCACCGAAGAAATCGCCACAAAGGCAAAGACAAAACGCCCATGGCTGATCTGCAGCGGATGCAGCGGTGGGCCCAGCACATCGGTGCCCAGTGCCTTGGCCAGCAGCATGGTGCCTGCAATGAAGGTGGTGGCCACCAGGATAAAGGCGGCGGCCAGCGCGGGGTTTTGTTGTGTGATCGGGCTCATGGGCCAGCGGTGCGGCAGTCTGCCTTGCTATGCAAGAGGTTTCGATCAGTCAAACGGCGAAGTCTTCTCTATCGCGCTCACGCTCAGTTTCGATCTGTCGGGTGTGATTGAACAAAAGGGGTTTCTTTCCGCCAGTTCCTCCGGTATGGCATGACCCTATGATCAATCTCGCACATATCACTGGCCTGACTGCGGCCCTGCGACGCCGACGCTAATTTAGCGTTCCGGCCCCTTGATCCATGCGCCCCGTATTGGCGCATACCCCTCAACATCGTTGACCAACTGCCCATCCTATTGCACTGCTTGGGCTTCTATTTCCGAAAAGGATGATCCCGATGATCGCTTCCGTTCTGCCAACTTACAACCGCGCCCCTTTGAACTTTGTCAAAGGCGAAGGCTCCTGGCTGATCGAGGCTGACGGGCGACGCTTTCTGGATCTTGGCGCTGGCATTGCCGTGAACGCATTGGGCCACGCCCATCCGGCCCTGGTGCAGGCACTGACCGATCAGGCGCAAAACCTGTGGCATGTCTCCAACCTGTATCAGATCCCGCAGCAACAAGCGCTGGCTGACAAGCTGGTCGAGCATACTTTTGCCGACACGGTGTTTTTTACCAATTCGGGCACCGAGGCCTGTGAGCTGGCTGTGAAAATGGCCCGCAAGTATTTCTTCGACAAGGGCGAGGAACAACGGATCGAGATCCTGACGTTTGACGGGTCCTTTCATGGCCGCTCGTCCGCCGGCATTGCCGCTGCTGGATCCGAGAAAATGGTCAAAGGCTTTGGCCCTGTGCTGCCGGGTTTTGTACACCTCACATTCGGCGATCTGGATGGTGTCTCAGATGCCATCACCGACCAGACGGCTGCCATTTTGATCGAACCGATTCAGGGCGAGGGCGGTATCCGCCAAGTCCCTGACGCTGATATGAAAGCCTTGCGGGCGCTCTGCGATGAGCACGGGTTGCTGCTGATCCTGGACGAGGTGCAATGCGGAGTAGGGCGGACTGGCAAGCTGTTTGCTCATGAATGGGCCGGCATTACCCCGGATATCATGATGGTGGCCAAAGGTATCGGCGGTGGCTTTCCCTTGGGCGCCGTGCTGGCCACCGAAGACGCTGCGTCAGGTATGACCGCCGGCACCCATGGCTCAACCTACGGCGGCAACCCGCTGGGCTGCGCGGTTGGTAGTGCGGTGCTGGACATTGTTACCGACCCGGAATTCCTAGCCGAGGTCAACCGCAAGGCGGGCCTGCTGCGGCAAAAGCTGGAAGGTCTGATTGCCACCCATCCGGATGTCTTCGAAGAGGTGCGCGGCTCCGGCCTGATGCTGGGCTTGAAATGCAAGGCTCTCAATATCGACGTGGTCAATGCAGGCTACGACAACCAGGTCATTACTGTCCCCGCCGCCGAAAACGTCATCCGCTTACTCCCGCCGCTCAACCTCAGTGACGATGACATAGCCGACGCGCTAACCCGCCTAGACAAAGCCGCAACCCAGATTTCAGCCGCCTGATCTTCTTCTTGTTTAAAATACCTCGGGGGTCCGGGGGCAGCGCCCCCGGCCCGGACCAACAAAAAGCGAACCCGATATGAACCATTTCCTAGATATTCATAAAACCAGCCCGGACGAGTTGCGCGCCATGATCGACCAGGCCGGTGCGATGAAACAGGCCCGCTTGGACCGCCCCAAAGGCGCCTTGGATGATGATCAACCCCTGGCGGGTCGAATGGTGGCGCTGATCTTCGAGAAGCCCTCAACCCGGACCCGTGTGTCGTTCGACGTTGGCGTGCGCCAGATGGGCGGCGAGTCGATGGTTCTGTCGGGCAGTGACATGCAGTTGGGCCACGGTGAAACCATCGCCGATACCGCCCGGGTGCTGTCGCGCTATGTTGACATGATCATGATCCGCACATTTGACGAAACCGTGCTGATGGAGATGGCCGAATACGCCTCGGTTCCGGTGATCAACGGTCTGACCGACCGCACCCACCCCTGCCAGATCATGGCCGACATCCTGACCTACGAGGAACACCGGGGCTCGATCAAAGGCAAGAAGGTGGTCTGGGCGGGCGACGGCAACAATGTCTGCGCCTCCTTTCTGCACGCGGCTGGTCAGTTCGGCTTTGACCTGACGTTCACTGGCCCAGCGCAGCTGGATCCCGAGGATGGCTTTATCGGGTTGGCGCGTAAAGCGGGATCCAAAATCGTGATCGAACGTGATGCCCAAAAAGCCGTCGAAGGTGCTGACCTGATTGTCGCCGATACCTGGGTCTCGATGCATGACAGCCAATCCTCAAAAGAGCGCCGCCACAACATGCTGCGCGGTTATCAGGTCAATGCTGAGCTGATGAGCCATGCCAAGCCGGACGCATTGTTCATGCATTGCCTGCCCGCCCACCGCGAAGAGGAAGTCACCTCTGAAGTGATGGATGGCCCACAATCAGTGATCTTTGACGAAGCCGAAAACCGCTTGCACGCGCAAAAGGCCGTCATGCGCTGGTGCCTGGACGTTTAAGTCAGTTGCGATGACAAAACCGAACAGGATGGGGAGCGGACATCGCAGTGACCGGTTGGATCTTGTCCAACTTTTGGCTGGCCACAAAATTACGATTCCGCCTCTCTATCTTCGTCAGGCGCGATTGAGCGACTGTGACCAGATTGCAGAGTTTCACTTGCGTATCTGGCGGCTGACCTATGGCAATATTGCCCCTGCACAGGCGATCGAGGCGCTGGATTTCGATCGTCGCCAGGGTCAATGGCGTGCCAAGTTATCTGCCGCCAGAAAACTCTCTTTGACACTTCTTGCCGAGGATGAGACTGGAAATATCTTGGGGCTGTGTGATCTTGCAGAATCCGAAATTTTGGATTTTCCAGACGCGATTGAAGTCACGCATTTGTATTTGGATAGTACAGTTCGTGGGCTTGGGGTCGGGCGGATCTTCCTGCATCTGGCCCGGGACTGGCTGGATGAGTGCAAAAGGTCAGATCTTGTGTTGGCCGTGGTTGAGCAAAACAAACAGGCACTTGCGTTTTACCAGGCATGTGGAGGGCAGCCTGTTGGCGAGCAATTGGACAAGGGGCCACTGTGGCGATCTGAAAATGTCATCATCTGGTGGTCATCCGCCAACTGATCTGCAACCCATGCAAATAGTGAATTGATGAGAGGGTATTTGATGGACACGACAACAGCGCTTTTGATCGTTGATATGCAGATGGAGATGGCCAATGTCACGGCGGCAGGCCGACCCCGCGCCAACCCAGATGCTGAAGAAAAAATCTCTGTGTTGGCATCAGCCTTTCGCAGTGCAGGCCTGTCAGTGTGCCATGTGATGCACGATGATCCACGTCCAGAAAGCAAATTTCGCCGCGATCTGCCCAGCGGCCAGCCGATGCCTTGTGCCATTCCTGCAGAGGGCGAGGCAGTGTTCTGGAAAACAGGATCGTCCGGTTTTGTTGACACCGGTCTGGCCGAGCACCTGCGTGAAAACGGCATAACCCGACTGGTGATCGTCGGTGGTGTGGCGGCCTTTTGCGTCAATTCAACTGCGCGATCCGCAGCCAATTTGGAATTTGACGTATTGGTGCCCGAGGATGCGCTGATCGCTTTTGCGCTGCCGTCACGCCACGGCGGCGACATCGAGGCGGAGGTTGCTCTCGAGGTGACGCTGTCGGCTTTGCATGCGGGCTTTGGTCGCGTTCTACCAACCCAAGACGTGCTGGATCAATTGGCGATCCGCCGTTGAAAAATCCACTGCATCTTTGCTGATGGCCAAGCACAAAAAAAGCCCCCTCAACTTGGTTGAGAGGGCTTTCAGATGAAGATTCTGATTATCCTACTAAGGTGCTGAGAAGCAGGTAGATCACTGCTGACATCACCGCTGCGGCAGGAACTGTGATCACCCAGGCCGCTAGGATGGTCATGAAATGACTGCGCCGTACCAGCTTGCGGCGACGGCGTTCCTCGGGGGCGATGGTTTTCTTCTCGGGGCGGGCGGCGGCGGATTTGCGCAGGCGGCGCTCCATGTGCCACTCGCGGAAGAAACCAACACCAAACACTGCACCCACGGCGATATGTGTCGAGGACACCGGCAAGCCAAGCCAGCTGGCGACAATCACTGTGATCGCAGCCGATAACGAGACACAAAAGGCGCGCATCGGGTTCAGTTTGGTGATTTGGCTGCCGACCATGCGGATTAGCTTGGGCCCAAATAGGAACAGTCCAAACGAGATACCCATAGCACCGATCACCATCACCCAAGTCGGTATCTCGACCTTGGCGGCGAAGTCTCCGAATTCGGTAGCGTGTACGATGGCGGCCAGTGGTCCAACAGCATTGGCCACGTCATTGGCACCATGAGCAAAGGACAGCAGTGCAGCAGAAATGACCAGCGGTATCCGAAATAGTATTTTCAGTGACTTGTTACGGTTCTCTAAACCCTGAGATTGCTTCAGGATCAGAGGGCGGGTGACTGCATAAGACAGAACACCAATGGCGGTACCGATCATCAATGCGTCCTGCATGTCGATCTTGATGATCCGCTTCAGACCCTTGAGGGCCAGATAGGCAGAGAACACGCCAGCCATAACGCCGACCAGGATGGGCACCCAGCGCCGCGCGGCGGCAATTTTATCGTCCTGATAGATGATGCGGGACTTGATCAGCGCCAGGAACAGCGCTGCAACAAGGCCGCCCAGTACCGGGGAAATCACCCAACTGGCTGCAATTTTGCCCATTGTAGGCCAGTTCACAGCGGCGACGCCGGCAGCGGCAATACCAGCCCCCATGACCCCACCAACCACTGAGTGAGTGGTTGAGACCGGTGCGCCTATCCATGTCGCTAGGTTGACCCATAAAGCAGCCGAGATCAGCGCTGCCATCATCGCCCAGATAAAGACATCTGTGGTTTCCATGATGCTAGGGTCAATGATCCCTTTCGAGATCGTCGAGACCACATCACCGCCAGCCAGCAAGGCACCTGCGCTTTCGGCAATCGCCGCAATCAGGATGGCGCCGCCCATGGTCAGCGCATTGGCCCCAACCGCGGGGCCCATGTTGTTGGCTACGTCATTGGCACCGATGTTGACCGCCATATAGGCGCCAAAGGCGGCGGCCGCGACCACAACAAAATTGATTGGCGTGGTGCCCAGCAGTACCGCTGCGGCCAGACCGGCCAGCACGATAAAGACCAGTGCAATGCCAGGCCCAACCATCGGCCTTGCAACATAACTGGTGGCGTTTTCGAGCATCGCAATCCGGTTTAGATCGCGGTCGAGTGTCTTCCATTGTCTGCGCTGTGGTTCGTCGCTCATCGTATCAGTCCCGGTTCCAATGATAGGTCCGCCGGGTAGACCGCCAAGGGCCATGGCGCAAGAGATTTGTCACATTTCTGCCGTGAGAGCGTTACAACTGTCGCAGCAGGGCCCGCAGTTTTGGCTCCCGCACCAGATTGGCAGCCTCGTCGGCGCGCATCCATCGGCGTTTACGCTGATGGTGCTCTGGATAAGTTTTGGACAGTTTGGTCACCTTGGCGACGTAAACTAACGTCTGCACCGTCTCGGCGCGGCCCTTGCCGAGGTTCTTCAGATAGTCGTAATGACCAATAGGCTCGCCTTGGATTTTGGCCTTTTTGACGCCCGCTTCCTCCCAGGCCTCTTGCAGTGCCGATTCCGCACCGTCTTTGCCGCTGATTGGCCATCCCTTGGGCAAAATCCAGCGTCCGGTGCCGCGGCTGGTGATCATCAGCACATCTGTCCCCTCGCTGGTCTTGCGGTAGCACAGGGCCGCCACTTGCAGACGTTTGGGTCGAAAGATCATTGGCCTGAGAATCTCTTCCCAGGCGCGGGACAATGCGCGCGTCATAACTGCTCGAAGCCTTTGCGGCTCGCCTCAGGTTTGTTTTTGTATGTCGCAAACATAGGTTCTGTGTCGGATTTTGCAACATGTGCTGAGGATAACTCTGGCGAGTGTTACATTTTGGGCGGATCGGGCCGTGAAAATCTGTTGGATTGACAATCCCGGAACTCTGATGCGCCATGCGCGGATTGAACAACAGGTATAGGAGAGCCTCATGAAATCTGCACTGGTAACCGGAGGCGCGCGCGGCATTGGACTGGCGACGGCCAAGGGCTTGATGGCCGAGGGCTGGCGCGTGGCGATCCTTGATCGTGACAGCGCGGCGCTGGCCGAGGCGCTGACTGAGCTTCCGGGCGCTATTGGCATTAATGCGGATGTGTCTAGCCCCAAGGATGTTGACCGCGTTGTTGCTGAGGTAACAGAGGCTTTTGGTGGCCTTGACGGGCTGGTGAATAATGCCGGTGTGGCTGACTTTGGTCCCATCCGCGAGACCACATATGAGCGCTGGCAGAGGGTTATGCGGACCAACCTGGACGGACCGTTTCTGATGACGCAGGCCTTTACTGATCTTCTGGCAGCCGATGGCGGCGGTGCGGTGGTCAATATCACTTCGATTTCTGGTCTGCGTGCCAGCACCTTGCGGGTGGCCTATGGCACCTCCAAGGCGGCGCTGGCTCAACTGACCTTGCAGCAGGCTGCGGAGTTGGGGGAGTTGGGTATTCGTGTCAATGCAGTGGCGCCGGGGCCGGTGGCGACGAAGCTGGCGATGGCGGTGCATTCACCGGTAATCATCGCCGCCTATCATGACGCGCTGCCATTGAACCGCTATGGCAAAGAAGAAGAGATTGCTGCCGCGATCAATTTCCTGCTGTCGGACAAGGCTAGTTTTATCACCGGCCAGATATTGGCGGCGGATGGTGGTTTTCAGGCGGTGGGAATCGGTCTGCGTGCCCTGAGAGAGGCTGCTGACACGAACTGATTTTGCAGGGATAGAGGGGAAATATGGGGGGCAGGCGCGCCGGGGAGGGATTAAACGCGCTGCCCCCACTTCAAGCGCGAACGCCTGAAAACTCTGGTCCCGAGGAGATCCCGGTCACCGGAGAAAGTTAAGAAGAGGTGTTACTCGATGTTCGTCAAGTTTGCTTATCTTGCTCTTGTTTTTGTGCCCTCAACATACATTTTTAGGCCCCCTCTGAATATGAGCATTTGAGCCAAATTTTTCATCATTGTGGCCAATCACTGTCTGAATCGCTGAATTCAGCAGTTTTATGCGCGATTCGATGAAAATCCCCTGTTTTGCTATTTGCGCCGCTTCGCGCGCAGGGTCGGATCAGCCTGGGTTGGGTCTTCGGGCCAGGGATGTCGCGGGTATTGCGCCCGCATGTCCTTGCGCACATCAGCATATGAACCGCTCCAGAACCCGGGCAAGTCACGGGTGATCTGGATTGGGCGCCGGGCAGGCGATAGCAGAGTGATCTTCAACGGCACGCCGCCACTGGCCGGATGCCGGGTGACGCCGAACAATTCTTGGATACGCACTTCTATCTCCGGGCCGGTCTCGTCGTAGGTAATGGGGATCCGGTTGCCCAGCGGGCTAGTGAAATGACTGGCGGCCTCGCGGTCCAGCAGTTGTGTCTGATCCCAGCTCAGCGCTGCGCGCAGGGCGGGCAGCAGGTCAAAGCGTTTCCAGTCCTCGGCGGTTTTTACCCCAGTCAGCATCGGCAGCAGCCAGTCTTGGATCGTGTCGGTTAGACCCTGGATCGAAAAATCAGGCAAGTTATGGCCCTCAGCCCGAACCAGCTCGACCCGCGCGGCCAGTCGCGCAGTGGCACCAGACAGGCGCAGGCCAAGATCGCGCACCCCGTCCAGCATCGCTTCTGCCACTGCCTCGGGCGGGACGTCCTTCCAGATTTGATCATCCAGTATGATGGCGCCAAACCGCTCTTGCTTGCGTGCCACTACCCGGCGATCGCGCTTGGACCATTCACAGACCTCGTGCCATCTGATCTGATCGCCAAACATGTCGCGGATTTCTCCCAGCGAGATCTGCGCCGCCATCCGCACCCGTGCCTCTCGCGGGTTGCCATCACTGTCCAGCACCACGATGAACGGGGCAGCCGCCAGCGTGTCACTGTCATCCAGCACCACGCCTTTACCGCCAGACAGCACATAGCGAGGCGTGTCTCCCTTTCGGCGTTGCCCAATACGATCAGGATAGGCGAGCGCGGCCATGGCGGCAGGGGAAAACTCGGCATCAAGGCTTGGGCGTTGGGTGCCCTGCCGCTGCAAGCGTTTGGTCTCGGTTTTGACCCTGTCGACCACCGGCAGGTTCACTTGATAGGGACGTTTGCGCATGAAGTCTTTTGGATTACGCAGCGCCTGCAACCGCAGCAGTAAATCCACGGGCGCGCCGCGCAGCGGATCACGTTCGGCCATCAGTGCCGCCAGTTGCGCGGCTTCGCGGCCACCGGTGACCAGCATGTGGCCCAGTCGCGGATGCAGTGGCAGCGTCGCCAGCGCCTTGCCATGCGTGGTGATCCGGCCCTGAGCATTCAGCGCCCCCAACATCTGCAACAGGGCCTGCGCCTCGGCCATAGCACCCTCGGGCGGGGGCGTCAGAAAGGCCAGATCGCTTGCGGTTGCGCCCCATAGCGCCAGCTCTAGTGCCAGCCCAGTCAGATCAGCGGCCTCGATCTCGGCCGGAGGGAAGGCCGCCAGTGCGCCTTCTTCGCCCTTGGTCCACAGTCGGTAACAGGTTCCCTCAGTCACTCGACCGGCGCGACCCTGTCGTTGGGTAGCCTCGGCCCGCGTGACCTTTTCGGTGATCAGCCGCGACATGCCCGACCCGGGATCGAATCGCGCCCGACGTGCTTGGCCCATATCGACGACCACGCGGATGTCTTGAATGGTCAGCGATGTCTCGGCGATCGAGGTCGCCAGCACCACCTTGCGCCCGGATTTCACTGGTGCGATGGCCGCGCGTTGCTCGGCAAAGGGCAGGGCGCCAAACAGTGGGCGGATGTCACAGTTGTCCGGCAGGCGGCCAGACATTGCTGATGCTGCCCTACGAATCTCACCCTCGCCGGGCAAAAACACCAAAATGCCACCGCCAATGTCGCGGGTCTCTTTTTCGACCTGTTGCACCAAGTCCACCAGCGCATCCAGCCGCCGCGCTCGTGGGCCCAAGGGGCGCTCCAGCCAGCGGGTTTCCACCCCGTAGCTGCGCCCCTCCGAGGTCACCATCGGAGCCTCTATCAGAGCCGCAACAGGCCCGGCGTCCAGCGTGGCCGACATCGCCATCAGGATCAGATCCTCGCGCAAAGCGCCGACCACTTCCAGACACAGCGCGAGCCCAAAATCGGCGTTTAAGGATCGTTCGTGGAATTCATCAAAAATCACTGCGCCAACACCGGGAAGATCGGGGTCGCTTTGCAGCATCCGTGTCAGGATGCCTTCGGTCACCACTTCGATTCGGGTGGCTTTAGAGATCTTGGCTTCGCCGCGCACCCGGTAGCCAACAGTCTCACCCACAGGTTCACCAAGTGTCTCGGCCATCCGCTCGGCCGCAGCCCGCGCCGCCAGCCGCCGCGGCTCCAGCATCACAATGCGACCAGTGGTCAGCCCAGCCTCCAGCATCGCCAGCGGCACGCGGGTGGTTTTGCCCGCCCCCGGAGGGGCTTGCAGCACAGCCCTGCCATGGGCGCGCAGAGCGGTTATCAGTTCGGGCAGGACGGTATCAATTGGTAGTTTTGTCATACCTGCCGTTATCGCCAATGACTGCGCCAAGGTCTAGCCACTGGACAATGGCGCCCGGGCTGCGCCAAACATGCAGACAAACACGGGAGTGCGTATGGACATCGCCGAGCTCAGTCAGAAGATTTTGAACCGCGACCGCCGGGCCCTGGCGCGCGCCATCACCCTGGTGGAAAGCCAGCGCACTGATCACCGCATCCAGGCGGGCGAGCTGCTCAGTTCCCTAGCAAAACATCGACGCCAAGCGCTGCGTATCGGGTTGTCGGGCACTCCGGGGGTGGGCAAGTCCACTTTTATCGAGAGATTCGGCCTGATGTTGACGGCACAGGGGCTGCGCGTTGCAGTGCTGGCGGTGGACCCCAGCTCAGCCCGCTCCGGCGGTTCAATCCTCGGCGATAAAACCCGGATGGAGCTCCTAAGTCGCGATCCAAACGCGTTCATTCGTCCATCCCCCAGCCAGACCCACCTGGGCGGCGTGACAAGGCGCTCGCGTGAAGCGGTCGCCCTATGCGAGGCCGCTGATTTCGACGTGGTGCTGATCGAAACCGTGGGCGTTGGGCAGTCCGAAACGGTGGTCGCCGAAATCTCCGACCTGTTTCTGCTGCTGTTGGCCCCGGCTGGTGGAGATGAACTGCAGGGCGTCAAACGCGGCATTATGGAAATCGCCGATGTGATTCTGATCAACAAGGCCGACGGAGATCTGAAATCTGCCGCCACACGCACCTGTGCTGACTATTCCGGCGCATTGCGACTTCTGCGCAAACGGCCGCAAGATCCACCGGGGTTTCCCAAGGCGATGATGGTGTCCGCACTGGAAGACCAAGGCCTGACACAAACCTGGGACGAGTTGCAACAGCTGAACAATTGGCGCCGCGAGCAGGGCCACTGGGACCAGCGCCGCGCCGAACAGGCGCAATACTGGTTCCAAGAAGAACTGCGTCAGGCAGTGCTGTCGCAATTGAACACGGAAGAAGCGCAGGCCGAGATTAACCGGCTTGCGCCGCAGGTTGCTGAGGGCGATCTGTCGTCGGCCAAGGCGGCAGGGCTGGTTCTGAGCCGCCTGAATATCACCACAGGCTAAAGCGGTCTTGGCGGGCATCGGCGTCATTAAACAAGCCTATGTCCTTTTGCATATGTGGCGGCAGGTGGCGCAGAGATGCACGCGCTTGCAGTTGCCGAACCAGTTGATCCTTACGGGGCAGAGGCCATCGTAGTTTTACCTTAGTCCACAGTGATATTTGTGGCTGGTGTCCTACACATTGTGTGGTCATGGCGCTTTCCTTTCGTGCCTTTCATTGGCTAAATGGGGGTTCCACACTAAAATAACCAATTGAATATCTGCTACTATGCATAAGGAGGTTTTATGCCATCTCTACGCCTGCTGCCGCCGTTGGCGGCCATTCGCGCGTTTGAATCAGCGGCACGGCACGGCAGTTTCACCCGTGCCGCCGAAGAGTTGGGGATGACTCAGGCAGCTGTGAGTTATCAGATCAAACAGCTGGAAGACCGTGCGGGCCTACCGCTGTTTCGTCGCCAGCCCCGTGGGGTAAAGCTCACCTCCGAAGGAGCGCAGCTTGCAGCCAGTTCAGGCGAGGCGTTGGAAATCCTGCGACAGGCCTTTGCCGATCTGCGCCAATCCGACGAGGAAACGCTGGTGATTTCCGTTGTTGCCGCTTTCGCTGCCGCCATTCTGGGGCCACGCTTGTGGCAGTTTCAGACCGCTCATCCCAAAATAGCCACCCGGATCGATATCAGCCAGAATATTGTTGATCTCGAAAACGGAGATGCAAATGTAGCCATTCGGGTTGGAAACGGAAAATGGGAAGGCTTGCGATCTGACTTTTTGATGCGTTCGGAGCTTACCCCGATGGTTAGTCCGGCCTTCATCGAGCGTCATGGTCCGCTGACCTGCCCATCTGATCTTCTGAAAGTTCCGCGGGTCGATCCTAAGTATAAGGGCTGGCGTCAATGGTTTGAGCTGGCGGGGGTGACACCGCCGCCAGAAAACAATCTTCCCCATCATTTTATTGGGTCACAGCTTTTTTTGACACAGGCCGCTAAGGCGGGGCAAGGGGCTACGCTGCTGACACCTGCCTATTACCGGGACGAAGTGGAGCGGGGGGAGTTGGTTCAACCGTTTGATATCACCCTTGAGAATAACTTTTCAGTTTGGTTGGTTTATGCTGAACGCAGGCGGAATTCGCCAGCAATCCGCGCCTTTCGAAAGTGGCTGCTGGCAGAAATGCAATTACTGGAGACAACAGGGCAACCGGACTCGCTTGACGCCCCTTTTGATTTCGCGTATGAGCAGCCAACGAAATTCTGAGTGCGGCTTAGGCGGTGCTCTCTTACATTGACGGGGCCTGCTTCCCCGTGACGAAAACGAGGATAATGCCATGTCGCGCCGTTGCGAATTGACCGGAAAAGGCCCGATGTCGGGCAATAATGTCAGCCACGCTAAAAACCGCACACGTCGCCGGTTTCTGCCGAACCTGAATGATGTGACCCTGCAGTCCGAGATTTTGGGCCGCGGCATCAAACTGCGCATCTCGGCCGCAGCTCTGCGCACCGTCGATCACCGTGGTGGTTTGGATGCGTTTTTTGCGAAATCCAAAGACGACGAGTTGTCGATCACCGCGCTGAAAGTGAAAAAAGAGATTGCCAAAGCAACGGTTGCTGCTCAGGCCTGATCTTTTCACCAGATCAAGATTTTGACCCTGCATGAGAAATCATGCAGGGTTTTTTGTTGTTAGAGCGCAAACTGCCGCAGTTTTGAGCCTTGCAGCGCCGCCGTTCTGCGGCCTATCTTGCGGCAATGACACTGCATTTTCGATCATATCTGACCCTGTTTCTGGTCCTGGCGGTCACTCTGACAGCCCATAGTGCTGGCGCATTACAGGGGATGCGGGACGCTACCGGTCAGATTGTGATCTGCTCGGGCAGCGGTCCACTGGTGATCTATGTGGACAGTGACGGCCAGCCAGCGCGCGCGCCGCATGATTGCCCTGACTGCATTACGCTGGGTATGGATGCGTTGGCACCGTCTCAGCGGCCGCAGCATGTCGCACCCGAGCCGCTGTGCCGGGTTGATCACCCCGTGCAGATACGCGTCCACTCTAGGATGCCGCTGCGGGCCAGCGCGCGGTCGCCGCCAATTGGTCTCTGATTCTAACAAGCTCAAGACACATGAAATCAGACCTCAGACTAAAAGGAGAGACAACTATGTCTTTCAAATCCATTGTTATTGCTGCAGCTACTTCCCTCACTTTGGCGGGTGCAGCTTTTGCCGATATGTCCATGATCATGGTTGATGACGCCTATGCGCGTGCCTCTAACAAGATGGCCGGCGCGGCGTTTATGGCTTTGGTGAACCATACAGGTGAAGATGATCGCCTGATCGGCGTCAGCACTGATGTCGCCAAGCGGGCGGAACTGCACACCCATATGGATATGGGCGATGGCGTCATGAAGATGATGCATGTCGAGGAAGGTTTTGCCGTTGCAGCAGGTGAAACCCACATGCTGCAACGTGGCGGGGATCACGTGATGCTGATGGGCCTGAACCAGGAGCTGAAGCAGGGCGACACCATCACCCTGACCCTGAGTTTTGAAAAGGCAGGCGACATGGTGGTCGAAGTGCCGGTGGACCTAGCGCGCAAGCCAGCCGCGGGCGGCATGAAACACTCGAACCACAGCAATTGAGTCAAGCGGGGCGCGGCGTCCGACGGCGCTGCCGCCCTCCTTCGCACCCGGCCAGCCCTTTTGGGGCTGGCTTTTCGTTTCAACGCTGACTTAGCAGCTTATCAACCCAGGCCGAGACCAGTGCCAAGAGCTTCAGCTTGAGTTCAATCGTATGGGCTCCGACCGTACGAGCCTTGTGAACAAAAGTCGCCACTGGATAGATCTGTGGCGAGGTGCCAATGGCGGCAAACAGATCCGCCTCAGCAAGACGGGTATAGATCTTCTCCATGTCATAGGGCTTCTCTTCAAGCCAAACGATATCAGGGCGCGCTGCAGCTGCCCGAGATGAAGGTCACAGCGTCGTACGCTCATTTCCAGAGGCGCGTGCCAACGGTGGTCGCATGCTGCGCAGAGGGTGCCGCCGAGGATGCCGTGCATATATGTCTTGGGATAGTCTCCCGTAACAGGTGACAGCGCATATGCCAGAACCTCGCCTTTCGGGTGGAGCGGTACCTCTTTCAGATTTATCGTCTGCTCATGGGGATGTAGATAGGCGCCCAGCTTTGCACTACACATTCGGTTTCGTAAGGTGATGGAGTTGTGTCGGCCCGGCCCAGATCCGCCGCTTTGGTAAATGGTAGTATGGCAATGCGCTGCGAGAAGCTGCTAAACAGTTTCACATCGACGTCTTTTCTCGAAAAACAGGACGCCTTGTTATCATGCCTCAGAAAGTCCTGTTTGTCTGTCTTGGCAACATCTGCCGCTCGCCAGCTGCCGAGGGCGTATTTCGGGATCTTGCACCCGAGGTTCAAACAGACAGCGCCGGCACATCAGGCTGGCATCTGGGGCAGCCCCCTTATGAGGCGATGCAATTGGCTCTGCGCGCCCGAGGGTTGGATATTTCAGACCTGAGAGCCCGTCAGTTCAATCGTTTAGATTTTGCCCATTTTGCCCTGATCATTGTGATGGATGAGGAAAATAAAACCGAGGTCGAGGCGTTGCGCCCATCCGGCAATCAGATTCCGGTGCGGCTGTTCACGGATTATGCCAACCGGGCGAGGGCTGACCATGTACCCGACCCGTATTACACCCGCGACTTCGACGGTTGCCTGAATCTGATAGAGCAGGCAGCCCGTGGATTAAAGCAGGCGCTCGACGCGTCTGCTTCGCGAGAAAATTAAATTTGCAGGCAGATTGAGGGAGCCTGACATTTACGTCTCTTGCCCAACGGGAGTTTAGCCGTTTAAGGGAGCGGCGGGAGGCGCACAGGTGCCAGAGAAGGAATTACTCTTCGATCACCTGCAGTTGCCCGGCCAGCCAGGGCAATTGGCCAATCGCTGGGCCAATGATCTGGCTCTGCATCAGGTGGCGCATGGTCTGCGCCACATCCCGTGGCACCCGGTCGGCCCAATCAGCGGCGGCGAACAGCGAGATGCTGCGGGAAAAATTGCCAAAAGGCAGCGCAAAGGCATCGATCTGGTCATGGAAGCGCACGGCCCGCATATATCCCAGCGGCGTGGTCACAGCCCAGCCAATACGCCGCGCCACCATCGCCATCAGTGCCAGATGCGAACCGATTTCGAACCGTTCCTCGAACTCCAGTTTCTGGCGTGCCAGATGCGCCTCGATCTGTTGCGAGATCAGCTGTTCGCGCCCATATCGCAGCAATGGTAGTTCATTCAGCAGTTCACCTTGAGTACTGGGATCCTTCAAAAACCCCTTGGGGGCCACCAGAATAAAGGGGTCGCGCACCAGCGGGTACTCTACAATATCGTCGCGCAATTCGCCGGTGCTGGCGGCCACTGCGATGTGCAATTCACGCGCTGCCATTGCTCGGTTGATGTCATGGCTCGAGGCGGTGATCATCTTGAACCGGCATTGTGTCAGACTGTCGGCCAGAATAGTGGCCAGACGCGGGGTCAGGTCATTGTCAAAATCGTCGATCAGCCCAATCGTCAGGGTCGTCAGGTGTGTCAGGTCCATCACCGTCAACTCGCTCTGCGCAAGGCGCAGTTCCGACAGCACGGCTTCGGTGCGGCTTAGAAAATTGCGTCCGGCTGTAGTCACCAGCATCGGGCGGCGGCTGTGGTCAACAAGGTCGGTGCCCAGTGCCTTTTCCAGATTGCGAAGCTGCTGGCTGACCGCGGGTTGGCTCAGCCCGGTCACCTCAGCAGCTTGAGCCACCGATCCGGTCTTGGCCAAGGCTTCGAAAACCTCCAACCCTCGCAGGGTCACCCCTTTCATCAGCATCAGCCACGCTCCTGTTTTTGTTGCGCCTTGTGTGAAACTCCACGGCCCGGGGGTCAAGAGGAGAAATCGGCTCAAAGGAGAGATGCCCATTTTTGCGCCGCTTTAAGGCGAGATGGGCAGGCAAGGCGCTCACCACATATTCCTACGCAGAAGTCGGGCAACACAGAACCGCGTGCAGTGTAGGGTGTGTGCTTGCACGCACCTTTGTTGGGATCGGCAGACTCAGCTACAGCTGCGGGCAGCGCGTTCGCCAAAGGCTTTGTATCGCAACCACAACTGTTCATCACCGCGTTGGCTTGATTGACGTACCACCTGAGCTTGATGCGGATCGTCGAACCATCTGGCAACTTTCTTGCGCTCTGATCGGGTCAGGCTGGAATTGGCAACCAGTTGGATACAGCTGCATTTCGCCGGTGTAGCCGCCGTGCGGTCGGCTTGACGGCAGGCGCGTTCGATCAAACCAGCCTGTGCCGGGGGAGGGGTCACTACAAAAACTGTGCCCGCGCAAAGCACGGCGGTCAAAATACGCATCATCACTGTTCACTCGCTTGGGTCGGCGGATCTTAGTGCCCGCATATCGGCGGCACTATGGCGCAGGTCGGGGAGGGGTTCAATCGGGCTAAGCGGGTCAAGGTCTGTTGGGCGGGATGTTGCCGGAGGGGAGGGCAGGGTTTGGAAATAGAGCTTAGGGCAGCGCCAGACCCTGGGTGGGTGCAAAGCGCCCTCCCGTGGGGAGGGTCAGGCGCTGCCCGGTCTGGCGACCGGGTAAAATGTCGATGTACTTACTCGCCCTAATTTAGAAAGAAATTCCTGATTTCTGCAATTTGGCGAGTTATCGCTTAACTACCCAAGGTCCTGTCGCTAAACTCTATCTAAGTAATTTGGCAGAAAGCTAGGCAATGTCTCAGAAGAAATACCAAGTCTTTATCTCCTCCACCTACGCCGATCTAAAAGAAGAAAGGAATGCCATCACTCGAGCTCTGTACGAAATGGGTTGCATTCCTGTAGGGATGGAAGCCTTCCCCGCTTCTGACGAAGAGCAGTTCGAATTTATAAAGCGCATCATCGACGAAACAGACTACTACATCCTAATTTTGGGAGGACGTTACGGTTCAATCGCTCCGGACGGTAAAGGATACACCGAAAAAGAATATGCATATGCGCGTGAAAAAGGCCTCCCTGTCTTGGCTTTTGTCCATTCTGATCCCAACTCCTTGGATAAAGAAAGAACAGATTTGAATGATTCTCAAAGAGCGGAGAAATTCTTTAGATTTCGGAATGACGTTACTGCGAACAGGATGGTGAAAATGTGGACTGAGCCTATGGAGTTACCCTCTTTCGCCGTACTCGCTCTCAACCGGGCTATGACAAGCCAACCTCAAACAGGTTGGGTTCGGGGTACCACTGTTGACATAGAGGCGGCGCTCAGTCGTATTGTTGAGCTGCAATCTCAGCTTCAAGACGCCCAAAGGATTATTGGTGAATTCGAAAATCAAAATCATACTCCCCAGAATATTGCGGGCCTTGAGCATGTGCTTCCCGTGACTGTGGAGACTTTCTATCGGAACCACCAAAGTTCCGTAATAAGTGGTGGCGATATGACTGCGAAAATTAGTCTCGAGACACTATTTGGCAGACTAGCTCCCAATATGATTGAGCCATTGAATCAAGCCCAAGCCTCCAACATGATGGCCTTGACTGCGACCGATGGGCAAAGGTCTAGCAATCACGTAGAGTATAAATTCGAATTGGAGCGAGAAACTCTAAATACAATCCGCATCCAGTTTGAAGCCTTGAAACTGATATCAGTGGGGCGGCTAAAAACTCAAGGTGGGTCACTTGCAAATTTTTGGCAATTGACAGAACGCGGTACTGTCGAAATGCAACGCCTACGGGTCATAAAGCTGGAGTAGTTTCGGTCCTGCGGATCACTTGGTAATCCGGATCGCGCCCGATCCCGTTTCCACGGCGGGCGCAAACTGAACAGTATTCACCTCCCATCCGAAGGCACGCTTGGCGATGTTGCGAAAGGCACACCTTGTACAGAAGGCAGAAGATACGTATTTCATAGTGAGGAGGGCAGGGAGATTTCGCTTTTGCCACAAAGGTCGACCTTAAATATGTCAAAATCCGCCAACACAATACGCCCTTAGATCAAATAACCTGTCCCACACCCTATACGCCCGCTTGACCATGACAAGATTCCAAATCATATCCCCTAGCATGACCGATCTGTCCAAAATCCGCAATTTCTCGATCGTGGCGCATATTGACCACGGCAAATCCACCCTCGCTGACCGTCTCATCCAAGAGACCGGCACGGTGGCGGGC
>MAAY01000101.1 GCA_002162795.1 Rhodobacterales bacterium 56_14_T64
GGCTGAGATTTTCCACCTCAGAGAACCGGACCGTGTGCCGCTGGTGCTGAGCAAGAAGGAGATCAAGCGCATCCTGGCCATGGCCCCAAGCCTGAAGGCCAAAGTGATGTTATCCTTGGCTTATGGCTGCGGCATGCGCGCGGGCGAAGTCGTTCGGCTTAAAGTCGGCGATATCGACAGCGCTCAGGAGATCATCCGCATCATGCAGGCGAAGGGGCACAAGGACCGCAACGTGATGCTGCCGTCGGATATCCTGGGCCTGCTGCGCGAGTGGTGGACGGAACGTCCAACTGGCCAGGATAAGAATGTGCTCGCACCCGAGCGTACGCTTTTTCCCGGATATCGCGGCAAGCACCTGTCGGCCCGTCAGATTTCGCGATTGTTCAAGGAGGCGGCGCGGGCCGCCGGGATCACCAAACACGTGACGCTGCACACATTACGCCATTCCTTTGCGACCCATCTGCTGGAGCGTGGTGTCGATATCCGGGTCATCCAGGCGCTGCTGGGTCACTCCAAACTCACGACAACGGCACGGTACGCCCGTGTCGCCACTGGGATGATCGCGGCGGTGGACAGCCCACTTGATGATTTGAACAGGGTTAAGCGCAGGAAGGGTAAAGCTGGATCTTCGTAGACCGCCATGCCTGGTCCATCGTTGGAGGTTGCAGATATCTTCCGCGACCATGGCGCTGCCTGGCGCACGGCTAATCAAGGACATATCGGCCTGGATCAGATGAAGGTGATGAGTGCAATCGAGCGCTGCAGAACGGCGGCGCTTGGTGGGCATGTGGCGCGCTGCGAAGACTGCGCCCATGAACACATCTCTTACAATTCGTGCCGCAACCGTCACTGTCCTAAGTGTCAATCAGGTGCTGCCAAAACCTGGTTGGCAGCCCGGGAGGCCGAGCTGCTGCCCGTGCGGTACTTTCACCTCGTATTCACCTTGCCAAAGCCCATCGCCGATATCGCGCATCAAAACAAACGAAAGATCTACAATCTGCTGATGCGAGCGAGCGCGGACACAGTGATCAAGATTGCCGCTGATCCGAAGCACCTCGGCGCGCGGATAGGCATCACATCGGTACTTCATACCTGGGGATCGGCCATGACGCACCACCCCCACGTCCACATGATAGTACCGGGCGGCGGCTTGTCTGCAGATCGGGCAAAGTGGATCGCCTGCCGCAAGAACTTCTTCCTCTCCGTCCGTGTTTTGTCCAGATTGTACCGGCGTCTCATTCTGGAAGGGCTGGTAAAGCTGCACAAAGCCGGGAAACTGCGGTTCTTCGGCGATTATGCAGACCTCATCGACCGGGGCGCTTTCGATGCAGTCCTCGCCCCATTGCGTAAAATCGACTGGGTGGTTTATGCCAAGGAACCCTTCGCCGGACCCAAGGCGGTGCTCGCGTATCTGTCCCGCTATACTCATAGGGTCGCGATCTCCAATAGCCGCTTAATCCGGGCCGAGGCCGATCACGTCACCTTCCGCGTCAAGGATTACCGCGTCAAAGGCTCCCGCCGCTACACCGCCATGACGTTGACAACGGCCGAGTTCATCCGCAGGTTCCTGATCCACGTGCTGCCAAGAGGCCAGCATCGCATCCGCCACTACGGCTTCTTCGGAAATGGCAACCGCGTGGCCAATATCGCCAAAATCAGGGAATTGCTCAGAGCCAAAGTCCCGAACCCAACTCATAACGCTGACGATCCTGCCGGGGGCGCCGATGACCAACCCCGAACACTCGCAACCCCCTGTCCGTGTTGCGGTGGACGACTGATCATCATCGACGCTTTCGCGCCACAACAGCAGCCCAGAGCACCACCTTCCGCGTGGAGGTCCGCCGCATGACATCCGCG
The DNA here is from genome assembly GCA_002162795.1 of Rhodobacterales bacterium 56_14_T64. Lineage (GTDB taxonomy): Bacteria > Pseudomonadota > Alphaproteobacteria > Rhodobacterales > Rhodobacteraceae > Parasedimentitalea. Next base: position 1,858 of record MAAY01000101.1, read on the forward strand.
CGCACCTCACGGGTATTACCGCTCATTCCTGCCGCAGCCTCACGCCACACCAGCGCGCGGCTCAGCAGACCTGCGCAAATCCATAAAACCGTGGTGCAAAAGGTGTCCAAGCCGTTAGGAAGCAACGCATACCGCCCACAAACCCGCAAAACACGTGATGAATCTGAGCGCCCGAGCCCTGCAAACGCATCCTGCCCAGCCAAATCCAAAGCAGCCGCGACCCGCAAATACCAACCGCCTTCTCAGACAATACTTCCCCAAAGGCACTGATATATCTGGCTTCAGCCAAGCTAAACTCAGCGCAGTCGCACGCCAGCTCAACGAACGGCCAAGAAAGACCTTGCAATATCAGACACCGGCGGAGAAATTTGAGGCCTGTGTTGCGTCCACCAGTTGAAACCGCAGCAGGAAGTGGCGTTTGCAAAGTGTCAGGATCGGCCCAAGCCTACCCGTGGTTACAAATTCAAATGCTGTGATGCAGCTTGCCAAAGCAGACATTGGTGCGTTGCCGCAGCATTATTGGGGCATTTAGGTCTGCTCAGTGAGACCTTGCGATCTTTGGCCCAGATCACCGCAATGACCGCTTTGCGATCTATGCTGGCGCGAAGTCTGTTTTCAGGACGGCCCGCCATGCATTTACAGACAATGGCGATTGTTGGGGTTTTGCATTCTTGAGAGTTTCTATAGCGTGCAACGCAACTTAGCAGAATGAAGTGAGATATACGTCATGACTGATCCGGCTAAAGAGATAGTCTTTCACAACTATCCACAATCGCCTGTGGCAGAAAAAGTGCGCGTGGCCTTTGGCATCAAGGACCTGTCCTGGCGCGATGTTGAGATTCCACGTCTGCCGCCGAAACCGATGCTCACAGCACTCACTGGCGGATATCGACGCACCCCGGTCATGCAAATCGGCGCAGACATTTATTGCGACAGCCAGTGTATCATTCGCGAGTTAGAACGGCGGCACCAATCCCCTTCTTTCATGCCAACATCTGACGCCGGTTTGATGTGGTGTCTGAGCCGCTTTACCGACGGTGACATGTTCTCACTGGCCGTGAAAATTGTGCTCGGATCTGCCGGTGACAATTTGCCAAGCGATTTCGCAGAGGACCGTGGACGGTTATATCTTGGAGAAGATTGGGCGGCGGGACTTGAGCGCGCCAATGCGCAGCTTCCCCATCTTGTTGCGCAAATGCGCGCGCCGCTGTCTTGGATGAATGCACAGTTGAGCGACGGTCGTGCGTTTCTGCTGGGCAGTGATCCGGCGGCAGTCGATGCACAGATGTATCATAACATCTGGTTTATTCGCGGACGGTGGAGCGGTGGGCCCACTATGTTGTCTGAATTTCCCGACCTTGTGCGCTGGGAAGACAACGTCCGCGCGATGGGGCACGGAACATCAAGCACGATGAGTGCAGAAGAGGCCCTTGCTCTGGCAAAATCCACAGAGCCTGCTTCAGATATCGGTGTGGCACCGCACGATCCGCAAGACCTGCACGTCGGAGCGTCGGTAACGGTCAGCCCTGATCTCGATGGCGGCGAGCAACCCGTTGACGGAAAACTGCGTTTTGCGGATGCAGATACCATCGCGATCGAGCGCACAAGTGACGAAGTTGGAACTGTCTGTGTCCATTTCCCACGCGCCGGATACCGCGTGACAACCAAGTAACGGTTGAATTCGGAACAACTATTGCAAAAGGAATGAGACATGCCGGTCATCCGTGTAGAAGTGCCAGAGGGCACGTCGCAAGAAATCAAAGCAAGAAACCGCGATGGCGTGAAACAGGCCGTTCTGGACACGCTCGCCCCGAAAGAGATCAAATATGACTATGTTGGTGTGCGCGAAGTGTTTGGCATATTGGGCGATGGCCTACCGCTGGTGACAGTCGATTTGCGACCTGGTCGTGACGCGGGTCGCAAGAAAGCGCTGACCGACGCCATTGCCGCGATCCTGCAACAAGAGCTCAACTCTGATCCCATCGATTTGTACGTCCTGTTTCGTGAAAACCCAGCCGAAAACCACTATACAGGCGGCACCCCGCTTCCTGATTGGGCCCCTGCCGATCAGTAGGCCCCAGCAACTCACAAGCGACAATCGATGGAAAGCCCCGCGTAGAACCGACATTCTGGCGGGGGCAGCATTTCGATATAGGCTCCGAGCCCACCTCGGAGGCGCTGCGGCATCCTGTGTTATGCTATATCGGTCAACGTCGGGTTGTCGTTGTGGAGAGCATGGTGGATCGCAGGATCAGCCATGAAAACACCAAACTTTCCGACCATTCGCGCACTTCGCTCTGCATGGAACGAAGGCCGCATTGTCGGTTAGAAACGACCGCTGAAAACAAAACATGTCTGGGCGACCAGGGTTCGAATTGAACTGGCAGAAAAACATCGCGACCTCGGGTTGTTTAACTTGGCCATCAACAGCAAGCTTCGCAGCTCTGCTGACTTCGCGACCAAAACCGTATTTTCGTTGAATGTCCGCTTCAGTGCAGCAAACCTGCTGTTATTTTTTTCCTGCGCTACCCGCATATTATGGCCTTCGATGCTGAGTGGCTGTTGCTAATCGATGTAGGTGTCAGTGCGCTGTCCCGCCCTCTCTCGGTGAATCGGAAGCGTTCTGCCATAAAGTTGCTCAGTGCGCGTCACGCTGCCGACCATCCCTGGTTCTTCCACATAGGAAAAAATCGCCACATATCGTGGACGATCACCTTTCAATGGTGCAACCCGATGCAACGAATATCGTCCACGGAACAACTGTAAGTCGCCGGGTTCTAATTCGAGCACCGTGACCTTTTCCGACGTACCTTCTAGAACGCGCTTCACTTCTTCAAAGTTCTCGTCTCCTGTTCGAATACCGGGGGCATATTCGAAAGCACCGCCTGCCTCGGCATTCTGGATCGCAAGCGTCACTGTGAAATTATTGGTATCGAAATGCCATGGAAAGCCATTGCCTTCGTCTGCCATGTTAATGATTACATCGGCTAATGGATCAGCGTAACGGTAAAATTTTTCTTCCTGAAGGCAATCTTGTATGAACATGTCGAACCCTTCAAAATTGTGCACGCTGCGCAAAGGATTGTGTTTGGCAAAGTTATCCGCTGGGATGAATGCATTTGAGCGATCAAAGAACTGTCGGCGTGGATCATCGATAGGTAGGTTTGGGTCATCTTGCGTGAAATATGCGTTCGTTTGACTAAAAGACTTATGGCTTTTGCCAGCTACGGAATCGGCTTCTTGAGTTAGTGCAGCAATGCCATCAGGCGTCAGAAAACCCTTCAGGACAGCGCAACCATCACGGGCCAATTCCTCTTGAACATCTGCCAAAATTGCAGTCCGTTCTGGGCCTTCCTTATGTATCGGGTATCTTTCCAGATTGATTAAATTCGCTCCACTATATTGCATTTAGACCT
>MAAY01000008.1 GCA_002162795.1 Rhodobacterales bacterium 56_14_T64
CATACAACAATGACCGCCCGAATATGGGCATCGGCGGCATCACACCCGCCATGAAACTGAATATGGCCGCGTGAATTCTACGACCCCATCCCATTAAAAATGGGGGGATTACCGTAGAAGGGCTGGAACCGGCCGTTAGACGCGTTTGTCACGAACGGCCGCAGCTGGCCGTCCTTGACGTTTAAACCAATGACAAAAAGAGCATTGCCCGAAATCGAACCATTTGTGATCATCGCGGCGACTGGCTGCAATCCACGCCCTCGTTACTCATTTTCGGTGATAGTCGTATTGGTTACTAATGGGACGGACCTGCTGCTTCGGCCAAAGAGTTTGGCGGCCTGATGCCAGCATCAACAGAAAAGGTAAAATTGGCATGGCCAGCATCGAGTACAATACCGACACTCTGGACCCTGCCCTGGCTGCGGTGGCAGCGGCTGTGAGCGATATGACCCCGGTGATGGACGCCATTGGCGAGTTGCTGCTGGTCTCGGCCCAGGACCGCATGCGTAACGGCGAGCAACCCGATGGTGCGCCCTTTGCCCCACGCAAGCAATCCACCCTGGACCGCTATGCCAAACTGGGGCTGACCTTTGGCGCGCCGTTGAATGTCTCCGACGATATGCGCAACACCCTGTTTTATGAGGCCGACGAGGACAGCGTTGAATACGGTTCAAACGCCATTCAGGCCGCCGTTATGCAATTCGGCGCAGCCAAGGGCGCTTTTGGCAAGGCTTCAAACGACTCTTCTATCCCCTGGGGCACCATCCCTGCCCGCCCATTCATCGGCCTGTCTGACGAAGACCAGGACAATATCGTCGCCGACCTTGAAGACTGGTTGGAAGAGGCTGCCACCCACCGGGATTGACTGGCGCGCAAATCCCCACCAACCTGATCAAGCCCTCATGAACCGCCACACCCACAAGTAGTTGTGGGTGTCTGCATTTTTGCCCGGCTGCATATTTGGCCGCATGAGCAAAACCGCACAAACTGCCTTTATCTCCCAGACAGCCCGGCACTGGTCCGATGACACCGGAGAGGGCACGCGCGACTGGCCCCCTCTCCACTGTGATGCCTTTGCCGCTGAACCATTCCAAAGGGGCCCATCATGACCATTTCTGACCTGACACATCCAAAACCAACCGCCCAGGTCGAGCCCTACTTCGAGGTCCTGGGCCTGGACGACACCCTGCGATTTATAGAGGTCTTCGGCGGCACCGAAGTCTATATTGCGAGCAACCCGCAAACCCGCTCTAGGGTCGTTGCTCTACTGGGATATGACAAGGCCAAAGCATTGGCTGAAGTCTCTGACCGGTTGCAGCCTCGCGTCCCTCTGGCCAAAAAGTGGCGCACCCTGGTTTATAAAGCCCAAGGCATGTTGACGGTGCAGATCGCCCGCAAGCTCTGCGTGACCGATGTAGCTGTGCGCAATTGGCTGCGTGCTGAAGCGACCCGTGGCCCTGCCCGTTGAGCCCGCCCCTGCCCTCTTTTCCTTTCGGCCCTGACCTCTAACGTTGCGCTGAGTTCACCACCCGCGATGATCAATTCTGCGATAGTCTAACCGGGCCCGCCAGGACGCACCGTCAGCTTCGCCAAGACCATGCGGCGCGTTGTGCTGCAGACCACCCCCCGACAAATTGTAAAAACTGGATCAGATCAGCCTTTAAACAGGGTTTAAACCCAGCACCACACCCGGGACTTAACCGGTTTGTGCGGCTCCATAGTCGCAATTGCAAAAACCGCTGTCCCAAACGTCATCTGGCAATGAGGTCAAAAAAACCGGTGGCCTGTCCGAAAACCGCCGTTAAAGTACCCTCAGACACCAAAAACGAGTTGCTGCAACTATCTCTGTCCATCCGTGCAAGAAAGTCTGTCCGGCTACAACAGCTACAACCGACGAAGGCTACAATCTGGGTATCTCTACCACCATCAGAGCAGCCACAGCGGACGCTTACATTTGCAAAGCCACTGTCACTTTCCGAAAAACGCACCAAACGGCGACGTTTTGCAAAACTTTGCAGATCAAAAATGGCAAAACTGCAAATTATTCGCGATAATCTGATGCTCTCATGCACAGGTCTCTTGCCCAGGCGCGCGACTTCCTCCTAACTCACTCCCAACGATTTAGGAGGAGCATGCCATGTCATACCAAGAGCTCTATGAAGGCTGGAAAAATGACCCCGAAGGGTTCTGGATGGGTGCCGCCAAGGGTATCAGTTGGGACCACCCCCCTAGCAAGGCGCTGTTCGATGATGACGCCCCCTATTACGAATGGTTTGCCGATGCGCAGGTGAACACTTGCTACAATGCCGTCGATCGCCATGTCGAGGCCGGCCGGGGCGGGCAGACCGCGATTATTTACGACAGCCCGATTACCCAGACTAAGCGCCAAATCTCATACGTCGAGCTGCGCAACCGGGTGGCCAGTCTGGCCGGAGCTCTGCGGGCCAAAGGTGTGGAAAAGGGTGACCGCGTCATCATCTACATGCCAATGATCCCCGAGGCGCTGGAGGCGATGCTGGCCTGTGCAAGGATCGGCGCCATTCATTCGGTGGTGTTTGGCGGCTTCGCCGCCAACGAGCTGGCGGTGCGGATCGACGATGCCAAGCCCAAGGCGATCATCGCCGCGTCGTGCGGTTTGGAGCCCAACCGTGTGGTGCAGTATAAACCGCTGCTGGATGGCGCCATTGATCTGGCGGACCACAAGCCTGATTTCTGTGTGATCTTCCAGCGTGAACAAAACGTCGCCGAACTGGTCGACGGCCGCGATGTCAACTGGCATGGCTTTCAGTTTGGGGTTGAACCGGCCGAGTGTGTACCTGTTGAGGGCAACCACCCAGCCTATATCCTCTATACGTCGGGTACCACCGGTGCGCCCAAAGGGGTGATCCGCCACACTGCTGGCCATCTGGTAGCACTGAACTGGTCAATGAAGAACATCTATAACGTCGACCCCGGCGATGTGTTCTGGGCTGCCTCGGATGTTGGCTGGGTAGTTGGTCACAGCTACATCTGCTACGCGCCACTGATTGCCGGCAACACCACCATTGTGTTTGAGGGCAAGCCAGTTGGCACCCCGGACGCCGGCACCTTTTGGCGGGTGATTTCCGAGCATAAGGTCAAAAGCTTCTTCACTGCGCCCACCGCATTCCGCGCCGTCAAACGCGAAGATCCAACTGGCGAGCTGATCACCAAATACGATCTCTCTAACCTCGGTCAGGTCTATCTGGCCGGAGAGCGCGCTGATCCCGACACCATTCTTTGGGCGCAGAAACATCTGGCCGTACCGGTGGTTGACCACTGGTGGCAAACCGAAACCGGCTGGTCGATTGCCGCCAACCCGCTGGGCGTCGAGGAACTGCCAACCAAGCTGGGCTCGCCTGCGGTGCCCATGCCGGGATACGAAATCGACATTCTTGGCGAAGACGGTCATCCGGTTGTCGACGGTGAATTGGGCGCCATCGCCATCAAGCTGCCACTGCCGCCGGGCACTCTTCCGGGCCTGTGGAACGCGCCCGAGCGGTTCCAATCCAGCTATCTGGAGGCCTTTCCCGGCTATTACGAGACCGGTGATGCCGGCATGAAGGACGAAGACGGATACCTATACATCATGGCCCGCACCGATGACGTCATCAACGTGGCTGGCCATCGGCTGTCGACGGGCGGCATGGAGGAAGTGTTGGCAGCTCACCCGGATGTCGCCGAATGTGCAGTGATCGGCGTTACTGACCAATTGAAAGGTCAGATGCCGGTGGGCTTTCTTTGCCTGAACGCCAACACCACGCGAGACCATGGCGAAGTTGTCAAAGAGGTCGTCAAACTGGTACGCGAAAAAATAGGCCCGGTTGCTGCGTTCAAACTGGCGGTGGTGGTGGACCGCCTGCCCAAAACCCGGTCTGGCAAAATCCTGCGTGGCACCATGGTGAACATTGCCGATGGCAGCGCCTACAAGATGCCTGCCACCATCGAAGATCCCGCAGTGCTGGATGAGATCAAACAGGCGTTGCAGACAATCGGATACGCCGCCGAGTAAAACACTGTGATACACATAGTCGCCCCCTCCTGCAAAGGCGGGGGCGAATTGAATTTTGAAACGCCCGGTTTCACTTGCAACTCCTCTGCCGCAGCCTAACCTGCGACACAGGAGATTTAAGACATGACAAACAAAGACATTTGGCGCCTCAGCGCAACTGAAACAGTCGCCCGTACCCATGCCGGTGACTTGAGTGTTGAGGACAGCATTTCTGCCTCGATCGCTCGCATGAACGTAGCGAACCCCGCCCTGAATGCCGTGGTCGAAGATCTGAGCACCGAGGCGCTGGAACGCGCCCGCACTCTGGACAAGGCCCGCGCATCTGGCGCTGCACCCGGCCCATTGCACGGGGTGGCGGTCACTATCAAAATCAACGTCGATCAAGCAGGTCATGCCAGCTCTAACGGGGTGACGGCACTGAAAGACCTGATCGCCCCAGCTGATGCCCCCTTGGTCGACAACTTGCAGAAGGCCGGCGCCGTAGTGATTGGGCGCACCAATACGCCCGAGTTCTCGTTTCGCGCCGACACCGACAACCCGCTATTTGGACGCACCCATAACCCATGGGGCAAACATATCTCACCCGGTGGATCATCTGGTGGCGCTGGAGCTGCTGTGATGGCCGGCATCGGCGGGCTGGCGCATGGCAATGACATTGGCGGGTCCTTGCGATTTCCGGCCGCAGCCAATGGCGCCGTGACGGTGAAACCAGGATTGGGCCGGGTGCCCGCCTATAATCCCAGCCAGACGGCCGAACGCGGCATGCTGGCGCAATCCATGTCCGTGCAAGGCCTGCTGACCCGAAGTGCCGCCGATCTGCATCTTTCAATGCCCACAATGATCGCCGCCGACCCTCGTGACCCCTTTCACGTGCCCCTGCCCTGGCGCGGCGCGCCCATAGAAGGGCCGATCAAGGTCGCCTTTACCAAGAACACCTTTGGTTATGATCTGCACCCCGAGGTCGAGGCGGCGCTGGATACAGCCCGCGATGCATTGGTTGATGCCGGATATATCGTCGAACAGGTCGAGCCGCCCAATGTGTTTGACGCCGGCCGCACTGGCTATCGCGCGTTGATGGGCGAGGTCTGGTCGCTGATGAAGAAAGACGTCGATGCAGCTGGCTCGCAAACTGTGCGTGACATCTTTGCGGTCTATTTTCAGGAGTTCCCGCCGTTCCTGGAAACCGAACTGTTACAAATGATGGCCAAACGCACGTTCTATGCACGTGAATGGTCGCTATTTCTTGAGCAATACCCACTGGTGCTGACTCCGTTCCTGCCGCAGCCTTTCTTTAAACCCGACCGCGACACCGAGGGCGCCGAAGGTGTGCACGAAGTGCTGGGCTGCGCGGTCTATTCCTATGCCATCAACTATATGGGGCTGCCCGCAGGCTGTGTGCCATCACGACTGGCCCAACTGCCGCAAGGACCACAACCAATCAACGTGCAGATCGTCGCCCGGCGTTGGCGCGAGGATCTGGCAGTGGATGCCTGCGCCGCAATTGAAGCCCGCGTTGGCCGCATGTGCGACCTGCTATGGCAACACATGGAACAGGGCTGAACCGGTCTCTGGCAAACACAACGCGGGCGCGGGGTTGGGGCCCCACGCCCGACGCTTGTTTACCAAACATACTCGTTCACAACAGATCGGTCCCGGATGGTGAGACCATCGCTGCTTCCAGCTCCCTAACGATAGGGCAAAACTTTGATTTGTCTCACAGTGAGACATCACGTTTTTGTGAATGCCTCAAGTCAGGAAAATTGCTCCGAGATTAGCCGCTCTTCCAACCCATGGCCGGGATCAAACAGGATCTTGTGGCGCACCTTGGTTTCAATGCTGATTTCCACCCAATCGATGTCAGAAATCGACTTGGAAATCGAATCCGCATCCGCATTCACTGGCCGTTTTTCCGCCTCAAGCACGTCAAATCGCACCGTCGCACTGCTGGGCAACAGCGCCCCACGCCACCGCCGTGGTCGAAACGCGGCAATCGGCGTCAAGGCAAGAACATCCGAGCCAATAGGCACGATCGGCCCATGCGCAGAATAATTATAAGCTGTGGACCCCGCAGGCGTGGCAACAAGCGCCCCATCACAGACCAGTTCTGCAAGACGCTCCCGGCCATCAATTGAGATTTTCAGTTTGGCAGCTTGCGGTCCGGCCCGCAGCAGGGAAACTTCATTGATGGCTAGCGCTTGGTGCATCTGTCCGTGTTGATCCATTGCCCGCATGGACAGCGGATTAATGATCTCCTGCTGGGCGGCCTGCAACCGCTCGATCAAGCCGTCTTCGTCGTAGGTATTCATCAAGAAGCCGATTGTGCCGCGATTCATACCATAGACAGACGCCGGCAGATCCACGGTGCCGTGCAGCGTGTCGAGCATGAATCCGTCGCCGCCCAAGGCGACAATCACCTCCGCCTCTTCCGGGACAACGGTGCCATATCGCTCAACCAGAGTTTTTAGTGCGGTTTGTGCCACCGCTGACGAGTTGGCCAAAAAGGCGATTCTCATGCTCATCAAATTAGTTTCCGGTGTTGCCCAATTGGTTCCGAAACAACCACACCTTTCCTCGGATGGCCAGTCTTGCCGTTCTGTCGCACGGATTCGTCGCAATACGGGCTTTTAGCCCGGCCATGTTTCCTATAGGAAATCTCCAATTCCAGTCCAACTCTACGGAGCGATCATGACCGAAACCACCCGTGACCCCGGCTTTTTCACCCAATCCCTGTCCGAGCGTGACCCCGAGCTTTATGGCTCGATCACCAACGAGTTGGGTCGCCAGCGCGACGAGATTGAACTGATCGCCAGCGAGAACATCGTTTCTGCTGCCGTGATGGAGGCACAGGGCACAGTGCTGACCAACAAATACGCCGAAGGCTATCCGGGACGGCGCTATTATGGCGGTTGCCAGCATGTCGACGTCGCCGAGACGCTGGCCATCGACCGCGCCAAGCAGCTGTTTGGCTGTGAGTTTGTCAATGTGCAGCCCAACTCTGGCAGCCAGGCCAACCAGGGTGTGTTTCAGGCGCTGATCAAACCCGGTGACACCATTCTGGGCATGGACCTTGCATCGGGCGGTCACCTGACCCACGGCGCGCGCCCCAACCAGTCGGGCAAATGGTTCAACGCGGTGCATTACGGTGTGCGGCGCGACGACAACCGCATCGACTATGACCAGATCGAGGCTCAGGCCAAAGAGCACCAGCCCAAGATGATCATCGCCGGCGGTTCAGCCATCCCGCGCCAGATCGACTTTGCCCGCTTCCGCGAGATCGCCGACATGGTTGGCGCCTATCTGATGGTCGACATGGCCCACATCGCTGGTCTGGTGGCCGCGGGCGAGCACCCCTCGCCGTTCCCACACGCCCATGTTGCCACCACCACCACCCACAAAACCCTGCGTGGCCCGCGCGGCGGCATGATCCTGACCAATGATGCGGATATCGCCAAAAAGGTGAACTCGGCAATCTTCCCCGGCATTCAGGGCGGCCCACTGATGCATGTCATCGCAGCCAAAGCCGTCGCCTTTGGCGAAGCGCTGCGTCCCGAGTTCAAAGACTACCAGAAACAGGTGCGTGCCAATGCTGTCGCACTGGCAGACCAGTTGATCCAAGGCGGGTTGGACATCGTGACTGGCGGCACTGATACCCACGTAATGCTGGTGGATCTGCGTCCCAAAGGCGTGACTGGCAATATCGCCGACAAGGCCCTGGGCCGCGCTCATATCACCACCAACAAAAACGGCATCCCGTTTGATCCGGAAAAGCCGATGGTTACCTCGGGTCTGCGCCTGGGCACTCCGGCTGGCACCACCCGTGGTTTTGGTGAGGCTGAATTCCGTTTGATCGCTGACCTGATTGTCGAAGTTGTCGATGGTCTGGCAGCCAATGGTGAAGAGGGCAACGCCGAGACCGAGGCTGCCGTGCGTGGCAAAGTCGCCGATCTCTGCGCCAAGTTCCCACTGTATCCGAACCTGTAATCACAGATCCGGAATTTTTAACCCGCCGCAGCCCTGCGCTGCGGCGGGTATTTTACGCCTCAAATGCTCCTGCGCCCTGTCCCGGCATCATAAATGCCCGGCCAAAAGCCTAAGGCGGAGCGCTCGGCCACCAGCCTAGCTCTGGACGCTCTCACCTCAGAGTGTTTAAGTGCGCACATAGGCAAAACAAAATTGGAACCCGCAACATATTTTCGTGCTAACTGCTTCCCGCAATCCAGGTGCTTTATTATTAACCTTGGACAGCCACTGCCGAACTTTGATTGACGAGATCATCGAGAAATCCAGACGCCCCATTTCCCCTGAGTATTTTCAATTGTGACACCCCATCAAAATCGAACCCGTCAATTAGAACGTCGCCTTGGTGACTCGATGCGGGCAAAACTGCCTCACTTCATGGCGGAACTGGTCATGTTCACCCTGAAACAGGGCTGGGCTGCTCTGTTTGGCACCCTTTTGCTGGGCGGCATGATCCTGACCAGCAAAATTTGGCAACCCGACTGGCCCATTGCCCGTTATGACGCCCTGCTTCTTTACGCACTGGCGCTACAGGCATTTTTTCTGGCCACTGGAATGGAGAGCTGGCGCGAGGCGCGGGTCATCCTGTTGTTCCACGTTACCGGCACCGTGATGGAGATCTTCAAAGTTCATGTCGGCAGTTGGGGCTATCCGGGTGACGGGTTGATGAAACTCTGGGGTGTGCCGTTGTTCTCCGGCTTCATGTATGCCTCGGTGGGTTCTTACATGGCACGGGTGATCCGGCTGTTCGACATGCGCTTTGCCCCCTACCCGCCGTTTTGGACCACAATGCTGCTGGCACTGGCGATCTATGGCAACTTTTTCACCCACCATTTCCTGCCTGACATCCGACTGGCCTTGTTTGCAGCCACAGTTCTTTTGTTCGCCCGCACCCGGATCTGGTTTCGCATCGGCGAGCAGAACTATTGGATGCCACTTCCCATGGCTGCTTTCTTCTCGAGCTTTTTCCTTTGGTTGGCCGAGAATATCGGCACCAGTACAAAAACCTGGATCTACAGCGGCCAGTCCAGCCATCAGATGGTCAGCTTCGCCAAAATGGGATCGTGGTATCTGCTTCTATTTGTCAGCTTTGTCACTGTGACACTGGTGCTGCGCGAGGCTCTGTCGCGCAGTCCTTTACATGACAAAGACAGGCAGCACCCCAATGATACCGCTCTGACTGACTAACGCGGATCACTTGGTTTCTGCCCCCAAATACCCACGGCAAGAAACGCCCAGAGCATTCTCTGGCCGTTTCTTGTTATTGTCTGTTGATCAGACCGAGGACTTGGGGTCGTTCAGCGCTTCTTCCAACAGTTTTTCGTTGCGGATCTCTTCGATGCGGCTAATCCGGTCCGAGCTGGAACGGTGGTCAAAGCGGTATTTCACAACGTTGATCAGGCTGATGGTCAGTAACAGAATACCCATCGCCCAGTATCCTTTGGTGGCCAGCGGCACTTCGGTGGACAGCCAAAGTGAAATAGCCAAAAGACCGTAAGCCAGTGCCACGCCAGCACCGTTCAGTGTCATGATGAGTGTGTTATCATTATTTTCATTATGCATTTTTCTTCTCCATTTTCTTAAATCAATAGATCACTGATAAACAGCAACCGGGGCTCGACTGAGGTCCCAATGAGTTTATTCTTTGGCCTTCAAGCGGTTCAATACGTCGGACGCTGTGCTGCCACTGCGTTTTCCAAATCCTGCGTCCGCCAGGTCATCCGCCACAGTCGCGTGGCCCAGATCACCATCGATTTCTCGCAGAATTTCGCCCTGTTCAAACGGATCGTCCTGCTCCATCACCCGTGCGATCAGCGCTTCGGCTTCTTCCATCGGGCTGTCGCCGCCCAGATGCTTGTTCAACCGGCGCTGGATGTCCTGCTCGCGCTTGGTGGCCCTCGCCGCCATAGCGCCCTGCTTCAAATCAATAATGCGGCGATTGGCGGTTTCCACGGATTGGCGGAGTTGCAGGATGCGACGTTCTAACCGCTCCAGTGTCTGGCTGCGCACTGTCAGTTCGTTTTCCATCTCAGCCACCGCCTGCGCTGCGGTCTGAGCCAGGTCTTCGCGATCACCCTCCAGTGCCTCTTTGGCCCGAGACAACAGATCCGAAATGCGGGTCTCCAGGTTTTCGATCTGCCGCATCTCGGCGCGCTGGCGCTGGATCAGGCTGGCCAGGGTGTGCTTGGCCGCCTTCAGGCTGGCCTCGGATTCGCGGATTTTTTGGTCAATTAACTCAATAGAAAATGTATCACGAAGTTGTTCTTCGGCGCGGGCATTTGCACCAGTAAATAAAGTCCTCAAAGTACCAAACATTTTGCTCTCCCGTTTCCTGAACAATGTTCACAAAACGAGTCATAACCAATACCTGAACGTCGTTCAAGTGAAAAATGAACGTTGTTCAGATTTTTATCTGCCCGACCTGGCTAAGCAATTGAGCAATCATCATTTCCACCTGCGCCAGGGGCACCGCCGAAATCCGCTGTTCCAGCCCAAGTAGCACAATGCCATGCACCGACGAGAACAACGCACGGACCATCAGGTCCAGTTCTTCGTGGGTCTGATCCGGGAACAGTTCAGCCACCGGGCGTGCAATATGAGAAAACAAAGCACGCAGGGCGTGCAGATACCAATCCGGCACCTGATCATCAGCCTTCATCTGCAGATCAAACAGCGCCCGCCACAGGTTATTATGTTCCGATGCAAAGCCAAGATAGGCATTGCTCATCAGGATCAGGCGACAGGTTGCTGACTTATCCCCAGCCCCGTCAACGGAACTGGCAACCACCTGCCCCAGTTTTTGGAATGTCCGTCCATTCACGGCCATGATCAGGGCATTGAGATCGTCATAGGCGGTATAGATCGCCCCAACGGCACAACCGGCGTCCTTAGCCAGATCGCGGGCCCGCAGCGCCCCAGCGCCGTCCCTGTCAATCCGGATCTCGGCCGCTTCCACCAGTTTTGCACGAAGGTCTGCTTTGCGCTGTTGAGCTTTAGTTGTCATCACACACTCATATCTTGAACCACGTTCAAGAAAACCTTTAGCACCGACAAAAGCAAAGATGCAATCAGATCAACCCGCGCCAGCGCAACACAACGATCAGCAAAACGATCACGACCAACACAGAAAAGGCCATGCCGCCCAGCATATCCAACACCCGCCCATTACGCCGATCCGCCAGATCGACTGACTTCAAATAGCCGCTGACCTCGCTCGCCGCTTTACGCAGGGCGGGTTCGTCCAGTGTCAGTCGTAGCTTGGGGTGATCCATCAGCGGCACAGCCTGGGCCAACAGCATGCCTTGGCGAAAAATACGACGCGGCAGACGGCGCCGCGCCTTTTTCAGCGCCGCAGCCAGATCCCCCGAGGCATGCTCGCGGTCCTTCAACAAGTCACGGACCTCGGAAATTTCCTCTGCGATACTCAAGGCCATTGCGGCGCTCCCTGTAAGATAATTGCGCCACTCTACCCATTGCTGCAGATGTGCTCAAGACATGCCGATTGGGCTGGCAGCGCAGCGTTAGCCCAGTTATCAATCGCATATGTTGAACATAATTACCCATGGCGCGGCCACCGACAAACCACCCCTGCTGATAGCTCATGGGCTGTATGGCTCTGCGCGTAACTGGGGCGTGATTGCCAAACGTCTGTCAGATGAACGCTTGGTGGTCGCCGTCGACATGCGCAACCATGGCCACAGTCCTTGGACCGAGTCGCACACCTATCCTGAAATGGCAGAGGATCTGGCCGAAGTGATTGCCGCGCACGGCGGACAAATGGACGTCATCGGTCATTCTATGGGCGGCAAAGCCTCGATGATGCTGGCACTGAACCACCCAAATCTGGTGCGCCGCCTGCTGGTTGCTGACATTGCGCCCGTGGCCTATTCCCACAGCCAAATCCAGTTCATAACAGCGATGCGAAGTGTCGATCTCGCCACCCTGCAACGGCGCTCAGATGCCGAAGACCAACTGGCCAAGGCCGGTGTAGACCCCGCATTGCAGAGCTTTTTCACCCAATCCCTAGATATTCCCAACAAACGCTGGCGGCTGAACCTGGACACGCTGGCTGATCAAATGCCCAACGTACTGTCTTTTCCGCAGACCGACGCAGTCTGGCCGGGGTTAACTCTGTTTCTGTCAGGTGCCTTGTCAGACTACGTCGCCCCCGAGTACCGCCCCCAGGTCCGCGCCCGTTTTCCGCAGGCCCGTTTTGCCAAGATCCCCGGTGCCGGGCACTGGCTGCATGCCGAAAAGCCCCGCGAATTTGAGGCCACGGCACGGGTATTTTTGAACGCCTAACAGCGCCTCTCGACGTATCGCTAAGCCTGAACAATCTTTCTGGCGACCAACCAGGACGCTGGTAAAGCCAGAACGGCGCCCACAGCGGCGGCCGCAATGATGGCCGGAACCGAAACATACCCAGCCACCAGAACGAAAATCACGCCAGTTCCGGCAAGGCTGGTGGCAATCAGAGAATAAAGAACCAAGGCAAGACGCAACATTAGCTTTTCCTGTGCTGTGAGTATTTCGATATTTTGTTCTTAGCGGATGTCTCACAAAGTCACTTTGATCTCGATCACATGCACTGTGTATCACAGTATCTTGGTTCTGCGATCTGTGAACCGGACCAGAACGCGGCAAAACCGAATCCTTTTCGGAACCCAATTCAGGCTTCAGGTGGCTTTCCTTTCAACCAGAATTTCAATCGTTCATGTTGTCTCGGCGGACAACCTTAACCAGCGGAAAACCATCATGAGTACGAGCATACTTACAAATAGACCGACAAGGTCGCCGATGGCGTAAGTTGCCAGAACTGCAAGCAAATCGTCAGGAACAATCAGCCCGGAAAACACAATAATCTGCCCCACAGAGTTGAAGACCGAAGCAATTGCTCCAACCACGAGAAGCCACTTCCAGTCCATAATCCGGTCCGGGCCTGCGTATTGGTCGCGACCAATGAGCTTCACAATGACGAAGCCGACGTAAGCGGATATGGCGCCGACGGCAATTGAACTGAAAAGCACAGGTTCGGTGAGTGAAAAAATTTGATCCGGGGTGAACAATAACTCAGAGAGAAACGCCCCAACACATAACGGAAAGAACGCTTTCCAACCCAACAGCCATGTTGCCAACACCCGAACGCCATGAGGCAGGTATACCAGGCTTGCAAAAACAGTGATATCAGATGCGATCATGTTTTGGATGGGGGTAACAAGTAACGCGGTCACGCCGTGACACAGAACATAAACCGCGATCACGATCAGGAAGCTCTTTGCTAAGGACACTTGATGGTCGAATGTGCTCATCCGCGTACTCTCCAGGTCAAACGCACCACTAATCCAGTGGTTTCACAATATACTGGCCGCGTCGAGTTTCTTGCGCTGGTATCAGGTATCCTCTGGCAACCAACGACTTAAGTGCTCGGAAAAATGTGGGGCGGGACACGCGAACAACCAACGTATGATCCAGCAAGTTGATGGTTTTCACACTGTTCAGTGTGTTTGAGAGTTCGATCGCTGCATAGTAGATATCGCGCTCAACAGCGGACAGATCCTGAAGCCCTAACGAGCGCTCCATTTCCAGCATCATTTTTCGCAGTTTTGTCAGTTTCGAAATTTCAGACATACGTCCCACCATTACACCGTACCGCTTGACATACAAATTCTTTGTAACAAGAGTTTTTCAACATCACCCCGCGCATTTCATGCAGAAACCACGATGAATCACCGTGGAGCCAGCTCCTGTCCGGTCATTGTCTCCTTTGGTAGAAGTGGTGTTAACCTGAGGCGGCGAAACAGGTAATTTGGCCCGCGCAGTGCCTTCATGTATCGCGTCTATTATAATCGACCCTCCACCTCCCATAGTCACTAAATTGGAACGGACGCAGGACTCATCGTTTTTCCGCCGATAATTCCCGCTTTCATTGGTGGTATCGGGTCTTCGGCCAAACCTCACAAATTTCGCCCTCACCTTACCAAAGGTAAGGTATTCCACCATGTTAACGATTTGTTAACGCGTGTAGCAATTATCCAATCCTTTCATCTCTTCCATGATTTGGACAGCGACCCGTCTGCTCCAGCAACTTGCAGTGGGTCGCGACCCTTATTTGCCCTTTGTCAGACACCAATTCTTTACTTTCTTCACTGGGCGACGCAGAATTTGCACTCAGCAGCGAGGTTTGGTTTAGGCTGTTCTGCGCTTATTTTGAAATTTCCTCTTGATAGCTGCGTCACAATCCCCCACATAGGCTCTGCTAACGTTTTTCTTTTTCGGCCTACTGTCTCCCGTTTTGCGGCGTTCAGTCTTTCGATCCAGACCTGACATGCCGGGCTGCCGCACCAACGCGGGCAGCAAATAAATGGAGACTACGGATATGGCCACTGGCACCGTAAAATGGTTCAACTCTACTAAAGGCTTCGGCTTCATCGCACCTGAGGGCGGAAGCAACGATGTATTCGTTCACATTTCTGCTGTTGAGCGTTCCGGTCTGACCGGTCTGGCCGACAACCAGAAAGTGACTTTTGACATCGAGCCCGGCCGTGACGGTCGTGAGTCCGCTGTGAACCTCGCACTGGCATAAGCCTTTACGACGTCAAGATTTAAAGCGCGGCCCTTGTTTCAAGGGTCGCGTTTTGCGTTTCTGACACAGTTTTTTGTTCCCGACACGGTGTTTGCTGCGCAAAGGCTCGAAAGCCTGGTCGGCTAAACCCCCAGCCAATCCAGCAGAATCCGGTTCACCACATCCGGACGCTCCAATGTTGGCAGATGCCCTGCCGCCGGAACCACTTCCAGTCTTGCATTCGGAATGAGTTCGGCCAGAAATTCATGCCGCTTCACTGGCGTCAGCTGGTCATATTCGCCACACAGGATCAATGTCGCCACTTTGCATTTGCGCAAGGTGCCCTGCTGATCCCGCCGTCTTTGCAAGGCCCGGGTCTGATTCACAAACAGAGCCTGCCCCAACTCCATCCCCATCTGATGCACTTGATTCAAGATCTCGATCCGCTGCGGTCCTGGGGCCAGATAGTCCGGCAACATGGATTGACGCAGCACATCCTCCATCCGACCAGTGCGCGCGCCAATGATCAAAGGCTCGCGCGTGGCGGCCTGTGCTGGCGTGTCTGGCAGTGGGCTGGTGCTCATCAGGCATAGTTTGCTGATCCTGTCGGGCGCCCGGCGCAGAATTTCCATCGCCACGATCCCGCCCATCGACAGCCCCACCAGTGCAAATCGTGCCGGCAACTGTTGCAACAAATGGAAGGCAATATCCTCAATCCGCTCGCCGCCCAGCAGCGGTGCCACCATCACCGGCAAGCGCGACGACAAAAACCTGATCTGAGGGTCAAAGACCCGCGCGTCACACATCATACCCGGCAACAAGACCAGCGGGTCCTTCGACAATTGCTCTGACTGGTCCATTTCCCCCATCCTTCGCAAATGCTTGCCCAAAAATTGCAGGCGTCGAGCCCTTCACCGTCACTCTGCTTATCCCGCGCCTTGCGGGCAAGCGAACAATGCTGATCGCGCGAAATACGTCACTAAAACAGCACGTCTAACTCCGACGGGTCACCTGCATTTGACCAGAAGAAACCCAAGGGTGAATGACAACCCTTGGGATCTGAGAGTAAGCGCCCCCTTAGATCACCCTCAGCTTGATATAGTTCAGTAACCGTTCCAGCGAAATGCGCCCTCAGCCGACAGGGCCGAAAACGGATTATGCGCCACTTCCCATAGCTGCCCATCCGGAGCCCGAAAGTACCCGTGATGCCCGCCCCAGAACACATCCGCGGCGGCCTTCAGGATCTCAGCCCCAGCGGCCTCTGCAGCCGCCAGCACCTGCGCCACGTCTTCTTTGGCGCGTGTATTATAACTCAATGACACAGCTCCCTTGCCCAGATCTGAAACCGGCAAACCAACCTCATCCGCCAGCGCCTGCAGCGGATACAGCCCCAATGTCTGGCCGATCAGATCAAAGGCAATCACCCCATCCGGGCTCTCGGCCCGCTTCCAACCCAGCGCCTCGTAAAACGCCGCGGCCTTTTCCATGTCCTCAACACCCAATGTAATCAGGCTAATACGCTGTTCCATCATTCAATCCCTTGTGTCTTCAACCACTCCAAAAATCCTTTGACAGCGGCAGCAGTCTGGCCGGGCGACAAAACATCTCCGGCGATGACATGTGAATTTGCGTCGTCGCCCCCACTCAGGGTCACCGTCTGAATTTTCGACACCCCACCCCAGCGGTCAGCAACCTGCGCCGTCAGGTCCGGCCGTACAACCTGGTCCTCATTCGAAAGCCAGAACAAAACCGGAACATTCGTGTGTTTTACGTCCATCTTGACCACTCTGTCAACCAGCGCAGCCATCGGCAGCACAGCCACGGACGGATATGAATTTGTCCAAAAGGTTTCGTGGTCGGCATTGTGGGCGGGAAACGACCGCTGGTGCCCGGCCAACGGCGGCAGCCAATAGCGGGCAGCAGGCAGGGTCAGTAAAGGCGCCAACGGATTATTGATTCCATAATTTGGCGACACGAAAATCATTGCCGCCACATCTTTTGACATCTGCGGGTCCAGTGCCGCCGCTGTGGCCAAAGTCGCGCCGGTGGATGTGGCGATCACCACAACCCGGTTGCCAACCTGCCGCGCAGCCGCCAGCCCCTCGGCCAGATCCATCATCCAGTCATTCACCGTAGCCTCGGCCATCGCATCACCTGAACGACCATGACCGCGCAGACGGGTGAACACCAGATTGGCCCCCAACGCCTCGGCAACCTGATCAGGCACCGGGCGAATTTCTTCTGACGTGGCCGAAAACCCATGCACATACAGAACCGAGACCGGCGTGCGTTGCTCTTTGAACCCCTCGCGCCAGATCACCCGCTTTTCGGTACCGGGTGTGATATCCTTGTACCGGCTTTCAATGCTCTCGAAATAGACCTGCACCCCCTCGCCAAACCGACGCGGTTCAAATGAGGCTTTGAAATCAACCGGCTCATATGGCCCGAGGACCCACAGCCCCCCCAGTCCCAAGGCCAATACCAGCAAAATCCGCCCCAGCCATTTACCAAACCGCCGCATCACGCATCCCCCAAGACATCAAGAACCGCATCTTCGATCATCTGCAAACATGGGCCATCCGAGAACCGGTGATCCGCATCCTTGACCAGTGTCAGCTGCATATCATCACAGCTGGCATGATCCATCAGGCGCAAAGCAGTGGCAGTGGAAACCGCCGTATCCGCCGTTCCCTGCAAACACCGAACTGGAAACGGCAGTTCCAACGGCCCTCGCAACACCAATTGATCACGCCCATCCTCGATCATCCGCTTCGAGATAATATATGGCTCCATATAGTCACTCGGCAGCTCCACATGGCCCACCTCTTCTAACGCCTGTTTCTGTGCATCCGTGAAATTCGCCCAATATCCGTCCTCGGTAAAATCCGGAGCCGCCGCTACAGTGACCATGCCATGAATGCGGTCTGGCAGGGCTTTGGCCAGCAACAACGCCTGCCATCCGCCCATCGACGATCCCACCGGTACAATAGGTCCCTCGGTCAGCGCCTCAACCACCGCCACCGTATCCTCATGCCAATCGCCAATGCAGCCCTGCTCGAACGTGCCAGAACTTTCACCATGCCCGGAATAGTCAAACCGCAAAAACGCCCGCCCCTGCGCCTTGGCCCAGGCCTCCAGAAACACAGCCTTGGTGCCTTGCATATCGGACTTCAACCCGCCCAGAAACACCACCCAGGGTCCCTTACCCTCGTGTCGGTGATAGGCAATGCGACGTCCCTGAGGACTGTCGAGAAATTCGCAGGTAACCATACTTATTCTCCCTGATTTACCCAAGATGTGACATGTGCCGCGACAGCCCGCAATTGGTGAATGAGCCGCCGTTGCGGCATCCACTGTTTGCATGTGGCAACATCTGGTCCATAAGGCTGCAATATTTCGAGGTGCCGCGTGTTCAAAATTTTTCAAATTCTTCTGATAGCTACCACCCTTGCCAGCCTGGCAATTCCCACCACTTGGGCCACGCTTGCCCTTTGGTACCGACTTCCCTTTGGCCTCCCAATTCGCGTTTTCGTGGCCAGTGGCTTTGCGCTGTTGGGCCTTGCTGTAATGACCTCCCTGTTCAGCCCGCGCCGCTTGCGTGCCCTGGCCACCTTCTGTCTTGCCCTCGCCAGCGTCCTTTTCTGGTGGTCAACCCTCACCCCATCGTCACAGTCCAACTGGGCCCCTGACGTCTCGCGCCAGGTCACCGGCCAAATCGACGGCGACACCCTCACCCTGACAGATGTTCGCAACTTTGACTGGACCACCACAACCGAGGCCACCGCCCATTGGGAAACGCGCTCCTACGACCTGTCGCAGCTAAAGGGCGTCGATCTGTTCATGTCCTATTGGGCTGGTCCACAGATGGCCCATATGATTGTCAGCTTTGACTTCGCCAATGCCGACCCCATCGCCTGGTCGGTTGAGGTGCGTCGCCAGGTCGGCGGAGGATTCTCGCCCCTCGCTGATCTGTTCAAGTCCAACACCTTGGTGATCATCGCCGCAGACGAGCGCGACGTGGTCGGCACCCGCAGCAATGTTCGCGGTGAAGACGTGCAGCTCTACCGCATCAAAACCACGCCCGAAAAAGCCCGTGCCCTGCTGCTACAATATGTCGAAGCTGCCAACGCTCTGGCAGACCGACCAAAATGGTACAATTCGCTGACAACAAACTGCACCACCGTAGTGTTATCGATGATCCGCACCATTGTCGCCGAGGTGCCACTGGACTGGCGGGTGCTGGCCAATGGCTACCTGCCCGACTACGCCTATGACCAGGGCGTGCTGGCCAACCATCTGCCCCTGTCCGAGCTACGCGCCCAATCCCATATCGCCAAACGCGCCACCGATTTCGGGCTCAACCCCGGCTTTTCAGCCGCCATCCGCACAGATGTTCCCATCCCGCGCCCCTGATCCCCCACCAGCCCACCACCGCAGCCATCTCATTCTTCTTGTTACAAATACCTCGGGGAGCGCGAGGGGCTGGCCCCTCGCCCCTGTCCCCGTCTTGACAGCCCCTCCCCCGCCTGCCAAATGATCAAAACACATAACCCGCAACCGGGCGTTCAGTGGGCGCCAAACCGACGAGGAGTGCCGATAGATGGCCACCGACTCTCAGAAAATCTCCCTTACCTTTCCCGATGGCAATGCCCGATCCTACGACGCAGGCGTCACCGCCGCGCAGGTCGCTGCCGACATCTCCAGCTCGCTGGCCAAAAAAGCCATATCTGCCACCTACAACGATCAGCACTGGGACCTGCAGTGGCCGATCCCCGCGGATGGCTCCATCGCCCTGCACACCATGAAGGACGAGGTGCAGGCCAACGAGCTGATCCGCCACGATCTGGCCCACATCATGGCCCGCGCCGTGCAAGCGCTGTGGCCCGACACCAAGGTCACCATTGGCCCGGTGATCGACAACGGCTGGTATTACGACTTTGACCGCGCCGAGCCTTTCACACCCGAAGATCTGGGTATGATCGAAAAAGAGATGAAGAAAATCATCAACATGCGCGATGCGGTGAAAACCGAGGTCTGGGACCGTCAGCGCGCCGTTGATTTCTACACCGCCAATGATGAACCCTATAAGGTCGAACTGATCGACGGTATTCCGGGTGATGAGCCGCTGCGCATGTACTGGCATGGCGGCTGGCAGGATCTCTGCCGTGGCCCCCACCTTGCCCACACCGGCCAGGTCCCCGGCGACAGCTTCAAACTGATGTCCATCGCTGGTGCTTACTGGCGCGGCGACAGTGACCGCGCCATGCTGCAGCGGATCTACGGCGTTGCCTTCACCGGCAAAGAAAAGCTAAAGGCCCACCTGACCATGCTGGAAGAGGCCGCCAAGCGCGACCACCGCAAACTGGGCCGAGAGATGAACTTGTTCCACATGCAGGAAGAGGCCCCCGGCCAGATCTTCTGGCACCCCAATGGCTGGACTATCTACACTGAACTACAAGACTACATGCGCCGAAAACAGCGCGCCGATGGCTATGTGGAGGTCAACACCCCGCAAGTGGTGGATCGCAAACTGTGGGAAGCCTCTGGCCACTGGGACAAGTATCAGGAACACATGTTCATTGTTGAGGTCGACGAAGAGCACGCCCGTGAAAAATCGATCAACGCGCTGAAGCCAATGAACTGCCCCTGCCACGTGCAGGTCTATAATCAGGGCCTGAAATCCTACCGCGACCTGCCCCTGCGCATGGCCGAGTTTGGCTCCTGCAACCGCTACGAACCCTCGGGCGCGCTGCATGGTATCATGCGGGTGCGTGGCTTTACTCAGGATGACGCGCATATCTTCTGTACTGAGGATCAGATCGAAGCAGAATGCGCCAAGTTCATCGACTTCTTGTCCTCGGTCTACAAAGACCTTGGGTTTGAAAAGTTCGAGATCATGTTCGCCACCCGCCCGGAAAAACGTGTCGGCACTGAGGAAAGCTGGGATCACGTCGAAGGTGCGCTGGAGAACGCTATCAAGGCCACCGGCCACGCCTATACGCTGGACGAAGGCGAAGGTGCCTTCTACGGCCCCAAACTGGACTTCAAACTGACCGACGCCATTGGCCGGGTCTGGCAGTGCGGCACCTTCCAGGTGGACCCCAACCTCCCGGAACGCCTAAATGCCAACTACATCGGTGAAGATGGCAGCAAGCACCGCCCCTATATGCTGCACCGCGCCTGTCTGGGCTCGTTTGAACGCTTCATCGGCATCCTAATCGAAAGCCACGCCGGCAAACTGCCGTTCTGGCTGGCACCGCGTCAGGTTGTTGTTGCCTCGATCACCTCAGATTCGGACGAATACGTGATGGAAGTCGTCTCGGAACTGAAAAAGGCAGGCGTGCGCGTCGAGGCCGACATCCGCAACGAGAAGATCAACTACAAGGTTCGCGAACACTCAGTTGGCAAAGTGCCGGTCATTCTGGCCATCGGTGCGCGCGAAGTCGAAGAGCGCACCGTATCGATCCGTCGTCTGGGCCAGAAGCAAAGCAAGGTCGACAGCCTGGAAAATGTTACAAAGCTTCTCGCGCTGGAAGCTACAGCCCCTGATCTTCTGTAACATTTAGCTCTAACAGACCTTTTCCCGGCCCCTTTCTGGGGCCGGATTACGTTCCAGACGCCGCAACATGCTAAAAATAAACATTTTTTCGCCGAACCCTTTGTCACACATTCTGACGGGCGCGTGACACACAGGCTCGTGTCTTCATTGTGCGCTAATGGTCCGCTAGGGTTTATCTGTCACCAAACAGCAAGCTTTAAAACAAAAGGACTTCCCCCGATGTCGAACACTGCAAAATCTCTGGTTGTCGCCAGCGCCGTCGCCGCCGCACTGGCCGCAGCAGCCACAACTCCCGCCGCCGCTCAGTCCAAAGAGAAATGCTATGGCGTATCGCTGGCAGGCCAGAATGACTGCGCCGCTGGTCCCGGCACCACTTGCGCTGGCACCTCGGTGACCGACTATCAGGGCAACGCCTGGACGCTGGTCGACGCGGGTTCTTGTGAAGGCATGGAACTGCCAACAACGGCAGATGGCACCGCCCGCATGGGCTCGCTCAACGCACTGGAGCGCGACATTCCGGCCTAAGGCTAACACATCGGCGGGGCCGGAGCATATCGCTCCGTCTCCGCCTTTCCTCGCCGGTCACCAGACCACTCCTGATCCAGACCCGACGAGAGAGAGATCATGCTGGACGCCAGCCAACCTCCCAGCAACCTGCCAAATTCAGCCGGTGTCGGCTATAAACCACAGCATTTCGCTCAGATCCTTGAAGATCCAGGTGCCGTGCGCTGGCTGGAAATCCATGCCGAGAACTACATGGGTGATGGCGGCCGTCCGCTGGCACAACTGCGCCGCCTGTCCGAGCAATTCGCCATCTCGGTGCACGGCGTCGGCCTCAGCATCGGCGGCGAGTCGCCGCTGGACCCCGACCATCTGGCCCGTCTCAAACATCTTGTTGGCTGGCTGAACCCCGCCAGCTTTTCCGAGCATCTGGCTTGGTCCACCCATGACAGTCATTTCTACAATGACTTGCTGCCGCTGCCCTATACCAACGACACCCTGACCCGTGTCTGCAGCCATATCGATCAGCTGCAAACAACTGTTGGGCGGCAAATGCTACTGGAAAACCCCTCCAGCTACCTCGCCTTTGACGAAAGCACTTGGTCCGAGCCCGAATTCATGACCGAGATTGCCCGGCGCACCGGCTGCGGGTTATTGCTCGACGTCAACAACGTCTTTGTCTCGGCCAGCAATCTCGACTTTTCGCCGCAAGGCTACATCGACGCCTTTGCACTGGATCAGGTCGGTGAAATCCACCTTGGCGGCCACGACACCGACCAGGACGACCACGGAAAGCCGCTGCTGATCGACAGCCACGGACGTGAGGTCGCTGACCCGGTCTGGGCGCTGCTGGACTATACCCTGGCGCAATCCGGCCCCAAACCAGTACTGGTAGAGTGGGACAATGATGTCCCTGACTGGCCGGTGCTGTCCGCCGAGGCCGACCGCGCTGCCAATGCGCTGCAAAAGGTCCCGGCATGAGCCTGAGCCAAAGTCAATTCACCCGCGCCATGATGGATGCATCTCAGCCTGTGCCCGATGGGCTATCAGATGCCCAAAATCGCCCAGCGGGCAGTCGTTTCAACGTCTACCGCAATAATATCGCGGTCTCGCTGACCGACGCGATGCACGCCGCCTTTCCGGTGATTGCCAAACTTCTGGGCAAGGAAAACATGGATGGGCTGTCGGGCCTGTATCTGCGCGCCCACCCGCCTTCATCGCCTGTAATGATGTTCTACGGCGAACACTTTCCAGAGTTTCTATCTGGAATGAAACAGCTGAACCACCTTGGGTATCTGGCCGATGTGGCGCACCTAGAGCTGGCCCTGCGCCGCGCTTACCATGCGGCAGACACATCCCCGATTGCCGCTGATGCGCTGGCCAACATCGCTCCCGAGGCACTCATGCAATCCCATATCACTCTGGCCCCATCCGTGCAGGTGATCCCCTCACCTTGGCCAATCTGTGACATCTGGCACTTCAACACCACCAAAGACGCCCCCAAGCCCAAAGCCGAGGCGCAGGATGTTCTGATCACCCGTCCCGAATTCGACCCGATCCCACATGCCTTGCCTGCTGGCGGCGCATCCTGGATCTCTGCTTTGCTGCAGGGAACGCGTTTTGGTGACGCCCATGAGGCCACTCTAAACACCACACCCGAGTTCGACCTTGGGGCAACGCTCACACTGCTGTTGCAAGGCGGCGCTATCATCAATTTGGACAAAAAAGGATAACGCCATGCACGCATTGGTTTCGATTCACGACACGGTATTCGGCCTAATCGATCGGGCTGGAAACTGGCTGCTGCCACTGGCCGCCCGCTTTGTTTTTGCCGCGACACTGCTGATGTACTACTGGAATTCCGGCCTGACCAAATTGGGAGATGGGATTTCGGGCATCTTCAGCCCCTCCATCGGTGCCTATTCGCAAATCTTCCCAAAACAGCTCGAGGCGGTGGGCTATGACGTCTCACAACTCGGAGCCTTTCAATGGCTGGTGGTCGTCGCGGGCACCTGGGCCGAGTTCATCCTGCCGCTGCTGCTGGTGATTGGTCTGGCCACGCGGCTGGCCTCGCTGGGTATGATTGGATTTGTGGTGATGCAATCGCTGACCGATGTCTACGGCCATGGCGTCAGCGATCTGAAAACCCTGGGCGCCTGGTTTGACCGGTTCCCCGATGGCGTCATTCTGGACCAGCGGTTGTTCTGGGTGTTTTTGCTGTCAGTCCTAGTGATCAAAGGCGCCGGAGCAATCTCGGTAGACGCCCTGCTCCGCCGCCGCGCGACAGCTACGTTTGCTTAACAGCTCCTACCTTTAGGTCTGCCCGACGCGACGCCTGGGCAGACCTAAATTAGAAAAGTGCTGCTAGAAATGCGCCTTTGGCTCATCTGGTTTGCCCGCAGCAATTGCCAGAACCCCTGCCAGGCCGGCAAAGCAAATCGGGAACAGGGTAAAGACGTTAAAGCCAAACCCCACATACATTCCCGCCGCCGAGGCCAGCAGCAACACGCCGCCCCACAGCGCGCGCGCCCGTGCCATAGCACCGCCAGCAATCGCCAGCATCGGTGACAGCACTGCTAGGATCCGCAGCTGCGTCACATGCTGCACCTGTTCAGCCAGCCCTTCAATTTCACCAAACTGCTCGACCGCAGTTGAGTAGCCATAACCGGCAAACCCAACCAGCATTCCAATCAATCCAGCAATAATCCCCAATACCAGGGCTGCGTTACGCATTCTCAATCTCCGTCTAAAGTCTCACTCCAAATAAGGCCTCACTCAGCAAACGCCAAGAGCTGCCTGAGTGTCTTTGCCCCAACCCAAATACAGCGCACCATTCCGCTCGATCAACGGGCGTTTCATCAGTGCCGGATGTGACTGCAACAGCTCGAACGGTGGCTTTGCGCGCTCCTCCTCGGCCAATCCACGCCAGGTTGTTGATCGTATATTCACCAAACTGTCGCCAAATTGCCCCAGTGCCCGATACAACAGATCATCCGGAACACCCTCGCCCCGGACATCGACAAACACCATTCCAGGCAATTGTTTCAATGCCTTACGACATGTATCGCAATTTTTTAGGCCAAATAATCTCAATTCATCTCTCCATTACAAACCGCTGGCTCCACAATTTATGGTAGAACCAATTTGTTTTGCTTGATTTTTTTTATAGCCATGTAAAATTGTCTATGGCTCTCCAGCTTCCCGGGCTCTGCTTTGTTTGCCGATGCAAGCGAAACATTGATCGGGCGACTGATGTGCCGGAACCACTTTGAAATTACTCAAAGTGAAGTGCAAGGTAGAAGGAGACACGGGGCATGCCAAGCGGTACCGTGAAGTGGTTTAATACAACTAAAGGCTTCGGGTTCATTGAGCCCGATGAAGGGGGCAAAGACGTGTTTGTACACATCTCTGCGGTAGAGCGATCCGGGATGACCGGTCTCGCTGACAATCAGAAGATCGGCTACGAACTTCTGGAAGGGCGTGATGGCCGTCAAATGGCTGGCGAGCTAACATCCCTGTAAGTTGAAATTTACTGCGCCCAGATTTTATCCGGGCGCAGTACAATCCCAATTGTCTTTTGTGGGAATACGGCGCGGGCTTGATGCCCGGCGTTATTTTCTGCGGCGTATGTACTCAACCATCACGCAAGTCGGATCGTCAGATCGCAACGGTGTCTCGCCAGTGACGTCCCAATCCTGGGCGTCAAATTCCGGAAAAAACGTATCAGCGTCTTTGATCGTCAAATCAACTTCGGTGATCAACATCCGATCTGCGAAATCCAGCATATCCCGATAGATGCCAAATCCACCAATCCCATAGATCCGCTGATAGCCCTGCGCCCGCGCCTCCGCCACGGCAGCCTCCAGCGACGGGCACACCAGATCTGCCGCCTCCGGATTCGAGGACACTACGAGGTTCAGGCGATTTTTCAACGGCTTGAACGGCAGGCTGTCCCAGGTATTGCGGCCCATGATAATGGCCCCACCCAGAGTTTCCCGCTGAAACGCTTTTAGATCCTCGGGCGCATGCCAGGGAATGGTATTGCCTTTGCCAATGGCCCCGTTGCGCGCCCGTGCGACAATCAGTGTAATCATACAGCCACCGGCGCACGGATCGCCGGATCAGGGTCGTAATTCAACACTTCGAAATCCTCGTACTTGAAATCAAAGATCGAAGTAACTTGCCGCTTGATCCTGATCTGCGGCAATGCATGTGGTGTCCGTGATAGCTGTAGCTGCACCTGATCCAAATGGTTGCTGTATATATGCGCATCGCCCAGCGTGTGCACAAAATCCCCAGCCTCGTGCCCGGTCACATGCGCCAGCATCTGCAGCAGCAACGCATAAGAGGCAATGTTGAAGGGCACTCCAAGGAACATGTCAGCCGAACGTTGATACAGCTGAAGATGCATTTTGCCGTTCAGCACCCGCACCTGCCACAGGGTATGACAGGGCGGCAGCGCCATGTCCGGCACATCCGCCGGGTTCCAGGCTGAAACGATCAGACGACGGCTGTCAGGGCTTTTCTTGATGTTTTCGACCAGATCCGCAATCTGATCAACACTACCGGCCCGGTACAGTGGTTCGTCACCGGTGGTGCCCTCAACCAGTTCTAACTTGGGAAACTGTCGCCACTGATGGCCATAAACCGGCCCCAGATCGCCGTTCTCGTCTGCCCATTCGTCCCAGATCTTCACCCCGTTGTCCTTGAGGTAGCCAATATTGGTATCGCCCGACAGGAACCACAGCAGCTCGTGGATGATGGACTTCAAATGCACTTTCTTGGTGGTCACCAATGGAAACCCATCTGCCAGAGAATACCGCGTCTGCATGCCAAAACATGACAGAGTCCCCGTTCCTGTCCGGTCCGCCGATGGCTCGCCATTTTCAAAAATCTGCCGTAACGCGTCGTGGTATTGCTGCACAGCGTCGCCCTCCAAAGTGCTAACTTCCCTGCCTCGGTCATAGCCTCTGTGAACGCCAAGGCCAAGAACCAAGGTGTCGAGTGGCAGCCAACAACCGGAGCGCGAAAATTCTCGTATTCCATGATCCTTTCCACTGGTGCCCAGCGTCCTGAACGGTAAGCTGCGCCGCGAACCAACATTGGAGTCCGTTATGTCGCTCACCTATCTGCACACGATGATTCGCGTCAAAGATCTGGAAAAAACCATCGCATTTTTTGAGCTGCTCGGGCTCAAAGAAACCCGTCGTATCGACAGCGAAGGTGGCCGGTTTTCACTGATCTTCCTGGCGCCTCCCGGCCAAGAGGACTGTCCGGTGGAACTGACTTACAACTGGGATGGAGACGACGAACTGCCGAGCGACAGCCGTCACTTCGGTCATCTGGCCTATGGGGTCGACGATATTTACGCCACCTGCGCCCATCTTCAGGCCAACGGCATCACCATCAACCGCCCACCGCGGGATGGTCACATGGCTTTTGTGCGCTCACCTGACAATATCTCGATCGAGCTGCTGCAAAATGGTGAGTCGCTTGCCCCGGCGGAACCTTGGGCCAGCATGGAAAACAGCGGCCACTGGTAATATCAAGAATCCAAAACGACGTGGTGCTTCTCTTCACGTTCGGAAGAGAAGCACCACGGTCTAAATTCTGAAATATCTATTTTTGGCCACGGTTCGGTCGCTTCTGCAACCGTATCCCCACGCGCGTCCGTCTTAAACTAAAGAGGCGTACCTGCGGTCTATGGCCCGGGTTGGGGTTGATATCTGCCCACTTTGCCCGCTCGTCTTTCTGCCCTTTGGGAACCACTGCCCCCAACGGATTGTTTTAGTAGATGTAACGGATTTGATCGGTCCAATACCGCTCAACACGCTTCAGCGAATTAGAGATATCTGCGATACCTTCAATATCGATGACACCCTTACCTTCCAAGCCTTCAGCATGACGCGAAAACAGCGACGCAACAATGTCACGCACTTCGCGGCCGCGTTGTGTCAGGCGGACCCGCACCGAACGACGGTCAATTTCACAACGCTGATGGTGCATATAGCCCATCTCAACCAGCTTCTTCAGATTGTAGCTGACGTTGCTGCCTTGATAGTAGCCGCGGCTTTTCAATTCGCCCGCAGTCACTTCATTGTCGCCGATGTTGAACAGCAAGAGCGCCTGCACCGCGTTGATCTCCAACACGCCGACACGC
This sequence comes from Rhodobacterales bacterium 56_14_T64, assembly GCA_002162795.1. Classification (GTDB taxonomy): domain Bacteria; phylum Pseudomonadota; class Alphaproteobacteria; order Rhodobacterales; family Rhodobacteraceae; genus Parasedimentitalea. Next base: position 27,830 of record MAAY01000008.1, read on the forward strand.
TCAAATTCATCTTTGATTACATCCAACAGCAACCGGTGCAGGCGTTCAACCAGCGCCAGTGCTTCTAGATAGCCAGACATGAAACCCTTTTGGTCCTGCTGGCCGATTGGCATTTCCATACTCATTCGCTTCTCCGACTCGAACTTCTGAGGCAGAGTGTGACGAATAAACACAAAGAATCAGTTAAACTGAATTTTCGTTATTTTTGAAAAGTTTGCGATATGTCTTTGATCAGTATTTTCAAGACTTCCGGCGCTGCAACCTGACCGGTCACCCACTGATACAGATCTTGGTCGTTCTCATCCAGCATCTGATCATAGAGATCCAGCTGACCCGAATCCATCTGCGCCAGATTGGCCTTTGAATAGGCGCTCAGGATGATATCCATCTCCTTGATGCCCCGGCGCATGGATCGCATATACATCCGCTTCAGCCGATGCTCATAGCTCTCGCTCATGCTTCGCTCCCGCGTTGCAACAGCAGCCGCAATTTCTTTTCCAGCCGCGCAGTGCGGTCGGCATTGTTGCGCATCTCAGTGCGGATCTCGCGCAGCTCGGACAGAATGTCCGAGAAATCTCCGGTCACCACAACCTCATCGGCGGGTTGGCTCATACCGTCGCCTTCACCAGTAAGCAGCCAGGTGATCGACACGTTCAACACCCCAGCCATCATCGACAGCTTATTGGCACGCGGCTCGGACAGGTCCTGCTCCCAGCCCAACAACGTGGCCTTCTTGATCCCCAACCGACGCGACAGTTGCGCCTGAGTCATCGCAGCCACTTCGCGTGCGCCCGCGACCCGGTCGCCAAATGTCGCTGCATCCGGTCCGTACCAATCATAGTCCAAATCACTCATGTCTGCTCTCCAATGCTGGGGCGACCGTAAATGCTTGATCGGCCTTTGGTCGCACCCTATGACAGTCCGGCGCAACATTCAAACAGAGGCCCTTTATGTCGTTCCTTTCCGAGACCCTGACCCGCGTCAAACCCTCACCCACTATTGCGATGACAGCCAAAGCCGCTGAGCTGAAAGCCGCTGGCCGCAACGTGATCGGCCTCAGCGCGGGCGAGCCAGATTTTGACACGCCGCAGAATATCAAAGACGCCGCCGTTGCCGCCATTGCCGCCGGTAAAACCAAATACACCGCCCCCGATGGCATTCCCGAGCTGAAGCAGGCGATCTGTGCCAAGCTGAGCCGTGACAACGGCCTGGACTACACGCCAGCCCAGATCTCGGTTGGCGCAGGCGGCAAGCAGACACTGTACAACGCGCTGATGGCCACCCTGAACGAGGGTGACGAGGTCGTCATCCCTGCACCATACTGGGTCAGCTATCCCGACATGGTGTTACTGGCCGGCGGCATTCCAGTGGTGGCCGAAACCTCGCTGCAGAGTGACTTCAAACTGAGCGCCGACCAGCTAGAGGCGGCGATCACTCCCAAAACCAAGTGGTTCATTTTCAATTCGCCCAGCAACCCCACCGGCGCAGGCTATAGCCGGGCTGAACTGAAAGCGCTGACCGACGTGCTGTTGCGCCATCCGCATGTCTGGGTGATGAGCGACGACATGTATGAGCACCTGGCCTATGACGGGTTCGAATTCTGCACCCCGGCACAGATTGAACCCGCACTTTATGAGCGCACCCTGACCTGTAATGGTGTCTCCAAGGCCTATGCGATGACCGGTTGGCGTATTGGCTATGCTGCTGGCCCGGTCGCGCTGATCGCCGCCATGCGCAAGATCCAGTCGCAGTCCACCTCGAACCCCTGCACCATCAGCCAATGGGCCGCGGTTGAGGCGTTGAACGGTACTCAGGACTTCCTGCCCACCAACAACGAGACTTTTGTACGCCGCCGCGATCTGGTGGTTTCGATGCTGTCAATAATCGAAGGCGTCACCTGCCCAACACCCGAAGGCGCCTTTTACGTCTACCCGTCGATTGCTGGGCTCATTGGCAAAACCACGCCCAAGGGCACCCTGATCGACAATGACCAGGCTTTTGCCAATGCCCTGCTGGACGAGGCCGACGTCGCCGTGGTGTTTGGCGCCGCCTTTGGTCTTTCCCCCAACTTTCGGGTCAGCTACGCTACCTCGGACGAGGCCCTGACCGAGGCCTGCACTCGCATCCAGCGCTTCTGTTCGGAGTTGACGTAAACATGACAGCACAGGGAAAGATCACGGCCAACCTGCCCAGCCGCGACTTTGACACAACCGAGACCTTTTACCACAGTCTTGGTTTTGCCACGGCCTATCGCGGCGACAACTGGATGATCCTGTCGCGCGACAGCATGATGGTCGAATTCTTTCCCCATCCGCAACTGGATGCCAAGTCCAGCTGGTTTTCTGCCAGCATGCGACTGCCTGATATTGACGTAATTCACGGTGAATGGTCAGGCTTAAACCTGCCCAGTGACGAAGGTGAAACCCCGCGCATGACAGCGCCGTTTGAACTGGGAGGCGACGTGCCACGCATGTTTGCGTTGATTGACCCAGACGGCAGCCTGTGGCGCGTGATGGAAGGGCAAGACACCGCATGAGCACTGAACTACCGGACTACTATTTCCGCGTGCGCGACAATGGCGCCTTTGTTTACCGGATCGACACCGAGAACCGCCAGCGCCGCATTGAAATGGACCAGATCGCCGTGGTGAACATCCGCAACGGCGAGATCAAACCACATGGCGGTCGCAAACTCTCGGATCAGGATTTGACCACGATCAAGACCTGGATGACCGAGCGTATGGCCCTGTTGGCGGCGCGTGACATCGACGACATTCATCGCGCGGTGGACTATCTCAACACCACCGCCCACTGGGCTCAGTCCAAGGCCAGTAAAGAGCAGCTGGAAATGGTCACGGATGACCTGCTGTTGGCCATGCACGATCTGCGCACGGTGCTGGTGCGCAAAAAGGCGGATCGGCTGATGAAGGATCGCAAGGGCTAAATCATCAGAAGGCCAGTGCATGCATTCAACTTGGCCAACACATTTCAACCATGCTGTTTGCGACTGTCGCACTATCAAACTCCATTGCCCCATAGAAGTCAGATCCGATGGCGTCAAAAAAGAGAAAATTAGACAATGACCTAACAGCACCCACCTTTACGGCGCGGAATAAATATGCATGATGGTCGTATATAGCACAATTTGGGCGTTCTATTTTCACAAAAATGCGCGGCACCCAAGGGCACCGCGCGGGATAAAATATTTTTTCGGCTGCCACCACTCACACACTTACTACAGCAGCCGAGCTACAACAGAGATTATACAGTTTCAGACAAGTGTCAATATGAGACTTCATTAATCTCTGTTGTCTTAATTCATTCGTAAACAGTGGTCACCGGGCCATTGTTCTGTTAGGTTCAGATGTATGTCAGAAATCTCTAAATTGACTGAGCTGCGGAAATTGATGCTGGCGATGGAGCATTCCATGGGTCTTCAAGACCTATCTTCGGTTGAGCGTGATATTTACTATGCGGCTTCAGATCTTACAGATTTACCCGGCCCGGTTAAGACCACCAAATTGCTTGAACACAGTTTGGTGGCAGGCGTGTCGCGACCGACTTTTTTTCGTGCGTTAAAGTCACTGGTCTTCAAAGGCTATCTGGCTCAGTGCCAGGTCACCGGACGGGGTCAATACGTTGTGAATCCAACAAAATAGCGGTTATTCACGTCAAGGAACTTGGCAATGCAGTTTCATATGTTAGCAAAAGAGACCGCTTTGGTCTCGCTCGCCTATGTCCTGGCATTTCTGGTGACCTATGACCTTCTGACACCGCTCCAGGACATTTTTTTCCCCGACTTCACCAGCCACGCCAGCCTGCTTTTCCTACCACATGGCATTCGGGTGCTGTCGGCATGGTTGCTGGGGTGGCGATCGGCAATCACATTGACCCCTGGCGTTTTCCTAGTCTTTTTTAACGTCGCTGGATCCGGCGTTTTTGCGCCCAGTCGGATAATTGCAATTCTGGTGGCCGTCATTGTTCCTGCCGCCACATTTCATATCTTTCGTCTGATCAAATGGGATCTTTCACCGCAACCGGACAAAAAACCATGTTGGCCGTGCATCATGATGGCCGGTTTTGTGATTTCCGTAATAACGTCTTTGTTAACCAATTACGCCTTTGGCAGCGCCTCAGAAGATTATATCGCTTACCTTATCGGCGATGTTTTCGGGCTGTTTTTCATGATGCTAATATTGATGTTTGTTTTCCGATTTTTTCGGAGCCGCCAGCAGTAGTATTTCCTGCTGATCTGAAGTGCCAACAAAACGCCATATCCCTACTTAGCGTCGGCCTCTCCGACCTTGGCAATTGCCGTCCTCCAGAACCGCAGCATCAGGAAAACAGATGCACAGCCCAGCCCCAGAACCAAACCCAGCCATACGCCAATGCCGCCATACCCCATGACAAATCCCAGAACATATGACGCCGACATCCCCACGCCCCAGTAGCTAAAGACACCAATCAACATCGGCATGGTGGTATCCTGCACTCCGCGCAACAAGCCCAGCGCAATTGCCTGCACACCGTCCACCAGCTGAAATAGCGCGGCCATCGCCATCAACCCGACGCCAATCGCCAGAATCTCGGGCTTTTGCGGATCACTACCATCCATGAACAGTGACATCAGCGCTTCGGGCATCGTCAGGAACAACACCGTGGCAATCACCGACATCACCAGCGACATCACCGTCACCACCTTGGCGCCGCGCGCCATATGCGCCCGGTCGCCGCGGCCATAGGCATTGCCCGAGCGGATCGTCGCCGCGTTGCTCAGCCCCAAATGCACCATGAAGGTCAGCCCCGCCAGCGACACCGCAATGCCATGTGCTGCCAGCGCCACGGTACCCAGCCAACCCATCATCACCGCCGATGCGGCAAACAGACTGACCTCGCTTAGTGTCGTCAACCCAATCGGCACGCCCAGCCTGAACACCTTTCGCATCATCTCCCAATCGGGGCGCTGAAAGTTCTTCAATAGTTCATGCTCGGGCAGCGCTTTCAGGGCGTAGATGATGATTGCCACAAACGACACGGCCTGCGTGCTGAACGAAGCAATCGCCGCGCCGCGCACGCCCAGTTCAGGCGCGCCCCAGTTGCCAAAAATCAGCACGTAGTTAACCAAAGCGTTCATCACAGCAGCGCCCAGCGTCACCCACAGCACAATCTGCGTCTTCTCCAGCGCCGCCAGATAAGATTTCAAAACCATCACCAACAACGCCGGAAAAATGCCCCATCCAGCCACCCGTAAATAGCTCGCTGCCTTCTCTGCAATCACCGGATCTTGTCCCAGCAGGTCCAGAACAGGCCGCGCATAGATCAGCGCAGGCATAGCCAACACACCATACCCCAGCGACAACCACAGCCCCATCCGAGTACAACGCCTGATCTGGCGTTCCTCGCCCGCACCTGCCGCAGCCGCCACCATTGGCATCACTGCAAAACCAAAGCCAGATCCAAACAGGAACAACACAAAGAAATAAGTCGTGGCCAGTGTCACCGCTGCCAGCGCCTCGACCCCGTACCAGCCCAGCATCACCGTATCGGTCAGGCCAATGGCAAACTGCGCTACATGACCGCCAATCAGCGGTCCCCCAAGCAGGGCAATGGCACGGATGTGACCCTTGCGAGTCATTGGCGGGTTTGGGAGCGACTGAGTGTTCATAGCCAAGGCTTAGGCACAGCCATTGGCCGGAGCAAGACAATCCGTTCCCCCTTGGGCTGCGCGGATCTTGTGTTAGGCTGCACCGATTCAAACCCGGAGCTTATTTTCATGACCGATCCTTTTGCCCAGCTCATTCCCGAGGCAAAAATATTTCTGCGCGAGCTGGCCGCCAACAACAATCGCGACTGGTTCACCGCCAGCAAGGCCCGCTATCAGGCTGAACTGAAAGCCCCGGCAATGTTGCTACAGGAACAGCTAACTGCGGATTTGGCCAAGACCGCCGGTGACAGGGTCTCTGCAAAACTGTTCCGCCCGCAACGCGACATTCGCTTCTCCAAGGACAAAACCCCCTATCACAACCACCTGCACATGTTTTGGCAGATCCAGGGGCGGCTTGAGTTCGGATTATTCCTCGGCGTTTCTCCCGACTATTGCCGGATCGGCGGTGGCGTGATGGGGTTCGACAAGACCCAGTTGTTAGACTGGCGTACGGCTATTGATGGCGCCGAAGGTATTGAAATAGCAGCACAACTAGACAATCTGGCTCACCAAGGCTTCATTGCTGAAGATCCCGAACTGAAACGCGTCCCCTCCGCCTTTGACAAAGACCACGCCCAAGGGGATCTGTTACGCCGCAAATCCCTCACTGTCTGGCGGAACATGCCCAACTCCGAGTGGTCCGGGCCGCTCTCAGCCCTGAACGCAGGCTTTGCCAGCCTTATGCCCCTGCGCACATGCCTCTCGGACTGCCTGACCGCCGGACGTTCCTCATGACTGGCACTTTTGAGTCTCTGAACGGCAATCCGTTCTATGTCCGCCGCTGGGGTAACCCATCCCTGCCGCCACTGCTGATGCTGCACGGTTTTCCAGAATACAGCGGCGCCTGGAACACGCTGGCGCCGGAACTGTCACAACACTATCACATCATTGCCCCAGATCAGCGCGGCTATGGCCAAAGCTGGACACCCGAAGGCGTCGAAAACTACACCACCTCGGCGCTGATTAGCGACATGGTGGCGCTGATCAAACAGATCGACGGGCCTGTCACTGTGCTAGGGCACGATTGGGGCGCTGCCATCGCCTATGGGTTGGCAATGTTTCACCCGGATCTGGTGTCACGGTTGATCATCGCCAACGGAGTACACCCGGTGCCGTTCCAACGCGCCCTTGTCGCAGGCGGCGCCCAAACCGCTGCCTCGCAATACATCACATGGCTGCGCCAGCCCGGCAGCGAAGATGCGCTGGCAGCAAATGACTTTGACAAATTGTTGGGGCTGTTTTCTGCTGACATGGACCTCAGCTGGCTCAGCGGCGAGCGGCTAAAGGCATACAAGCTGGAATGGTCCCGCCCGGGGCGTCTGCGCGCCATGATCAACTGGTACCGGGCGTCGCCTTTGCTGGTGGCCAAGCCTGACATGCCACTGCCAATGCCCGACATGCCGCTCGACAGACTGTATGTTCGACAGCCTCACCTACTGCTCTGGGGCACTGGCGACACTGCGCTGACACCAGCAAGTACCCAAGCGTTGGAGGAGTTCGCCCCACAGCTTACCCGCTTTGAGTTTGACCAGGCCGACCACTGGCTCTGCCACCAGAAACCCGTCGAAATCGCCCGCGCCATTCTCGACTGGGCAGCCGTACAGGACAACGCCTCATGATCACCGTACACCACCTCAACCGCTCCCGTTCACACCGCATCTTGTGGCTGCTCGAAGAGTTGGATCTAGACTATCATGTGATCCGCTACGAGCGCGACGCCAAGACCAACCTGGCCCCGCCCGAGTTGTTAAAGATCCATCCCTTGGGCAAATCGCCAGTGGTGGAAATGGACGGCGAGACCGTCATCGAATCCGCCGCCATCATCGAACTGATCTGCAGCCATTATGCGCCGCAAATGATCCCCCTGCACAGCAGACCCGAGTTCATCCGCCACACAGAACTGATGCATTTTGCCGAAGGCTCAGCGATGACCCCCATCCTGCTCAACCTCTATGTTGGCGCGTTGGGCGAGGCCGGAGCCCCGCTGCACCCACGCATCCAACAACAACTGGCCAGCCACTTTGCTTTCATGAACAGCCAGCTGCGCCCATCGGGCCATTTCGTACTGGATCAGCTGTCCGCCGCCGACATCCTGCTCAGCTTCCCCGCCGAGATCGCCATTCGCATGGGGCGTGGCGAGGAATACCCGGCCTTGGCAGCCTTTGTGGAAACTATCCAGAACCGCCCAGCCTATGAGCGCGCCTTTGTGCGTGGAGGCGGTGCCTGATCTCTGGAACATCAGCGCCGCGAGCCCGCCGCATCACCCCCCCGGTAATGACCCTGACGTGTGTCAAATAAATCCGGTGATCACTCCCTGTCCCGCTTGCCGTCAGGCAACAGCCCGTCGCGCCACTGCAGCAATCGCAGCTCGAATGTCCGCCTCTCGACTGCGATGATTGGTGATCGCCGCACGCAACATCACCACCCCATTCACCCGCGTGGTTGAAAACACCACTTCGCCACTCTCCTGCAGGCTCTGGACAATCTCGCTGTTGAGCACCGATTGCGCCTCTACCGTCAGATCAGCCCGCGCGGTGAACACACAAACATTCGACACCACAGGCGCCGCCAGACGCATATCCGGGCTGACCTCAACCTCCTGCGCCATCAGCGCTGCAAGTCGGCAATTGTCAGTGATTGCCGCCCCCAAGGCCGCCTCACCGTACATCTCCAGCGCGGTCCAAACCTTCAACGCCCGATTGCCACGGCTCAGATCAATCCCGTAGTCGCAAAACCACGGATCTCCCCCCGCCAGCCCACGTTCCGCCGCCTCCAGATAACTGGGCCGCGCCGCAAAAGCCGCCCGATGCGCATCCCCATCAGCGATCAGCACCAGCCCGCAGTCATAGCCAACGTACATCCATTTGTGGAAATCCAGCGCGATACTATCCGCCCGGCCAATACCATCGCTCAAGCCCCGCCACGGATCATCCGCGATCCGTGTCCAGGCCCCAAAAGCGCCATCCACATGCAGCCACAGATCCTCGGCTTCCGCCACATCCGCCAGCCCATCCAGATCATCATAAGTTCCCAGATCAACCGAGCCAGCCATGCCGACAATCAAAAACGGCTGTACCCCGGCTGCCCGGTCCTGCGCAATCTGTGCCCGCAGGGCCTCCAGATCCATCTGCCCCTTAACCAAAGGCACCAGACGCAGGTTATCAAATCCAACCCCAAGCAGCTCCAAAGCCTTGCGCGTGGCGTTATGAATGCCTTCCCCAGCATAAGCGACCAACCGAACCGCCCCCTGCCCAGTCTTGCGCACATCCGGCATCACCCGCACCCGCGCCGCCTGAAAGGCAATCACCGTTGCCTGCGAGGTCCCGGCCACCAGCACCCCACTGCTGCCCTCGGGCATGCCCATCTTGTCGCGCGTCCAGTCAATCACCGCGCGCTCCATGTAATTGGCCCCGTGATCACGCCCACCAAGGTTGGCATTCACCACCGCCCCCGCCATGCCCGCAATCAGATCCGAGGCCAGCCCGGTGCCCTGCACCCAGCCCCAAAACCGGGGATGAATATTGCCACCATGATAGGGCA